>CAYZNN010000016.1:0-76148 GCA_964479665.1 uncultured Rikenellaceae bacterium | reverse complement strand
ATAAAGGAGATTATTGCAAAATTATTTTGACAGCACTAAAAGGGACAAGTCAGGAGGTTAAACCTTTTTGCTAAATATTATTTTGTGGTCGTTCTCGGCGTAAAAATCTTTTAAAAGGGCTTCGCGAAGGTAGCCGCACGAATCGTAAAATTTTTGGGTTGGCTCGTACTTCGGCCTTGCCGATGTTTCGATGTAAATGGCTCGTCCTCCCATTCGCTTAATATCGTTTTCAACCTGGCGGAGCAAATCCTTGCCAATGCCTTTTCCACGATAATCGTTATGGGTTGCAATCCAGTACAAATCGTAACTTCCAACAGTACACGCAATGGTACCATAGCAGGCGTAGGCAACCGTTTTACCATCGGTGTCGGCAAAAAGGAAGTAGTACCCCGATTCGTCGAGCCCTTTATCCAATCGCTCCTCAACCAGCTCAACGGCAACATCGATTTCGTGGTCGTAGAAAAAGCCGGTTGAAACAATTACTTCCCTTATGCTTTCAATATCGGCTGTTGTAGGCTCTGTGCGGTATGCAATTTGGCTGCCCATTATAGCTTGGTTTTAAATAATCGAATGTCGTTAATAATATTTCGTATGGCTTCGTGGTAGGGAATGCCATCGTTCATGCAAGCTGCATGAAAACCAGAATCGGGGGAGATGCAGGGGTTGGAGTTAATTTCGAGCACGAATGGATTCCCATTTTTATCGACCCGTAAATCGACGCGGGCATAACCACTCAGTCCAAATGTCAACCAGCAGCTGCGAACAATTTTTTTAAGCGTTAAAAGAAGATCATTATCGGATGGGTCATACTCGAAGGTACGACGAGTGCTTTCGTACTCAAAAGTGTCCTCGGTCCATTTCGAGGTATATCCCATAACCTTTGGTTTTCCTTCGGGGTAATTAATAAACTGCATTTCGGCAGGGGTAAGCACAAGCGGCCCGTTGGATGTTCCCATTACCGAAATGTTAAACTCGCGACCATCGATAAACTCCTCAATAAAATACTCCGAATCTTTATATTCCGGGAGTTTTTCAATAAAGTTGAAATTGTCGCCATAAAAAACATTCTCCTCGTCAATCCCCAGCGAGCCGTCTTCCCAAATGGGTTTTAAAATGTAACGCTTTTGCGTTACGAGTTGTGCTGCCTGGCTGGGCTTGTACCATTTGGCAGTAGGAATATTGGCGTAGAGCAACTTTTCCTTGGTAAGAACCTTTGAGGTGGTAACGAATGTAGCCTCCAAGTCGCCACCTGTAAAGGGAATATTCATAGCCGTTAGCAATGTAGGCGAAATGATTAAAAGCTTCCCGTTGTTATTTATGGACTCTACCAGATTGAAAACAAAATCGGGCTTGCGTTTCTTCAGTTCCTGTTCAACCAAATCGAGCCGAAGCGAAAGGGTTAGTTCGGAGTGTGCTACACCCAAAATATCGAGCATTTCGCCAACAACCTTTACCTGATCGAGCACATCGGCTTCGTCGGGGGTTGGATTTTCGGATAGCTGATTGTAAAGTATAACGCAGTTCAGTTTGCTCATAAAAAAAGATTTCCTATGCAAAAACGGTTTTCGTTTCGTTGTTTAAGTTGTTTCGTACCCGACCAATGGCCGAGTCCATTATCAATTTAATTAGTTGATTAAAGTTAATTCCCTCTTTGGCGGCAAGCATGGGCAGATCGCTATACTCGGGGTTTATGCCGGCTAAGGGGTTCACCTCAATGAAGTTTGGAACACCGTGCTCGTCCATTTTCAGGTCTACCCTGCCTCCATCGCGGCAGCCAAGAGTTTTCCATGCCTTAAGTGCTACTTCGGAGCAAGCTGCCAACTCGCTGCCTGTGGCCATTCGGTACTCAACAATACCGTTCCAATTCTCTTTGGTGTGCATTGAGTATGTTTGCTCCTTTGCTTTAGGAGTAATAATTACCTCCATGGCTCCAATAGCAAAGGCGTTATTTCCGGTTCCTACAATGCCAACAGTAAACTCCCTGCCGGGTAAAAACGTTTCGACCAGTACAGGTTGATTAAAAGTTTTTAAAAGACGTTCGCAAACCTCAATAAGCTCGTACTGCGAATGAACCTTCGACCGGCCATCGATTCCCTTTCCCGAACCTTCGGCTGCAGGTTTTGCGAATAGTGGAAATGGAAGATTTACCCTTTCGGCATCGTCAATGCTTTCAATAATTTCGAAGCTGGCCGTTGGTATACCGGCATCGCGAATAACTCGCTTGGTAAGCCCCTTGTGGAGCGTTAGCGACAGAACCAGCGGGTCGGAAAATACGTAGGGTACGCCATATATGTCGAGTATTGCCGGAACCTGCGCTTCGCGACCAGTTCCGTACATACCCTCGCAAATGTTGAAAACAATGTCCCATCGTTTTCCGTTTTGTAAGGCTTCAATAAGCCTTTTGGCATTACCAATGCGATCCACCCCAAACCCTAATTCGAGCAGGGTTTTTTCAACGGCATTTATGGTAACCTCCGAATCGAACTCGGCAGTTTCCTCATGCGAGTATCCTTCCTTTAAATAATCGCTGCGCAAATCGTAAGTGAATCCAACAAGCATATAGTTCCTCCTAGAGGGACTGTTTTTGGCAGCCCCCAAATATTCTATTAAAAATAACTTTTAGTCGATAAAGTTTGGGTATCGGAAAAGTTCGCCCTCGTAATTCTTAAGGATAACCTCTCCGTTCTCTTCGCCCCGATAATAGTCGGGCAGAAGAGGAATTTTTCCACCTCCCCCCGGAGCGTCGATTACGTATGTTGGAACAGCATAGCCAGTTGTAAAGCCCCTGAGTCCTTTAATAATTTCGAGCCCCTTCGAAACGCTCGTTCTGAAATGAGCCGAACCTGGAATGGGGTCGCACTGGTAAATGTAGTAAGGACGAACCCTTATTTTTAGCAATCCATGCATTAAGGCTTTCATGGTGCTAACGGTATCGTTTACCCCCTTTAAAAGCACAGTTTGGCTTCCCAGCGGAATACCTGCATTGGCTAACCGTTTGCATGCTTCTACAGTTTCGGGAGTTAGCTCATTGGGGTGGGTAAAATGAAGGCTAAGGTAAAGTGGATGGTACTTTTTTAGAATTGATACCAAACTTTTAGTTATGCGCTGAGGCAAAACCGCGGGTACCTTTGTACCAATACGGATCATTTCAACATGGGGTATTTGACTAATTGACGATAGAAGGTACTCAATATGCGAGTCGGGCAAGGTAAGCGGGTCGCCACCCGAAATAAGCACATCGCGCACCTCGGGGTGATTGCGAATATACTCTATGGCAGGCTGCCATGCTTTAATACCAACATGGCACTTATCCTTGGCTACCATGTGCGAGCGGGTACAATAACGGCAGTAGGCCGAGCAGAACCCGGTAGCTAAAAACAGAACCCTGTCGGGGTAACGGTGAACCAAATTGGGAACTGGGCTATAGTGCTCTTCGGAAAGGGGGTCGGTATTTTCTCCGGGGCTCGCAATTCGTTCGCTAAGGGTGGGCACCATGCTCCTTCTCAGGGGTTGTTCCGGATCGGAATCTGAAATTAAGCTCAAAAAGTAGGGTGTAATTCGTAGGGGAAGGGCATGGTTTGTATCCGAAATGGCACTCCGTTCATTGGTATCGAGCTCAATGAAGCGAGCCAAACCCTTAAAACTTGTAATGCTGTTTCGTATTTGCCACTGCCATGAGTTCCAGTCTTTTTCTGTGGCACTCGGAAAATGCTTTGCTAAAAATTCTTTTGATCGAGGGCTTGGGCTTATTCGCTCTTGACCATTTCGCGAGCCAATCCTGTTAATAGCGAACGACACTTCCGAAGTGTCGTTAACAATCGATATATAACTTGGGGGTTCGTCGTCCTCAGAGAATTCGTTGAGAAGATAAACTAACTTCTCGTGCTGTTTGTCATCCATTGTTAGGCGTTTGTGTGGTTAATTGCCTGATTTTGTTTAATTAATGAAAATAAATGCTTGGTGAATATTGATGCAAATATTATCATTAATGCGAACTGTTATCTTTTTTTTTGCAGAAATTTTCGTTTTTACCCATATTTTTTTATTAACTAACTTATTAACTGGTCCTTGTTTTTGACAGTTTTGTTCGTTTATCCCCAATTAAGAATACTTTAAATACGAGCTAACAACCCAATCCCACTGGTAATTCTTTAGAACTATTTCTTGAACCCCAATTCGATATTTTTCTCTATCCGGAGCCTTTAGCTTTAAAAGGGTTTCAATTTTATCAATTAAATCTGAAGGGTTAGAGTAAAAAAAGCCTTCTTCGCCAAGCACCTCCTTGTTGAAGGCATTGTTTTTGGCAATAATAATGCATCCGCTTACCATTGCGCCAAGTAGGGCAGGATTTGTTCCGCCAACAGAGTGGCCATGTATATATGCAGCGCAAAAAGTTCTTAGGGAGTTTAAAACGTTCTCATCGAAAATACCTCCCAAAAAGCGAACTAAACCATTGGAGGAGTATTGCGAAAGCAATCTTTTTGCATAAGAAGTATTAGTAGGGCCAACAAGTACTATTTTTCTGTTTGTGGTTATTGAGGCTTCAATAATTTCAGCGATTCCGTTTTCGGGCTCTAAACGAGCTACGGTCAGCAGATAATCATTGGGAACTAACCCATACTTCAGCAAATATTGCTCAGATGCTTTTGGGGGAATATCTGCACCGTACGATATGTATCCAATTTGTCTTCCATATTTTTGTTGCATATAATTTTGAATAACCTTACTGTCGGCTATAAGATTAGGTTCGAATTTGGCACATAAGTACTCGCAGAATTTCAGAAAGGTTCTGCCAAGAGTACTCCACTTCTCTCTTTTCCATTCCAGCCCGTCAACGTTAGTTACAATTTTTTTTCTAAACGTTTTACCAAAAAATGGCAAAAAAATGGCATGCGAATATCCGCAACGGATTATAAGCGAAGGATTTAACCTTTTCGCTTCTAATAATGACTTGAGATCGTACTGTAGCCTTCGAAGGTTTTTTGGAAGCCAACCAGAAACTTTAATCGGATACTTGATGGCTTTGCCATGCATTATAGAGGAAACCATTTGGTTTACTGGTTCGAAAACCAAAACCTCGTGGCCCAAGAGTGTTAATCTTTCGGCTAATTTTTCGGCAAAATACTCGAATCCGCCGTACCGATTGGGGATTCCTCTTGTGCCTAAAATTAAAATTTTCAATGCTTAAGGTAAATTTCTGTTTATGGCTGAATTTCCGAGTCAGCAACGGGTATTGTGAACCAGAAAATAGACCCTTTGTCAACCTGGCTTTGTACTCCAATTTCACCCCCGTTGCGTTCAACAAATTCTTTGCATAGAATCAAGCCAAGCCCTGTTCCCTTTTCTTGCGAAGTTCCTATGGTGGTTGGGTTCGAATCGAGTAAGAAAAGTTTATTAAGGTCCTTTTCGTTTATACCAATGCCTGTGTCGGTTATTGAAACTTTCCAGAACAAGCCATCCTTCGATATGCTTGCTGAAATGGTACCGTTTTGTGGAGTAAACTTTATAGCGTTCGATAGCAGGTTGCGAACAACGGTAGTAATCATGTTCACATCAATGTATGATAATACCTCATGGCACTTTGGGTGGGTAATTGCAATGTTTTTTTGAACTGCATTTCCAGAGAGTAGTTCAACATTTTCTTCAATTATTGTGCACAGGTTGGCCAGTTTGGGGCGCATGGGCATCCGGCCTGTTTGTACCATCGACCACTGCAAGAGGTTTTCGAGCAGATTGAATGTGTTGTTGGAATACTTATAAATTTGAGTTATAAACTCTTTCAAACTTTCAGGATCGAAGTTCTCAAATTCACGGGCTAGTAGTTCGCTTATACCTAGTACTGTGCTAAAGGGATTCTTTAAATCGTGTGCTATTATAGCAAAAAACTTGTCCTTTGTTGAGTTAAGGGCCTCCAACTCTTTTCGCTGCTGCTCAAGAACGGCTTTTTGTTGCACAATTTCATGGTTCTTACGGGTAAGTTCTGCCTCCAACTTGTTATAATCTCTGAGCCTCCATATTAAACCCCTTAGCATTATTTGGGTAATTTCCGGATGCTTTTCGGTTACTTCGAAAAACGATTTTTGCTCGAGTTTGAGTAGGCTCGATGGCTCAACTGCAGTTACGGCTGTACTTCGGGGGCTCGAATCGAGCAATGAATATTCGCCAAAATACATATTGGCACCAAATTTAGCATAGGTGTGCTCACCCACATGTGCCCTTACTGTTCCCGAAACTACCAAGTACAAAGCATAATCCAGGTCCCCCTTCTCAAATAGCAACTCATTTGTTTCAAGAACTTTAGTTACGAGGGCACTTGAGAGGCTCACAAGCATTTCCTCTTCAAGTTCGCGGAATAGTGTTATGGACTTAAGAATTCCAATTCTTTCTGCTAATTCTTTATCAGAAATATTATGCATGGTAGCCATTTTACATAATAAAACAAAAATGCAAAAAAAACATGAATTCCTCGTAATGTATACGATGATATTTCAATAGGAACTGTGGATAATTCATAAAAAGTGAAACAAAGCATTTTAGATAAAGGAATTATCTATTTTTGCCCTAGAAAAAAATTAATAGTGAGATTAGGGGATTTGGAGCTGGGGCAACGCCCCCTTTTTTTAGCACCCATGGAGGATGTTACCGACCCTTCCTTTCGCTTGCTTTGCAAGCGGTATGGAGCCGACATGGTTTATACGGAGTTTGTTAATTCCGACGGACTTATTCGTGATGCATCGAGTTCTGTTGCCAAACTTAAAATTGCCGATACCGAACGTCCCGTTGGAATACAGCTGTACGGCCATATTATTGAAAGCATGGTTGAGGCAGCCAAATTGGCAACCCGAGCGAACCCTGAGGTAATCGATATTAATTTTGGATGTCCAGTAAAAAAAATAGCCAACAGGGGAGCAGGGTCGGGCATGATGCGCGATGTTCCCAAAATGGTTGAAATGACACGTCAAATTGTACGGGCAACCCACTTGCCCGTAACGGTAAAAACCCGCTTGGGTTGGGACGAGGATTCGAAAAATATTGTAGAAATAGCTGAAAAGCTTCAGGATGTCGGAATTGTTGCGCTCACAATACATGGTCGAACCCGGGCGCAACTGTACAAGGGCTCTGCCGACTGGACCCTTATTGGCGAGGTAAAAAGTAATCCTCGAATGATTATCCCAATTATTGGCAATGGCGATGTTGATGGCCCCGAAAAGGCTCAGGAAATGTTCAATAGGTATGGGGTTGATGCAATAATGATAGGCAGAGCCACGTACGGTCGCCCATGGATATTTAAAGAAATTAAACACTATCTGCAAACAGGCACAAAAATGTTGCCCCTTACAGTTGAGCAGAAAGTGGCCTTGGCAAAGGAGCATTTGGCCCTTGCTGTTGACGAAAAGGGCGAACGACGAGCAATACTCGAAATGCGAAGGCATTACACCTGTTACTTTAAGGGCCTTCCTCATTTCAAGGAGCTTCGCTTGAAATTGGTTACTGAAAATGATAAGGAAAGAGTAAATCAAATTCTCGATGAGGTTGCCAGTAAATACTACGGATACGTTCAGGACGATACTATAGACCCCTCACCGTGGGCAAAGGAGTGATAAATTAAAAGATCTCTTGACTATCTTTTTTAAATCAAACAAGAAAAGCACAACAATACTGGCAATTGTTGCCTGTTTGTTGTGGGCTTAGGCGTTTGTAGGGGTAAAAATTGGCTTGAAGTACAATGCACCATTGCAGTTTGCAGGAATTCGATTCTTTATCTGGGGTTTGCTTATTCTTCCATTTATTTTCAGAGCAATTAAGGAGGTTTCTTTATCGATTCGAGAGTATGCTTTCGTTGCATTGGCGGGTATTGTTCAGGTTTCAATTCAGTATGCCCTTTTTTACTCAGGAATGAATTTGGTGCCTGGGTCTCTTGGTGCCATGGTGGTAGGTTCGGGCCCCCTTTTTGTAGCCTTAGTTGCCCATTTTTATATGCCTAACGATACCATCTACTTTCGTAAAATGCTAATTATTGGCCTTGGCTTATTGGGGGTTGGAATAATAACACTGGGAAAAAACCTAATGGCTGCAGTAGGTATTACTGCCAGCTATGGTATTTTGCTGCTTATTGCCAACAATATTTTATCGGGGGTTGGTAATGTTTTGGTTGCAAGGCATGGACGAAGAATTCATCCATTCATTCTTAGCTCTTTTTCAATGTTATTTGGCGGAGCCATTTTATGGGCAGCAGGAATTATGACCGAAGGCTATAAGCAGGGGCCTTTTCCCCTGGAGTATTTCTTTTCCCTAGGCTGGCTAAGTTTCATCTCGGCAGCAGCCATATCAATTTGGTACATGCTATTGAAAAGGGAAGGGGTAAAGGTTTCGAACCTGAATATGTGGAAGTTTCTAATTCCGGTTGTTGGAGCCATTTTAGGTTGGCTACTCCTTCCCAACGAAGAACCAACCTCCATTGCAATTGCAGGTATGTTTTTAGTAGCCGCATCGCTGGTGGTGCTAAGCAGGACTAAAAACAGATAAAGAAACATCCATGTTAAAGGCTTTAACCCGCACGACGATAACTATTATATGAATGTTCCATCCCTGCCCCGCCCTGACTGCCCTCAGGCAGGCGGAAGGCAGGTGTACCTTTGAAAAAAAATGGACAGAGGGAAACTTTAATGCCGGTAGAAAATTTTACTTACAATTTTCCAATCCCCACCAAATTTGTAAAGTGAGAGGTAGTCGGTGAAAATTACTTTCCCTCCCTTAACTAGTTCTAACTTCACTATGGCCGAGTTCCCTGTAATATCAATGTTCAGATAGTTTATTTCGGTGCGCTCGGGCTTGAAAAGAGGGTTTGCCGCACGCCTTCGCTTCATATCGTCTATCCAAGTTTTTATAGCGTATTTGCTCAAAGCCCCATCGCGCAGAATAAGCATTTCAAATTCGGGATGAAAGCCCTTGGCCACCTCTTCGAGGCTGCCCCCGTTGTGCACCCCTTCAACATATGCCCTGTTAATTAAACTTTTAATGCTGTCGGCCTCGGAGGGGTTGCCCTTAAGGGTGAGGGCAAATACAATTGCCAATAGTACAAATGCTGCTCTTTTCATATTAAGGTGTTTAATTTTAAATTAGTTTGAATAAAAACGAAAGTTACTTCTCAAAGTAAATATAATTAATACTGCCCTATTTAAAAATCAGAATCAGGGCCTTCCTGCACTTTCAACCTTGCCTATGCCCTTTCTGCTGGTAGGCTGCTAAAAACAGGATAGCCCAGATTTGTTTTTCTGACGACCGTGAGAGATGGGTTTTACTACCGTTAATCCAATGCTAGTTAAAACGTTACATGCTACCCTTCAGTATTTTAAACGACATGCCTACGCCAATGTTAAGAACCGGTTTCGATAATTTACTTTGCCCGTGGGCATAGGGAAATGCGTAGTGCAGGTGCCAGCCAAAACGCTTAAAGTTAAAGCTAACCCGCAGAGCCGGATCGATGTAGAAGTCGGTTTGGTGCCCGAGAAAAGGATTTATAACATGCTCAACCGTTCCGGGAAGTAACGGAGAGCAGTTTATATTGTAGTACCTCACATAACCCGCATTCAACTGGCCCGTTACCTGCATCTTTCGGTAACGGTACGACAGCGAGCCCCGAAAATTATGGGTGAGCATGTGGTACTTAAGGGTGCTTTTTTCTCTGAAGTATTCGGTGAGATCTTCCGAGAACTCGAAACTGCCACTTCCCCAGGCCAGACCGGTACCCATCTCGTAGGCCCAGCGGTCGGAAAGGGTATTGTGGTAAGCAACCGAGGCTGTTAACGATTCTGTTTCGCCACGGTAATGCGTATCGTATTCGAGGCTCCAAAAGTTGGTACCCACAAAGAAGTAATCCCAACGGAACGATTTTATGTATCCTGCGCTCAGGGCAAGATTACTTGTGGGGGTATAGGAAAGTGAAACATTTGGGTCGTGGGCATTACCAAGCCACATGTCGCTCAGGGTTATCCCAACCCGTTCCAAAAAGGGAGAGTCTTTATGCCAGTACGTTTCTGGATAGTATAATTGGCGTGCAAAGTACAACTTCAGCTCACCCTTGGTTGCGAAGCAGAAGGTTTGGGGCACCACGGGGGTGCGATAGTATAGATTACGATTATCGCCTAACGGGATATCGGGTAGCTGTCCCTTCGTTGTAAGTCCCGACAACAGAATTACTAATAAAAAAAAGAATCTCATCTATTGTGTTTTTAAGGGCGAATTAAATGGCCTCGAAGCAGTAGGTGAAGCCGATATCCTCGGTAATAACAAATTTTTTGCCGTTGGCATTACGATAAGTGGCTACTCCTGGCATGCTTTTGTGTGGCAAAGGAAAGTTGAGGACACACTTGCCTGTATTAATATTGAAGGCTTTAAATTTTGAAACGCCACTAATGTAAATATAATCCTCGATTATCGATGCTTGGTAAACATAATCAGGGATCCTCACGAGCACATCATCGGTGCACTTATTGATTACGAAATGGCATGGATCGTCTACAATTTCTGGGGCTATACCATAAGGGAGTATTCCTAATATCAGTTTATTACCAAAAAACTGGTGATATACATAGTTGCCTCTTTTGTAAAACCTAACCTGACGTTTAATTGTTAGGCTATCAATAGATAAAACATTGTATCCGTTTCCAGTAAACAAATACAAATCACCATCAACCAGTTCCACTTTGCTTACCGGGCTGTCGATGGGCTGGTGCATAATCAATAGCTCTTTGGTTCCGGCATCCATCAGCGAGAAGAAATTTTCTACTAGCGATGTGGAGGGGTCCACTAAACGTAATTCGTCAAGAATTAAATATTCCTTCCCATTGTGAATGAAAGGATGAGCTATGGCTGACCGTTGTGCATTGTAGTTAGGGTGAGCCGGAAGGGTAGATGTGTAAAAGTGATCGGCATTGCCGGTGTTAACGTCAACCCTGTAAATGGGGCAAACATCATCAGAATTGTAAACCGTGCAGTAGTAGTGGTCGCCCATACCAGCTAAAGAAGCAAAAGCTTCGATTGACAATTCCCAATCAGTTGCACCTGTGTCAATGTTAATTCTAGCCTGTCTTTTATTTCCCCAGTCACCTATTGAAACGATCATAAACCTTCCCTCTTTATTGAAATAAGGATTATTAATGCTCAAACTTAAACCTTGTGGAGCAGTCTGTAATCCAAGTGTCTTTTCCCAAACCACCATTCCTGTTTCTATCTCCATACAACGAATTCCACCTTGTGCGTTACTATATGTGCTAACTAATACTTTATTGTCAAATATATAAAATGGCTTGAAAAGAGAAATGACATAATATGCGGTATCGTGTGGTACCTTCCACAGTGGTTTCTGCCAAACAATTACGCCATCCTTAATAATCTTTAATGGAGTATCAAAACTTTTGTTATGGCAAGCTGCAAATACAGCAATCAAACTGAGTATTATTAAATGAATACGTTTCATTTTATTACAATAAGAAGTACAGAATAGATAAAACACTATTCTGTACTTATTCATTCTTACTTTTTTTCCAGTTTGAAGTAACCCGGTTTTTCGAAAACTTCATCACGTAAATAATTTACGACACTCCAACCCCTTTTTGCTTCCTCGTGATTGGTTGAGGGTAAGGGTAATGGAATTATTGCACCAACCAGAGCCTGCTGCGAGGGTTGTATTACTATGCCGTCTGTTGAATGAATGTTTTCAATAGTATTGGTATAGGTTCTCGTTACCCACTGCCAGCAGTTGGGGTCGTAGTCCTTTACGGCCGTTTGAATGAAAGAAGAGCCTGCCTGCATGGCAGCAGAACCATCGCAAACCCATTCCAGATCGGTAATGGTAAAGGTTTCGGTAGTGTAGTATATGCTACCCAGGCACTTTTGGTATTCCCGCTCAAAACCGTTATCCCAAAAATTGGCTTGGCGGTTAAATGCATCCCTTTTAGCCCTGTAGTGGCTATTTAAAATGCCAAGTGACCACCAACTGGCACTGCGATACCAGCCTGCATATTCATCTCTGCATTTTCTTGAATCCAAAACAATTGCATTTGTTAATGAATAAAAATTACCATCTGAAATATTGCCTATGCCAGGACTGTTCTGGCTCATTAAACTCAATTGCGAACCTAAAAACTTGATACCAGCAGGATAGTCTTCCGTGCAAGAAATGGCAATTTTAGGGCAAGGTGGAGTTGTGGTGCCCAAAGAAGCAATAATGCCACTTGTGGGCTTCAGATCGTCCTTGGACGAGGGATGGTACTCATCCTGGCTACCAAAAACGAACCCCGCCAGTCGGCCAATCAAAGTCTGCAACGATGAGGCAACTCCAATTTTCAGCATATTAACCTTATCGCTAACTTCACTTGCAGAAACCAAATTAACTAAAAAACTAGTTGTCCAATAGTAAAACACTCCTCCAAAGAAAAGCCCAACAATATTATGAGTAATTGCCGTGCGTGCCTGTATGTAGCTATCGTATTGCCCAAAAACCCTTAATACATTTTCATGGTACAATGCAAGGTTACCAACCCAATGACCCATTACGCTATACCCCTCGAGCCCATCGTTAATGGATTTTTCAAACATGGTTCTAACTTTTCCGTTGTCAAAAGAGTTAGCAAATTCAGCTCCTTGATGAGGGGAGCAAAGTGTTATTAATCCGTCAAGTTTTTTATTGCTTATGGCCTGCCTATCGTATTGCCGAGCAACCAAACCTCCCATGCTATGTGCTATGGTGATGTCGTTGGGTTGATGTCCAAAATCGATAGAATTCCACTGGTTTGCGGCATAAACCAAGCCCCTATTAGATTGGTAAGCAGGGTGATAGGAGTTGATTTGATAACGAGCACTGAAATAATCGGAAAGCGCTTTCATTGAATTTACATCGCCCTGTACCCCATGAAGCCAAAAAACATTGCGATATGTAGGGTTGTATTGTGCATTAATACTATTAAAAGTGAGGACGATAATTAAAGTAATAAGTATTTTGTTTAAACATACCCTAAAAGTTTGTGATATTAATATTGTCGTAGTTGGTAATGGTTCTATGCTCAATGGTTTCGCCCAAATGGGTAACGCTGAATGAAATTGCCTCCTCGTAAGCCACAACAGGAATATCGTCGATAAGTATATAGAGCATGGTTGTCTTGCTTGTCAGTTTACCGTTGGGGTCGTAGAGTTCTGAAATAACAGAAACACCATATTGCACGTTTAGGTAGGAAACGGATGTGTAACCCACAAGGCCCTCATCTTCCTCGTTTCCCTGCTCAAAAACACGGGTTACTTTAACTACCGTTGTGTCTGCTTGGGTTTCAATTAAATATCCGCCCATTTTTTGCAGATAAACCCTGTATCATTTCCTTCATCTTTTTTGCACGCTCAGCATAACTGGTAACCATATAACCCAAACCCTGCCCTCCATGCAATGTTTTAGAAACGGAAGAAATAATTGCCCCAAGATCGTTGTATGTGGTTCTGCCCGCATTGGTCTCTACTATAGTTCTCCATTCGGGCTCTGCAAAATCTTTTCGCTTGCTTTTCGAACAATTCAAACGGGTAGTTTTAATGAAGTAATTGTCCTCAGTTGTATCAAAGTACATTTTAACCTCCCGCATTTCTGAGTTAATGCTCTTGCCCGACATAACTTTGAGATCGCTCTTCCCTTTTTACGGCTAAAAGAGGTTTCATTTACCTTGTAACTTAGCAGTACACCAGTTTTTGGGATATTAGGATTATTAATATCGGTATTTTCTAAGCGTTCTTTTACGCACGAAACAATACCAATGCTAATTAGAAATAGTAATGTTAATGTTTTGATGTATTTGTTCATTTGTTTCATTTTTATTATGTTATACACTTATTGTTTATCAATCATTATTAAATAAAATAGGCATAATATAAGAATCTTTCGAAACCTTTTATAATCTATTTCGTCGTAAGGATTTGGTAAAACTCACGCTTTGCTTCCCACCCTAGGGTTGATTTCCGGTCAGGCCTTGGGGTAGGTTCTTTTGCCATTTTGAAACAGAAAGCTATACGGCAATAAAACTTCTGGCAATCATCCATTCTACTATTAAACCAATTGCCTAGTACAATTCCAGCGTTAATCCATAGGCAATAAAAAGGAAACTAAAAATTGTTGTTTGATAGAAAAAGAACCTGTTTCAGAAAATATGTAACGAATTGCTAAATAAAACTAACAACTAAATAAGCGATCTATATAACTTTTTCGTATAATCCGAAACAAATATAGCAATAATAATTTACCCCCCCCATTTTTGGCTTAATTATGCTGTAAAACATCTAATGTAAGAGTTGGGCCATCAAAAAAAGATTTAAAGAAAAAGAAATAAATTTATTGAAAATCAGTTTCAATCATAATATAGAACAAATATCCATCCTTATGCTTTTTATAGGCTTTTTTAATAATTACTGAGTTGCCTATGGAGGCCTTTACCGTTTCGCTTTCGAGCGTGGTTTTTTGGGAACCCTTTTTTGCTGGGCGAAAAAATGACTTTTTGGTTTTTTGGGGTGGGTTTATTTGTCGTGCAATGCTTTCGTTGGCACTCATTATAGCTTTCTGCTCAGCCAAATTTATTCGTTCCGACCAACCCTTACCCACGCCAATTACTTTTCCACTATTGGGTAGTGGGGGTTTTTTAAACCAAGTGGGGGTGGATGTTACTTTATGCTGGCAAATACCATATAACGGAAATAATAGGATAAAAAATCCGATAAAGGTTAATTTACAATTTTTCATAATTTCACTGTTTAATAATCGATACTAGAGCAAACGCAAGCAATAGTTTTAAATTGAGTACGTTTGCAATTACCATTTATTGTGCCAACATGCTTGCTTTTATTCATTTTGTTATTGTGTTGCGATACTTTTTTATAATTAATATTGTTATTAATTCCATATAGCAATTCAAAGTTATGAAAATCAGATTTCAGGTTGTTAGCCTTTTTGCACATCTCGTATTAGTATGCTTTTTTACAAGCAATGTAATGGCTCAGCCAGCAGTAGGACAATGGCGCGACCATTTTTCGTATAAACGAGGATTAACAGTTACTTCGGGCGATAGTAAAGTTTATGTTTCAACAGCGAATGGAGTTTTCTGGTATAACCCCACCGATGGAGATGTAGGCAAACTCAACAGGGTAAACGGGTTGTCGGGCGTTGGTATTTCAAGCATTGCCTATTCTCCTTATCAAAAACTGCTGCTGGTGGGATACAGCGATGGCAATATCGATATGGTTTTCTCAAACCGCGTGGTTAACATCCCGTTTATTAAGGATAAGCCTATGATAGGCGAAAAGACCATCAATCATTTTTATTTTGTTGATAATGAAATTGTTCATATTTCAACGGGCTTTGGCATTGTAGTGCTAAACACCAGCCGTTTCGAAATTAAGGACACATACATGATAGGTTCAGGGGGTGCCAATTTGCCGGTATTTCAAACCCTCGTTTTTAATTCAACCATATATGCTGCAACAGAGAGCGGATTAATGTTTGCAAGTTTAAATAGTCCAAATTTATTCCACTTTGCAGCGTGGAGCCTCGACAATACTTTACCAAACCCCAATACGCAGGTTGGTGCTCTAGCTATATTTAAAG
This sequence comes from uncultured Rikenellaceae bacterium, assembly GCA_964479665.1. Classification (GTDB taxonomy): domain Bacteria; phylum Bacteroidota; class Bacteroidia; order Bacteroidales; family Tenuifilaceae; genus UBA2287. The sequence continues at coordinate 60,514 of CAYZNN010000016.1, read as the reverse complement.
ATAAATTAATAATTGCTCAAAATAACGGCAATACTACACCCGACGTGGTTTGGTACAGGGACGGGGAACAGTGGATTCAGCGTTTCCGCTACTTCAATGTTATAAACAATTTGTCGGCAAATGAAACATACCTAATTATCTGCTCCGGATCGGGAATTGCCCACTATCAGGGACTTCAGGGTGGAGGATTTTGGCAGTTTTCGTACCCTTCGTTTTCGAAGTTTAGCCCCAGCTATGCACATTTAGATTGGAGCGGAAATTTGGCCGTAGCCGACAAAGAGTATGGCCTAATGTATCGAATGGGTGAATCGTGGGTCGAAGCGAGTCCCAACGGTCCCGAGAGCAATAACTCGTTTCATATTGCCCCCAAGGGCAATGGATTCATTGTGGCAGCAGGAGCTTACAACAATGCCTATGGGAACCGTTGGTTACCATTTACTATTAATACCAACATGAACAACCAATGGAGTACATACAGAAATACTTCCATGTTCGATGCGGTGAGGGTATTGGTAAATCCTTCGAACCCAAGCGAGTATTTTGCTTCGAGCTGGGGTAATGGTATTTCGCATTTTGTAAACGACGAATTTGTTGAAAACTATTCACCAGCAAATAGTACCCTGCAAACCATTATTTCTGGCCCCTACTGCAGAGTTAGTGGCATTGCTTTCGACAAGTCGGGCAACCTTTGGGCAGCTAATGTTGGGGTCGACAGACCCATATCGGTTAGGTTAACCGATGGACGTTGGTTCAGCTTTCCGTATGCCAACCAAATTGGTGCAACCCGTTTTTCCGATATACATTTCTCGTCCGCTGGGCATCTATGGCTCATATTGCCATCGGGAGGTGGTCTGTTTGTGCTCGACCCTGGAGCCGACCCATCTTCAGCGAGCGACGACGCTTTTCGAAAACCACCACTAATCGATGGACTAGGAAATTCGTTGCCAAACGATATTGCATCAATTGCTTTCGATAGGGACGGCTACCTTTGGATAGGAACCGCTGATGGCGTTTTGGTTTCCTATAATCCCGAGCGGGTGTTTACACCTTCTTCTTTTAGTTTTCAGAGGGTTAGGGTCCCCGATGTAGTTTCGGGGTTGGCGGTATTCCTACTCGAAAACGAGGTAGTAACCACCATTGCGGTTGACGGAGGCAACCGCAAGTGGTTTGGTACCTCACGATCAGGAGCCATTCTTCAATCGGCCGATGGTACTAAGCAGCTGAAGCATTTTACCACGTCTAATTGTCCTCTCCCTTCTAATAATATTCAGCATATTGCAGTCCACCCTACAACTGGCGAGGTTTTTATTTCAACCGATAAGGGAATGGTATCATATCGTGGCGATGCAACGGAGCCAGGGGAAACTTTTGGGAAAGTTTATGCATTCCCAAATCCGGTTCGACCCAATTATACGGGCGATATTACAATTACGGGACTCGTAGAGAAAACCATAGTAAAAATAACCGACATTAGTGGTAATTTGGTTTACGAAACCGTAAGCCAGGGTGGCCAAGCTACATGGAATGGAAAAAACAGACAAGGTAAACGGGTAGCAACCGGGGTTTATCTTTTCTTCTGTTCCGATAGTAGTGGTGAACAAACTGCAGCAGGAAAGATTCTTTTTGTTAAGTAATTTTTTATCAGCCATGCTTCATAACGATCAGGCAATTGCCCTCCGTGGCATTCGTTATGGTGAAACTAGCCTGATTGCTCATTTATACACTAGGCAACAAGGCAGGCAAACTGTAATGGTAAATAGAGCCTACCCCACGGGAAAGCGGGCAGGTAAGGCCATACTATTTCAACCCCTGACGATGCTTAATATTCATTATTACCCATCTCGTCACGGTGGCATGGGGCGCTTTAAGGAGGCACATCCATATATATCTCTTACCAGCCTGCCTCATAACCATATTAAGAGAGCATTGGCTCTTTTTATAAGCGAAGTAGTATACCGTACTGTTCGTGAAGAAGAGGCTAATCCAAGCCTTTATCAATTTCTCGAAAGTTCAATAGAGTATCTCGACAATACTCAAACCGGAGTAGTAAATTTTCATCTAGCTTTCCTTGTTCAACTTTCTCGCTACATTGGTTTTTTTCCGAGCGGCAGCTACTCCTCAACCTGTCGGTTTTTCAATATAAAAACAGGGCATTTTGAGGAATTGGAGCCTTTGCACCCTCAGTTTTTTAATTCTGAGAATAGCGAGATACTTAGCTATTTCCTGCAATATGGGTATGATAACATTGAAGGAGTTGAACTGAACGGCCGCCTGAGGGTTGCCTTTTTAAAAGGAATGCTAGATTACTTTAGCTACCATCTGGGAAGTTTTCCTCCTATAAACTCGCTGCAAGTACTGTCCGATGTGTTCGAAACATAGTATATTTGTATTGAATAAAGGCTTAATGTATGTCGCTAATAAAATCGCTAATAGTTTGGGGAAATACAAAAAGATTGCACCAAATTGACCTTTTCAGACGGTTTCCAATGGAAGTGCAAGAAGAAACCCTATTTAAGCTTATCGATAAAGCTAAAAACACCCATTTTGGTAAGAAATATGGGTTTGGTCGCATTAAGAGCGTAGCCGATTTTCAGAGCAAGGTTCCCCTTTGCGATTACGAGCAATTAAAGCCATACGTAGATCTATTACGTAAAGGTGAACAAAACATACTCTGGCCCGGCAATGTGAAGTGGTTTGCCAAATCGTCGGGAACTACCAGCGATAAAAGTAAGTTTATTCCGGTAAGTAATGATGCTCTTGAGGAGTGTCACTTTCGCGGAGGGCGCGATGTGTTAGCCATTTATACCAATCAGAACCCTGAGACAGAAATTTTTTCAGGGAAAGGGCTTACTCTGGGCGGTAGCCACCAAATAGATAATTTCAGTAACGATTCTTATTACGGCGATTTATCTGCAATCCTAATCGAAAATTTACCCTGGTGGGTCAATTTTATTCGCACTCCCAGCCAGCAAGTGGCATTAATTCCTGAATGGGAAGAAAAGTTGGGAAAACTTACCCACGAGGCTTTAAAGGAAAATGTAACGAGCCTCGCAGGTGTTCCATCGTGGAACTTGGTAATGGTAAAGCATATTCTTAGCCATACAGGGAAGGACAATCTGCTTGAAGTTTGGCCCAACCTTGAACTGTTTATCCATGGTGGTGTAAGTTTCGATCCCTATAGGGAACAGTTTCGTAAGGTTATTCCAACCGATAAGATGAACTACCTAGAAACCTACAATGCGAGTGAAGGATTCTTTGCAATTCAGGATGAACCCTCGGTAAACGAAATGCTTCTGATGCTTGACTACGGAATTTTTTATGAATTTATTCCTTTTGAACAAATACACTACCCAAACCCACAGGTGCATACTATAGCCGATGTGGAACTAAATAAAAACTACGCCTTAGTTATTAGCACCAACTCGGGGCTTTGGCGATATATAATTGGCGACACTGTTAAATTTGAATCGCGATTCCCGCACCGAATTAAGATTACCGGACGAACCAAGCACTTTATTAACGCATTTGGAGAAGAATTAATTATTGACAATGCCGAAAAGGCATTAAAAATTGCCTGCGAAAAAACGGGTGCTCTAATTCGCGAATATACTGCAGCCCCCATTTATATGGCCGATAATGCCAAAGGAGCTCACGAATGGCTTATTGAGTTCGAAAACCAACCTAACGACCTCGATTTTTTTACTACTATTCTCGACAATGCCCTATGTGCTTTAAATTCAGATTATGAGGCAAAACGATATAAGGGCATTACATTATCGGCACCGGTAATTAAGATTATGAAGCCGGGTTCTTTTTTCGAATGGATGAAGGAAAGGGGCAAACTTGGCGGACAAAATAAGGTTCCGCGATTGAGCAATACTAGAGAGTATGTTGATGCAATTATAGGCATGCAAAACCCGATAAATTAATACCCACAACTCAAAACCATGGAAGACGATTCGAAATTGGAAGGTGGAGCAGTTGGTAAATCTATTCTCGTTGCATTACGGAATGGATATATTGAAGCATTCTAAAGGGTTTTTCATTGTTTTTCGGATCGTATTTATTACTTTGCATTACGCTATATACGTAACCAGCACGATGCCGAAGAGATTGTTCAGGAGGTGTTCTTAAAAATATGGGAAAACAGAAACAATATCAACGAAAGCCTATCGTTCAGTTACCATTGCTCGAAATACCATATTTAATCAGAACCGCAGAAAAGTAAACGAGCAAGCTTATTTCGAATATGTTAAGCATGCTTTAAGCCTTGCAAGCAATAAAACCGAAGACGATCTGATTTTTTCCGATATCCAAAGCATGGTTAATAAGGTAATTAACGAGCTTCCAACTCAACGCCAGTTAGTATATAAAATGAGCAGAGAAAAGGGCCTTTCGTATCGGGAAATTGCAACCGAACTTTCCCTCTCTGAAAGAACAGTTGAGGCTCACATACGGCTTGCGCTTAAAACTATTACAGAAGTGGTGGATATGCACTTTGTTATTCCTATAGTTCTGCTGCTAATGGCAAGAATGCTTTAGGCTCCCCATGTATTGTATTGTAGACATTGAAACAACTGGTGGTAGTTCCTCTCGCAACAGAATAACTGAAATAGCCATTTATAAGCACGATGGTTCGAAAGTAGTCGATAAGTTTATATCGCTTGTAAATCCCGAAATATCCATTCCGTACTACATTACTCAAATGACTGGTATTTCGAATGAGATGGTTGCAAACGCGCCACGTTTCTTCGAAATTGCCCGAAGAATTATTGAATTAACCGAAGGCTCCATATTTGTTGCACATAATGTGCAATTCGATTACGGTTTTATTGAAGCAGAGTTTAAACGTTTTGGTTATAACTTTTCTCGAAAAAAACTCTGCACAGTTAAAATGTCGCGAAAAATTATTCCGGGGTACAAATCGTACAGCCTTGGTAATATTTGTTCTGAACTTGGAATTAGCATCGATTCGAGGCACCGGGCTGCAGGCGATGCCAAAGCAACGGTTAAACTTTTCGAACTGCTTTTAGAAATCAATCCTTCCGAATTGGCTAATGCCACAAGCGAAAGCAGTTAGCAAAGAAGATACACAACGGCACTCGATTTTACCACTATTGATTCTTTGCCCGAAGCCACAGGTGTTTACTTTTTAAACAATAATAATGGTCAACCCTTATACATTTGTAAAAGCAAAAGAATACGAACCAGAGTGCTTCAGCATTTGAACGAAAGCAAATCTAAAAGAGCTATCGAAATGGCTTCGAAAGTTGCACAAGTCGATTTCGAACTAACCGGCAGCGAACTTATTGCAATCATAAAGGAGTCGGAGCTTATAAAAGCCATGTTACCAATATATAATCGCTTGGGACGACGCCCAACTAACATGTACGGTTTATTTGAGGGCCAAAGCCCCGAGGGATATAAAACCTTTGAACTGGCCAAACTGAATGCTCGACAAGAGGATCCCGTTGGCAGCTATTCTCGAATTGAAGTTGCACGTAATTCATTACTTCGGATTATTGACGACTTCAAGCTCTGCCTTAAAATGTGTGGTCTTTACCCAACTTCAGGCGCTTGTTTCCAACGTCAGATTCGAAAGTGCTTAGGTGCTTGCGAGGGAGCTGAAGCACCCTGTACCTATAACGAAAGGGTAAAAAGAGCCATTAACAGTTTCAAAAAACTGAACGGATCGTACGTTATCTTCGATAAAGGGCCTAACGCCGACGAAATGTCGTTTGTTAAAGTTGTGAATGGAAGGGTTCAGGGGTGTGGTTTCTTTAGTCCTGAATATTGTGGCAACAACATTGAGTTAATAACCGAGTCTATGACTACCTGTCATAATTATCTCGACATTGTTCAGGCTGTTGGAAGGCATTTACTAAGCACAAACGGAAAAAATGTTATTTACCTTTAATTTTATCAACTAATTCCGGGTATCTCTATTCCCGTAAGGGTTCTATAAAGTTCCAGGGCGTAAACATCGGTCATTCCCGAAACAAAATCGAGTGATCGCATTAACTTATCGTAATCAGCAGCAGAAGGGTTAATACGATACTGTTCAGGAATAAGTCGCAATATTTTCTTTGAATAGCTATCGGATGCCATGAGCATAGCAGGACAAATAGAGTCGAGAAGCGTTGAAAGTACTTTGTAGCCAGCCAACTCAATTTCTACAACGCTTCTATGGTTGTAAACTTTTTCAACGGATACGCTCCTAACTTGAGCAATGGCCTGTTGGCCATCAGATTCGAGTTGATTAATTAATGAGGGCACGGCTTCGCCTTCCATTATTCGAGAGTAGTTATTCTCGAAAACCTTTGAGCACAGCTGAATAATCTTACCGATTACCATTGCGCGCAAAAAAGCAACCATTTCATTTCGATCGGTTACTTCTTTTAATGTGCTATGTATGTTAGTAATCCATTGCGCATCATTTTTGGGGTTGAAAAATGCTAGAAACAGCGACTCAACAACCTGGTATTCTAGTATCCCCAGTTTGTGGGCATCCTCAAGGTCCATTATTTGGTAACAAATATCGTCGGCTGCTTCAACTAAATATACCAATGGATGCCTTGAATATGCAGAGGTTTCGCTATGCTTAGGTAACCCAAGCGTTGCGGCTAGCTGCGCGTACCAATCCCATTCGCTCTGAAAAACACCAAATTTTTTGGTGCTTGGAACATCGGAAACCCAAGGGTACTTTACCACAGATCCCAAAATTGGATAGTTTAGGCGGAAGCCTCCCGGCCTGCGGCCTTCAAACTGATGGGTAAGCAGCCTGAGCGCATTGGCATTGCCTTCGTATCGAATCAAATCGTGCCACTGTTGCTCGGTTAGTAAGTGCTTGTAGTTCGATTGGTTGCGTATAAAATAGTTTCTAATGGCCTCTTCGCCGCTATGACCAAAGGGAGGGTTACCCAGGTCGTGAGCCAAGCAAGCTGTGGCAATAATGGTTGGAATTTGCTCAACAAGTTGCGGACTTATGTTGGGTTCATTTTTATAAACAGTTTCAATAATGCTATTTCCGAGGCTCTTGCCAACGCTAGCCACCTCGAGGCTATGGGTTAACCGGTTATGCACAAATATGCTTCCGGGAAGGGGAAAAACTTGAGTTTTATTTTGCAAGCGCCTAAAGGGAGAACTGAAAATAATACGGTCGTAATCGCGTTGAAATTGGCTGCGCGATTCAATAGGGTTGTTCTGTACCGAAGAGGAACCGTAGCGAAATGGGGTTAAAAGTTGGTTCCAGTTCATATTACGAACAGATTAGTTAAACTTTTTGGAATCAACCAGATTGGTTATATTGTTTGCAATTTTCAGAATTTTATACACCTCTCCAAATTCATTTTTAATAGGAGTGTAGGTTTCCTGAAACACGAAACTAGCACCATTTGCTACAAACCGATTGGTTTGTTTGCGAGGGATTCCAGCGCGTAAATCGTTCCAGAATTGGTCGTACTCCCTTTTGGTCGAGGCATCCATTTCTAGTTTATCGGAATGGTGCAGCCCAATTACCTCATCTCTTTTCAAGCCAAGTAATTCAAGGTAGGCATTGTTAATTGAAGTAATAAAACCTAGCGAGTCGTACTCAATAACAAAACTCGAATTGTTGAGCGCTTCAATAAAACTTTGCATTTCGCTAGTTTTGCGGGTCGATTCTTCTTGCGTAGCCTGAAGTTCTTCCATGTTCTGCCTCATTTCCTCCTCTTGAGCCTGCATCTCTTCGGCTTGCTGTTGCGTTCTTGTAAGAAGTTGTGATGTGCGAATATTAACCCGAACAGAAGTTATTGTAGATGCAATGCTCATGGCAATTCGCTCTACAAATTCTATTTGATACTCTACAAACTCGTTAAAAGAGGCAAGTTCAATAACGCCCAGTACGCTTTCTTCGAGCAAAAGGGGTACTATTAAAAGATTATTGGGCTTGGCACCGCCCAGACCCGAGGTAATTTCGATGTAGCCGTCGGGAATTTCTTTAAGGTGGACTGTTTTTTTCTCAATGGCACAAGCACCAATAAGCCCTTCGCCAGGTAGAATTGTTTTGTTTATGAATTTTCGCCGATTAAAAGCAAATGAAGCTGCAAGGAAAAAGTGTGGGTTTTCCGAATCGTCATCATTGAATAGGAAAAGACCACCCTGATTGGCATCGATGGTTTGAACCAGCTGCTTTACAATTGAATAGGCAAGCACTTCCAAATTGTTAGTGTTTTGTCGGAGGAGTTCAGAGAAATGGGTAAGCCCCTCGCTGGTCCACTGGCGAATACTATCTTCTTGTCGCCGCTTTTCAGCATCTTCGTTGGCCTTTTTAAGGCTTTGTCGCATATCTATAAGCGCTTTGCCAAGGTAGTCGTTGGTGCTAAGCAAATCAAATGAAGAATCTAGGATTCCCTTCCCAATGCTATTGGCAAATTCAATCTTTTTTTCGAGTCCTAAAATTGTTGTGGACAGCGCTTGTCCCATTTGGCCTATTTCATCTTTGCTCTTTATTTCAATTTGTATATCGCTGGTTACTTCGCCCAATGAAAGTTTGTGAAGTACTTTGGTAATGGCATTAATAGGTTTAAATATGTTCCCTTTCAGCACTTTAAAGGTGGCGTAACTTAAAAGAAGCAACCCAATTAAACCAACCAAAAGAGAAATGTAAAGAGCCCTATTCCCTTGCTCAACTATTACTGACCTGGGAACAATCATACAAAGAGACCAGGGCATTTGGCTTTCGCCAACAAAAATTGGTGAAAGAGTAAAGTATGAGGGTTTTCCATTTATATCCTTATCAGTGAAGAAAGCGGATTCTCCATCAACAATTTTTGAAAGTACTGCATTCGACTCAAAAATGGTTTCGTAATCGTTCAGTATGCTTTTGCCAAGCATTTCCTTTTGTGGATGAGCAATGTATTTCAGGTCGTGCGAAATGAGCATGGAAGAACTTTGTTCAAAAGGTCGAATTTGGGTAATGATGTTATAGTAGCGTTCCAACGAAATATCGACTCCAACAACGCCCCAGAACTCATCGCCAACCATTATGGGAACAATAATACTGGTCATAAGTTGTTGGTCGGCTTCGCTACCGGTGTAACTATAGAAATAAGGGTTCTCGAGGCTTTCCTTTTTATGTTTTTTAATTCTAGCATAATCTTCAGGGTCACCAAGTAAACTTTTTTTCGAGAACTTGGTTTCAATTTTCTGACCTACTCGCCAAAATTCATTTACAAATCGACCATGGGGGAGCGAATAGCCCGAATCAACTTTGCTCATTTCCCAACTATCCCAAATAGCTAAATATTGAGGATTTTTTTGAATAATCTCTTGGTAGAATTCTCTAATTGCTGCTTGTCTCTTATCAAAGGGTTGGGTTCTGAGGGTTACAACAGTTGATGCCAGTGTTCTCATAGCCACGAGATCTTCTTCGAGAAGCCAATGAATTTTGGAAGCATGCATTTCAGCAGTGATACTCATATGTAGGGTGGCATTGCTTACGGCCAACCCACGACTATGTAACCCGATATAACCTATTGAAAGTATAAATATAGTTGCAGAGATGCCAATTATTATGAGCAACATCTTTTGCTGCAACGTCAATCTTTGCTGCATCCTCATGGTGTCAATAAATTTATGTTGTATTGGGCTTGTGAGCAATCCAACTAATTGAACCCTTGTAACTTTCTTGTTCTGGGTGTTATGCAGAGCAACGGAACCCTATTTTTATTAATTTCCTTGGGTGTTGCAGAGTATTCAATATATTTGTCGGCAATAATAAGAATCAGGTCGGCTTCAATGTTGTTGGCAAACTTAATAACTTCATCGCGGAATGAACTGGTTCTTTTGGCGGTTTTTATTCCGTAAATAATTTTATTGCCGTCGAGCATTTTCTTAGTGAAGTATATATTGCTAGCCATATCCTTCTTCTTGCTCTCGTCGTTTATAAATGGCTTGATAAGGTTAATGTTACACTTGTAATATTTCGATAGGTATATGATCCAGTGAAGGGTTTCCTTATACTTTTTATCGTAATCAATTGGCACCACTATTTCTATGTAATGACCGTGTGCAGGAGGCGAATCAACGATAATAAAGGGGATAGAGAAACTTTTTAGGGATAAATTTTTAAAGAAAAACGCCGATTCGAACTGTTTTTTGGCATATGTGTAGAACTTCTTTGCAACAATAAGGTTAATGTTGACCGTACTAATGAGTTCCCGAAGAATACGATTAGGATTGCCATCGAGCACCATGGTTATTGGAGTAAAACCATTTTTTTTGTTAACCTCTTCGGCAATAACGTCCATTCGTTTTTTAATGTTTTCAATATACTGGGTTCGCTGCTCAACATTCCTGTTGACAAGTGAGCTCCACCAGGAAATGGGGATAATATGTAAAAGCATAATCTCACTTCCTGCAACTTCAGCCAACTGAATGGCATGTTGAAGCGCAATTTCAGAGCCTTCTGTGAAGTCCCACGGAACAAGTACTACCTTTTTTGCAGTTTCCATAAAAGGATTTTATTAGATGCTTGCCATTAAAACTACGTTAAATGTAATAATATTTGTTGATTCCAAACAAATTGGCCTTTAAAAAAAAATCGTCTAATTTTTTTCAATCCAGGCCTTTAACTTTGCTAACTGACTGTTTTTATTTACATTGCGCAGCCTCCTGGCGGTATTGGTAAAATACTGATGGCCTTCAATAAATTTAATTTGAAGTTCACTCCACTCCTTTAAGGTTCCAATTTTGCCATGTTCATGTAGCTCTTGATATAGTTTGTTTGAAACGGGAATGAAGTCAATCCTTCCCAAATAGTCTAAATCGGCATCACATATAATTTGTTCGAGCAAATTCTTGGGTCGCGGGGGCATTTTAGTGGCCAATATTAATTGGCAAACGATATCAATTTGTTCTTGTGTATAGTAGTACTCGGGAAGTATCTCTTTCACAAGTTTTACCGACATTTCTTCATGTGTTGAGTAATCAATCATATGGCCTGCATCGTGGAATAAGGCCGCAGTGCGAAGTATCAATATGTCTTCGGGACCAAGATTCTCTGAACGTCCAATGAGTTCAACTTGAGTGTAAACATCAACAGTATGCTTCAGATTATGGTAATAAAGGTTTTTTGGAAGCCCATGCTCAAGTTTCTCGAGAATGAAATCTTCTAAATCGCCGAGCCGAATTAGTTGCAATTGCACATTGAATGCATGATTGGGCTGTAAGCCTTCGAAATTATTCGAAAGGTTGGCTTTAATTCCGTTCACAAAATACATTTGTATGTCGCCCTTGTTTTTAATTGGAATAACACCGCGGTAGGTACAATCGAAATATTCTTTTACAAACATGTATGTATTACCCGATACGTTTATTTGCCCAACCTCACCCGAAGACTCCATTCTGCTTGCAGTGTTTACAGTGCTTCCCCATATGTCGTAGGTAAGCTTGTTCCGACCAACCACTCCAGCAATTACCGGACCAGTATCGATACCTATTCTTAAGTCCCAAATCTTTTCATTACTTGTGGATGTGCGGGTAATATGTTTCATATACTGCATCATTTCAAGAGCAGCCAGAACAACTTCGATGGGGTTGGTTCTATTCTTTTTTGGTATACCTCCTGCACACATATAGGCATCACCAATGGTTTTAATTTTCTCTATTCTGAACCGCTCAACAACCGAATCGAAGTAAAGGAAAAACTTGTCGAGCTGGTCGATTAAGTTTTCAGGATTGGTATGCTCTGTTATTCTAGTAAAACCTTCTATGTCTGAAAATAAAACGGTTACCATTTTAAAACGCTGAGTATTCACCTTCCCTTTCTCTTTCAGTTCGGAAGCAGTGTCGGTTGGAAGAACCCTGGCCAGTAGATTGTCGGTTTTTTCCTTTTCACGAACCAGGTCTTCGGTTCTTTGATTTATAATGCTCTCTAGCAAATAACGCTCCTTGGCATGGTGGTAACGCCGCCAATTTAGTGCCAACATAATACCTAAAAGCCCAATAATTCCGAATGCTAGAATGAAATACCATTGCTGATAAAATTGCGGTAAAATATTAACCTGTAACCATGACTCAAAAGGCTCAAGGCTAGTAATGTTTCTTGTGCGAAATAGTAATGAAAAGGACTTTGGCTTTTTAAGATCAATGCTGTGGCTGTTTTTGTTTGACCATTCGCTCCATTTTCCCTCTTTTGCTTCCATAGAAAAACTATATTGATTATCACACACAAAGGCATTCGATTGGCTAAAACAATTTGGGTAGAGTGCAATAACCAATGTTTTGTTATATGAGGAGCGAAGGGTAAGTTTCTTGTCGAAACTTTCAATAGGTACTAAATAGAGCAACGTATCGGTTTGGCTGTTTTCGCCAACCCAAAAAGCTGAAATGTGCGCTGAAGAACTGTTGTTTGCGCTTCGATCTGCGTTGGTAGAAAAATACATCAGTCCCTCTGGGCTCGAAACCCACAATTTGCTATTGCTTGTGCAGGCTCCATTAATAATTGTTGGAGCATTAACTATTGCAAAACACATTGGTTTCTGGAATTCGGTTGCATCCTTTTTTTTAGTCGATACCCAAATTCCTTTCCGAGTTGCCCTGTTTACATATCGCTTAAATACAATAGTCGAATCGCAAATGTGTAGAGGTGAAACCTTGGTAGATGGGTCATTTAACCAATAGGTTTCCTGAAATTGGCTCCAAATCGTTGCTTCAATTGATTTTGCGGCAATATTGGTTGGTTCAAGCTTCGGCTCGCTATTGTTTAGTACACTTAATGCGTAAGCCTTTTGATTTGAAAAAAGAATGTTTATTTGTTTGTCGATGAGGGATACGCGAATTGGATGGGTGTTTTTTATTGGATATTTAATGGTTTTTCGCTCAACCCCTTTTGGGCCTACTATCAAACAAGTAGCCTCGCTACTATGGCAAACAACCAAAATTGATTCGTTTGGGCCATTTAAAAAGCCAATAGGCTTGTTTATGTCGACAGAAGGAACAGAAAAATTGTAAACTTTTCGGCTTTCGTTAAAAAAAACCAATTCCTTTTGACCAATTGCTATAAGCCCAAATTTGCTACTAAGGAGGCGAAAATACTTTCCGCTAGTTTCTGGTAATTGATGAAATATGTGAGGATACTCATTGCTATTGATAAAAACACCATTATTGGTGGCGCAGAAAACAGAGCCATTATGGGCTGCAACAGCGTTGGATTGTAATAACCGTCCGTTTTCATCAGAGGCGAAACCCGCACTTTCGATTGAATTAAATTCGAATAGGTTTGTTCTGCTAATAGCAGCAATCTTTTGGTTGTTAATAGGTGAAAAGTCGGAAATACTCAAGAAGTGCATCGGAAAAGACTCCTTTTCAAAGGGTGCCATTGAGAGCGAAAATATACCCTCCGAGTCGGTTTCAATGAAAACCCACTTTCCCCAATTCTTAACGCGTAATATTTTGGTCTCTTTACTCCTAATTGGTAAATTATAGGTAGAGGCTATGGTTCTACCCTCTTTAATCACCCAAAGCCAAGGCCATTGCAGCGAAATGACGTATGTGGCTCCCTCAGATTCATAAAAACCCACTAAATCAATAGCTTTTAAAGCACTTGAAGGAAGGAATGGCGATCGGAGATTTAGGCGGGGGTTAAGTCTAAAGTAACCCTCTTCTGCTTTAAAATAAAAAGCATTTAAGTTGGATGAATAGAGCTCTATCCCAATTTTAGAACTATCCAGATGCTCAACTCCACTATCATTCACTTCGTAAATTGAATTGGAAGTTGCAACAAAAATTCGATTGCCCTCAACTGTTACAACCTTTCGTATGCTAGAACTATCTTGCAGGCTGCACAATTTTCGATTAGTAATGCGTTGCCCTTGTTTTTTTAAAACAAATAAACTGTTTTTAGAAGTCCAAAGAGCCTCACTCTCACTTTTTTTTGAAACAATAGGGGGCTCCTCGGTATTATACTCAGCCCACAAATCACCGTCGTATACAAGTAAGGAGTTTTCACAACCTAAAACGATAAATGAAGGGTCGAAAAAACATATGCTTTTAATTTCTGAGGTTAAATAGGGTTTGTTAACAGATAGTTCTTGTAATAAGGGAGTTGCGGGCAACGGTTGTTTTACGTTGTTGGCTGCCCATAGAGAGTTAAGCAAAAAAAACGAAATTAATGGGAATAATAAACGTTTAAAATTCATACCTTAGAGCATTGGAAAAACAAGTGCAATCTAGCGTTTTTCTTCAAACCTTTTGCTTAATAATACAATCAAACTGGGGGTTTAATAAAAACATATTGCAATCAACAGGTTACAATAGCATAAAAATAAATATTTATATGAACAAATCAAAGCGAAACATACTGGTTCCAACCGATTTTAAGTTAGCTGCCAGCTATGCCCTACAGCATGCCATTAGAGTTTCCGGGGTTGTTGGCGACAGTATAACCCTGCTTCATGTAGTTTCGAATAAAGAAGAAGAGAATCAGGCTTTAGAAAAGTTACAAACAGTAGCGACTGAAGTTTTACAGAAATATGGAGTAAAACCCAACTACATGGTAGTAGTGGGCAATGTGGTTAATGAAATTGCGCGCATTTCGGGTGAATTGAATACCAGCTTGGTTATTATGGGTTCTGAAACAATTAAAGGGAAAGAAGCTCTTACAACTACCTGGACATTAAAAGTTATTACAGCAGCACAGGCTCCCTTTGTTACAATTCAAGAACCACCAATAAACAAGCGCTACGATGATATCGTTTTTCCTGTAGACTTTACCGTTGAGAATAAGGAGAAACACAATTGGATTTCGTATTTCTGCGATTACTACGTTTCGAAATTCCATTTAATCAAGCCCAATATTTCCGACCCTGAGCTTATTGCTAAAGTAGACTTGAACATGGCATCGGCCTTAAAGTATTTAGACGAAAAAGGGGCAAAGTATAAGGTCTATACAGCTCCGGGGATTAAACCATATGCCCAAGAGGTGCTCGAAATGGCTGTCAATATTCGGGCCGATCTCATTGTAATAATGACAACACGCAAAACAGAAGATGGCGAATTTGTTGTTGAACCTCATGAGCAGTATATTATAGGAAATGCAGGCCATATTCCTGTAATGAGCATCAATCCTCGATAGTTTTGCGATGATTGGCCACGAATTGGTTTTTGCCACCAACAATGCTCACAAACTGCAAGAGGTACAAGAAATAATCGGGAACAAATTTCGATTGCTTTCTCTTGCCGACATAGGTTTCAACGACGAAATTCCCGAAGACTTCGAAACCCTCGAAGAGAATGCCCTGCAAAAAGCTTGGTTTATATATAACAAGTTCAATTTAAATTGCTTTGCCGACGATACGGGGCTAGAAGTTGAAATTCTAAACTGGGAGCCTGGTGTTAGGTCGGCCCGATATGCTGGAGAGCACAAGAATTCAGCCGACAATATTTTAAAATTGTTTTCCCGGCTCGAAGGAAAACCAAACAGAAACGCCCAGTTTCGAACAGTTGTAGCTCTTATAATTGAAGGGAAAGAATATCTGTTCGAAGGGAAAATAGAAGGTAAAATTATTGAAGAACAATTAGGCAGATCCGGATTTGGATACGATCCAATTTTTGTACCCAATGGGTACAACCAAACATTTGCCCAAATGACCTCAGAACTGAAAAATGCAATTAGCCATAGAGGTATTGCAATTGCTAAATTGAGTGATTTTTTAGACTGCCTAATTGCTTAGCATTAACAAAACAATTTGCGGTTAAATTTTAACCACATTCCTCCTTCGGCCATTAAATGTTACCAGTTCTTTAACCCCAAGTACTTTCAATTCGGCTATAGCGTCTTCGAAAAATTGACCTACATTCTGTTCAACATGGGCATCGGACCCAAGAGTGATCGGGACCCTGTTTTTAACCAAAAACTGAAGGAAGTTGGCCGACGGGTAAAATTCGTTACAGGGCTTTATTCTGCCGCTAGTATTCAATTCAACCACAACGTTAGTTTCTTTAAATGTTCTGGCGGTTTTTTCATAAATTTCATCAAGGAGGAAAGAGGGGTACACAGCAAATTTTTTAACAAGATCGCAATGCCCAATAACATCGAAAAGCCCCGAAAGAGCCGATTGCTGCAGCAACTTAAAGTATTGTCGGTAAAACCTATCAACATCTAAGGTGTCGTAGGGGGAGATGTCGGTATCAAAATTCCAGTTATCAATAAAATGGACAGAACCTATGACATAGTCAAGTGGGACCAAACTAATTAGAGTTTCAATTTCCCTCTCCTTTCCGGGAAAGTAGTCGACCTCAGCCCCCAAGCGAATTTGTATTGAGCCGTCGCTATAGGAACTTTTAACCGACTCAACCCGTTTTATCATGTCGGTTAGCCTTTCAATTGGCATGGCCCACTCTATGGGTTTAACCGACAAGTGATCAGAAAAACCAATTTCGCATAGTCCCCTGTAAATGGCTGAAGTTACCATTTCTTCATGGCTGTCCTTTCCGTCGGAAAGAAATGTGTGCATATGGTAGTCAATAGGCATAATTCAGAAACGCATTCAGAATTATTTTGTTGGATAAATAAATACAAAGAATCAGGAAATAAGTAAAAAATTTTGAACGACTGCATCAATACCTACCAAAGATAAAAAAAACAAACTACTTGTATTCGGGCTAAGACCCTCCATTTATTATTTCTTTATTACTAAAACTTTAAGGCATATTTGCTTAATTTGTATCAAATTCATGCAAATGAAACATCCATGTTAAAGGCTTTAACCCACACAACGATGACTATTCTATGGATGTTCCATCCCTGCCTCGCCCTGCCGGCAGGCAGGGGTACCTTTGAAACATAAAAAATAGACAGATGAAAATTCTAACTATACTTGGAGCCCGTCCCCAGTTCATAAAGGCTGCGGCAGTAAGCAGGCTTTTAATGCAAAAAGGGATTGCGGAAGTAATTGTCCATACCGGCCAACATTTCGACCATAATATGTAGCAAGTTTTCTTTAACGAAATGAGTATTCCAACACCTCATTACAACTTAAACATTCATAACCTGCCGCATGGTGCAATGACAGGCAGAATGATGGAGGAGGTTGAAAAGGTAATTTTGAAAGAAAAACCCAATCTGGTTATGGTTTATGGCGATACCAATTCAACGCTTGCGGGTGCATTGGCAGCAAAAAAGTTGAATGTTGAAGTTGCTCATGTTGAAGCTGGCCTTCGTTCTTATAATCTGGCTATGCCAGAGGAGGTTAATCGCATTCTAACCGACCGAATATCCACCCATCTTTTTTGCCCAACGCAAAATGCTATAAACAACCTAAACCTGGAAGGTTTTGAGCGGTTTGGGTGTAATGTTTTGTATACTGGAGATGTAATGCTCGATGCTGCACTTTTTTATGGAGCACAATCGGCAAATCGTTCAAACATTATCGAAAGATTGAAGTTGCATGGTGGTTACTCCCTTGCCACAGTTCATAGACAGGAAAACACCGATGACAAAGAGAGACTTCGAAAAATTGTAGCTGAATTGAATGCAATTAATGCCAAGCAAAGGGTAGTGGTTCCCCTTCATCCACGTTCTCGAAAAGTGCTTGAGGAATTGAATATTGGTTTTAATTTTTTGGTTATCGATCCAGTGGGCTACTTCGATATGGTTGAACTTATAAAGGGCAGTAGCATAATATTAACAGATAGCGGAGGGTTGCAAAAAGAGGCCTATTTTTTTGGCAAACCCTGCGTTACCCTTCGCAACGAAACCGAGTGGGTAGAGCTGGTTGAGCTTGGAATTAACGTTCTAGCCGATTGTGATAAGATATTTCAATCGTGGGATGCAATGTTTGGAAAGAAGTTCAATTTTGAATTGAATTTATATGGAGGAGGTAGGGCTGCAGAAGTAATATCGAATTACATTTTATGTTTGTAGAGTTATATATTTTTGAAATATATCAAGCATATAATCCTTTTGTTTTTGAGCATTAGCCCCATTTTTATGTGCGCTCAAAAAACTCAATCGTTCGATAGGGTTAAAGCCCTATGGACAATTGAAAACCGAAAAGTAGTTAAGTATAGTCTAGGTGGAAGTAGGATAGCAGAATTTTCAAATATTGAGTATGGGCCTCCAAGCATAATAGATGCAAACGATCCCTTTCGAATCCTTCTTTTCTATTCCGATTTGCAACTGGTAGTAGTTCTTAGCTCCGATGCGAGCCCAATAGGTTCACCGTTTTCATTCAGTCAGCAAATTACGGGAACAATTACGGGTATTTGCAGAAGTCGGGTGGGTGGTTTTTGGGCCTACTCCGAAACCAATAAACGAGTATTTCATTTCGATAATTCGTTCAAACAGGGCTTGCCCTCAATAAAAATTTCGCATCAGGCTTCTGGGCTTAAACTAACGGGCATGGCTGAGAGCAGCGGTACTCTCTTCTTAGGATTCGATAATACAAGGGTTGTTGGATTAGAACTGTATGGAAATAAGTGGGTTAACTTCGCCATTGACCACAGAGAATGGTTCTCTATAGAGCAGGGTGAGTTGTGGACGGTAGACGATGGCACATTCGAAAGGTACTCACTTAAGGATAGCGGGTTACAGATTTCAAACCAAAAAAGTAGATGTAAGTTGCCACCTTTCATTTTCAATCGCGATACCCTTTGTTTTGACCGAGGACGATTTTTTCGTGTTAAATAGTCGAAGATAGTTCCCAAGAGTAAAGGCTATTTTACTAACTTTATAACCTTGTTTTACCAAAGTATATGTTGAACACATTAGAATAATTGAATATGCATGTAGCAGTTGCAGGAAATATTGGATCGGGAAAAACTACCCTTACCCGGTTGCTTGCCCGCCATTACGGCTGGAAACCCAACTTTGAAGATGTTGACGACAATCCCTACCTAAACGATTTTTATGAGGATATGCAGCGCTGGAGTTTCAACCTCCAAATCTATTTTCTAAATAGCCGATTCAATCAGGTAGTTAGCATTCGTCGCTCAGGCGAGAAGGTAATTCAGGACAGAACCATTTATGAGGACGCATATATTTTTGCGCCAAACCTCCATGCAATGAGCCTAATGTCCACTCGCGATTTCAATAACTACGAGAGTTTGTTTTCGCTCATGAGTTCGCTAATACAACCCCCCGATTTGCTCATTTATTTAAGAGCATCTGTTCCAACGCTAGTTAGTCAAATTCAAAAAAGGGGCCGCGATTACGAGAAGAGTATCCGAATAGACTACCTTCAGCGGCTTAACGAGCGCTACGAAGCGTGGATTGATACCTATAAACTGGGCAAATTACTTATAATAGAGGTAGATGGCTTGAATTTTTCTGAGAAACCTTCCGATTTAAGCTACATAATTGAACGAATAGATGGATTGATCCACGGATTGTTTTAGCATAAGAGAACATGCGCATTGAAGAGGTTTTCAACAATAACAAAGTTTGGGTAGTTGACAAGTTGCGCATCGACCCTGATTATATTCACAAAACTTGCAGTAGGGCAAGCGCCCTGTTTACTGCATGTTGGTTGTTCCAATAGCCGTGTGTCGGCCGAAGAACTTATGGGTGTAAAACCCGGCGAAGTGCTTGTGCATAGGAATATTGCCAACATGGTTTCTAACACCGACCTTGGCGCAATGTCGGTAATTAACTATGCTGTTTCGCACCTACGTGTTAATCATGTTGTTGATTGAGGTCGTTGCAACAGCGGGGGCATAAAGGTAGCCATTCAATCGTCGGATCTTGGAATACTCAACCCGTGGCTATGGAACATTCGCATTGTATACCGCTTACACCGAAAAGAGCTCGATGCCATTGAGAATTTAAACAACAGGTACAAACGGCTGGTTGAACTCAACGTGCAGGAACAGTGCGTTAATGTAATACAAAAGGCCGAATTCCAAGGGGCTATAAGGGAACAACAGCTTACGGTTCATGGTTGGGTGTTCGACATTGAAACGGGGCAACTCATCGATCTTAAAATCGATTTCAATGGTATACTTAAAAACATTATGGAAATTTATAAAATAGTGTAAACTAAAAAGAGCCCAATGTTATGGGCTCTTTTCGCATTTATATTATTTATTTTATGAGTGTCCGTAAAGGTAACTAGAAAAGTCTGGATGTTGCATAAGTACAGTTGTATCGATGATTTATTGTTTCACATTCAAATAGCTCGATAAGGCTTGTTAATATTGAGCTTTCTATTATCTTTTAGTCATCTTTCCGGACATTCATAATTTATTTTATTACGCCCATTTGTTGGCCCACCTTTGTAAACGCAGCTATACAACGGTCAAGGTCCTCGCGTGAATGACCGGCGGATACTTGAACACGAATTCTTGCCTGATCCTTTGGAACTACAGGGTAGTAGAAACCAATTACATAAATACCTTCGTTTAGCAATGCGGCTGCAACATCCTGCGAAAGTTTGGCGTTGTAGAGCATTACAGCAACAATAGCACTTTGAGTGGGTTTTATGTCGAAACCAGCTTCGATCATTTTTTTAGTGAAATAGCCGGTATTTTCAACAAGTTTCGAATGAAGATCGTTGCTTTTTGCCAGCATATTAAATGCTTCAATTCCGGCACCTACAATAGCAGGTGGCATTGAATTGGAGAAAAGGTAGGGCCGCGAGCGTTGGCGAAGCATGTCGATGATTTCCTTTTTTCCAGTAGTAAAACCACCGCATCCGCCACCAAAAGCCTTACCCAGTGTACCTGTAATAATATCTACTTTCCCTCTGCAATTAAAGAGTTCAGTAACACCCCTTCCGGTGCTTCCCACAACACCCGCCGAGTGACTTTCGTCAACCATTATCAGTGCATTATACTTTTCGGCTAGTTCAACAATTTTGTCCATGGGGGCCACATTACCATCCATTGAGAAAACGCCGTCAGTTACAATAATTCTGAACCGTTGGGCTTGGGCAAGTTTGAGTTTCTCTTCAAGATCGGTCATATCGGCATTGTTGTAGCGGTATCGCTGAGCTTTACAGAGCCTAACACCATCGATAATCGAAGCATGGTTTAGTGCATCGGAGATTATGGCATCCTCTTCACCAAAAATGGGTTCGAATATTCCACCATTAGCATCGAAAGCGGCTATATACAGGATGGTATCTTCCATACCAAAATATTCTGATATTTTCTTTTCAAGTTCTTTGTGTATATCCTGTGTGCCGCAAATAAAGCGAACCGACGACATGCCAAAGCCATGACTATCGAGCGTGCGTTTGGCTGCATTCACCAACTGAGGGTGGTTTGAAAGACCTAAGTAATTGTTGGCGCAAAAGTTAAGAACCTCTTGTCCTGTATTCACGCGAATTTTCGCTTGTTGGGCTGATGTAATAACCCGCTCTTTTTTGTATAATCCTGCCTCTTCAATTGTTTTCAGTTCGGCAGCAAGAAATTGCTTAAGGTTTCCGTACATAGTTTTCTTTTTTGTTTTGCCAAAGGTAGATAATTTTCGAACCAATAATTCCTGATTAAAGGTACTATTTTGGTTTGCGAAGGCCAAATAAAACATGAGTGCAAAATATTACCGAATGATTTATGGGAACATTGCTTTATTTGGGGCTGTTTAATCCCGTTCGCATCACAAGTGACTAAAAATCAAATTAAAAAGAAAAATAAAAATTTTGCGAATACCCTTGTTTTTCAGATTTATATTCATACATTCGCACATTATCAACACCGTATTAACCGCCGCCATGCCGTACCGTCGTTTGCCCAATACCGATAGCGCCCGATTGCGCGCGTTGAAAACCGCCCTAAAGAAGGGTAAGGATTTACCTCCCTTCAAATTGGCGTTTTCACAAAGTTCCTTTGGAAAGGTTGAGCTGTTTATAAACAGCTTCGAAAAATCCATGGCCAACTATAAAGCAGCCTATACTATTCAGGTTGAAAAAAATAAAGATTACCAAGCAATACAAAAAAAGGCCAAACTGTACCTCTCCCATTTTATTCAGGTAATTAATATGGCCATTGCCAGAGGTGAAATGCCCCCACAGGTTCGATTAATTTACAGTATGGACATTGACGAACGAAAAGTTCCTACCTTAAATACTGAAAAGGATCTGATAGAGTGGGGCAAAAGAATAATTGACGGTGAAACTAGCCGATTGAGTAAGGGCCAAGCACCCATTACGAACCCCACCATTGCCGTTGTAAAGGTACGTTACCAAAATTTTGTCGATGCCCATAATCACCAAAAGGTATTGCAGCAAAATACCCTACGTGCTCAGAACGAGCTAGATGCACTTAGAGAAAAGGCCGATGAAATAATTTTAAATATTTGGAACGAAGTTGAGGCACACTATAAGGATTTTACCGACGACGAAAGACGCGAGTATGCATCCCAATATGGACTAGTGTATGTTTATCGTAAAAACGAATTGAAGAGCCTCGAACTATTCAGTAGCGGATTGATTGGAGTAAACTTGTAAACTTTGCTTCGATTTTCGCCAAATGAATATTGCTAGAGCCGCAGTGGCCAACAAGCTAGCCAAACCTAAGTACCATAAATTCTCTATTTCACCAATTTTTTCGGAATTTGTAGGAACAATCCCGCGGCCAATAAGGAAATAAACAACGGTAGCCACCGCATTGTTTACAAAATGGACTAGTATAGGAATCCAAATAGATTTAGTCCAGAGAAACAGGTACCCAAATAGCATACCGAGCAGTAACCTTGGAATGAAACCCTGAAACTGAAAATGTATGGCGCTAAAAAGGGCAGAAGTAATTAGTATTCCCCAGAAAGAACTTCTTACTAAACGGGATATCAGTGGCTGTAAACCTCCCCTAAAAAACAATTCTTCCCCAATAGCAGGTAATATGGCAACCATAAGAAAGTTGAATAGGAATACATTAAAATCTTTTACAACTAAGAGTGCCTCAGTAATTGCCGCAGCTTTTTCTTCCATTTCAACCATCCATTGTGGCAGAGGAATTTGAGCGTTGAGTGATGCAACAAGGTTTATACCCGGAATAGCTACAACCATTAAAATTAATGAGTAGAAGTAAAAATTACGTTTTGTTGGATGTAAACCCAAAAAATTGCGAGCACTGTCAGATGAAAGTATAGCTGCCAATATTGACGGGAAAATAAAAATACCAATGGTTTGGAATACCTGAAGAATACGAATAGACATTAATCCTTCTGTAGTGGTATGCGAACCCGATAGTGCTGCGTTAATGCTCGTAGAATCTGTTGCAAGATAAACAATCAATCCTCCTAAAAGCATAAATAGTAACATGCCCACCAGCGCAAAAAGGAAAAGAAGAAGAATAGGAAGAATAGGATTGTTATCGCGTTGGAAAGAGTTCATAAGAAATTATATATTACAAAAACAAAAGTATTAAAACAATTAATACTAGCATAAATCGAGGAACTATAAATTGTATTATTCCTTCTTTCCTTCATTCCCCTTTGTTCTATGGCCTTTTTTGTTAGGTAGTTTGGCGGTTAATCGCTTTTTTTATTAAGTTTAAAGCTTAAAATATCAAGGTATGAAACTAAAACTGAATATTAGGCAAAAAATAACCATATTCATTTTGGGGGCATCGATTGCTATTTTTGCTGCAACCATTGGATATTTTAGTGTAACAACAAAAAAGGTTACGTACATTAACAGCCTAGAACTAACCAATAAGCATTCCGACCATTACGCAACTATGGTTGAAGACTGGTTAAATAGCGATTTAGCCATTGCCCGTTCACTATCCAATGCATTCTTGGAGCACAAGTATATACCCTTTGATCAGTGGCAACAAATGATAATTGCCATGTACAAACGAGTTATGGCAAGCAATCCACACCTCGATGCCATTTGGGACAGCTGGGAATTTACATATTTAGACCCTTCTTGGAACAAAACCCATGGACGATGGTTGCACATTTGTTATAGAAGCCAGGGAAGGCTTTTAACCAAATACGAAAAAAGAAGCCTTGACCAGGACCCCCCAGTTTATGCCAGTTTAAAGAGCGCTGGTAAAGAGAGTATAGTTGAACCCTATACTTCCACCCTTCAAACCGGAGGCATGATGACTTCATTGGCATCTCCAATGTATGTGAATGGGAAATTTATTGGTTTGGTAGGAATCGATTTGTTTCTTGGACGTTTCCAAGATTTAGTTAAATCTATAAAGCCTTACAATGAAAGTACTGCTTTCATCCTTTCAAACAAGGGGGTTTTTGTTGCAAACCCCGATACATCTCAATTTAGCAAGAATATAGCTAACGTTTTACCCGAATTGGTTGGTAGGTTCAATGTTATTGAAAGAGTGTCGAAAGGTGAAAAGTTCAACTTTATCTATACCAATGAATATGGTGAAAGGCTTTTTTATACACTTTCTCCAATTATGGTTGGGCAAACAAAAACACCATGGGCCTTGGGTATAGTAGTACCAGAAAGAGTTATCCTAGCTCAGTCGAACCGAAATTTTAATATAAGTCTGATAGTAGGAATCGTAGGAATGATTTTTCTAGTTCTTATAATTTTTGTACTTGCAAATAGTATTACAAAACCCATTAAAACAGTTACTGCATTACTCAACCAATTGGCGGAGGGCCGAGTTGACCAGTCGATGCGTGTAGAAATTAACACTGGCGATGAAATTGCAACCATGTCGAAGGCACTATCCAAATCAATCGATGGCCTTTTGGCAAAAACAGAATTTGCTGCAAGCATAGGCCGTGGCCAGCTCGATTCCGAACTTCATTTGATTAGTGACGAGGACGTTCTGGGGAAATCGCTTATAAGCATGCGAGACAACCTAAGGCAGGCCAAAGAGGATGAAATAAAGCGGAAGCAGGAAGAGGGAATTAGGCAATGGACCAATGAAGGGCTCGCCAAGTTCGGCGATATTTTACGTCAGAACAACGATAACCTGTCGCTTCTTAGCGACACACTCATAAAAAACCTAGTTTGGTATCTGAGGGCAAGTGTTGGAGGCGTTTTTGTTAAAAACGAGATGGAGGGCAGCGTTACTCTCGATCTGGTTTCGGCATTTGCTTACGATCGTAAACGATTTATGGAGAAATCCTACCAGTTGGGGTCAGGCCTGGTAGGCACATGTGCTATTGAGAAAGAAACCATTTACTTAATAGAAGTTCCGCAGGATTATTTAGAAGTAACATCGGGGCTTGGTGGCATAAATCCGAATGTGCTGCTTCTTATTCCTTTAAAAATAGAGGGTGAGGTTTTGGGTGTAATCGAAATAGCCTCATTGCAACGGTTCCAAAAATACGAGATTGATTTTGCCGAGAGATTGGCTGAGAGCATTGCCTCTACCTTGCGTACAGTACGAATAAACCAAAAAACCAACGACCTGCTTCGCAGGTCGCAGGAGCAGGCTGAAATGATGGCGGCGCAAGAGGAAGAGATGCGCCAAAACCTCGAGGAACTTCAGGCAACCCAGGAGGAAGCGACCCGAAAAACATTTGAAATGGAGGGGCTAATAAATGCACTAAACGCATCGTCGTATGTTATGGAATACGATAGCAGGGGTGTAATTATTAACATAAACGATGCTTATTTGGAATTGCTTGGAATATCGAGAGACGAGGCAATTGGTCACCATCATTCGGAGAATATTGTAATGACCGATGAGCAAAAAATGACATACGAGCAGTTTTGGTCGAATTTGCGTAAGGGCCATATTCAGAAGCAAACCACTAGGGTAAGCATAAATGGGAAGGATTTCGTATTTTTAGAAACCTATACACCCATACAGAATGCTATTGGTGATGTTTACAAAGTTTTGAAGGTTTCAATCGATATAACCCACGCCAATCAGTAAAGCTATTTTACTTTTAAAGAGAAACGCTGGCCGGGTATGAAAACGCTCAGTTCAATCCTCTTTGCCCCCAATAGCGAATCGGTCGATAGGGTTGAGGCTTTAGAAGAATTTAACACAACAACCTGACTTGTTCCATAAACTTTTGCGCTATCGCCCTTTACCAGAATGGCGGTCGACTCGTCGATGCCAATGGCAAGTTCGTTTGGATTCTCAATGGCAACAGAAATAAGCCGATTCATTCGCTCCCGCCAAATAAAGTGCTGAGATTATAGCAGAGGAAACGAGTCCCAACCCTTCCGACAATTCAATGTTCCCGGGCTGAATGGCACGATATCCGTTCATTAGGGGTTGCATTACCAGCTTACCAGTTATCATTTTTTTGCTCATAACCGCAGCACCAGCACTTGTGCCTGCTATAGTAGCCCCTTTTTTATATGCGTTTTTAATTGCTTGTTCTACAGGTGTGCTCCTAACAATATTCATAAAAAGCGACTGATCCCCACCTTGTATATCATACCTGCATTCTCAAGCGAATCGAGTTTCTCAGCACTCAACTCTTCGTCCTTAATAGTATTATAGTAGGTTATGTTTGAAACGCCCAAATCATTGAACTGTTTCATTGCCCAAAATGCTGCGGTATCGGGCTCGCTGCTTGCCATGGGGAGCAAAATTATGTATTTACCATTGGTAACACCCGATAGGTTAATGAGCTGATTTACCATTTCGGGGGGCCTTTTACCTCCTCCAATTATATAAAGGGAACCTTTATTTTGATTCGATTCGTTGGTACACGAAAGGGAGGTAGCCAGCGCAAAAGCTACGGCAATTTTGATTAAATGGGTTTGCATTATGCCGCAGATTAGAGGTTCAACTAACAATAATACCCATTTATATTAATTTACCCTTATTCCAATAGCCATAGGAACTTAATTTTCTCCCTCCTTGTCTCTTTGCGTAACCAGCAGGTATTGACCTTTGTCTTCTAAAAATAGGTACCCCTGTTCATAGCAAAAAGTGTAAGTAAGCCCCCTTTGAGTTTTGTAAGTATTTGTATGGTAACTGAAATTAAAGCCCTTTGAGAGCAACAATTCTTTTGATACAATGGTTTTTGTACCCTTTTTGTTTAGAGTTTCAAGAATCCGTCGGTTTTTTCGAAGAAGGTTGTTAATGTTTCGAATAATATTTGAAGAATTTACATTTAACCGGTTGTTGAAAGTGTTTCTGCACTGATCTGTGCAAAATTTTTTATCAATTCTACCAAATATTATTTCTCCACATTCAAGGCACTTTTTAGTTATTTTTTCCATGTTTGCAAATGTTTCTACTTTACCAAGTTATCCATTTTTTAATTAAGTTGAAAAGTTCTTCCTTAACAATTGGTTTGGCAATATAGTCGTTACAGCCATGCTCTAATGCTTTTGTCCTATCCTCTGCAAATGCATATGCGGTTTGAGCAATAATTGGCATGTCGAACCCATTTTTACGAAGTTCTGTAGCCGTTTCAAGACCATTAAGAAATGGCATTTTAATGTCCATGAGAATTAAATCGATAGGGTATGTGTTGCAAAGTTCAATAGCCTCGTAACCATTTTTAGCATGAATAATTTTGGCTTTTGTAAGGCTCAAAAGCTCTTTAATGTATAGGTAATTTGGGTGATCGTCTTCTGCAATCAGTATGGTTTTCCCTTCGCAAAGTAATATTTCTGGTGTTTTAATTTGTAAATTATCTGAAATAGGTTCGGATTGTTTAAGCGGAATTGTGAAGAAAAAGGTTGACCCCACACCTAGTTGGGAAGTAAGCCAAATTTCACCACCTAGCAGTTCAACAAAAGCTTTAGCAATTGAGAGTCCCAGTCCCGTACCTCTCCTGCTTTCTGTGGTTGCGTTTTCAACCTGTTGAAAGCGTTCAAAAATTTTATTGAAGTTATCGGGGTGAATTCCAATTCCAGTATCCTTAATATAAAATTCAATTGATTTTCCAGATAGTCTGTACCCAAACTCTACCGCCCCTTTCTCTGTAAATTTAATAGCGTTGTAAATGAGGTTTCCAATTATTTGTTTGAGTTTTGTTTCGTCGGTTGAAATATGAAAGTCTTTTGTAATTAGGCCCTCTCTAATCACCAAGTCTATTTGCTTCGATTTGGCTACTAAAGAGTACTGAATATGGATATCCCTGAGGGATTTACTTAAGTTAAAACTGCTCGACGACACCCGAACCTGTCCCGCTTCGATTTTTGATACGTCAATAATATCGTTGATTAGTGCAAGTAGTTGCTGGCTGTTTATGTTAATTATTTCAACAAAATATTGTAGCTGATCAGAGGTCAGCTCGGGGCCAAGCAGCAAGTTCGAGAAACCACAAATGGCATTCATAGGAGTACGAATTTCGTGGCTCATATTGGCCAAAAAGGCCGATTTTAAACGATCACTTTCTTCGGCTTGTTCTTTTAATTTGATTAGTTTAATTTCAGTTTCTTTGGTTTGGGTAATATCTTCAATGTTTGCCAGCACACTTTCAATCTCATTGTCAATAATAACAGGAACAAGATAATACTTAACAAATACCTCTTTGCCCCAAATGCTCACATACCGCTTTTCGTTATATACTGAACTTTTTGTCGCTATGCACTTCGAAAGGTCGGTAGTTAAGCCAATCTCTTTAAGAGCTGGTGTTTGAAAAATATTAATTCGCTTGGTGGCATCGGCAGATGGTGTGCCTAGCATTTTAATTGCAGCCTCGTTAACATCGATAACCCTTCCTGTTGGATCGATAAGAACAATTCCAACTGGGGAAAAATCTATAATGTTTCTAACCTGAATTTGCTTGACTTCCGCTTTTATTTTGGCCTCACGAAGCGATTGCTCGAATCGGGTTTTTACCTGAACGTTCACAAGCAAATTGGCAAAGAGTTTTAAAAGAGTGGTTTCAGATTCACTCCATTCTCTAAAATCCTTAACAGAGTCGAAGCCAACAAACCCAATACATTCAGTTTCATATGTCATGGGTATAGTTATTACCGATTTTATACCTTGAGATATGAGTATTTCCTTAACACTATCACTTTCGGTCATTTCAAAGACCTTGGGAATATGAATTACTTTGTCTTTAGTGTGGTTATTTACCCACGATGGAATTAAATCGAGCGGCAAGTTCTGAAAGTTATCTTTTTCTGAAAGGATATCGGCGGCGCACCACTCAAAAGTGTTCGATGCTGTTCTAGTTTGGAAGTCGTAAGTAAAAATATAGGCACGGTCAACATCGAAGAACTGTCCCATTTCGGCAAGTGCAGAATTTATTTCAGTGTTAATTTTTTGAACTGGCAAGTTTATGAAGCGCATGCCCAAATTAATGAGTAGCCCTTGCAATTTGGATCGGAATACAATTTCGCGCTCCATGGAGCGTCGTTGTGTAAAGTCACGTATTATGCCCATTTGTTGAAATTTCTCTCCAAAACCAATGGGCACGGTACTTACTTCAACCTCCCTAATCTCTTGGTTTTTGGTAATCATCTGAAATTCGTATCGGGCTGGAATAGCATCGCCAAGAACTCGGGACATGTAACGTTCTTCAACAATCCGCCGTGCTTTTTCGCTGAGTAAATGAGTGAAATTGAATTCGGCAGAGGTAAGTTCAATATAGGAGTAGCCGGTTATTTCGCAAAAACTGGGATTTACATACTTAAATCGCCTTCCCTCTAGGAGGTATATTCCATCGAAGGCAGTTTCAACCAAATTTCGAAACTTCCTTTCGCTCTCTCCCAGGGTTTCTTTAGCAATAAGTAACTCGTTATTTAGTTGTTTATACTCTTCGTTTTGTTTCTCTATTTGCTCCGTTTTTTCTTTAAGCATCATCTCCGCTTCCTTTCGTTCAGAAATATCGCGTGCGACAGCAATAACAACTTTTTGACCAAAGTAGATGCCGGGTGAAACGCTCACTTCTTTTGGGAAAATTTGCCCATCCTTTCGCATTCCCCAGAACTCAAAAACGCTGGGGTGCCCCTCAATTGCCTTGGACAGGGCGTTCTTTATCTCCTCTAGGTTGTTGACTTCGGGAGCCGAAAGGAATTCCGGAGTTTTGCCAATAAAATAGTCTCTGGGATAACCATAAAACCTCTCAGCAGTTTTGTTTACCTCAATAAAAATGCCTTGTTCATCCTGAATATAAACAGCTTCGTTAAGGCAATCAATTATACCCTGATACGTTTCCTTGGCTTGGCGAATATACTCCTCCCATTTTTTACGCTGAGTAATATCGGTGTGGGCCCCAAAAAAACGAACAACCCTCCCATCGCTATCGATTTTGGCAGACGCTCTGTTGTGAATCCAAATGTAACTGCCATTCTTGTGCCGAAGCCTAAACTCAGCAGTAAAGGCCCCCAAGGGTTTGTCTAGATAGTTTTTAACCTCCCGATGCATTCGCTCGTAATCGTCGGGGTGAAGTAGGTCTTCCCAAGTTTTAAATTCATTTTCTAACTCAAAGTCCTCATAACCAACTTGCTTTTTCCATTGAGGGGAATAGTAAACATTATTAGTGGGAACATTCCAATCCCAAATGCCAAGGTCGGTGGCATCGGCAACCAACCAAAAACGCTCTTCGCTGGCTTCCAATGCTTCTTGATGCTGTTTTCGCTCCGTAATATCCTGCGCTGCAGCAAAAACAATTTTCCCAATGGGTTGAGCTCGCCATTCAATATGCTTCCATGTGCCATTGGAGCAGCGGTATCGGTTTACGAAATTGATTACAGGAACCTGCCCTTCAAGCTGTTTCATGGCCTCGAGGGTTTGCTCCATGTCGTCGGGGTGTACAAAATCTAGAAACTTACTTCGTTCGAGTTGCTCTATTGAATAACCAAGGAGTTTTTTCCACGATTTATTAACTTTTAAAAAGTTTCCACTTAAGTCTGCTATACACAATAGGTCGAGCGATAAGTTAAAGAAGGCAGACAGGCCTTGGTTAATTATTTTTTGCGATTCTAAATCTGCTTTTTGAAATGAAAGCAGAAGATTGTTTTGCTCCTCCAATTCGTTTATTCTTTTCTGGAGTTTTTCTATAAGGCTTGTTTGATCTTTTTTCATCTGTTTTGCTTATCACCAATTTCACCAATTCTTAGTGCGTTTAACCAAACAAGTTACAAATAAAAAAGAATTGATATGTATGTTCTTTAAAAAAAGTAGAATGAACGTGAGGTTTCACCTGCATGAATGCTAACTATCAAAAATACAACATCATAGCGCGCAACGAATTTAAATTAAGTAAATTTAACAGAGCGTACTGAACCACAGGAAACGATTCGTGTTATTTTTGTACCCAAAGTTTCTGGCATTTTATGAATGATGAATTGAAAGAGATACTCTATAAGGTGCGTGAACTCTACATGCGTTATGGCATAAAGAGTATAACAATGGACGATGTGGCTTCGAATTTAGGAATTTCCAAAAAGACCTTATATAAGTACGTATGCGATAAGGATGATCTGGTTGGTAAGGTTTTAGACTTGGAGATTGAGCTGCAAGGAACAGAAATGAACTGTTCGAGGAGCGAAGGCTTGAATGCCATTGAACAATTGCTTATGGTTAGCAAAATAATAAACAGTAATCTAAAGCAAATTAACCCAGCCACAGAATACGACCTACGAAAATATTACCCAACCCACTTCCATCGATTGGTTAAGGCGCGCAGGGAGCACGTGTACTCAAAAATTATTGAGAACATTAGGAGAGGCAAGGAGGAGGGCCTTTATCGGCTCGACCTGAATGAGGATATTATTGCCAAACTGCAGCTCTCGAGGGTTGAGAATATAGTTGACAACGATGTGTTTAGCATAAACGAATTCACCTCCGACAAGTTCTTTCATGAAATTTTTGTATACCACATAAGAGGAATTTCCAATGAAAGGGGCATAGCCTTCTTGGAGGAAAAACTGAAGAACTTCGACATTGAGGACTTTGAAAAACTCTAGTTTGAATTAAATAAAAAAATGTGAAATGAATCGATTAATTATTGTTTTGCTTATTAGTGCTTTGCTCTTTGGATCGATAAATCTAGGCTGGTCACAGCTACCGCAAAAAGTAAAGTTAAGCCTACCTCAAGCGCAAGAATTTGCGCTTGAAAACAATTTGGAACTTAAGAATGCAGTTCTCGATGTGCAAATTGCCAATAGGAAAGTATGGGAAACTACTGCTTCGGGTTTGCCCCAGGTAACTTCGGGGGTAAGCTTTCAGACTATTCTGAACGATTTACCCTCCTTAACCTTTCCAGGCCCCGGTGGTGATCCTATGAAGATTGATGTGGGCGAGAAGGCCAATGCAACTTTTAGCGTTACAGCCTCTCAACTTATTTTTAGCGGACCATATATAGTAGGCCTCCAAGCAACAAGGGCCTACAAAGCTCTATCTGAAAATATGCTAGCCAAAACCGAGAGGGACATAAAAGCAAATGTAGCTTCTACTTACTACACAGTTTTATTGTTAGAAGAAACCAAGGGGGTTATTGACTCCAGTGTTGCCAACTTAAAAAGAACTCTAAGCGATACCAAAGCGCTCCAAAAGGCTGGGTTTGTTGAAGAGGTTGTTAGCGATCAGGTTGTGGTTTCACTTACCTTGGTCGAAAACTCAGCAAGCGAAACCCAAAGAGCCCTTGAATCAACAAAAAACCTATTAAAGTATCAAATGGGTGTTGAAAGCAATACTGACATAGAACTTACCGAAAGGCTTGAAGCCATGCTCGCTGGATTTAAACCCGAACTTTTTTTAGGTCGCAATTTGAACCCCGATGCAAACATGGAACTTCGCTTAGTAGCCAACCAAATTAAACTTTCGGAGTTAAACTTAAAGTTGGAGAAATCCAATTTTTTACCCAACATTTCTGCATTTGTTACATACCAAAGGTTAGCTAAGGAGCCGCAAATAAACTTTACGCCAACTGCTATAGCAGGCGCTAACCTATCATTCCCAATTTTCACTAGCGGAATGAGATATGCAAAAATGCAGCAAGCTCGCATGGAATTGCATAAAAGTCAGAATGCATATCAATTAGCGCTCCGAGGTGTTGAAATGGAACTGGCCGATGCAACAGCACAGCTTAATGTGGCTTGGGAAAAATACCAAAGCCAAAAGGCGAATAAAGAACTTGCAAAACGGGTTTACAATAACTTCAGTATAAAGTACTCATCCGGGCTTGCCTCGCAGCAAGATATTATTCAGGCTAACGATAAGTATTTACAATCGGTTGGGAGCTATACAGCCGCAGTTGTTGAACTATTTAATGCCCGCATTAGGGTCGACAAAGTATTAGGAAATCTTTAATTAATCTCGCAATATTATTACAATGAAAAAATTAGCAATATTTATGGTAGCAGCACTTTTTGTTAGCTGCCAGAACACTGAGGGTCCCGAAGTTATTCGGAAAAAAATTTCTACCCTCAAGGAGAAATCGGTTGAGTTAAACCACCAAATTAAAGAACTCGAAAAGGGGCTGGCTGCGCTGGAGAGCGATAAGCTTAGTTCGGGCAGCGTGCCCGTGCAGGTTAAAACCATTGCAGAGGAACTGTTTGAGCACTTTTTTGTAGTTAATGCAAAAGTTGAACTCCTCGAAGAGGCACAGATTAGCCCCGAAGGTGCTGGTGGCCAAATTAAAACCATCCATGTGTCGAAGGGTCAAAGAGTATCGAAGGGACAATTGCTGGTTTCCCTCAATACCAGCGTTCTGGAAAGTAGCATTGCAGAGTTAAAGTTAGGCCTCGAACTAGCTACAAAAATTTACGAAAAACAGAAAAGCCTGTGGGAGCAGAACATAGGCTCAGAACTGCAGTACCTAGAGGCAAAGAATGCCAAGGAAGGACTTGAGCACAAGCTAAAGACACTTCAATCGCAGTTAGAACTTTCGTTAATTCGCGCACCTTTTGCGGGGATTGTCGATGATATTTTCCTAAAGGAAGGGGAAATGGCATCTCCGGGAAGGAGCGTTTTGTACCTAATTAACCTCGACAAACTTAAGGTATTGGCCGATGTTTCAGAAACACTTCTGCCAAAAATAAAAGTTGGCGATATGGTGGTAGTAAAATTTCCCTCCTACTCTGAGTTGCAAATGAAAGCACCCATTCATAGGATTGGTAATGGTATCGATCTTAAAACCCGAACAATAAAAGTTGAACTACGCTTAGACAATGTGAATGGAAAAATTAAACCGAACCAAATAGCCATGCTAAGCATTAAGGATTTTGAAGATCCCAATGCCCTTGTTGTACCAAGTTTGATAATAAAGCAGGATAGCAGAGGTGAGTTTCTGTTTATTGTTGGAAAGAATACCCTTGGCGCTGCCATTGCTCAAAAGACTTATATACAGTCGGGTTTATCGTTTGGCGATCAATCTATGGTTGTTAAGGGCCTTAGTATTGGGCAACAGGTTATTACTGCTGGCTTTAACCAAATTGGAAATGGAAGTTTAGTTGAAATTCGATAGTTTTCACCACATAGACACATAGAGCACAATAGACATACTTAAATTTATCTTATTACTTAAAGATACTGTGGCCTAATGTGGTTAAAAAAATAAAAATATGAGCGAAGAAATTAAGAAACCAAGAGAGTTCAGACTAACCTCGCTGGCCCTAAAGAATAGGAATACCGTATACCTTATTATGGTCATAGTAACCATATTTGGGTTTATGTCGTACCGGGGCTTGCCAAAGGAACTTTTCCCCGATGTATACTTCCCAACAATTTTGGTGCAAACCATTTATCCTGGGAATCCACCGGTTGACATTGAAAACCTAATTACCCGCCCCATTGAAAAGGAAGCTGAGAATGTTAAAGGATTAAAGAAACTCACTTCTACTTCACTTCAGGATGCCTCGATGATGATGGTGGAGTTTAACACCAACGTTAATATGCGCGATGCACTTCAGGAGGTGAAAGATGCCGTTGACCGTGCAAAGAGTGAACTACCAACCGACCTTCAAAGTGACCCCGTAGTAAACGACATCGATTTTTCGGAGTTTCCCATTATTAACATTAACCTTTCGGGCGATTTTTCGCTTGAGGAACTGAAGCGCTACGGCGAGTACCTCGAGGATGCCATTGAGTCGGTGCCCGAGGTTTCGAAGGTGAATATTCAGGGAGTTGAGGATAGAGAAATAGTTGTTGAAGTGGATATGGTACGCATGGAAGCACTTGGGCTCAGTTTCATGGATATTGAGAATGCCATTAAGTACGAAAATGTTTCCATGTCGGGGGGCGATATTAAATTGGGCAAAATGCGCCGCTCCATTCGTATCGATGGGGAATTTAAAGGTGTTAAGCAAATCGAATCCATTGTGGTTAAGCGCGAGCAGGATCGAACCATTTATGTGCGCGATGTTGCCATGGTACTCGACACCTATAAGGATGCAACTACAATGGCTCGCCTCGATGGACAACCGGTTGTTTCGGTTCAGGTTGTAAAAAAGGGTGGCGAAAATCTACTTAATGCAACCGACCAGATATTTAAAATAATCGACAAAGCTAAATCAATTGGTGCGCTTCCTTCAACCATGAGCATCACCATAACCAACGACCAGAGCGACATGATTCGCAAGCAGCTTTCGAACCTCGAAAACAGCTTAATTCTTGGAGTTATTCTGGTTGTGTTGGTGCTATTCTACTTCTTGGGTACTCGGAATGCCCTTTTTGTAGGAATCTCTATCCCTCTTTCCATGCTTCTTTCGTTTATGGTACTTAATATTATTGGTTACCGAATTAATATGATTGTACTCTTTTCGCTTATTTTAGCGCTGGGAATGCTGGTTGACAATGCTATTGTTGTTGTAGAAAACATATATAGGTACGTTACCAATGGTTATAAGCCACTCGAGGCTGCTCGATTAGCTGTAGGAGAAATAGCCATTCCCATTATTGCTTCAACAGCAACAACACTCGCTGCATTTCTTCCTTTAGCATTTTGGGGAGGAATTACGGGAGAGTTTATGAAAAATTTACCTATTACTCTTATTGTTGTTCTTACCTCGTCGTTGGTTGTGGCCCTTGTAATTGTCCCTGTAATTTCGGCAACATTCATTAAGCATGGCGACGACATGCACGACAACACACCCAACAGAAAAAAAGCGAATAGAACTGCTGCCGCATTAATCATTATCGCAATTTTACTCTATTTTGCAAAGTGGACCGCCATTGCAAACATTTTAACGATTATTTCATTGGTTGTTTTTCTCAATGCTCTTTTCTTCTATAAAGTTGAACGATGGTTTCGAAATGTTTTCTTAGCAAAAATGGAAAGGTTTTACTCCCGAACGTTAACCTATTCCCTAAGAGGACGGAGGCCATACTGGATTTTCTTGGGTACTTTTGGCTTGCTAATTTTCACTCTTATTCTCTTTGGCGTTCGAAAACCTGAGGTTAAGTTTTTTCCATCTAGCGACCCGAACTATATAAACATTGTGGCCGAACTGCCAATTGGAACCGATATTACAGCCACCGACTCGGTAATGCTTATGGTTGAGGCCGATTTAGAGAGGGTTCTAGCACCCAATCGGAGCATCGTTAAGTCGATATTAACAACCGTAGGCAAAGGGGATCCAAACCAATGGTCGATGTTTGGTGCGCAAGTGAATAAAGGGTTGATAACTATAACATTTGTTGATTTTAAGGATAGAGGTGGTGTAAACACATCACAAATTCTTAAAGAACTAAGCGACGAGTTATTACGCAAGTATCCCGGTGTTGAACTCTCGTTTTTGCAAGACCAAATGGGGCCACCTTCCGGTAAACCAATAAACATTGAAATTAGCGGACCCGACTTTGAAAAACTTATTGCCCTATCTGACTCAATTGAGGCAATTATAAATTCTAGTGGAATTGAAGGAATTGAAGGTTTAAAGCTCGACCTCGACATTGGAAAACCTGAACTGATTATTGAAATTGACCGCGATAAGGTTCGTAGGTTTGGTTTAAGCACCATGCAGGTTGCATCAACCATTCGCACATCGCTATACGGAAAAGAAATTTCGAAGTTTAAGGATGGAGAAGAAGATTTCCCTATACAGCTGCGCTACGCCAACAATTACAGGTACAATCTCCCAACGCTATTAAACCAAAAAGTTGGATTTATGGAGGAGGGAAAACTGATTCAAATTCCGGTTTCGTCGCTTGCTGAGTTTAAGTATTCCACAACCTATGCGTCGGTAAAGCGCAAGGATAAAAACCGAGTAGTAACGCTATTTTCAAACGTTCAGCCGGGGTTCAATGCTACTAAGGTTAATAACCAGCTTAAAATGGTACTTTCTGACTATACCTTACCCGACGGATACACCTATTCTTTTACAGGCGAGCAGGAAGCTCAAGCAGAGTCAATGGCATTTCTAGTTAAGGCAATGGCTATAGCTATGGCTCTCATTATTTTAATTCTTGTAACCCAGTTTAACTCTTTGGTTCGTCCTTTAATCATCATGACCAGTGTAGTTTTCAGTACTATTGGTGTTTTTGGAGGTATTTCGACATTTAAAATGGACTTTGTTGTTGTTATGACGGGTATTGGAATTGTATCGCTGGCAGGAATAGTTGTTAATAATGCTATTGTACTTATCGACTACATCGGGCTGCTTAAAGAGCGCAGAAGGATTCAGCTTGGCTTACCCGAAGGTGCCTTTTTACCGGTTAAGGATGCTACCGACTGCGTTGTAGAAGCCGGAAAAACCAGGCTCCGTCCAGTGTTACTTACCGCCATCACTACCATTTTAGGGCTAATACCCATGGCAATAGGAATGAACTTCGACTTTGCCGGGGCACTCACCAGCTTTAACCCCGATTTTTATTTCGGTGGCGACAATGTTATTTTCTGGGGGCCCATTTCATGGACCATCATTTTTGGGTTAACCTTTTCAACGTTCCTAACCCTACTGGTTGTTCCAGTAATGTACCGAATAACCGTAAACCTTCAAAAGAAGTTTATGGCTTGGACTGGCCAGCAGGATAGGCTGCACGACAATGGTAAGTAGAAATTTTAAAGGGGCTTAGGCCCCTTTTTTTATTGCCTTACAATTATTAATTAGCTATGTATAATAGCAGGTATAAATATATATTGTAACTTGTGAAACCATAATAATGCTCGACCTAAAAGTGTATTGTTATGAAAAGATGTCTACTTTTTTCTTTTTTTTCTTTATGCACAGTTGCAGTTTTTGCTCAGTCGAAAACCATCGATAGCCTATGGCTTGTTTATTATAAAGCAAAAGCCGATTCAGCGAAAATTGAAATTTTAATTGAAAACATAGGATACGAGTTGGAAGGGATTAATCCCGATTCGGCCTTGGGCATTTATCGTAAGGG
Source organism: uncultured Rikenellaceae bacterium (assembly GCA_964479665.1). Taxonomy (GTDB): domain Bacteria; phylum Bacteroidota; class Bacteroidia; order Bacteroidales; family Tenuifilaceae; genus UBA2287. The sequence goes on along the minus strand of CAYZNN010000016.1, from coordinate 22,408 downwards.
ACTTAGCATGGCCCAAAATAGCAATTATACTTCGGCAGAAGCCAGAGCTTATATGTACATTGCTATTATGAAAATGTACCTTGGCGATTTCGATTCCTCAATCCATTTCTTTTTAAAGTCGGAGGAGCAATTCGAGATCATGAGCCGCTCACCTGATTCCCTGGTTGCAACCAAAGGATTGCATGGTGTTGCAGCCATTTACAATAACATCAGCAATGTTTATAATAGCAGAGCACAGTATCCGCAAGCAATTGAATACCTTCAGAAAGCTGCCCAAATCTTCGAATCGATGGGCGACAAGAGCAGGATTGCGGCTTGCTATATTAACATTGGCAGCATCCACATCCATTTAAAAACCCCCCATTTAGCCCTTAAATACCTTTCCGATGCCAACGAGTTAGTTGAAAGCATCTCATTGGAAAAGGCAAACGATATACAATATCAAATTCAAATTATCGATGTGAATGTAAATTTGGGAATAGTTCACTTCGATAGAAAAGATCTTGAAAAAGCCCAAACCCACTTTGCTAAAGCCCTGGCAGTTGCCAAAGCAATTGACTATCGACCCAAAATGGCTGCCTGCCTTAACAACCTGGGGAATGTAGCTTTAGAAAAAGGAAATTTGAAAGAAGCCATTGATTATTATAGCCAAGGTTTGAAAATTCGTGAGGAATTGGGCGATATGAGGGGTGTTGCGCTTACAAAAACAAATTTGGCTAAGCTGCTTTTCCTCCTCTCAATAAAGGAAGGAAAGCCAATGAACCAGAAAAATGAGCTCATAGCCCGTGCTATAGAATTTGCTTCTCAAGCCTACAACACCTCCAAGGAGCTGAAGTCGTTTCAAATTGAAAACGAATCGGCAGCTAGGCTTATGGAAATATATGGCTCAATTGGCATGTACAAAAAGGCCCTCGATTATTCATCCATTTATATTTCTACCAAAGATTCTATGTTTGCCGAAGAAAAAACCAAGGCTCTTGTAGAGATGGAGACCCGGTACCAAACCGAAAAAAAACAACAGGAGATAGAGAAACAGCAATTGGTAATAGATATGCAACGACCGAAGTGCAAAGACAAAAATTGCAGCGGAACTTTTTTATTGTTGGGTCAATGCTTTTGGTATTATTGGTGCTGGTGGTTTATAGAAGTTATAGGCAAAAGAAGCAGAGCAATGAAATTATTTCTCAAAAAAATATATTGCTTGAACAAGCCAATGAGGAAATTGCTGCCCAAAGGGATCTGGTAGTGGAGCAGAAGGAGCATATTGAGTTAATACATGGTGAGTTAACATCTAGTATCCGTTATGCAAGCAGAATTCAGGCTGCCGTTTTACCTTCGCCAGAGCAGATGGATAACCTTTTAGGTGAGCATTTTATACTTTTTCGACCAAAGGATATTGTATCGGGCGATTTTTATTGGGCTACAGGCGTTGCCAATCAACTTGTTTTCTGTGTAGCCGACTGCACCGGCCATGGGGTACCTGGTGCCTTTATGAGTATGCTGGGTGTCTCTTACCTTAACGAAATAGTTCACAAGGAGGGTGTAACTGTGGCTAGTCAGATTCTCAATCGCCTACGTAGTTGCATTATAGACGCATTAAAACAAAAAGGCGAGGGGAGCGAGCAGAAAGATGGGATGGACATTGGACTTTGCGTTCTGAACCTTTCCTCAAAGCAGATGCAATTTGCAGGAGGCTATAATCCTTGTTGGATTATTCCTAGTAAGGAGCATACTGCCGAAAGACTTGTTAGCCGTAGCGAAGAGACTGATGAGCCTTATAATAGTGAGATACTTCAAATTAAACCCAACAAAATGCCCATTGCCATTCATAAGCATATGGAACCCTATACAAACCATATATTGCAGCTATATCCAGGGGATCAGGTTTACCTAATGTCCGATGGTTTTCAGGATCAGTTTGGGGGGACTCAGGGGAAAAAGTTTATGGGCAAGAACCTGCGAGAACTCATTTTTACCCATTCGCACTTACCCCTAACGGAGCAGAAAATAGTTTTAAATAATACCCTTAACGACTGGATGGGGCAGATAGAGCAAGTTGACGATGTGACAATTATGGGAGTTAAAATCGATTAAAGTTTATAAAGTAATTGAACTTCGTCGGCCCAAATGCTTTCGTCGGGTGTTTCTAGTATGAGGGGAATGTTGTCGAAACGTGGGTCGTTCATAATTAATGCAAAGGGTTCAATACCTAAAAACCCCTTACCAATGCTTTCGTGCCTGTCGACCCTTGAGCCCAACTCCTTTTTGCTATCGTTTAAGTGCATTCCTTTTAGGTAACCAAACCCCACAATACGATCGAATTCATCGAAGGTACTTTTAAAGCCCTCGGGGCTTTTCAGGTTGTAGCCTGCAGTGTAAGTATGGCAAGTATCGAGGCAAACGCCAACACGAGTTTTATCTTCAACCAAATCGATGATAAAGGCCAAATGCTCGAACCGATGCCCCAAATTACTTCCCTGTCCCGATGTATTTTCAATTACCGCAATAACACCCGTGGTTTCATTGAGCGCCTGATTAATACTAGCAGCAATGGTTCGAAGGCATTCTTCGTCGCTAACTTTTCCCAACGAACTTCCGGGATGAAAGTTCAGCCTGTTTAAACCAAGCAGCTCGCAACGCTTCATTTCGTCGATAAAAGCAATCCTCGATTTTTTAAGGGCTTCCTTATCGGGGTTTCCCAAGTTAATGAGGTAGCTGTCGTGCGGTAAAATATGATTGGGTTCGTAACCCAATTGGGCACACCGCTCCTTAAATAGCGAAATACTTTTTTCGGTTAAGGCTGGAGCAACCCATTGCCTTTGGTTCTTTGTAAATACTCCAAAGGCTCTGGCGCCAATGGAATGGGCATTTATGGGGGCGTTTTCTACGCCCCCCGATGCGCTAACGTGTGGCCCAATGAATTTCATTGCTTAAAGGGATTTTCTTATATACACCCATTCCGCAGCTATCCATCCAATGATAATTAAAATTATCAGTACAGATGAGGCTAATTCAACTCTGGAAAGAGTTCCAAAAAGTTTTGGTTTAAATTCGAATACTACCTCGTTATTGCCGGCAGGCAATACCATTCCTCGCAATATATAGTTTACCCTGAAGTGATCGGCCATTTCACCATTAACATAGGCAGTCCAGCCCTTAGGATAGTATATCTCAGAAAAAACAGTAAGACGTGGGTTGGCTAGGCTATACTCGTAGCTGAGGCGGTTGGGTTCGTAGCTGATTAGCTTAATATAATCGGTTTCGCTACCTTGTTGACTAAATTGGCTTACAACTCCTTCAAACCGTTTGTCTACTGTAGCATTCTCTTGGGGTTTAAAAAAGTTCAGCGAATCAATTTCAGCATCGGCATCGTCTACCCACATGGCATCGTTAACAAACCATGCGTTCCCTAATGCCCACTGATTGTATATGGCGGTTGGGCCATCCTTGCCTTCCTGAATAAAGTAACGAGTATTTAGCATGTTAAACACATTCGGGTTTTGGCGCGACAAGTGGTAGTCGATAACTTCCTGATAACGGCGAAGCTTTGCACCATGATACCCACCAATTGATTGGTGAAAGTACGATGTGCTGGCATCGTTAAAAGTGCTGACCGTCATATTATATACCCTAAAACTTAGCGTGTTATCGGCTAAAATTTGCTTATCGGCTTCGCTTGGAGTAAATGGAAACTCCACTTTGTTCTTGGGTTTAAAGTGGCTGTTATTCAAGTACCTCCTATTAACGGTCCATAAATCGGCAATCACAAGAACTCCAATTGCAGCCACCAAATACATAGGCTTAATTTTCTTATAAAAATATGCCAAAATTACCGCCCCAGAAAGTATTACAAATGCCAACGATCGAATCGCATCGGCCTTAAGCAAATTGGCCCTATCGATCATTAAAGCATCGAAGAGCCAAGCAGGATAGCCCATGGCAATGTATTGCATATCGTTATACGATTCGAAGGTGAATACTGCCTTTCCGAACAGTAGGAAGAAAAGACAAATGCCACCAACCAATCCGATTGATAATTTTAGCGAGAGCAGGAAACGTTTCTTGTCAATTTGCCCATCGTATATTTGTTTAAGTGCCAACATGCCAAGAAGGGGCATGGTAAACTCAGCTATATACAGAATCATTGACACGGTTCGGAACTTGTTGTATCCAGGAAAACTATCGAGAAACAGATTAGTAAGCCATGGTAAGTATTTCCCCATTGCCAAGGCAATTCCAAGAGCAGTAACCGCTACTATTGCCCATTTCAAGGGACCACGAACTAAGAAAAGGCCCAAAACAAACAGAAGAATAACGGTAGCCCCTACGTAAACCGGTCCCGATGTCATGGGTTGGGGTCCCCAGTAGGCTGGTAATTGTTTAACAATGGTTCGGGCCTGGTTTCGCTGTACTCCATTCTTTACCAAACTTTTGTAAGTTTCCGAGTCAACCCCCAAGTCGGCATTAGATGCGCCACCATAGAGGTTTGGAATAAGCATGTTCAGCGTTTCGGTTCGGCCGTAGCTCCATGCAGTAGCATAGTCCTTATCGAGACCCGAAGTGCGATTCTGTGCGTGCCTTTGCAGTTCTGAAGGGCCACGAATGGAATCCTTGCCGTAATCGTACGTAAAATATAGCCTTGCAGTATTGGCCCCAATGGCTAGAATGGCAGCAAGAACCAGAATGCTCGAAGCCTTGGCAAAGCCCATGAGTTGGCTTTTCATTAACGCCTCTGCAAAATATGCAACTGCCATTGCGAACATAATAAATGCTGCGTAGTAAGTAATTTGAGGATGCCCAGTATATAGGTTTAACCCGAAAAATAAGGAGAAAAGGGCGAAGCCCCCTAAGTATTTTCCCCGGTAAGCAAGAACCAAGCCCGCTATCATGGGTGCAACATATGCAATGGCATGCATTTTTGCATTATGCCCCGCCGCAATTACAATAAAGAAATACGACGACAACCCGTAAGCAAATGCTCCTACAATAGAGAGCCAGGGGTTGAACCCCATAACAATGAGTAGAATATAAAAGCCCAGTAGGGTAATAAACATAAAGCTTGCAGGTCGATCGATGAATGAAAGGGCATGATCGATAAATCGAAGTAAGTTACCTTTGTATACCGTTGAGATTAGGTATGCAGGCATTCCTCCAAACATGCTGTTAGTCCAAAGAGCCTCCTCGCCGGTTCTCTCTCTGTAGTCAATTAGTTCCTTTGCCGAACCCTTGAATTGCTCAATATCGTGCTGAGGCAAAGCCTTTCCCCCTAGCAATGGAGAAAAGTAGGTGTAACTGGCAAAAACAAAAAAGCCAATGGCAATGATGTGTGGAAGAGTCTTTTTAACAAGTGCGTTCATGTGGATTATTTTTGGTTGTCGGTTATCAGTTATCGGTTATTTGCCCTGAGGCTCCTGAAGGTTCAGATGTCGTTTATCCATGCCTGAGTGATGCCCGCCTGAACGATTTGCTGGGCTAACAGATTGGCTGGAACTATCGTTTTCTATTTTGCAATTGCAAATTGCTTGCTTTACCATTAAAACTCTGAGGTTTTGTTTTTAGGATAATCGAGCGAGTAGTGAAGCCCTCTGCTCTCGCGCATCATTTGCGATTGCTTAATAATTAGGTATCCCACATTAATAAGGTTTCGAAGTTCGCAAAGGTTTTGTGTAAGAATCGACTTTTTGTAAAGTTCCTCGGTTTCTTTATAAAGAATTTCGAGGCGTGCTAACGCTCTATTCAAACGTAAATTCGACCGAACAATGCCAACATAGCTGCTCATTATATGTTGCACTTCCTTGTAACTTTGGGTAATAAGCACCATCTCCTCGTTGTGCGTGGTTCCTTCATAGTCCCATTCGGGAATGCTCTCCTCTATTTCAAAATTAGCCATATTACTTATAGCATGTACCGATGCCCTATGCGCAAAAACAACCGCCTCGGCAAGTGAATTTGAGGCCAAACGATTTGCCCCATGTAAACCGGTACTCGAACACTCGCCAACGGCGTAAAGCCTGCTAATAGAACTTTGTCCATCCTTATCCACTTTTATCCCCCCGCAAAGGTAATGTGCGGCTGGAACCACCGGAATCATGTCTTTGGTAATGTCAATCCCAATGCTAAGGCATTTCTGATAAATATTTGGGAAATGCGCCTTCAGCTCCTTCGAGTCTAGAAATGTTGCATCGAGGTAAACAAAATCGTCTCCCCGGATTTTCATTTCGCTGTCGATGGCACGAGCAACAATATCGCGGGGGGCTAACGATCCGCGTTTATCGTACTTATGCATGAATTCCTTTCGATCGGTAGTTTTAAGAATGGCTCCAAACCCACGCATGGCCTCGGTAACTAAGAACGAGGGCCGTTCGCCGGGATGGTATAGGGAGGTTGGGTGAAACTGAACAAATTCCATATTTTCTACAAATCCCTTTGCACGGTAAACCATGGCAACACCATCGCCGGTGGCAACGGTTGGGTTGGTTGTAGTTAAGTAAACGTTGCCAATTCCCCCTGTTGCCATTACAGTTACCTTCGACAGGAAGGTGTGAACGTGCTGCGTTTTCAAATCGAGAACGTATGCTCCGAAGCAGGTTATATTGGGTGTGCGACGCGTTACGTCAACCCCTTTATGGTGCTGCGTAATGATTTCAACAGCAAAGTGGTTCTCGAAAATTTGAATGTTTTTATGCTGTCGAGCTATTTGAGCTAGAGCCCTTTCAATCTCAAAGCCAGTATTATCCTTGTGGTGAAGTATTCTATGCTCTGAATGGCCACCCTCTTTAGCCAAGTCGTACTGTCCGTCGGTGCGTCGGTCGAATTTTACACCCCATTCAATTAGTTGTTTTATTTGCTCGGGAGCCTCGGCAGCAACCGTTCGAACCACATCCTCATTGCAAAGGCCATCGCCGCATATAAGCGTATCGTTAACATGTTTTTCTATACTGTCGGGCTCGTAGGTTACGGCAGCAATACCACCCTGCGCATAAACCGTGTTAGTTTCCTCAAGGTTTGCCTTACTAATTAGCACAACCTTCCCGTATTCGGCTGCTTTAAGGGCAAAACTAATTCCGGCAATGCCCGAACCAATAACCAAGAAATCGCATCCATGTCGTGCCATTAATATCCCCTTTAAACTTGTAAGTTAACACCCCAAAACTACAAAAATTGTTTTAGCCTTGCGTTTTTAATAGTTCAAATAAATATAATGAGAAAACAGATGCTTGATTTTTTTGGAGATTCATCTATTTAACCTGTATCCTTTTCATTCCCTCCCTCCCGTAATATGTAGGAAAATAAATTAATTCAGCCTTAGCCGGATTTAATGTGAAGCTTCCACTGAATCGTGGAACGATTCTTACCTCAATTTTATATTCTTCTAAACTATTTTTTATTATCAATACAACAAATACCCCAATCAACATTTTTTAGAACATACTACATAGGGGTAGTGCGATAAAACCATTGGTTATTTTAGCGGAATTAATTATGGTAAAACAGATTGCTAAAAAACTAAATTAAATGGTTAAAAAACTCGTTTTTTCAATTCTTCTGTTGTCCTCTTTTACCAATTCATGGGCAGCCAAGGTCTCTGGGGTAATTATCCTTCCTAGGGATACACTCACCGAAACGCTACACATTCCCGTTGGTTTTTACTCGAAGGAGGTCAATTTTTATAAACTGCAACAAGCAATTAAATATTACGACGAGCAAGGAAAGAGAACTACTCATTTGCCAAGCCGGGTTGTTGAGAGCGGGTTTGCATACGAATACACAAAATATCGTATGGTCTCCGTTAAGCGCCCGGGCGACCTGAGTTCCATTTTCGAGTCGGGTGGCTACATTTTTCTGCAGCTGTTAACCGATGGGCAACTACAGGTATTCAACTATCAATATAAAGCCATGTATGCAACACAGGGCCCGTTGGGGATGAATGGCTCGCCCGGAGTGACGATACAAACCACAACCTACAACGAAGAGAAGTACCTTCTACGAAAAAGCGGAGGGGAATTAAAATGGCCCAAGGGTATGTTTTTCAGAAAAGACATGATTGAATACTTTGCCGTTTGCCCCACTCTAGCCGAAAAAATAAAAAAATAAAGAGCTCGATAAGGGAAGCATTCTCTCAATAGCAAACTATTACAATAGTTTCTGTAAATAATATGTGGTTTGCCTAATGTAAGGACAGGAACTGTGCTTCGTTCCTTAACCGTATCGATTCGGCTTATAATTTAATCACCTTAACCAATTTCACATAGTCTTTTCTGTGCATTTGTAATATATATATTCCCGATGCTAGGTGCTCAATATTAAATAGGTAAGTTCCGTTGTAATTTTCTCCTAAGTTAAATGTCAAAAGAGTCTTCCCGTTCATGTCTAACAAGCTTATTTCAGCGCGCTCTATACTGCCTATTGTAATATTCAAATTGCCCAGTGTAGGGTTTGGAAAAACCTGAAAATGATTAAGCGGGTTGTCGTCAATGCCGGTTTCAATATCCCTTTTGTTTAAAATTCCATTTTGGGCATTCCAATACTGCCATTGCCCTTCACTACCACTATTCCATGTTGACAGGTCGAAATAATCGGGGCTGGTTTGCTTCCCTTTAACTCTGTATACTTTTACAGCGCTCTGATTGCAGTTCCAATTTAACGAGCTACCGCTGGTACACGTTTCGGGGGGCAACCTTGCGACCTCAGAAAATAGGCATAATCGGTGTAGGCTGGGTTTCCATATACATAGGCCTTGCCATCGGTGTTGACACAAACAGTTGTGTACTCATTAGCTGCTACTCCTTCGGCTTCAATTTCCCAGTCGGTTACCATTCGGGCCAAAAAGGTGAATAACCGGCCGCTTCTGTCGCGCTGATCGAAGTGCGTATCGGTAATTACATTGTTCATATAGACCGCCGAAAGAAAATTATTACGTCCAATAATGTTTAAGCTCGATGCGTAAGGATTTGCAAGTGCAATTGCGGAAGTTGCACCCGAACCGCTAGGTGCATACTAAGCCTTTCCCAAAATAGCCATACCTGCGCTAGCACCGCCCACAGTAGCCTTTTTTTCGTTAAGCAGGAAGTTAATGGCTTCCATTAGTGGGGTATCTTTCCAATACAAATAGTAATCGTACTGGTCGCCACCTGCAATAAAAAGGGCTTCGGCATTTCGAACCCGTTGGGCCACGTAGGGGTCTTCGGCTGCATTACGCGAGTTTACCAGAATGGTTTCTACAGAGTTCACAGTTACGCCAAGGCTGGTGTATAAATAGGAATTGTAGCCATCGGTTCCCGATGCGCAAAGCACAACCACATCGCCCCCGCCAGCACGGTTTAACATCCATCGCATTGCATCGTTATTGTCGCCTCCACCTCCAGCTAACACCAGCCCAGCCTGAAAATCTGTAGGTATTGCATCGGCAGTGCTGCCTACAACCCAACTAGTGTAGGGCGTGTTGCTTACAGGATCGTGGCCTTCGTAAATGTAAATGTTATCGAGCAGTAATCCATCCTGATCTGTGCAGTTATAGTGTACCCACGAAAGATAAACGGATTGACCTGCAAATTCCGAAAGGCTGAATTTTCGGTGCGAAAGGTTCCATCCCTTTTCAGCTGCTGTAAGCGTTTCTTCGTGAAGTATGGTACCCGATTGAATATCGCTAATGCTATTTCCGGAGGAAACCACCAACTTGTAATGCTCCAAATAGTAAGTATTGCCTGTTGCAGCTATGTAGTATAGTACTCGTAGCCTGTCGGAAGAAGTGTAACCACTCAGGTCGATGGCCGATGTTGTAATTACATTGTACGGGGTAAGCGCCCCACTTTCGTAGCTTCGCGAGCAGGCCAGCTTATATCCCGTTTGCCCATCGGTACGTAAAAACCAGCTTTTTCCATCGCCATCATGGTCAATAATACTCCACCCAGAGGGAGGAACCGTTGAGGTTTCGAAATTCTGCTGAAGAAGTATATTGGTGTTGGCAATGGCATTAGCCAACCAAAGGGATGCCGATAGGGCAAGAAAATACCGTTTCATCATGGTTAATTATTGGTAGTAACAATTATATTACTCAAAAAACCTATTCAGCCCTTAATTTTTCCTGTTAAAAAAGATGAGACTGAGTCCAATTTTGCAATGTGCATAAATAGTGTCATTTTTGCATCAGTTCAAAACATTAAATCCATGAGCAAACCAACACTTGTTATCCTTGCTGCGGGCATGGGTAGCCGTTATGGAGGGTTAAAGCAGGTCGATGGCCTTGGCCCCAACGGCGAAACTATAATGCACTATTCGGTTTACGATGCGCTTCGGGCAGGCTTTGGTAAAATTGTTTTTGTAATTAGAAAGAGCATTGAGAGCGAATTTATTTCCCTTTTTGTAAATACATTCAAGGGCACAGTGCCCTACGAAATAGTATATCAGGAAATTGACATGCTACCCAAGGGTATTGCATGCCCTCCCGAAAGGGTGAAACCCTGGGGAACTGCACATGCCATTTGGGTTTGCCGAAATGCTGTACAAGAACCCTTTGCGGTAATCAATGCCGACGATTTTTACGGCCAAAATGCATTCGAAGTGCTAAGCAATGCATTAACCCAACCTGGTTTGAAAAACGGAACCTACTTTATGGTTGGCTATAGGTTGGCAAATACCCTAAGCGAAGAGGGTTATGTTTCGCGTGGGGTTTGTACCGTCGACCAGAATTCGATGCTTGTTGACGTGGTTGAGCGCACCCAAATTCAACATTCAAACCATATCATTGTTTTTAAAGAACAAAACGGTGATATGATTGAGTTAAACTCGGAGTCGCTTGTTTCTATGAATTGCTGGGGCTTTACTCCCGACTTATTTAACCATATCGATTCCATGCTCAATGAGTTCTTAGGTGGCTCGCTCGCCGATCCCAAAGCCGAGTTCTATATTCCAACAGTAGTAAATAAGTTAATAAAAGGTTCAAATGCAACCTGTAAGGTGCTTCCTTCAACAGCCCAATGGTTTGGGGTAACTTATCCTGGCGATAAGCCAATGGTTGTTGAGCGACTGCATAAATTGGTAAATAGCGGAAAGTACCCTTCGCCCCTTTTTTAACATCAGAAATATGCTTAAGGTTGTTGCCATAATGGCTGTTGGAATTTTCATTGGTTTTCTTTTACGAAACAAAACACGTGTTGTAAAACTGAACGATAGGTTAACTATGTGGGCAATTTATTTGCTCCTATTCCTTCTGGGTCTGTCAACTGGTGCGAACAAGGCAGTTATTGGCAATTTACATGGTCTTGGCGTCGAATCGCTAATTATTGCCTTCGGTGGAGTGCTGGGTAGCGTTGTCATGGCAACCTTAGTTTATCGGTTCTGGTTTAAATCGAAAGTTGGAAAGCACCATGAGGAGTAGTTTAATAATTCTTGCCTTCTTTGCCCTTGGGCTTGCACTTGGAATATCTAACTGGTTTCCCGGCAGCTGGGTTAGCGCAAATGCTGGCGAATATGCTCTTTACTTCCTAATGCTCATTGTTGGAGTTGGAATTGGCGCCGACCCAAATTCTTTGGTCGCTTTAAAGGCTCTTAGTTTTCGAATACTATTGGTGCCTATAGCCACTATTGTGGGTACTACTATGGGCGTTGCATTGGTTTGGCTTGTATTTAGTACTCAAACTTTTTCCGATACCATTGCCGTTGGTTATGGCTTTGGCTACTATAGTTTGTCGAGCATTTTCATATCGCAAGCCCGAGGCGAAACTTTACAGTTAGGTATAATCGCACTGCTTGCCAATATTATTCGCGAATTTATTACACTGCTGCTTGCACCCATGTTTGCACTCTATTTTGGGAAATTGGCCCCCATTGCTGCCGGTGGGGCAACTAGCATGGACACTACTCTGCCTATAATAACCAAAGCATCTGGAAAGGAGTATGCTATTGTTTCACTTTTTCACGGAATAGTTCTCACAGTCCTCGTTCCTTTTTTAGTTTCCTTAGTTTTAAACTATTTTTAAATTTTATTTGAATATGACAATTGTTTGGAGTGGGCTTTAGTTTCTAGAAATGATCTATTCCAACTTGAAATTGTTGAACCCTTTAACATTTTTGTTAATTTTGGGAACATAAAATCACTTCATATGCCAAGGTTCAAACGAGTACTTTTAAAACTTAGTGGCGAGGCCCTAATGGGGAACGATAAATATGGTATTAACACAACAATATTAAATTCCTATGCTAAACAAATATGGGAGGCAGCTCAAGCAGGAGTGGAGATTGGAATTGTAATTGGAGGTGGTAATATTTTTCGTGGACTTAGTGGCGTGTCTAAAGGGTTCGACAGGGTAAAAGGCGACCAAATGGGAATGCTGGCAACCGTTATAAACTCTTTAGCAATTCAAAGCGCCATTGAGAGTTTCGGAGGTAAGGCCCGAGTACTTACTGCCACTAAAATGGAACCAGTTGGCGAAGTGTATACCAAAGCAAAAGCCCTCGAACTATTTAAACAAGGCTATGTGGTTATTATTGCCGGTGGTACCGGAAATCCTTTTTTCACAACCGATACTGCTTCGGCTTTAAGGGGTGTTGAAATTGAAGCGGAAGCCCTTTTAAAAGGAACTCGTGTAGATGGTGTTTACACAGCCGATCCCGAAAAGGACTCATCTGCTACTAGGTACCAAACCCTTACTTTTGCCGAAGCATACGAAAAGAAACTTAAGGTAATGGACTTAACAGCATTTACAATGTGCCAAGAGAACAACCTTCCCATCATTGTTTTCGATATGAATTCCGATGGCAATCTTATACGCCTGATTTCAGGCGAAAATATAGGAACTATAGTAAAAAATTGAATACTTTAGCTTGTTATTTGTAAAATCAAAAAAGCCATGAAGCAAAAAGAAGATGCAGACTTTGTAATTGATGTTGCAAAGGAAAGAATGGAGAAAGCCATTACACACCTCGACAATGAGCTTCGCGTTATTCGTGCAGGTAAAGCAAATCCAGCCATGCTCTCGAGCATAATGGTCGACTATTATGGAACGCTTACTCCGCTCCAACAAGTGGCAAGTGTTGGCACACCCGATGCCCGCACCATTGGCGTGCAGCCATGGGAAAAGAATATGATTCCAATCATTGAAAAGGCCATTATGGCTGCAAACCTCGGGTTTAATCCCCAAAACAATGGGGAAACCATCCGTATTATGGTGCCACCCCTCACTGAAGAACGCCGTAAGCAGCTCGTTAAGCAGGTTAAACAGGAGGGAGAAAACGCAAAAGTAAGCATTCGAAATGCCCGCCGCGACGCCAATGAGGAGTTTAAAAAACTCGAAAAGGATGGTTTGGCCGAGGACTTAGCCAAGGACGCTGAGGCTAAAGTTCAGAAACTTACCGATAGCTATAGCAAGAAGGTAGATGATTTGCTTATTAAGAAGGAGCAAGAAATTTTAACCGTATAGAAAAAAGGGCCGATTTAAAACCGGTCCTTAAACTTTAGGTAATGTGCTGAAAAATAGTTGGTAGGATTTTCGTTTTTATTGCCTATATTGCCGCATCAACCCGAAGAGGACGTAGGCTTTGGAGGAGCGCAACCTGCCAGCAATAGGGTTGATGCTTGTACGGTTGTACTGAGGCAGCCACATTTTAGGGCTGCTTTTTTCTGCACAACCGGTAGGCTGCAATGGCAAAAAACTCATTTTTCGTTCGTTAGGTAAACGTACCATTTAATGAAGTTCACTCTGTTCTTGAGAGTTAGTCCACGGTGAAGGTCAAGGCGATTCATAAGATGGCTAAAGAAGCCTTCAATGCCATTATTGGAGTTGGGTATGCTGGGATTGGCAATGTAGTGAAACATATTAGGCAAAGCCCTTTTAATGGTGAGATAACTTCTCCTGAGTAGCTTACGCGTGTACCAATACCGCCCTGTATCCTGATTGAATGTTTTCTTATTCAAGTAGTCTTTGCGCCGATTCCCCCAGTTAGCGAACTCTTTTGTCCAGTAGATCCTATCGTTTGTGGTTTTGATCTTTAGTATTTGCAGCACCAGCCCTCTGAGTTCCTGTACTGCTGGATGCCTAGGGTATCGGGTAAGCCATTTCAGGCACATCCGCTGAATGTGAACCAGGCAACGCTGTGCTATTACATCAGGGGCAGCGTCTTTGATCACCTTCAGAATGCTTTTGTCTTCATCCGTGGTTATGCTTCCCTGTTGTACCCCGAACGTGAGCGGGTTGCTGATATCCTCTCGTATTTCGCCATAGTTTTCCCTGTTGGAGAAACGGAACAACTGCGTGTAGCCATCCATATCATCCTGATAGCATATCAGGCAAAACTGCCTGAAGTAGGTGCCGTCTATCCTCAGACTTACCCTCTGGCGCTTGGTAATTCGAACCGCAGATGCCTGTGGCAGGATGGCGTAGGAGGTTCGCTTCAGGGTGTCAATGGATAGGCCACTATCCCGACTTAATAGCCGGAGCGCTTGACGCTTTAGTACCCATTTCTTGAACCAAACAAATCGATTCTTAATGCGCTGTTCAGGGCGGTTGCGTGTGAAAAAAATACCACAATTCTTACACTGAAATCTTTGTCTGTTGTCCCGAGCCCCCCATCGAATTACCGAAAGGCTACCACAAGCCCAGCAGCGCTTTCCTGTTTTCCGCACTTTTTTGCAACACCTTCTACAACCCCTGTAGATGCTGAAAATATTTTTTAATTTGGGTGTTGCAAAGATTTACCCCTGTTTGGTAGAAAATTAAAAAATCGTTCTGGAAGCCAATCTGTACAGGTAATCCAGAAACTCAAGGGTCGTAATAAAGTCGTTAAGGCGATGGGTTCTGCCACCACGCAGCAGGAAGTTGAAAAGTTAGTTTACCAAGCCCGACAGGAAATGGAAAGAGTTTCGGTTCAGCCCAAGCTATTTGTAAGCGAGGGCGATTCATTCATTGAGCAGGCATTTGCGATGCTTAACAATGCCAGCAGTCGTACACTTGGCCCAGAGGTTACCTTTGGCAGAATTAACGATTACATGGGCTTTGGAAACAGAGCAGAAGAGTTTTTCAGGCACCTGGTTGTATCTCGTTTGGCCTTTCCATTGAGCAAGCTTAAAACCGTTGAATATTTGTACCGATATCAGGGCATGTCTCTTGATATTGATGCTGTTTACCGGTTTTAGATAAGCTGAACGATAAACTCAAGCCACAAGTTGAGCAAATTGCATTTGCCCACACCGGGCGTGTGCTGAACAATAACATTGGTGTTGTATTCTACGACATGACCACACTTTACCTTGAGGCCAGCGATGAGGATGACTTGCGAAAAACCGGGTTTAGCAAAGATGGCAAACACCAATGTCCTCAAACATATATTGGTTTGCTGGTTGGTTTGGGCCGATACGCCATTGGTTACGATATTTTTGAGGGAGATACACACGAAGGCCATACCCTCATCCCGTTTATCGAAAAAATAAGCCGGAAATTAAACTTAAACAAGCCTATAGTAGTGGCCGATGCTGGTTTGCTCTCAAACGAAAATATTGCAGCCCCTGAAGGCAATCACTACGAATGTATACTTGGGGCACGGCTTAAGAATGAGACTCAAAAGATTAAATCAGAAATGCTCACTAATAAATATACGGATGGGACAACAATAAGCTTCAATAAAACAGAGAATACAAGAGTTATCGTGAATTTTTTTCGGGCCAGGGCAAAAAACAGATGCCCACAATCGCAAACGGGGCTTAAATGGGCTCGAAAAGCAGGTAAAATCGGGCAAGTTAACCAAGTCCAGCATCAACAACAAAGGTTACAACAAGTATCCCGGGCTTGATGGGGATGCTGTTATAGCAATCGACTATGATACATACAACCAAGACCAAGAATGGGACGGACTAAAAGGTTATGTAACCAATACAACGCTTACCGATGATAAGGTAATGGAAAACTATAAAAACCTCTGGCATATTGAGAAGGCATTCCGCATGTCTTCTAAGACGGATTTACGAATACGTACCATTTATAACCGTTTGCGCAAACGCAATGAGGCTCACATTTGCATCTCATTTACGGCTTATTGTATATATAAAGAACCTGAAAGGGTATTATATGCCGAAAACTCAACTTTAACGTTAAAGAAAGCAGCCGAAATAATACATAATATGCACCAGATAACATACGCGCTACCCGAATCGAAACATACCAAATCAGGGTTGCTTAATGTGGACGAGGAGCAGGCTGGACTATACCGCATTGCCTGTGAAAATTTTTAGGGTGTTGCAACGCTGAAAACGGGAGAAAGACCACCACAAGCTCAGCAGCGTTTTTTTTGAATTTTTCTTATGTCAATGATGTTAGGTGTTACAGAACTTTTTACCAACCATTCTTGCGTATTATTCCTTATTTCATTTTCTCTATTGAAAAAACGTTGACGCAGCAATTCGTCAACGTTTTAAATAATAATTTAATTTTAGTAATTACCTACAACATTTCCTCCGCTAATAATGGCTACGCTCGAACCGGCACCAATCCGATTGGCGCCAGCCTTTATTAGGGCAACAGCCGATTTAAAGTCCTTAATTCCACCGCTTGCTTTAACACCTATTGATGGACCCACTACTCGGCGCATAAGTTCGATGTCGGCAACAGTGGCTCCACCGCTTACAAATCCAGTGCTTGTTTTAACAAAATCAGCCCCAACCTTTTTACAAATTTCACAAGCAACAACCTTTTCTTGCTCGTTTAATAATGAGGTTTCGAGAATTACTTTTAAAACTGTTGTGCTGCGGCAAGCTCTTTTAACGGCCCTTATGTCATTTTCAACGTATTTTAAGTCGCCCGACTTAAGAGCGCCGATGCTAATAACCATGTCGAGTTCGTGTGCACCATTGTCAATGGCATTTCTAGCCTCAAAAGCTTTACTTCGCGATTCCATTTCACCTAAAGGGAAACCAATAACTGAACAAACCTTTACATTTGTTCCTCTAAGTTTTTTTGCCACATACGCAACCCAGCCTGAATTTACACAAACCGAATAAAAGTTGTACTGTATTGCTTCCTTGCAAAGTTGGTCGAATTGAGCCTCAACGGCTTCGGGTTTTAGCAAGGTGTGGTCTATAAAACGAGCCAGTTCCTGAGATGTTATCCCGAAATCCGGGAAAGCCGACCCCGATTCTTTCTTGCCTGCGCCCTGCTCCTTAATGCGCGCCATTACCTCACGGGTAATCTTATCAACTAATTCATTGTGATCCATAATTTTATCTATTTTTTTCAATTGACATCATTTTGTTTATTCTTGGCCAGTGCCGTCCTCCTTCAAAATCGGTTTCGAGCCAAAGTTTTGCCATGGCACAAATATCGGATATTGAATGCTGTTCTGTACCCAGGGTTAATACATTGGCATTATTATGTTGCCTACTGTTAACAATTGTTTTAGGACTCCAGCACAAAGCGGCTCTCACTCCATTTACTTTGTTGCATGCCATTGATGACCCAATGCCTGCGGCATCGAGCATTATGCCGCGGTCGCATTCCCCGCTTACAACTTTTTTAGCCACTTGGAAGGCAAAATCGGGATAATCGACTTTCGTAACGCTATCATTTGTTCCTACATCAACAATTTTGTAACCGCACACTTTGAGGTAAGTTTTTAAAACTTCCTTTGTGTCGAACGCTCCGTGATCGGCTCCAATGGCTATTGATTTAACTTGTTCCATTTTAGTTTACCTTCCAGCTCATTTTGTAATGTGGTCAACAATTCCAACAACAACAGCTTTTATTGTGTGGGTTTTAGGCTCTTTAATCGCAATTTTTGCCGAGCCACCTTCGTCGAGTGTAATTACTGTGTCGCCAACTCCTGCCTGAACAGTATCAACAGCTAAAAACGATACTCCCTTTGCATTTCCATCAGGGTCGATTGGTTGAATAATTAATACTTTTCGCGAATCGTAACCAATGGCTTTTACTGTTGCTACTACGTTACCTATAACCTTACCAAGTATCATGGCTAGTTTGCTAAGTTTATTTTATCTACAATCCCTACAATGGCAGCATCACAAGGGTTCATGGTGGTTTCAATAACCATGCTGGCCTCTTTACTTGTTTCGTAGTATATAATTTGCCCAACACTCGACTGTATTGGGTCAATTGTAATAATTGGGTCACCTACATTTTTTAGGTTCTCATCGATTGGTTGAACTAGCAAAAGTTTAAGCCCATCAAAGGATTCGACTTTAACCGTGCAAACAATTCTACCTATTACTTTGCCAAGTTTCATTTTCAGTTTTTTAAATTATTCTGAAATGGTCTACTAGTGTGCATCGTCGTTCTCGTGTAAATGTGCTTGCCTTAGTAACTCCTTCGCCCGTTGGACTAGCTATGGTAAATGAGGCAAATCCGGCTCCTCCAAAACCTAACCCGGCGTAACTTGGCCCATTTTTAATGAAAATTGAGCAGTTCATAACCTTTGCCATTTTGCTAAGCTTGTCAATGTTTAAAGAGTGCATTATTGCTGTATGTCGGAATCCATGTTCAACAGCAACTGCTAAATCTATAGCTGCGTCAACATTTTTAACTCGAACCAAAGGCATAACAGGCATCAGCTGTTCAGTCCAAATCAGGGGATGGTCTTTGTCAACCTCGCAAAGTAAAAGACGGGTCGATGTAGGAACGGTTAATCCGATGTCCTTTGCAATGAAATCGGCATTTTTGCCTACATATTTTTTATTCGCAGCTCCTTCGTGACCCGGTTTCCCGGGGTCGCTAATTACCAGCGAAGTAATTTGCTTTATTTGATCGGCGTTAAGTTCGAATGCGCCGTTCTTCTTCATTTCCTCTTTAAGTTTATCGGCAACGGTTTCAACAACAATAATCTCTTTTTCGCAAATACAAATTATATTATTATCGAAACTTGCTCCGTCTACAATTGCTTTTGCAGCTTTTGAAATATCAGCTGTTTCGTCAACAACCACAGGAGGATTACCAGGCCCTGCACCGATTACTTTTTTGCCACTGTTCATGGCTGCTTTAACAACACCTGGGCCACCAGTAACAACCATTATCGCTATTTTATTGTGAATCATTAGTGCCTTAGCCGACTCAATAGTAGGATTTTCGATACAGGTAACAAGGTTGGCTGGGCCACCTTTTTCAATTATTGCTTTATTTAAAAAGTCGATAATGTATGCCGAAACTTTTTTTGCCGAGGGATGGGGGTTAAAAACCACTGAATTTCCTGCAGCTAGCATGCCTATGGCATTGCTAATTATTGTAATAGTTGAGTTTGTGCTGGGAGTGATTGAACCTATAACGCCATAGGGTGCTTTTTCAACCAAAGTTAATCCATGCTCGTTTGAGAAAGCTTGTGGAACTATATCTTCTACACCGGGAGTTTTGGTTATGCCAAGGATGTTTTTTGCAATTTTGTCCTCAACTCGACCTAGACCAGTTTCCTCTTGTGCCATTTTCGATATTACTTCGTTGTGCTCAAGCGATACTTTCCTGATATTCTCAATTATTTTACTTCGAGTGTCGAGGGGTAGTTGAATAAGCTCATTAAAAGCAGCTTCGGCGGCATTTATAGCATCGTTAATGTCGGCAAAAACGCCAATTTTTCCAGTATTTGCAGGAGTAACAGCATCCAAATTCATACCCTTTAAAACTTCGCTAACTAGCTTGCGAATGTCGTCTTCTAAATTATCCATCTTATTCAAGTTCTACTTCATGAAAAATGGTTTAATCTCATCGTGTGGCTGCGAAATTATTGATTTGGCGCAGAGCAAGTTTTTCGTAAAGGCTTTTGCGGTTCCGATTTCCATCGAAGCCTGAACATCTTCTAGGGCTCCAAGCATTTTAACATACGACTTGCCTCCAAACCCAATGGCAAGCCTTACTTCAATAATTTTCACAGCACTCTCTTTGGCTGCACTGTCGGCAGCTTCAATGCTCGATACCACCGACTGGGTTTCGATGATTCCTATCGTTCCCCAATCGTTGGTAACTTTAATGTTTCCTATGGCACTAACAACCTCTGGGTGTGCCTGATGCAAAAAAAGGCTGTCGACAATAAAATTGTCACCAATTTCGATTCCTTTGTTAAATGAGTACTCTGCCGAGGCCACATCGCCGCTAAAAACTATTAGGAACTTGCCAGGACATATGGTTCGGGCATCAATAATTTTTATTGGAGCTACTTTAACCATTGCATCAAGAGCGTTTACCCCGATTGCTATGCTACTAAACTCTAAAACACCAAGAACAACTATATTTTTATCAACAATCATTTTCTGTAAACTACACATTCGTTCTGGTCAATCAGGTCGATAATTCCCACAATTATTGCATCAATGGGTTTGTTTTTTGTGGTGGGCGTTTCGCGTGCCGAAGTGCTTTCAGAAATCATTACCATTTCGTGGTTACCCGCTCCAACTAGATCGAGTGCAACTAAAAATTCATTTTTTAATTCTCCCATTTGGTTGCATTTCTCAACCAAAAGGAACTTTGCGCCATTTATTCCAATGTTTTGATTGGAACTTATAACTGTGCCAACAACTTTTCCTAAAATCATTGTGTCCTATTTTTGAAAAGTTAGTATGCCATCTTTCTCAATTTTGTCCACAATAGCTATAACTGCCGAATCGGTAGGCAAACCTTCGGTTACACTTGTAAGTCTTGCGCTACTGCCCGAAACATAAAAGACAATTTCGTCGGGGCCTGCTCCCACACAATCCATTGAAACAACAAAATCATTTTTGCCTTTCATCGTAATGGGGTCAATTTTTTCGAGAAGAAGGAATTTTATACCCTCCATTTTTTGTTCCTTATGGCTCGAAACCACTGTCCCAATAACTTTTGCTAATATCATTGCAGTAACTGTTAACGTTTAATTGCGTGAAGGGGGAACTTAACAACAAAAAACAAGTTCAATTTATTTTTTGACACCCAATGGTAAAGCAGAATCTACGTTTGTGTGAGGCCTTGGAATTACGTGCGACGATACAATTTCGCCAACCTTCTCGGCGGCACGTACACCAGCGTCAACAGCTGCGCGCACCGATGCAACATCGCCACGAACAATGGCAGTGACGTAACCACCGCCAATTTTTTCGTACCCAATTAGGTTAACTTTTGCCGCTTTTACCATGGCATCGGCAGCCTCAACAAGGGCTACAAAGCCCCTCGATTCAATCATGCCTAAGGCTTCAGAGTTGTAATCTGACATAGCTATTTCTCCTTTTTAGTTTGGTTTTTTAAATGATAATGAACTTACCAGACACTATCTACACTAGTCTTCTAGTTTCACTCTTTCGTCTATTTACTTATAGTCTTCTTTTGAAGAACGACCTGAAATTTCAGCTAAACGTTTTTCAACATTCATTTTACACTCTAGCACGTCGGCTTCTTTTCCGCCAATGTATACGCGGCCAAATTTACCGAAGCCCATAACGTCGATGATGTTAATAGCGGCCGATTTTTCGGCTTCGTTGGCAGCAAAGTATGCGTATCCGGCAGGCTCAACCTCGAGAACAAACAGTGTATCACCCCTTAAAAGCATCATGCCCATACGGGTGCGGTTAATAAGTTGGGCGTGGTGGTCTTCAACATTTTTAATTAGCTGGCTGGTTAGAATGCGAGGCTTTATTCTGTCGCTTTCGGTTTTGCCAATAGAGTTAAGAACAGCTTCGCCGGCCATTCGAGTATCGCCTTGGCTATTGGAGTGAACTTCGAGCATTCCGTAGGCGCGTTCAACAATTTGCATGCCTGGGGTAACGTGAGTTGCCTTAAGTGCAACATCGGTTAGGGTGTTTATTTCGATACCAGGAGCAATCTCGATTATGCAGCACGATTGGCCACCAACAGGTAAATATCCTCTCGAAACAGTTGAAAGGTAGGAAGCCATTTGAAGTTGCAGCGAATCTAAGAATATAAAGGTTCTTAGATCGATATGAGTTTTCGAATCCATATCTATTTCCCTTTCTTAACAGTAGTTCTACCCAAAGGAAGTGCGCTATCGACATTTGCATGTGGCCTAGGAATTACATGCGACGATACAATTTCACCAACTTTTTCAGCTGCACGAACACCAGCCTCAACAGCCGCACGAACCGAAGCAACATCCCCACGAACAATTGCTGTAACATAACCCCCACCAATCTTTTCGTAACCTACAAGATCAACCTTTGCTGCCTTAACCATTGCATCGGAAGCCTCAACTAATGCCGTAAATCCTCTTGACTCGATCATCCCTAAAGCCATCATTTCATTGTTTTCCATTATGTTTCCTCCTTATTGTTAGTAAATAATAATGAATAAAAAAGAATTGCCCGTTGATATTTAAAAATGAACCATAAACCCAGTGTACATAGTTATAAAAGTTGCAAATATAAATTAATTGTACAGTTTTTTTGGCTTAATGGACAAAATTAATGCTGCAGCATAGTTCAAAGTCAGCAAGAATGTAG
>CAYZNN010000015.1:0-76662 GCA_964479665.1 uncultured Rikenellaceae bacterium | reverse complement strand
AATATGCAATCAAGCGAGGCGTATGTACTGATTGCCTCTATTGCTATGATGATAAGGAAAATTTAAACAGGCACTAAGTCTATCGATAAAAATGTGCTAAACAAAATGGGAAAAACCAAGCAGCTAACCCTTGAGGAGCTATTTAGCTACTAGTTTAAAAATTGATTATTAAAACCACCCTAAGGATTAAACTTTATGGGTGGTTTTTTTTAAAAATTAGCTCATTGTTTGCTTCAATTGCCTCTTTCCCCTAACTCTTCGTATCTTTAGGGTTTTACATGTAAAGTTTTACATTTATCGTTTTGCATTTTACCCTTTACATTTTAAAGTTTATACCCACAATGCAGAGTATTTACCCCAATAGTTTCGAAGAAAAGGTTGGCTTCGATCGAATTCGCAGCCAGGTAGTCGATTTTTGCCTTTGTGCCCTTGGGAAATCGAAAGCAGCCGAGGCTTCGTTTGTAACAAATTTCGATGTGGTTAACCGAATGGTTGAGCAGGTTTCAGAGATGAAAACCATTTGCCAAATGGACGACTCGTTTCCTGTCGATGGGTATGCCGATGCTACTCCATTTCTCGAACGCATAAAGCGCGAAGGCTCGTGGCTCGACGAAACCGAAATGTTTACCTTCCGCCGTTCGCTCAATGCCATAAAGGCTCTACTTTCGTTTTTTAAACGTGGCGATAAGCCCGTTTATCCCTATTTAACCGAGTTGACCAGGGATATCGATTACTTTCCGTTTGTTGCCGAACGAATTGACGCTATAATAAATCGCTTTGGAAAAATAAAGGATAACGCATCGCCCGAACTAGCTCGCATACGAAGCGAAATTACTGCAAAGCAGAATTCCATTTCGAAGCGAGTAAACTCAATATTAAAGGCAGCTCAAGCCGAAGGAATAGTTGAACAGGACGCTACCACCTCAATTCGCGAAGGACGAATAGTAATTCCGGTAAGTGCCGTTAATAAAAGGAAGATTAAGGGAATCGTTCAGGACGAGTCGGCAACTGGAAAAACATTTTTTATTGAACCGGTTGAGGTGGTAGAACTTAATAACGAAATTCGGGAGCTCGAATACGAAGAACGAAGGGAAATTATTCGCATTCTTGTTGAGTTTGCCGACACCATTCGCCCTTACGTTCCCGACCTGCTTAAATCGTACGATTTTTTGGGAACCATCGATTTTATTCGGGCAAAAGGTTTATTTGCATCGAGCGTAGCGGGGGCAAAACCCATTCTTCACCATGAGCCTAAGGTATACCTTCGGAGGGCAGTTCACCCTGTATTAATGCTGGCCCTTAAACGCGAGGGGAAAGAGGTTGTTCCGCTCGATTTGGAACTCGACACCGAAAATCATATTCTATTAATTTCGGGCCCGAATGCCGGAGGCAAGTCGGTTTGCCTTAAAACGGTGGGTGTTGCCCAGTACATGCTGCAGTGCGGATTTTTACCGCCCGTTCTCGAAAATTCAGAGATGGGTATTTTCAACAAAATTTTTATCGATATTGGTGACGAGCAGTCCATTGAAAACGACCTGAGCACCTACAGTTCGCACCTGTTAAGCATGAAGTTTTTTATAAAAAACTCCGATGCCCAATCCCTTGTGCTAATCGATGAGTTTGGCGCAGGTACCGAGCCGCATGCGGGCGGGGCTATTGCCGAATCGATTTTGCAACGCCTTAATGATGCGGGCACTTTTGGCGTAATTACAACGCATTACACCAACTTAAAGCACTTTGCAGCCAATTCAAAGGGAATTGTGAATGGCGCCATGCTTTTCGATACGGAACGAATTGAGCCCCTCTTTAAGATCGAAATTGGAAAACCGGGAAGCAGCTTTGCCTTTGAAATTGCCCGAAAAATTGGACTTCCCGAGGATTTGTTGAAAGTTGCCGAAGCTAAAGCTGGTGTAGACTATATGAGCTTCGAGAAGTTGCTTCGGGAAATTTCGCGCGATAAGCGCTACTGGGAGAAGAAGCGCAATAACATTCGTATTGCCAACAAGCGATCCGAAGAGTACGAGAAGAAACTCGAAGAAGAAATTTCGGTGCTAAAGCAGCAGCGCAAGGAGATACTTAAAAAAGCCAAAGAGGAAGCCGAAGCGCTGTTGGCAAAAACCAACCGGATGGTTGAAAATACAATACGCGAAATTAAAGAGTCGCAGGCCGACAAGGAGAAAACCCGGATTGCCCGTAAGCAGCTCGATGAATTTAAAACGCAGGTCGAAAGGACAGAGGAGACGCAGGATCCTCAGGTTGCAAAGCAAATGGAACTCATTTTACAGCGCCAAAAGCGCAAAGATGAGCGCAAGCAGAATAGGGTAGAAGACGATCGCAATGTGGTACAAAAGCCTTCGGCTCCAAAGCCACTCGAAAAGGGCGATAAGGTTCGAATTGTGGAACAGGATGCCGTGGGCGAAATTTTCGAAATAAATCAGAAAAACGCAGTGGTTGCCTTTGGCAATATACTAACCTCCATATCTGTTAAACGGCTCGAGAGGGTTAGTACTCAGGATTTTCGTGCTTCGAGTAAAGCGCTCACGCGTCCGCAACCCACTGCTGGATTCGATTTGCAAACCAAACGAATAAATTTCCGTTCCGAAATCGATGTTCGCGGTTACAGAACCGATGAGGCTTTAGAAACCGTTCAGGATTTGGTAGACGAAGCATCCATGATAGGCATCTCACAGGTTCGTATTCTACATGGAAAGGGAAATGGTATATTACGGCAGGAGATACGCACTTTCCTTAAAACTATTCCAATCGTTTCCTCGTTTGCCGACGAGAGCGAAGAATTTGGTGGCGCGGGTATAACAATTGTTCGTTTGGATTAACAATAAATTGCATAGATATGCTAATAGATTTTATTTCTTTCGCCATTTTGCTTTCTGCAGTCGTAGCCATTATTTCGCATTATTGGTTAAAGCGATACTGGTTTTATATTTTCAAGCCCCTTACAACTATTTTCATTGGTTGTTTGGCTTACCTTGTTTACCAAACTAATCAGCAACCATATTCGTTTTTGATTCTAATTTCTCTTCCACTGGCGCTCGTTGGCGACATACTTTTGGTAAACTATAAGTACCTTAAACAGGGGCTTGTATCATTTGCGCTGGTCCATTTGGGTCTTATACTCGCCATGTCGGCTACAGATTATCAAACTTTTAATTTGGTTTTACTTCTTCCATTAATCTTATTTGGAATAGGATTTTATTCTTTTCTATGGTCTTGCTTACAAGGATATAGGTTACTTATAGGTATTTACATGCTGATAATTCTTGCTATGAATTGGTATGCAGTAAGTATTTTTTATGCAACTCAAACAAAATTTACAACCATGGTTGCTTTGGGTTCGCTTCTTTTCACGCTTTCCGATTCAATTATTGCTCTGAATTTGTTTAAAAAGAGAATGCTTATTTCTGAATTGCTTATTCTAAGCACATACTGGCTGGCAATTTTCTTGCTTACCTATGCCGCAATTTTTTTGTAACATTGTAAAAACGAATACTTCGTGCCATGCCCAAAAAAATAATTACAATAATCTTTTTCTTTTTAGGCTCAATTGCTAATGTTTGGACTCAAATCAATCAGGTACAACCCGACGATAGGGGTTACATTGTTAGGTTAGGCCAAGTGGCGCCCGACTTTACCATTGATTATGCCGATGGTAGACCCTCGAAGAAACTTTCCGATTTCAGAGGTAAGGTGGTAATGCTTCAGTTTACAGCTAGCTGGTGCAGCGTTTGCATTAAGGAGATGCCGCATATTGAAGACCAAATTTGGAAGGTTTACAAAGGAAAAGGGTTCGAACTTTTTGGAGTCGATCGCAAGGAGCCAAGGGCTACCGTACAGCAATTTGCTGAACGAATGAAAATTAGCTATCCTCTTATTATGGATGAAAAAAGCGAAATTTTCAGCCTTTATGCTCATCCCAATGCAGGGGTAACTCGAAATGTGCTCATTGACAAGTCGGGGAGAATTGTATTTATGACTCGCCTGTTCGACGAAAAGGAGTTTAACGAATTGATTAAGAAGATTGCTGAGATACTATAGTTCATTTAAAATGAGTTTAATTGTTGCCTCTATTCTAATCGCATTGGCACTGCTTATTAGGTATGGGAAAATGTACTTTCTAATTGCAGGCTACAATACCATGGGTACTAATGAAAAGGCCCAATTTCACATTGAGGGTATTGCCAAGCTTTTTTTAAAAATTTGTTTTTACATGGCTATAACCATGATTATGGGCTATGCATTAGCCCTATGGTTAAATGTTGATACTATTGAGATTGTTTTTTCCTTTTTGCATTGGTTACTGGTACACCATACCTACTAATTAAATCGAATTCTAACCGTTATAAACTATAGTGTGAAAGGAAGTTCGCAAGGTTTTATGGATATTCTTGTTTTTTCCGATAAAATAACACCCAGAGTGGAGTACATGGTAAGCCATATTTTTTCTACCCTGCTTGGGTTTAAATACTCTTTTGCCCAATCAGAGGAAGAATTTAATCGTTTCAATGGGCCCAAAATAGCCTATTCCAAAGGCTATTTTGAAAATTCCTTAAATGTAACTCCATGCGGCTTGCTTTTCGAATCGGGGATAGAAGAGCAAAACATGGCTTTTTTTCAATGGGAAGGAATGCCAGCATTTTTTGCCGTTCACGAAACTTCCGATATTCCCTTCGACCTTTTTGCTGCTTCATTCTTTCTTATAACCCGCTACGAGGAGTATTTACCTTTTAAAGCCGACGAGCATAGCCGCTTCCCAGCTTCGGAAAGCTATGCCTACCGAATGGGTTTTCTTCAACAACCGCTGGTCGATTTTTGGGTAAAGCAATTTGCAAGATTGCTGCAGGAAAAATTTCCTCAACTTCTTATCGCTTCAAAACCCTTTGTATTTGTACCAACCATCGATATTGATAATGCATACGCATTCAAGCATAAAGGCATTGCTCGGGCGATATTTGGAACCTTAAAGGCTTTAGCAAACCTTAGGTTTAGTGAATTGTTCAGGCGTACATTGGTGTATTTCAATATTCTTGGCGACCCTTATAATACATACAAACTCCTTTTTCGAACGCTTAAATCCAATTCCAACTCCATTTGGTTCATTCTTTCAGGTGGCTCTGGTAAGTGGGATAGAAATTTGGACGTTAATTCAAAGGCACTTTCGGAGTTGATTCAACGAATTGGCAATCATTTCCAATTGGGACTTCACCCCTCGTACCATTCGGCAGATAACCCACAGGCGATTAAAGTTGAAAAAAAGGCACTTGAACAAGCAGCCAATCGACCTGTGGAAATGGCCCGTCAGCATTTTTTAAAAATTAAATTTCCAAGTTACTTCATTAGTTTAATAGAAAATGAAATTTTCACCGACTTTTCATTAGGCTATTCGAATGCTTTGGGTTTTAGGGCAAGTACCTGTACACCGTTCCCCTTTTACAATTTGGAAACCGATACTCCTTCAAAACTTACAATTGTTCCTTTTGCCATAATGGATAGGGCTCTTGAAAAGTCTTTTACAAATCCCCTGGTGGCCTTTAGCGAAACAATGAGAATGGCTGCTGATGTTGCTAAATTGGGAGGAACTTTTGTCTTAGTTTGGCATAACGAAACTTTAGTCGACTTGCGTTGGCGAAATTGTTTTACTGAAATTGTTAACAATGTAAATAAATTAACCTTTGAGAATTAGGTACCTGCAACGTAACGAAATTGACGAAAAAAAATGGGATGCATGCGTAAACCGCGCAGTGAATGGGGTGGTTTTTGCCCAATCGTGGTACCTCGATCTGGTTGCCGAGCAATGGGATGCACTTGTAGACGATGAATACAATGCTGTATTCCCCATTGTTTATAAAAAGAATTTGAGGGGTCTTTCCATTTACAACCCGCCGTTTACAAGGTACCTAGGTTTATTTAGCCATAGTGAATTGAATGGGTTTATCGTTAATCAGTTCATCGATTCAATACCCAGAAAATACAAACGTATTTCTGTTTTTTTAAACCCCTTCAATTCTGTATTGGAAAACAGCAAGCGGTTCGAGAGGGTATTTAGTTATAACCTCGATTTAATGGAGAGCCAATTGCAGATTACCTCAAATCTTTCATGCAATACTCGTAATGCAATCAACCGAGCAATTGCCTTAGGTGTGTTTGTTCAAAAGAATTTAAGTATTTGCCAAATTGTCAATTTTTTGCAAGCAAACCAGCATTCTCAAGAGCCAAAGTTCGATTTGAATATTCTAAAACGAATAATTGTTCACAGTACTTCCTTGGGTGTTTGCCAAACATATGGTTGCTATACTAACAAGAATGAACTATGTGCTGCTGGAGTGTTTATTCGGTCGTTAGGCAAACTGCACTGCATTTTTTGTGCTCAAAACGATGAGGGTAGGGATATTTCGGCTGCTTTCTTACTAATCGATAGTATTATTGCCGAAACGGCTCCAAAACCTTTGGTGCTTGAATTCGATGGTATGGATAAAGAAAACGAGTTTGTTTTTTCAGCCTTTGCTTCCGCAAAAGTGGAGTTTTTTCAGTATAAGAAGAATCGGCGATTGTTTTGAATCGTTAGCTGGCTATCTACTCCATTAAACTTTCAAAATCAATTTCAGAGGTGTGCTCAGTTTCAATCAGTTTACCCTTTTCGCATTTTAGGGTTTTCGATGGAAATTTTTTGAGAAGCCCATAGTTGTGAGTAGCCATAATTATAGCTCTACCATTGGAAGCAATATCGAATAGAATCTTCATTATTTCGTCTGAAGTGTCGGGGTCGAGATTTCCAGTTGGTTCGTCGGCTAAAATTATATCGGGATCGTTGAGCAAGGCACGAGCAATAACAACCCGCTGTTGCTCTCCGCCCGATAACTGGTGTGGCATTTTAAAATCCTTGTGCTTTAATCCCACTTTTTCAAGTACATCGTCAATGCGTTCTTGTATGGCTTTTTTGTTGCGCCAACCGGTAGCCCGAAGCACAAACCGCAAGTTATGCTCAACGTTTCTGTCGGTAAGCAGCTGAAAATCCTGAAAAACAATACCAATTTTTCGACGGAGATAAGGGATTTGTGAATTTTTTAATGTGCTCAGGTTGTAACCTACAACTTTGCCTTCGCCTTTAACTAGTGGCAGTTCTGCTGTAATTGTTTTTATTAAACTTGTTTTTCCGCTTCCCACTTTACCAATAAGGTAAATAAAATGACCCTTCTCAATCGAAAGATTAATGTCAGATAGAACCAGATTATCGCCTTGGAATATCGATGCATTTTTAAATTCAATAATTGTATCTAGGGCCATAGTTGCAAAATGATTTACAGTAATAATTTCGAAATATAGTGAAAAATGGAAACGAAAGAGCTTAAAAAAGTATTATCATCTTTGGTATTTAACAGTTTCTTTTCACCTTGTCTCACAGCAAGGCAATTGCCAGGCAAATAAATGCCGAAATCAAAAGAGCGTAATCGGTTCGAATAACTTTTGATGCCCACCCTAAAAGCAAACTACCCAATGGCGTAATTCCCATGAACGACATGCCATAAAGTGAGATTACTCTCCCTCTAACAGAGTTCTCGGTTGTTGATTGGAGGTAGGCATTGGTAGATGCAAAGAGAACAATCATTCCAAAACCCACAAAAGGTAAAGCGAAAAGGGAGAGCCAGGGCAGGTTCGAAATAGCAAAAACCACAAGAAATGACGAGAAAATTAACGCTGACAACAAAATATTGTTGATTACCTTACTCATATTGGTACGTGTAGCCAGAAAAATGGCCCCAAGTAATGCTCCTGCTCCAAAAAGGCCAGTAAGAACTCCGAGTAAATTGGCATTGCCACCAAGGATATTGCTTGCGTAGTATGGCAAGAAAACTTGAAATGGAAGGCCAAAAAGGCTCGAAGAAAATACAAGCAGCAGCAGGTAGCGTATGAACTTGCTATTATACGAATATCTGAACCCTTCAAAAAGTTCTACAAGAATGTTCTTGTTAATTTTCGAAAGTATTGGATTGTTAACCTTCATGGCCGGCAATGCGGCAATTATGGCAAAGAAACGAATTCCGTTTATTAAAAAGCAGTAGTCTTCACCAACTGCTGCAATCAGGATGTCTCCCAGAAGATGCCCTATAAATCTAGCCGAATTTATAAGAGTTGAATTTAATGCAATAGCATTTTGAAGCAGCATTTTATCACCAGCCATATCGAGAAGGAACGAATGCCTATATGGGGTGTCGAAAGCCATAGCCATACCATTAATAATGGCAATAGTAATAATATGCCAAACCTGAATGGAGCCAGATTGCGTAAGTAATGCAAGGGTAAAGGCCATTAGCATTGAGAGGCACTGAACCAGAAAAAGAACTTTTTGGCGGTTCGTTCTGTCGGCAAATACTCCGGCAAGTGGGGTTAAAACCAACGAAGGTATTTGTCCTGCCAAACCAACTAGGCCTAGTAGAAAAGGGAGCCAGATAAGCGATATACCATCCAGCCTAAGGCTAATTTTTAAATCCAAGTGCCTAGCAGCGAGGCAAGTTGACCCCAAAAAAATAATCGGAAGTTACGAACCTGTAATGCTTTAAAGGCAATGCCAAGCCTATTGTAGTAGGTACTTATATCTAAAAATCGAAACACAAAGAATTGAATTGAAGCTTATGTCGATTATTTTTTCTCTGACCACAAGGGTAAGCAGGGTTTAATACTAGCATATTTCATATTAAGGGATAAAAGTTAAAGAATTACATTTTAACGATTGAAATGTAACAACTGTTTTAAATTTGCAGTACCTTGCAGCCTTATTTTTACTGAAATTTTTCTTGTTATGAAACACATAAATACCGTTATAAGTGGAACTGGAAGTTACATACCCGAACTCAGAATTGAAAACAGACGTTTTGTAAAAAGCATATTCTTCGAAAAAGACAGTACCCCAATTGAGGGCACTGGCGAAGAAATTGTAAACAAATTTAAGGACATAACCGGTATTGCTGAAAGACGATGGGTTAGAAAGGACCAAACTACATCCGAAATAGCTACAATAGCAGCAGAAAGAGCTATCGAATCGGCAGGTATCGATAGGGAAACAATTGACCATATTATTGTTGCCCATAACTTTGGCGATGTTCTCAAAGGAACCATTCAAACCGATCTATTGCCTAGCATTGCGGCAAGAGTAAAGGCTAAACTGGGTATTGTTAATCCTGCTTGTGTTGCGTACGATATTATTTTTGGCTGCCCCGGATGGGTTCAGGGTGTTATACAAGCCGACTCTTTTATAAAATCGGGCTTGGCCAAGCGCTGCTTGGTAATTGGTGCAGAAACCCTTTCGAGAGTTGTTGATCCCAACGACCGCGATACAATGATTTTCTCCGATGGGGCAGGGGCTACCATTGTTGAGGGCGTTGAGGAAGATGAACCCAGAGGAATTCTATCGTCAGCAGCAGTTACACATGCCACTGAAGAGGCTTACTACCTTTACTTAGGCCAATCGAATGCCCCCGATAGCGACCCCAATGTACGCTACATAAAAATGCACGGACGAAAAATTTACGAGTATGCAATTTCCAATGTGCCAAAAGCCATGAAATTGGCTGTCGATAAATCGGGCATATCCATTGATTCGATTAAAAAGGTAATACTTCATCAGGCCAATGAAAAAATGGACGAAGCCATTGTGCTTCGTTTCTACAAACTTTTTGGAATTAGGGCCAACATTGCCGATGTAATGCCCATGAACATTCACGAACTTGGAAATAGTTCTGTTGCAACAGTGCCAACTCTTTACGATATGATTTTAAAGGGGCAGCTAGCCAATCACATTATCAATAAGGGCGATGCCATAGTGTTTGCTTCGGTGGGTGCAGGAATGAGCATTAATGCTATAGTTTACAAACAGTAGCAGAAAAAAATAAAAGCCATCGGGTTGCTATTGCTTCCCGATGGCTTTTTAGTTTATTAATTTTAAAAGAATCGATAAGATAATTTCAGAAGGAATACATCGTGTGGGTATGAACTGAACAATTCGCCCGTATCGTGCCCAATGCTAGAAAAGTAATTGTTTTCAGACGATTCTCTACCCTGCGACCAAACTAAGAATATTGCAGAACCTGGGCGGAACTCCCAACGCACAACAAGGTTCGATTGAAACGCTCTGAAATTAAAATTGGGGTTGTCGAACGAAAAATCGGTAGTTCCATCGGTATTGGAATCAACCAAATACACTTCATTATTGGTGTCGTACGAAATTTGGGTGGCACTATATGTGCTGAAACGATTGGTGTAAGTGCTTGCCCTTGGATCTGTAATTTCCTTAAAATTGTAGTAGTTGCCTTTGGCAATAAAAGGTCTCCCATAAAATTGAACTGAAAGGTCAGGGGTAATGCTGTAATTAAGCCGAAATGAGAGTGAGTATACCTTCTGGTCTATTGAAGCATTTATGTATTTTGTATCGTTGGCCATCTCAATGTTTGTAACATATTGTAGTTCTCTCCACGAATTCGAAATACCTGTTCCCAACGAAAGAACTATGGCCTTGCTGGGTTTATAGGATAGGCTTAGGTTAATATTCGACTGCTCCGATTGTTCTCCCATAAAAAAGGAAGAATTTGCTGAGGCCACCAATTTTTTTCTGTTATCGGTGCCTAAAAACGCCCAATTGTTCCACCCCCCGGGTATTTTAAGCGACGGGCCTCCCCTGAGCGCAGTTGCGCTCAACGATTCACCATTATAGTTGATTCCGGTTGAAAAATTCCAAAAATTGGTGAATTGAGCATTTCCATTAATATTTCCTCCCCAGTATACCAATTCTCCCGCAAAATTATTGCTGCGCCAAAGGTTGGTATTTATACTTACTGAACGGAAAATTGAGAAGGGTTCGTTTATGCGGTAGCCTACCCATAGCACCTGAAAAATATCGTCTACTGTGCGGATGTATCCAATATCATTCACTTCCAGTTCGGGCGATTTAAACGAAACAAAACCCATATAGCGCCAACGGCCCTGTCCATTTTTTCCAATGCTAATGGCACCACCATATCCGTTCATGCTGGTTCGGCTCGAGTCTAGCTCAACATGGGTTGCATCGGGGCGTTGAAAGTATCGACTCGACATGCGTTGCGTTCTTACCAGTGCATTTTCGCTACCCTCAACTCGGCTAAAGAACCCTTTAATACTTACATAGTAGTTTTTGTGATTCCAGAAGTGGTTAACATTAAAACCTCCTGTATAAGCATTCCTATGAAGAAAGTCTATTTCAGTAGTAGCCAAACTTCTGTTAACGCTTGTGAACATGGCGCTAAAACTGGTAGTTCCTTCGTTGTACTCTCTTCCAATGCTTCCAACCAAGTAATTGGTTAGGGGCTCAATAAGTACTTCACTTCTGTTGCTGTTGTAATCCATTTCTGCGTACTCGTTGGATGTAACTGCATTCATAACGCCTATTGAGAAACCATGCTTGGTTTTTCCGGTTATTTTGGCTGCTCCCATTATCGAAGTATTCAAAGGAGCATCCATATACTCGCTGTCCCTCAAATCGGGTGAAAATTGGGGTCTTCTACCAATTCTTCGGGAGTAGAAAAGGTTCTCGTAGGAGTTATCGCCATCGCCAGGTGAGAATTGGAAGTGAAATAGGTTTCGACCCTCAATGAAAAAGGGTCTTTTTTCGGGGAAATAGGTTTCGAAAGCGGTTAGGTTCACTTCCGAAGGGTCGGCTTCTACTTGGCCAAAATCCGGAAAAATGGTAAGGTCGAGAGTGAAATCGTTAGTAATGCCCATTTTCATATCTAAACCGGCCGAAATGTTTTTGCTATTACCTGTACGGAAAGGATTCCCGTTTTCTTTTTCGAATCTCTCGGCACTTGCCACAGTGTAAGGCGCAACTTCAATCTGACGGCGAGGCTTTACCTGCTCAATTCCGGTAAGAATACCGTATCGGTGCACCCAGCCCGGGGCATCGCGGGGTATGGGCTGCCACAGCGATAATTCACCTTTTCTATATATGAATCGGCCAACCTGAAGGCCCCATTCCTGTTTGCTTAAATTGTTGAATCGGAGTTGATTCAGGGGTATTTTTATTTCACATACCCAGCCCTCGTTGTCAATCGATGTTTTGGCATCCCAAATGGCATCCCAACTTTCATCTTCATTGTTTCCATCGGCTGTTATAAGTTTATCGTGCTTAACCCCCGATGCAAAAACAATAAACGAAAAGGAGGTTTGCTTGTCGTTATACGAATCGAATTCAATGCCTATGGCATCGCCATCGCCCGTATCTCTTCGCGAAAGGAGCGATACAATGCTGTCGGGACTTGTATCCCAGGCTCTTATGGCTGCATAAATGAAATTATTATCGTATAAAATTTTAAACGAAGTTTTTTGCGACGGGGTTTTGCCATCGAAGGGCTCGCGTTGGGTAAAATGATTTTGCCAACTAGCAGCTTCCCATGCAGCATCGTTAGCAAGCCCATCGATTCGCGGAGGTTCGCCCTGTAAACGATAAGCTTTTGCATCTCTCTTTTCCTGTGCAAGCATAAAACTTGCATTTAATATCAGAATTAAGAATATTGAATACCTATTTAGCATGTTCTTGTTAAGGTTAAGGAGTGAGTAGTTCAAACAAATATTATAGTTCGCTGTTTTATTATAAAAACTAAAACAAACTTGTATGAAGGACTCAATATTGACTTTGCTTGCTGCATTTAGTTTTCTGTTTGTTGCAGCACAGGATGGCAAATTAACACACATTAGCTTTAACGAGCTACCTTACCCTGCCGATGCGCTTGAAGTTTTTATCGATAAGCAAACTATGGAAATTCACCATGGTCGTCACCATAGGGCATACTACAACAATTTCCTGAAAGCCATAGCCGACGAGAAGATACCTGTCGAACCCATTGAGAAAACCCTTGCCACTATTAGTAAGTATTCAACTTTTGCGAGAAATAATGGCGGGGGACATTTCAATCACAACCTGTTTTGGGAAATTATGTCGCCCAATGGCGGTGGCTTACCAAGTGGAAAATTAATGGAAGCGATTGTTAATAGATTTGGATCGTTCGATGCTTTCAAATCCGATTTCGAAAAGAAAGCTGCTGCCATTTTTGGTAGTGGCTGGGCCTGGTTATCGGTTAGCAGCGATGGGAAACTATTCGTGTCAACTACAGCAAACCAAGACAATCCCTTAATGGACGTGGTAACTGAGAAGGGAACACCCATACTTGGGCTCGATGTTTGGGAGCATGCATACTACCTTCGTTACCAAAACAAGCGCGCCGATTACATAGCCAACTTCTGGAAAGTAGTAAATTGGGGTGAAGTGGAGAAAAGGTACACTATTGCATTGGGGCAATTGTAGCGTCCTTCCTATCTCAATC
This sequence comes from uncultured Rikenellaceae bacterium, assembly GCA_964479665.1. Classification (GTDB taxonomy): domain Bacteria; phylum Bacteroidota; class Bacteroidia; order Bacteroidales; family Tenuifilaceae; genus UBA2287. Next base: position 63,301 of record CAYZNN010000015.1, on the reverse strand, counting down.
GTTTACAAAAGGGCTGGTTTTTCCCCTTAATTCTGAAAAACTGATATTAAACATATATTTTTTAAGGCTCCATTTCGAATATGTAGGGTAACTTTGTTTATTGGCGGTGGGCCAAAAACTCACCGCTACTTTATTTTAATTTACCCTAAAATATTATGAAAAGTATCGATCTATCCGTTTATGGAATTCAAAACGTTCAGGAAATTTACCATAACCCTTCGTACCAATTGCTTTTCGAACATGAAACCAGCTCCCAACTGGAGGGTTTCGAAAAGGGAACAGTTACCCAGTTAGGTGCTGTTAATGTTGATACCGGAATTTTCACGGGCCGCTCACCCAAAGATAAATATGTGGTTTGCGAACCATCGAGCGAAAACAATGTTTGGTGGGCCGAGGCCGAAAAGAAGAGTTCTGACAATAAACCCATTTCCCCTGAAATATGGGAGCATTTCCTGAAAATTAGCACTAACCAACTTAGCGGAAAAAAACTTTATGTAATCGATACATATGCAGGAGCAAATGAGGATACCCGCATCAAGGTTCGATTTATTATGGAAATTGCATGGCAGGCCCACTTTGTTAAAAATATGTTTATTCGTCCTACCAACGAGGAACTTGAAAGTTACCAGCCCGATTTTGTTGTATTTGTTGCCTCAAAAGCTACTAATCCTATTTGGCAGCAACAAGGTTTGAATAGCGAGGTTTTTGTTGCTTTCCATTTGGCAAAACGCATGGCTGTTATTGGTGGCACTTGGTATGGTGGTGAAATGAAGAAAGGTATCTTTTCCATAATGAACTATTACATGCCCCTGAAGGGCATTGCTTCCATGCATTGTAGTGCAAATGTGGGAAACAATGGCGACGTTGCGGTTTTCTTTGGCCTATCGGGTACGGGAAAAACTACCCTTTCGGCCGACCCGAACCGTGCACTTATTGGAGACGATGAGCATGGTTGGGACGATAACGGAGTTTTTAACTATGAGGGTGGTTGCTATGCCAAGTGCATAAACCTCGACCCTGCTAAAGAACCCGACATCTATGCTGCACTTCATCGCGATGCACTACTCGAAAATTTAGATGTTGATGAAAAAGGCTATATCGATTTTACATCGAGTAAGAAAACTGAAAACACTCGGGTTTCTTACCCCATTTATCATATTCGCAACATTGTTAAGCCTGTATCAAGAGCTGGGCATGCCAAGCATGTAATTTTTCTGGCAGCCGACTCGTTTGGTGTTTTGCCTCCGGTTGCCAAACTATCACTTAACCAAACCCAGTACCACTTTTTGAGCGGTTTCACCGCTAAGTTAGCCGGAACCGAGAGGGGTGTTAAGGAGCCTCAGCCAACCTTCAGCAGCTGCTTTGGTCAGGCGTTTCTCATGCTGCACCCAACTGTTTATGCGCAGGAATTGGTGAAGAAAATGGTTAAGCACAACTCAACAGCTTATCTGGTTAACACAGGTTGGGTAGGAGGAGCATACGGAGTAGGAAAACGAATAGATATTGCAGCAACACGAGCCATTATTAACTCAATTTTAGATGGAAGCATTGAGGACGCTGAATTCGATGTTATGCCTATTTTCAATCTTCAAATTCCTAAATCACTCAATGGGGTCGATAGTAAACTTCTTAATCCACGCAAGAGTTGGCCAAACCCTGCCGACTGGGATATTGCAGCCTGGGAGCTTGCAAAAAAGTTTATTAAAAACTTCGAGAACTTTACCGACAACGAAGCTGGAAGAAAACTGGTGACTGCAGGGCCCATTATTTAATAGAAAATATTTACTGCTATATATTTTTCAACGTTTCCTTTACTTTACTCCATTGTTGCTGATCCATAATAGGCTCAGCGGCAATGGAGTAATTTTTTCTTATTGCCTTTATTGACTCGGCTCGCTCCTGGCTATCGGGGTGAGTGCTAATCCATGCCATCGATTTGGTAAATGAAGGCTCCTGTTCGGCTAATCGCTCAAAAAAGTTTGCTAAATGAATTGGATCAATGCCTGCTTCAACAAGAAGCCTTACGGCTGTTTCGTCGGCCTCCTCCTCCTGGTTTCTATCGAATGCCGACGAAGACAGCATTCTTAGAGCCTCTTTAGCAGTATTGCCTCCCGAATTACCTGAAATCATTGACATAACCACAGTTAACCCCAACTCCTTTACCATACGTTTGGTAACATGGCTGTGCTCCATATGGGCCATCTCATGGGCAATTACTCCTGCCAGCTCTTCGGGGGTTTTGCAAAAATCGATAAGGCCCGTAAGCACTACCATATTTTGGGCAGGCAGCGCAAATGCATTAACCTCTTGGCTTCGAAAAAAATGCAACTTTAATTCGTTGCATTGCAAGCTGCTCTTATCACAAACTCTGGATACAATTAGCGAAATATCGGTTTTTTCTACAACCGAATCGATGCTTATGCTATTCATATTCATGTAGTTCAGCATGAAATCGGCTAGTGCCTGCTCGTTGCGTTTGCCAAGTTCCTTAAAATTGTAAAAGTTGGTAAAGGGAATAAGACTTAGTATATACCATATGCCAAAGAATAGGAAAAGTAAACCTGCCAATTGATAAAATAGTTTGCCCATAATCTTGTTTATTATCTTCTGTAATTGGTATACGATAGTGGATTTGGCAGCAGAATATTGGTTAGCGTTCCAAAAAACCACCATTCTACATGTTTTCCTTTGCGGGTTTGTATTGCTGCGTATATGGTGGCGGCAAACTCACTAATATTGAATACCAGAACGGTAATTAAGTATGCTATGTAGTTATCGGTAACCACATTACTTCCGAAAACTATGGTCAGAGTCCAAATGGTTGCTGCACTATTCATGGGCAATACAGTCGATTGCGAAAGAAGCGCTTGTGTGCAGTGCCAGCGTACAAAATAGGTTGATTTACGGTTAGCCAAAAAGAAAATTAATGTTGCAACCAGATTAATAATTGGGAATGGTAATCCGGCCATTAAGGCAAGTAACGACATAACGTAACTGTTCGAGGCCTTTTCGGCTTCCGTTTCGGTGGGTTTCGTGTGGAAATCAATCATAATTTAAAGTAGCGGTATATGTTCAGGGCCCAAATGGTTAAGATAATAAGTATTGCAATTACTGCAATGGCTCTTATCTTTAGTGTTTTTTCAATTTTAATATAGAAAGTAAGAAAACTATTACGTTTCTGAATCAGGTCGATAACTACCCACAAGGGGAACACCAAAAGCATTATTGACGCAACAATAACCAATGGATTGGTAGCAATAGCCTTCAGAATTTCCCCTTTTGTAATATGAATAATAGCCTCAGTAGTTCCGCACGAGGGGCATGGTATGCCCGTCATGTTACGAAACGGGCATACAGTAATGCCGCCCTGTAGGGTACTCATATAATTATAAATAACCCAGGTATAGCCTGCGAGGGAAAGAGCTAAAACAATTGAGTAAAGTTTTCGGCGGGCCATTTACATAAGCAGCGCCTGCTGAATGCTTGCAAAGTTCGCCTCGCGGGTACGGCCCATTATCAGAAACCAGTCAACAATGGTCCAAATACCCAAACCTCCACAGGTTAGGAGTTTGGCAACACCAAGACCCACATCGCCAATAATAAACCGATCGACACCTAAGCCGCCAATTAATATTGAAATAACCAGGAGTAATGTGGGGTCTTTTAAATTAAGACTGTGAAGTACAATGAACTTTGAATCGTCCATTGCAATTAACTTATCCCTAAGGAAGGGGATTTGATGGCTTTCAAAGTACTTTGCATTAGTGAGCAGGTACATGTCAACTTTTTGCGCGTCCATTTTGAGATTTTTAAGATTATTCTAAACAATATTTTTTTGAAAATGCTACCTGAAACACTTTGAGAATAACGATTACAGTATTTCCGGTGCAAGTCTTTTCAAAAGTATTAAAAAATATAAATGAACATTCCAATTTCTCTGCTACATTTTCTTAAATGGCTTCATTTGGAATTATTCTACAGAAATAGAGGCTCTATTATGCTTTTTTAATATATTCGCTGCTTCAACCAATTCATAGCGAATTATGAAGCCAATTGAACCTTCTGAACTCATTATCAACCCCGATGGTAGCATTTTTCATTTGCATCTTCGCCCTAGCCAGTTGGCCGACAAGGTAATACTAGTTGGCGATCCGGGCAGGGTTGAAACGGTTTGCTCCTTCTTCTCAAAGGTTGAGTGCAAGGTTTCCAATAGGGAATTTATGACCGTTACTGGCGAATTCAATGGGCAACGCTTAAGCGTTGTTTCAACCGGAATTGGCACCGATAATATTGATATAGTTGTGAATGAACTTGATGCGTTGGCCAATATAGATTTGAAAACCAGAATTGAGAAACCTCATAAAGAGCAGCTTACTCTGGTTCGAATTGGAACGTCAGGAGCTCTCCAACCCGATATTCCTGTCGATAGTTTTGTACTAACTGCTATTGCTATCGGTTTCGATGGCCTTCTGAATTTTTATAAGAATCGTAATTTGGTAAGCGATCTTTCTATGGAAACTGCCTTTATGCAGCATACCCAGTGGAACCCTTTGTGCGCTAAGCCCTATTTTGTCCATTCTGCACCTGAATTGGTTAACCTTTTTGCCGATTTTACAATTAAAGGGGGAACCATTTCTGCGCCCGGATTTTATGGACCCCAAGGAAGGGTGCTCAGGCTCCCCCTTGCCGACGATGGTTTGAACGAAAGAATTGAAAGTTTTCGCTATGGGGGCCACAAAATTACCAATTTCGAAATGGAGAGTTCGGCAATTAATGGGCTCTCGTTGCTTTTAGGGCATAAATCCACAACAATTTGTGCAATAATTGCCAATAGGGTAACTAAGCAGGCATCGCCTAATTATAAACCAACGGTAAAAAAACTTATTGAGTTAACCCTTAGTAAGCTAACCCAATAGTTTGGAATGACTCCCAAGCAGCTTAAGGCACTTTTAGCTCTACTTGACGATAACGATGTTATTGCGTTGCGCGAGGTAACCGATAGCATTGTTGCATTAGGCACACAGGTAATACCTAAACTTGAAAAAAGTTGGGAAGAAAGCAACAACTCAATGGTTCAAACACGAATAGAGAGTATTATACATACTATTCAGTTTCAGAATGCAAAAACCAAACTAGAGCAATGGGTTGTTTCAGGCTCAAAAAATTTAATTGAAGCTGCTACGCACGTGGCTGCTTACCATTATCCTAGTATCAATTACCAATGGGTTGAGGATGAAATTGACCAACTTAAAAAAAGCATTTGGCAAGAATTCAACCCCAGTCTAACGCCACTCGAAAAAATTAAAATTGTTAACAATTTTTTCTTCAACAAATTTGGGTTTAATTCATCTCCTACCGATATTTTTTCACCCGACAACTACTTCATCAACAGAGTTATTGAGAATAAAAGGGGAGGGCCGGTTTGCCTTTCAATTATATATTCGGTTCTTTCACAAAACCTCGGGCTGCCTGTTTACTGTGTAAGTTTACCCCGAAATTTTATTCTAGTTTATTTGAATAGGTATGCCCATTCCGGGGTTGAAAGCCCTGCAAATTCTCGTATCCTGTTTTACATTAACCCCTTTAACAGGGGGCAAATATTAGGGTACGATGATATTAGGAAATATATTGAAAGGATAGGTACAGAGGCAAAGCAGGAGTATTTTGAGCCTTGTAGTAACCAAACTAGCATTGCAGAACTTATTGCAAGTTTAATGATAGCTTTTCAGAAAATTGAAAAAACATCCAAAGTTAAAGATTTGCAGGAATTGCTAAATGTTGTAGTGAACCACGAGTTACGATAATTCAAAATGGCAATCGCAGCTGCCGGTTGCTCTCTTTCATTTTTGCCAGAGTTTTTATCATTATTTCAACTACCTGACTTTTGCACCTACCGCAACCCGTTGAGGCTCCAGTTGTATTCTGAATATCTAAAATGGTTTGGCAACCCATTTTCTTCATTGAATCTATTATCTCGGATCGGGTAACCATTTTGCAATGGCATATGTATATTCTTTTTGGGTTCACTGCAAATTACAATTGAGAAGTACAAAAATAATTGCAAATGCCCAAAGTCTCATTCTTTTTTCAAATTTGTTGGCGAATTTACTTTGCAGGGAAAAAGAAAATTTCTACTTTTGCGGGCTCATAATTAATAACTAAACAAATTAAATCTATGTTAAACCATTACGAAACCGTTTTCATTACAACTCCCGTTTTGTCTGAGGCCCAGATGAAGGAAGCGGTTAGCAAGTTCAAAGGCATCATCGCCGACCATGGTGGCGAGTTGGTGCACGAAGAGAACTGGGGACTAAGAAAGTTGGCCTACCCCATTCAAAAAAAATCGACAGGCTTTTACTACCTGTGCGAATTTAAAGCTCCCGGAGCGCTGATCGACAAACTCGAAACAGAGTACCGTCGCGATGAGCGCATCATTAGGTTCCTTACCTTTAGAATGGATAAGTACGCTGTGGAGTACGCTCAGAAAAAACGTAGCAACAAGGTTGAACAAAAACAAAAGGAGGAGTAGCCATGAGTCAGAATCCGAGCGAAATCAGATACCTTACACCTCCCACCGTTGAGGTTAAAAAGAAGAAGTACTGCCGTTTTAAGAAAAACAAGATAAAGTACATCGACTATAAGGATGCCGAATTCCTGAAGAAATTTCTCAATGAGCAAGGAAGAATTCTTCCCCGCCGCCTCACAGGTACCTCGTTGAAATATCAGCGAAAAGTGGCTACGGCTGTTAAGCGCGCCCGTCACTTGGCCCTGTTACCATTCGTTACCGATTTGATGAAATAATTAGAAGGAGGAATTGCAATGGAAATCATTCTTAAACAAGATGTTCCTAAATTGGGGCACAAAGACGAAATAGTTAACGTAAAAAATGGATACGCTCGAAATTACCTTATACCACGAGGAATGGCTACAGTAGCTACCGAGTCGGTTAAAAAGGTATTAGCAGAGAACGTAAAACAAAGGGCTCACAAAGAAGCTAAAATAAAAACCGATGCTGAAGCAATAGCCAAAAAACTTGAGGGTATTAGCCTTACTATTGGTGCAAAAACCAGCACAACGGGTAAAATATTTGGTTCTGTAAATACCATTCAAATTGCTGAAGCCCTAGCAAACAAAGGATTTGAAATTGATCGTAAAAACATTAATTTACCCAACGACCATGTGAAAGAGGTAGGCAACTACACTGCGGAAATCAAGTTACACCGCGATGTGAAAGTTACCATTCAGTTCGAAGTGGTTTCGGAGTAAATTCTCACACATTTTAAAAAAAGCCCCTTAAGGGGCTTTTTTTATTTATGGGCTATTACTTCAACTTCAACAAGTGCCCCAAGCGGCAATTTAACCACTCCGTAAGTGGCACGAGCTGGCATGTTTTCAGTAAAAAACTTGGCGTAAACCCGATTGAACAGGGCAAAATTATCCATGCTACTTAACAGGCAGGTTGTTTTAACAACGTTGGCGTAGCCAATTCCAGCCTCAGTAAGTATTGCACCAATATTTTTCATAACCTGTTCAGTTTGTTCCTCAATACCTCCATCAACCATGCTGCCAGTTTCGGGATTTATGGGAATTTGTCCCGAAATAAACAGAAAGCCGTTTACTTCAACTGCTTGACTGTATGGCCCTACAGCTTTGGGTGCATGGGATGTGCTAATTATTTTTTTCATTTTTCGATTTTTTGTGGGTTATATTTGTGCTCGTAAATATAACGAATTAGTTGCATATGAACATTGCTGTTGTCGATTGCTACGACTCATTTACCTATAATTTGGTTCACTACCTACAACAGTTGGCAAATAGTGTTCAAGTGTTTCGCAACGATGAGCTTAGGCTACCACAACTTGCACAATATAATGGAATTGTGCTGTCGCCTGGCCCTGGGCTTCCCAAAGAGAAAAAGAACCTTTTTGAGATTATTGAGTTGTATGCACCTTCTATTCCCATACTGGGCATATGCTTGGGACATCAGGCAATTGGTGAAATGTATGGTTTGAAACTGATAAACCTCCCCAACCCCTTGCATGGAATTTCGGTTCCCGTTACAATTATCGACTCTTCTGACCTGCTATTCAAAGGATTCCCAGCAACCTTTGAAGCTGGCCGATATCACAGTTGGGCAATTAGGCATGAACCCTTGCGTTCAAACTTGAAAGTTACCGCAATTGATGATTATGGAATGGCTATGGCTTTTTCTCATAAGCATTATCCTATCTCAAGTGTTCAGTTTCATCCCGAATCGGTATTAACCCCGCATGGTTTTAAAATGCTACGGAATTGGGTTGAATATGCAAATGCTTATAACCTATAAGCGATTCAAGTGACTGTCGCGTTTCGTCAATTTTAGGTCTTGCAGCATCGCCGATTTCACGTTGATTTGAAAACTGTAGCTTTTCAGGTAGCCAATGGGCACAATTGAAATTCGCATTTCCCAGCAATGAAGGTCGCGGTAAACATTTAAAGATGTAGTAGTTAGTTTATTCATCTTGAAATCGTAACCCGATCGGAATCCAATTTTCCAATTTTTCGTTAAACTCAGGTCGCCCGAAAACGAGAGTGCTTGCGAAATATTTTTCTGAATCTGTGGCTTAGAATAATTGTAAGAGTAATCGATTCGAAGGTTCCAAGGGATAGAAAAATCGGGGATTGACGATTCGCTGAACCCAGTTGAAACGGTTTCGCCAAATGTTCCTCCAAACGAGTCACCTCCTGCATCGAGCATGGCTCCTGCTGCACCACCGCCCGTTGAAGACTCCTTTTTCGAACTTTTTAACGACATGCCCACGCTAACCCTAAAGTTGGTTAGACGAGCCAATTTTCCATTATCATTTACTAGGAATTTATTGTAGTCGAAGCCTTTCAAATCCTGCGCATAGGGGTTCAAAGTTCCCCCAGCATCGATATTAATCACCTCAAAGAGGGTAGTTCTGGCCGAAAATCCAATGGGCGATAGTTTCATAGAGTCGGCCAGAAGGTTGTAACTGGCGTTAAGTCCAAAACTTTCAATGAGTTTTATCTTCTTAAAATTGGTGGTGGTATCCTTGTCCGACTTTACTTTCATTTCCAAATTATTACCAAGGGCAAAGCCTATACTTCCACTTTTACCAGCTGATGGTCCCCCAAAAACGGAGTTTTCGAAAATGGAATATGGTCTTTTACGTCCAGTTGTATCTACTTGCACTTCCTTAAAGAAACCGTAATGGGCTGCCCCAAAATCGGGTCGGTACCCCAACGAAACCGAAGGTGAAATTACATGCCTAATGGCCTGAACCTTACTCTTTGACGAAAAAGCAAACATCCCGTACACTTTTGTTGAGGCCGAAACACTTGTACTATATTGCCATGCACGCTTAAATCCCGGAATGGTATCTACAATAACTTTTCGTTCGGTTTCGTCCCACCGTTTTTCAATGGTACTTAAGTACCAGTATTCGGAATAGTTTACAGAAGGACTTAAGTTGATGTAATTTAACACGTTAAACGAAGTTGAAACGGGTATTTTGTGTTGAACTCCATTTTTCATAATACCCAATGTTTCTTCGCGAAAGAGCAGGTTCGTTCTGGTTGAAACAGAGTTATCCAGATCACCCGAATAGGAAAGAGAAATCTTTTCGTACCAAAGCGGTTCGCCAATGGCCGATTTGCGTTTAAACGGGTTAATTCGGCTTATATTAAACGAAACCCTGGGCAGATTCAGGGTAATACTACTATCGAGGTTGTTCTGGGTATGGTTAAATGATGCTGTGAGACTAAAAGGAGTTCCAGCCCATACCTTCGAATACGAAACGCTAGAGTTCAACTGGTTCGATAAAAAGTTATCGATTGTTTGTGGGTTGTAGCGGTTATGGCTAGGGCTGCTCATGTTTATCCTGGCCTGAAATGTAGAATTTGGCGAAGCTTTTGGGTCCTGTGTATGGCTCCAACTCAGCGAGTATGCATTATCCTTACGGTAGTCGTCGAATCCTTTTTCACCAAAAACATTATGAGAGTAGTCGAATGAGAAACCACCGGAATACTTGTAGCGTTTTCGGTAGGTCGATCGAGAGTTGAATGTCCATGAACCACCGGTGTAAATGCCACCTAATAGGGTAAGGTCCACATAGTCGCTTATTCCCCAATAGAATCCGCCTCGGCGGATGAAAAAGCCTCGTCTGTCTTCTTCCCCATACTCGGGCATAAGGATTCCTGAGGCACGTCCTTTTGTATTCGGAAAGAAACCGAATGGTATTCCAAGGGGAAAAGGAACATCGGCAATTACCAAATAGGCAGGCCCCATTACAAGCCTGTCGTTAGGAATTACTTTAGCCTTTGAAATAGCAATATAAAAATGGGGATGATCCAAATCGCATGTTGTGTATTTGCCACCTGCAATGTTTACGGTGTTGTCCTCCATTTTTTTTGTTCGCTTGCTATGTAAAAAGCCATCGGCTTCCTGAGTAATAACCTCAGTAATAATTGCCCTTTTAGTATCGAAGTTGTAGGTCATTTTTTCCATACGGAAGGTTTGGCTTCCCTCCTTAAAAACCGGTCGGTTTAAAATTTTTCCGGTACTGTCGGGTAAGCCCATGGCAAACACTTCCTTAGTTTCCATGTTAAACTCTATATAGGCAGCGGTGAGTTCGAGGTTCTGGTATTTAATCGATGCTTCACCAAACATATAAACCTTTTTGCCATCCATTGAATAGATTAATGAGTCCTTAGCGCTGGTAAAAACAGGATCGGCAATTGGACTCTTTTTGGCGGTAGTGTCTAAGGTAGTGGCTAAAGTATCGGGTGTTTGGGTACTAAAATTGCTTCTGGCGTTGGCATTAACCGCAGGCCACCCTAGGTTGCAAGCAAGTAGAAAGGAAAAAAATATGGTTAACGACCTAAAATGCAATTTATATAGTATTTTTGTAAATAAATTCGGGCAATTTGGGCTCAAAACTAGTCAAAAAAACAATTTTTGACCATGCATTTGGTAAATATATTTAGTGCTTCTAAAACGAAATTGGGAATGATTGTATTGTTCGTCATTCTATTTCAATTGATTTCAACTCAGTATGCCAATGCAGCTGAAACATACCGCTTAACCAAGGTTGTAATCGATGCTGGGCATGGAGGGAAGGATCCAGGGGCCCTCGGGAAAAAATCGGCAGAAAAGGATATAACCCTATCGGTTGCTTTAAAACTGGGTAAATACATCCAGCAGGCATTTCCCGAAGTTGAAGTAATTTATACTCGTAAAGAGGATGTGTTTATTGGTCTCGATGAGCGTAGTCGCTTAGCTAACGAAAGGGGAGCCGATCTATTTATCTCCATTCATTGCAATGCCAATCCCAGTAGGGTACCCTTTGGTGCCGAAACCTATGTTATGGGGCTTCACAAATCGAACGACAACCTCGATGTGGCCAAACGAGAGAATGCGGTTATTACCTTTGAGGAGGATTACTCTACCAAGTACGAAGGATACGACCCAACCTCATCTGAATCGTTCATAATTTTCAGTTTAATTCAAAATACCCACTTGGAGCAAAGTCTCACTTTTGCAAGTGTAATTCAGAATGAGTTTCGGGAAAGGGCTCTGCGAAAGGATAGGGGAGTGAAGCAGGCGGGTTTTCTGGTTCTTTGGAAAACAACCATGCCCAGCGTGCTGGTTGAACTCGGATTTATTAGTAACCCTAAAGAGGAAGAATTTTTAATGTCCGATTCGGGTCAGGATTATCTTGCATCGTCCATATTTAGGGCTTTTCGCGAACATAAAAAGAACATTGAAGCTCGAAGTAATTTTGTTGTTGAAAAGGCTACTCCAATGCCTAAACCACACAGTAGCACGCCGGCAATGCAACCTGCAGCAGTAACTACTACTATCGTAACTCCTTCTGAAAAAACCGAAAAAGGGCCCGAAGCAAAGCCAGCCCCCACTAGCAGCAGCTCAATTCCCATGGAGTTAACCTATAGGGTTCAAATAACCTCATCGAGCAAATCCATTCCATTAACAGCCCCGTTTTTTAAAAAACTCGATGGGATTGAAGAGTTTTTTATTGATGGTTTTTTTAAATACTACATTGGCAACAAAAAATCTTTTTCTGAAATTGCCGAATACAGCAGCCAAATTAAGGAACTGTTTCCCGATGCTTTTATTGTTGCTTTTTATAATGGGAAACAAATTTCATTAGACCAGGCTCGTCAAAAATCAACCCAATAAACAATATTGAAAATGAAAATAAGCAAACTAACCAAAATCGGACTGTTTACAATTGCAACCCTTGCCTTTGCAGTTTGGGGTGTTAATTTTTTAAAGGGCCGCGATTTGTTTACCAGTAGTAATGTGTACTTTACTATTTTCAATAGCGTCGATGGTCTCGTAAAAACCAACAAAGTAATGCTTAGTGGTTATAAAGTTGGCGTTGTAAAAGATATCCAGTTTGAAGAGGGACATACCGGTCGATTAATAGTCACATTGCTTATAGAGGGAGAGCATCGAATTCCCCATAATACCATTGCCAAACTGATTAGTACCGATTTTATGGGAGGAAAGGCCATAAAACTGGAAGTTTCGCGAAACAATACCTTTTACGAACCCGAAGACACAATTCCCTCGTCCATTGAAACGGGGCTAATTGACCAGCTAGGCCACCAAATGGTACCCGTAAAGGAAAAAGCCGAGTCGTTAATGGGTGAAATGGAGCGCACCCTCAAAATAATTGGAAAAGTTTTTAACGACCAGAATCGCGAAAATCTGAATAACAGTTTTGTGTCCCTTCGCAATATTCTGGCTAATCTCGACAATACTACACGTTCGCTCGATACCATGATGAATGCCCAGTCGGGTTCATTGCGAAAGGTTTTAAATAACGTTAACTCCATATCGAATAACCTCCGTAATAACAACGAAAGGATTACCAATGTAATCCGAAACTTCTCTTCCATTAGCGACTCTCTGGCCAAGATGAATTTTGCCTCTTCCATCGTTCAGGTCGACTCAGCTATGCGAAACTTAAATACAGTTTTGGATAAAATTAATAAGGGCGAGGGTACCATGGGACAACTTATTAACAACGATTCGTTGTATCGAAACCTCGACAATGCATCGAGAAATCTCGATCTTCTGCTTATCGATATGAAGGCCAACCCAAAACGGTATGTCAACTTCTCAGTAATCGATTTTGGGAAAAAAAGGTAACCCTAATCTTTTTTTTTCCATTTAATCACTTAACTTCTTCATTGATAGTATTATGTCCTTATCTTACTGCTAATCAGTTTACTTACTAACATCTGTTATTAACCTTTTCTTAGCTTTTGCTTAAAGTGGATTTCACAATGGTTTAAGTGTCAATTTTTTATAGTTATCAACAACCTAATGCATTGATATACAGTTAAATAAAAAATTTTTCAGCATTTCGAAAAATTATTGGGGTGATAGTTAATTCGTTAAAAAAAAAGTGACATATTCAACGCCCAACTTCCTTTTTTTTTCAATTCTTTTTGTTGAATTTTGTTAAGGATAAAAAAGTTTGAAAAAAATAATTCAATTGTAGCATGTACAAAGATTTCCAAGATGTTTGGGATAATTGTTTAAAAGTCATCAAGGATAATCTATCCCCCATTAGTTTCAAAACCTGGTTCGAGCCAATTGTTCCCCTAAGGCTCGATAATAATGTACTTACCATTCAGGTTCCGAGCCCATTCTTTTACGAATATCTCGAGGAGCAGTACATCGATTTGCTTCGCAAAACAATTCGAAAGGAACTGGGACCTAATGCAAAGTTAGAGTATAACGTGGTTATGGAAACCAACGGGATTGACAATTCTAAGCCCACAACCGTGTTGTTGCCAACACAAAACAAAACCGAACTAAGAAACAAGCCGGTTAGCGTAACTTCTAATCAGGAGGATTACAAAATAAAGAATCCATTTGTAATACCCGGTATAAAAAAGTTGCATGTCGACCCACAGCTTAACCCCGACTACACTTTTAACAATTTTGTTGAGGGAGAATGCAATCGCTTAGCCCGATCGGCTGGTATTGCAGTTGCTAATGCTCCCGGTAAAACAGCTTTTAATCCTTTATTCATATATGGAGGATCGGGCCTTGGTAAAACGCATTTAGGGCAGGCAATTGGTATTGAGGTTAAAAATAGGCAGCCCGAAAAAACCGTTCTGTATGTTAATGCTGCTAAGTTCCAAACTCAATTCGTTGAAGCAATTCGAAATAACAACAAGAACGACTTTGTTCATTTTTACCAAATGATTGACGTTTTGATTATTGACGACGTTCATGAATTTGCCGGTAAAGAGCGAACCCAGGATATTTTCTTTCACATATTCAATCATCTTCACCAATCGGGAAAGCAAATCATTCTTACGTCCGACAAGGCTCCTGTCGATCTTATTGGTTTGGAGCAGAGGTTACTTTCACGATTCAAATGGGGCCTATCGGCCGATTTGCAGTCGCCCGATTTTGAAACCCGAGTTGCTATACTTAACAAAAAAGTTTATAATAACGGTATTCAAATTCCAGAGGAGGTAATAGACTTTATTGCATCAACCATTACCAACAATATTCGTGAACTGGAGGGAGCTCTTATTTCCCTTTTGGCACAGTCTACTCTCAATCGCAAGCAAATAACCATTGAACTTGCTTCGGAGGTTATTGACAAGCTGGTGAAAAACACCAAGCGTGAGGTTTCGGTCGATTACATTCAAAAAGTAGTTTGCGAATATTTTGGTCTCCCCGGCGATGTGCTTCACACCAAAACGCGCAAGCGTGAAATTGTACAAGCCCGACAAATTGCCATGTACTTTTCAAAAAGCATGACCAAGTCGTCGCTCTCAACCATTGGCAGCTTAATTGGCGGAAAGGATCATGCTACCGTACTGCACGCTTGTAAAACAGTAAATAATTTAATTGAAACCGACAAGCGTTTCAAAAGCCAGATTGAGGACATAGAGCGTAAATTGAAATTGTAATTCGACTTATAACTTATAATGAAAAAAGCCTTTGAGAAATCAAAGGCTTTTTTATTGCTCCACACGCCAAGTATTGGTCTATACCATCAATAAAATCGGTTATTTGTTTCTACAACAGTATAAAAAGTGGGTAAAGTACTGTAAGAATTCAAGAGATGATTTAAGAATTAAAAACTTTTTGAGTAATAATTTTCTCCGTTTATTACTTCGGGTGTAAAACCTAGCTTAATAAGGTATTTCAAATGCTCGGGGCTGAAATTCTTGCATACCAATTTAGAAAAACCACGGTTTTTAAAGAAAGAAGTATCTTCCACATAAATGTATTTGCCAGGTTTTAAATCGCGGTATTCGGGTATGGCATAATCCATTAGAACTTCGCAAATACCACCACCTAGGTCTTTACCAACAAAAACCGAAGCTACAGCCATATTTCGAAGAACGGCAAAGTTAACCTGAGCATTTTCGGGCACTTGATTAAAACTTGGGAAGTACTTTTGAATTTCAGTTTTATAAAAATCGACAAAAGCAATAAGGTATGGGCTAGGAAGCGAAAGAGGTAGTACCCTAAAGTACTCCTTTCGGTGATAAATACGGTAAAGGTAGTAAATGTTAACCAGAGCAATGAACCCATTTAGAACACCAACGGGTAGCGCACCAATTAAGAACCCGTATACCGAAAAAAGAGTTGATCCAACCAAATTATAAATTCTCAATTTTACAATGGTTCCCATTACCAGTGAAATTGCAACTATTACAGAGGCTATGTAGCCAAACCATTCCAAAAGACTTATTCCCATTATTTTTTAAAAATTTAAGGTGCAAAAATAGAAAAATTGGTTATTACAGCGAATTCAAGTTGTTAACATTTGAATTATTTAACCATTTTCATACGAAACTTAGGGTAAAGTTCCTCCTTAACCCATTTAAAATCGGGCGCAACTAATAGGATTTGCCGGTATGTAGCATCTGCAAGGGCATTGGAATTCGATTTTTCGTATGCAAGGGCCAGCTGAGTAAGGGCGTTCAAGTGCTGCCATGAGCAAGTAGCTGAAGGAGTCCCATTTTTTTCAAAGATTTCAATGGCCCTTTTATAGTATTTTACTGCTTCTTTGGGATTACCCCCAAACATGGTCGGAGCATAGTGCAACGAATTGCCCTTTTCAATATTGGCTTGGAACGATTGGGGGTTATTTGCTAGTGCTTCGTTAACCAGTGCCATGCTCCTTGGACCTACGAAAGGTGCCTTAAAGGGATTCAGAGCGATACTATATGCCATTAGCGAAGCTTTAATGGCTATAACATCGGCTAAATTGGGTTGTTTGGTTAAGAGTAATTCTACGTTTTTTTCTGCTCTCGAAATGTATTGTTTGGCATCGCTACTTTTGTTAGCTCCAATAAGATAACCTATATAACCATATTGCGTTTGTGTCAGAAGCAATAAAGTTTTCGTTTTTTTATTTTGTTTTAATTGCTTTTCCAACTCGTCCATTACCCTAACCCATTTGTCCATTTTCCCAAGTTTATAACCCTCGTAAAGTCTGCAAGGTATTGATTGCGTATGGTCTGGGTTTGCAGCGCAGGAAGAAAGCAGGATAGATACTGTTAGTAGGTTGAATATTATTATTTTAAGGGTAGTTCTCATAATATTTTGTTTGCTCGAATATAACAAAAAAAGCGGCCCTTTGTTTGGGTCCGCTCTTAAATGCTGTTACAGAAATTAAGATGTAAAAACTCGAATGGATGGAGGAGTATGTAGATGCTTTTTTACAGCGCACTGATCTGCAACCTTTATTAGGGCTTCTTTGTACTTTTCTGGAAAATCCGTTGGAAGTTTTACTTCCAGTTCAATATTTTCAATCATGTGATTCATTTGATTGAAGGAATGACGTTGAATAATTGTAATTCTTTCGGAATTAATCCCTCGCTGATCGCAAAACGATTTCACATAAATACCTGCGCAAGTACCTATGGATGCTAAAAATAGCGAAAAGGGTGAAGGGCCCTGGTTGTTACCACCAGCCTGTATAGGCTGATCGGTTAGAATTGTGTGATCTCCAATGTGAGCAAGAATTTGTTTATTGCCCTGAAATGTAACTTGAAATTCCATAATTTATGATTAGTTTATTTGATTTGAAATAAAATGCAAATATATAAACACATGTAGATATGTATATATGAATTCGAAAAAATTATTCTACTTCAATAAAATCGTCAGTAGAAACCCCACAAACAGGGCATCGCCAAGTTGAGGGTAAGTCGTTGAATTCAGTTCCTGGCTCAATTTGTTGCGAGGGGTCTCCATTTTGGCTATCGTAAATGTAGCCGCAAACTTTACATCTATGCATGTTCAATTAATTTAATTCAACTAAGTTAATGGGTATTTTAAAAAGGGATTTAAAGTCGTATCCAAGGCTTTTGATAATATCGTCATCATCTTCGTAGAACCAGTTTACAACCAGGCCATTACCATTAGAATAGGAATCCTCAAGCAACTTAAGTATTGAATAAAGGAATCGATTCGAACCACTATTTATGTACTCAATCTTAAAGTTGACTTCGGTAGTTGCTTCGGGCCTTGATACATAATTCTCAACCCAACCAAGAATAGGTTTGTAGAAAGCAATGGTATCTTCCGGTATTGACCTGCCTGAAATACTAATCATTCCAGGCTTGAAGTCAATTTCGGGAGTTTTAGAAGTGCCCTTAATATGAATTCTATCGTAATGATACATAGTTATTGAGTAAAGAAATACAGGGTGTTGAACGTTTAAATATTGAAAAAGTTTCTATGAAATGATTTTGTGAACATCAATTTTTCAACACCCTGTTGAAATGTTTACAATCCAATTTTCTTAGCAATTGGTTTTGGAATAGCATTTTTATGAACCAGAATGGATAAGGTTTTGTACCTAACAAAAGGCTCTGAGGCATAGAAAAACCCTTTGTATTTATCGTTGGTGCCCCAACTATTTTTAACCTTATAGTACTTATTGCCGTTCTGATCCTGAGCAATTCCAACTATTAGCATACCGTGATCGTCGGTTGTGGTGTAGTTATCGAAAGCAACTTGTCTAATTTCTTGGGTTATTACCTTTTCTTTGCCGGGTTTATCAAATTTGTAAAGCATCTCATCTTTTTCTTTTTGCGAAAGTTCGGTCCACTTGGCTTTCTCCGAATCGTTCATTTCTACCCAATTAGCCTCGGGTACAACTGCAATACCATGCTTGTATGCAAACCCTTTTTCGCTCACATCGCTTGCCCAGGCAACAGAATATCCATTATTTATTGCATTGTCGAAAATCTGCATGAACTCATCGAGGGGTACGTTGTACATATCGCCAAATGCCCAGTTGTCTGGAACCTCAAGGATGAATTTTCTGTAAAAGGGATGATGAGTGAATGAAGTAACATACACGTAATCATCGAGATTTATGCCTAGAAAGTTGAAAAAGGTTTGGGGTGTGTAACTTTTGTCCTGATGTGTAAAGTTTTGAGGAGCAGTACCCATATAAGCATCGAGTATGCCAATAAAACCTTTAAACCATGAAGTAGAAAGTTTTCGGTTTGAATTTTTTATAACAGCATCAACATATGCTCGGGTTACAGCATCGAATTCACCATGTACGTGGATGTCTTCACCATAATTTAACCCTGTATACGCCTGCTCAGGAACAATACCATATTTTCTGATGGCCTCAACCACGTCGTAGAAGGAGCCTCCTCCGGCAAAGTTCAATTTACCTTGGAACCGGACATACTTCAATGCCTTTTCGGAGTATGCGTTTCGAACAATAAACATTTCTGAAAGGTCGAACTCCGGTTTTCCCATTCTCAATAGTTCGGACTCAAAAAAAGCTAAGCCCGAAAAACTCCAACATGTACCCGACCTGCTTTGGTTCTTAACAGGTGTGTATTTAACCTCTTTTATGTCGATGAATTTGTAACCAACTATACTGTCGGTTTGAGAAAAAACATTTATTGCTTGCGCAATGAGTATTGCGAGTACAATAGCAGGGTATGTTCGTTTCATTTTCAAATTGTTTAAGGTTTAAATTTTATGAAATCTTGATTTAGAGTATTTTTTGTTCCTTTAGTTTAAAAAGAAAATACAGATAAATTCTATATATTACTACAAATTTAAGAAACATAACAACTGTTTAAATGGTTAAGTAAATGTTATACAGGCTAATAAAGAAATAATGATTCTAAATAACATTCAATTTACAAAAAAATAAAATAATGAATTGACACGATTTATCTAAACCCATAATTTGCGCTACGTAAAATTACCCTATTACCAAACCAAACAACCAAAGCCTATGAAAAAAATTTTAAGTCTTTTTGCTTTATCAGTAATTTTTACTGCTCTGGCAATAACAAGTATTAAGGCAGTGCCTGCGTACCCTTTCCCCATTGAGTATAAGCAACCCAATGGTGAGATTATTACAATTCTGATGAAAGGTGATGAAAAGGTAAAATGGGCACAAACCCCTGATGGTTATACCATTCTATCGAAAAATGATGGATACTACGAGTATGCCATGAAGGATAGCAATGGAGACCTTATTCATTCAGGAGTTGTTGTTAGCTCTCAGGGAAAGAGAAGCGCCACAGAGAATGATTTTTTAAATAAGATTGAAAAGGGGCTTTTTTATAGCCAGAGCCAATTGAATGTAATTGAGCAAATTTGGGAGATTAAGGATAAAAACGCGAAGGCGTTTCCTACCACTGGCAACAGAAAGTTAGTTTGTATTCTTATTGGGTTTAAAGATAAGGCTTTTACAAAAACTCAGGCAGAGTTTAACAATTTATTTAATCAGGTTGGTTACACAACTGGCGGTGCAACAGGGAGTGTAAAAGACTATTATGCTGAAAATTCGTGGGGACAATTCAACCTTACGGTTGATGTTTTTGGCCCCTACACCGCAAGTCAAGACATGTCGTACTACGGAGCAAATGATTCGTATGGAAACGATGTTCGCCCTCGCGAGCTGGTTACCGAAGCCATTAACCTAGCCGACCCAACTGCTAACTTTGCAAACTACGATAACGATAACGATGGCGCCGTTGATGGCGTTTACATTATATATGCAGGCTACGGCGAAGAAGCTGGTGGCGGAGCCAATTGCATTTGGGCTCACGCTTGGAATATTACAACAATTACCCGCGATGGTAAAACCCTTTCGAAATACTCATGCTCTGCTGAGTTAAGCGGAAGTTCTGGAACAACGCTAACCGCCATTGGCGTTATTTGCCACGAATTTGGCCATGTTCTTGGTGCGCCCGACTATTACGATACTAACTACTCAACCGGAGGTCAGTATTCGGGTACTAGCACTTGGGATTTGATGGCCAGCGGTTCGTGGAACAACAGCGGAAAAACTCCTGCTCACCACAACGCCTTTACAAAAATTTATTTTTATAATTGGGCAACCGCTACAACATTAAGTACTGCACAGGCTGTTTCTGTTTTGAACGCCGCAGAAAATAAGAGCTTTTACCGAATAAATACTGCAACTTCTGGCGAGTACTATTTAATTGAGAATCGCGAAAAACATAAGTTCGATGCTTATATTCCTGGAAGCGGGCTTGTAATTTACCATGTACATAGCGGTGTAATGACTTCTGCCAGCAGCAATACTGTCAATGCCACCCATCAGCAGCGCATGTACCCTGTAGCGCAGAATGCAACGGTTGGCAAGCCAACCAGTACGGCTTCGACCTATGGAACTGTTGATGCTGCTTCGTGTGCATGGACTGGCGCTTCGGGAACAAAAACCGAGTTTTCCGATACTTCAATCCCAAATATGAGATCGTGGGCTGGTGCAAACACGGCAAGACCAATAACCAACATTTTGCGCAATGCAACTACTAAAGTTGTTACCTTCAACTTTATGGGTGGTGGTTCAACGCCAGTCCCTCCAACCGTTACAACTACAGCGGTTTCGAACATTACGGCTAACTCAGCTGTGAGTGGTGGTAATGTAACTTCGGCTGGAAGCGCATCTGTAACCGAACGTGGTATTTGCTATAGCACGTCAACTAACCCAACAATTGCGAACAGCAAAGTTGTTAGCGGCTCGGGAACCGGATCGTTCAGCGCAACCATGAGCGGTTTAGCAGCAAGCACAACCTACTATGTTCGTGCTTATGCAACAAGTTCGGCAGGAACCTCGTACGGTTCGCAGGTTAGCTTTACAACATCTGCAGCTTCGGGTGGTTTACCTTTACCAGTATCGCAAACTTTCAGCGCATCGACTATGCCAACGGGTTGGACTACCCAAAACGTAGGAACAGGCATAACCGAGCGTTGGAGCGTATCGAACACAGCCAATGCAGGAGGTAGTGCTTATGAGATGAAATGTACTTACCAAAGCTTAAATCCTGGAACTACTCGTTTAATTACTCCCGCAGTAAACACTGTTGGAGTGAGTCAGGTAACCATGACATTCCGCCATATGCTCGATGCTTATGGTACTGGTGTAACATTAAGGGTTCAAACATCGAACGACAAAACCAACTGGACAAACACTTCGTGGTCGGTTGCCACAACTAGCACCAACATTGCTGCAGCCACAGTTACAGTTAATATTACTACAAACTTAAATTCGGCTACCACTTACTTTGCTCTTGTTGCTGAAGGCAATTTATACCAAATTGATTACTGGTATGTTGATAATGTTTCGTTAACAGCAGGGTCGGCCGCCACGCCACCAACCGTTACAACTACAGCGGTTTCGAACATTACGGCTAACTCAGCTGTGAGTGGTGGTAATGTAACTTCGGCTGGAAGCGCATCTGTAACCGAACGTGGTATTTGCTATAGCACGTCAACTAACCCAACAATTGCGAACAGCAAAGTTGTTAGCGGCTCGGGAACCGGATCGTTCAGCGCAACCATGAGCGGTTTAGCAGCAAGCACAACCTACTATGTTCGTGCTTATGCAACAAGTTCGGCAGGAACCTCGTACGGTTCGCAGGTTAGCTTTACAACCCTTGCAAGTGGAGGCACAACATCCGACGTTACAGTTGGTACAGGAACTTCAAGGCAAGGTTATCCGTTAAATTGCTACTACGGATTTGAACGCAGCGCATCAATTTACACTGCTGCCGAAATAGGCAAAACCGGATCGATTACAAAGCTTGCCTGGTACCCAACAGTTACTAGAACAACCAGTTTCCCCGTAAAAATTTACATTAAACAAACCACCTCGTCTACAATAACAGCCACTACTTGGTCAAATATGATTTCAGGCGCAACGTTAGTGTTTAATGGTACAATGAGTGGAACAACTGCAAATACTTGGAAAGAGTTTGTGTTATCAACTGCATTTAATTATACTGGCGGATCGAATAATTTACTTATACTAGTTGAAACCAACTATGGTGGAACCGGAACCGGAACGAGCGCAGGCTCTTCGTTTAGGTATTCTAGTTCTACAGGACGCCATATGTACATTCGTGCCGATAATTCAGCACCAACGGGCAATGGAACAGTTTCGAGTTATCGCCCAAATATTAGAATTACTATAACATCGTCATCGAATGCACCTGCGTTATCAACCGAGTATACCTTGAGCGAAAATGTCGATTTCAGCATTTATCCAAATCCAGTTTCCGACAGGCTGAATGTTCGCTTAAACTCAATAGACTCCGAAATTCAGGTAAAAATATTCAATATACAGGGGCGAATGGTTAAGCAATTTATTCTGAATGGCACTGAATCGGAAGTAGATGTTACCGATTTAGCTAAGGGTGTTTATATAATTTCAGTAAACTACGGCGATAAATTGCATAGTAAACGCTTTATAAAAATGTAACTTTAACCCAAACCCAAAAACCGGGAAGGGGCTGGCTTATTAAGTCAGCCCCTTTTTCTTGTTTATTAAAGTTGTAAGAAGTTTGCGATTTGCTAATTTAGCCGACAAACTAGAGCCAATGATTTCCGTTTTGCTAAATCGAAAATTGGATGCCCTTGCTGCCCAATTTGAGGGTGAAATTTTTACCGACTCGTCATCGTTATTGCAGTACGCCACCGATGCTTCGGCTTACCGCGAAATTCCCGTTGCAGTTGCAATTCCCAAGAGTAAAGTCGATTTGGTAAATCTTATACACTTTTCGAGGGAGAACGGTGTTCCTTTGATTCCGCGTGCAGCAGGCACTTCGTTGGCAGGGCAAGTTGTGGGCAAGGGCATAATTGTGGATATTTCGCGGCATTTTGGAAAAATAATCGAAGTTAATACCAATGAACAATGGGTAAGGGTTGAGCCAGGAGTAATTCTCGACGGGCTGAACATGCACCTAAAGCCTTACGGGCTTTTCTTTGGGCCCGAAACGTCAACATCGAACCGCTGTATGATAGGGGGCATGGTGGGAAACAACAGCTGCGGTGCGCATTCGCTTATTTATGGTAGCACTCGCGACCAAACTCTTTCGGTTAAAATGCTTCTCGACGATGGCAACGAGTACGAATTTGGCGCGCTTACTGCCACTGAGTTTCAAATTAAATTGAACATTGAAGGGAAGGAGGGCGATTTATACCGCCAGCTTTATAGGGAACTTTCGAGCAGTGAAATGCAAAAAGAAATTGAAAATCAATTTCCTGACCAGTCAATAAAAAGACGCAATACTGGCTATGCGCTCGACTTGCTGCTCGATTCCGATATTTTTAAAGGAAACGGTAAACCGTTTAATTTTTGCAATCTTATTGCTGGTTCGGAGGGGACGCTTGGCATTATTACCGAGGTTAAATTGAATCTGGTTTCACTACCTCCTCGCGAAAAGGCGCTGCTGTGCCTTCACTTGGCCGAGCGTGAACACGCTTTTAACGCAAATCTTATTGCATTAAAATACGCCCCGGGTGCTGTTGAAATGATGGATAGCTACATTCTCGAGTGCACCAAGGGCAATATTGAGCAGCAGCGCAACCGTTTTTTTGTGCAGGGAAACCCCGAGGCAATTTTAGTGGTTGAAATTGCCCGAGAAACTCGAGACGAGATTGAAGATATATTCGGCGCTATGGAAGCCGAATTGCGTAGCAATGGGTATGGCTACCATTTTCCCGTTATATGGGGCGACGACATGGCCAAGGTTTGGGTGCTGCGTAAGGCTGGTCTTGGCGTTTTGGCAAACATTGAGGGCGACGCAAAACCCGTTTCGCTGGTTGAAGATACGGCAGTTGCCGTTGAGAAGCTGCCCGAGTATATGGACGAGTTTGCCCAAATAATGGCAAAACGAAACCTCGACTGTGTTTACCATGCGCACATTGGCAGCGGCGAGTTGCATCTACGTCCGGTTCTTAACTTAAAGGATGACAAGGATGTTGCACTATTTCGTGAAATTGGTCTCGAGGTTGCCCATTTGGTAAAAAAGTACAGGGGTTCGCTTAGCGGCGAACATGGCGATGGTCGATTACGTGGCGAGTTTATTCCCGTTATGGTTGGCGAAAAGGTGTACGAACTAATGAGGCGAGTTAAGCAAACCTGGGATACCAAGGGGATTTTTAATCCCAATAAAATTGTCGATACGCCGCCAATGAACTCCTCGTTGCGCTATCAGCCGGGAAAGGAAACGCGTGAAATTGATACCATATTCGATTTTTCGAAGGTTGGAGGCATTGTAAGAGCTGCCGAAAAATGCAATGGGTCGGGCGATTGTCGTAAAACCGAACTTTCGGGCGGAACGCTTTGTCCCAGCTACATGGCTACCCGAAACGAGGCCAACACCACCCGCGCACGAGCCAATATTTTACGCGAATTTTTAACCAATAGCGAAAAGAAAAATCCCTTTAACCATAAGGAAATTTACGAAATTCTCGATTTGTGCCTATCGTGCAAAGGTTGTAAAAATGAGTGTCCTTCCAATGTCGATATGGCAAAGCTAAAAGCCGAATTTCTTCAGCATTGGTACGATTCGCACGGCATTCCGCTTCGCACCAGAGCCATTGCCTACATAACAAAGGTGAATGCAATTGGAAGTGTATTGCCTCATTTTACCAACCTCTTTTTAACCAATAGGTTTTTTTCAGCTCCTATTAAGTGGGTATTGGGGTTTAGCACCGAGCGTTCTATTCCTAAGTTGAGTTCGAAAACATTGCGGGCTTGGTTTAGTGGGCGAAGCCCAAAGGGTGAAGCAAAAGGAACGGTTTACCTTTTGGCCGATGAGTTTACCAACTACAACGATGCTCACATTGGTATTAAAGCGGTGCAGCTGCTCGAAGCGTTGGGCTACGAGGTTCTTATTTCGCCCGTTACGGAGAGCGGCAGAACTTATATATCAAAAGGCCTTTTGCGAACAGCCAAGCGTTTGGCCAATCGCAATATTGAGCAACTATCGAATTACATTTCACCTCAAACTCCGTTGATTGGCATTGAACCTTCGGCCATACTGAGTTTCCGCGACGAGTATCCCAATTTGGCCGAGGAGAAGAATAGGAAAACAGCTGAGGTGCTGTCGCAAAATGCGCTGCTTTTCGAGGAGTTTATAGCAGTCGAAAAGGAAAAAGGGAGGATTACAAGCGAAATGTTCGATGCAGAGCATAGAGTCATTAAGCTGCACGGGCACTGTCAGCAAAAAGCAGTTGCAACCACAAAAGCCACAAAAGCAATGCTTTCGCTGCCTATCAATCATAACGTTATTGAAATTCCGAGCGGTTGCTGCGGTATGGCCGGTTCGTTTGGCTACGAAAGGGAGCACTACGAACTGTCGATGAAAGTAGGCGAGTTGGTTCTATTTCCTGCATTACGTAAGGCTTCGCAATGCGAAATTATTTGTGCCCCAGGCACAAGTTGTCGCCACCAAATAAAAGATGGAACCGGGAAAAAGGCTTTTCATCCAATAGAGATTATGTGGGAGGCATGTTTGGGTGTTTGATGGTTTTTGGTTGCTCGCCTTGAGGCTCTCGAGGGGTTGATTATCGGTTCTCAGTTATCGGTTGTCAGTTCAGTTGTTAGTTGATAGTTGTTTTTTGAACGCACATCTCATTCGTCTTCCCACTTCGTACTTCTATTATCCAACATCCAACATCAAATCACCCAATCCTTAATAACTCAATCACCCTTGCCTAGCCCTGACTGCCGTCAGGCAGGCGGCAGGCAGGCTATAACCCAATATTCCACTACTCCCAAATCTCAAATTTGTACATTACACCTCGTTCGCGTTGGTACGAAAGTATAAAATCGTAGCAGTTGGTTTCTTTTCCAACCAGTTCGAGAGGAAATACTCCCTTTTCAACAAAAAGTCCTTTAGCCAGCATATTTATTGCAGCAGTTGCTGTGTAGCCCGTTGTGCGTGCCATCGACCAGGTTTGCGTTTTGGGTTCGTACTCGTCGTATAGATCGCTTACTACCTTCATAAACTTTCCATTTGCTCTACTTTTTCCTTCAATCTCAATGCGCATAACAGTGAATTCGGGCTCGTTGGGTTGCAGCTTCCACTGATTAAAAAGAATGGCTGCTGTTACATCCATGGGCTTGATGGTTTGGTTCCCAACTTTTATTGGGTTGTGCGAGAAGAAACCAGCCTTTTCGAGAGTGTTAATATGCTCAATATGTCCTGGATACCTAAGCGTCTTCTCCTTCATATTCGGAATGTGGCTCATGGTTGTGAGCAGCGAGCGCAAACCATCGGTGTTGAATCCTTCAAGATGGCCAATGCCCTCGAAGTAGAAGAGCTCAGGGTCGCTCATTGCAGGCTTTATAACGGTATGTCCGTTTTCAACATAGCGAGCTGGCCTGGTGTACTCCTCAAGCACATCGATTGGTGAAAAGGGTGCTTTGTACTGAAACGGAAAGGTACGCTCCCTAGGCAAACCGCCCACCATGTAGAAGAACCGAGAAATATCCATTCTCGTGTCGAAATGACCAAGTATGAGGTTGGGCATTCCCGGAGCCACGCCGCAGTCGGTAATAACAGTAACACCTTTCTCTTTTGCCAAAGGGAAAAGTGTTAGAAAATCTTCGGGCATAAACGAAATGTCGACAACGTTTTTGCCAGCATTTATGCAAGTTTCAACCGTTTTGTAGCCCATAAAACCGGGTACGGCGCACAGCACAATATCGAAATCGTCGATAAGTTGGGCAACTCTCGAGGTATCGGCCAAGTTGGCCAGTATGGTTTCAACATTGTAACCCTTAAGCAGTTCGAGCGCTTTTGGGTCGATATCGACACAGGTAACTGCGAACCTATGCGAAAGGTCGATGGACATGGCTCTTCCAACCATTCCGGCTCCAAGTACAATTGTTTTCATACCGTTTTATTTTTTCATTTGTAATATACGTTTTTTTTCAACGAAGTTCAATATGCTGATTTATCAGAAAAATATTGTAGTTTTATAATCCATTTGTTTTTAAATTATAGAGTTATGGTAATTAGGGCATTAGCACTATTTTTTGCATTTCAAATAATACTTTTTCCGCAATTGAAAGGGGAATCCTTTCGGATTCAGAATGGGGTATTAGATTTACGGTCGGCATCTTTCAATCAGGCCAAGCCAATAAAAATTGAGGGTGAAGTTGAGTTCTACTGGAAAAAGTTAATTGATCCAACTACGTTTGCTGATCCAAATTTTTTGGAAAAACCGCAAATGGTAGCAATCCCCAAGTCGTGGACTACCTATCGTATAGAAAATGAAAAACTACCGGCTGAGGGTTTTGCAACTTATAGGTTCACAATTTTATGCAATCCAAATGAAAAATTAGGTCTATACGGAATACGGGTCCCATCGGTATTTTCAAGTTACCGTTTATGGGCCAATGGCGAACTAATAAATGGGGTAGGACGTGTTGGTTCGAATGCAAATGAACATAAGCCCCAGTTTACACACGAGAATTTACCTATTCTTATAGACTCGCGTTCTAGCACTCAAATAGAAATTGTTATTCAGGTATCTAATTATTCGCATCGAAGGGCCGGACTATTTTGGCCACTTTATTTTAGTTCTCTTGAAAGCCTTTCCAATAGTAGCCGAATGAGCGATATAATAAATCTGATAATCATCGGACTTATTCTAATTATTGGGCTGAATCACCTGAATATGTATATTTTCAGAAGAAAGGACAGGTCGAATCTGTATTTTGGATTAGTGTGCTTGGTTATGATTATTCGTAATATAACTACAGGCAATAGAGTACTCGGTTTTATCCTCCCCGAAATGAGTTGGGATTTACTTGTAAAATTCGATAATTTTTCGGGATTTGGAACCATTCCTTTTTTTGCACTTTTCATTTATAATCTCTATAAAGAAGATTTCCCCAAATGGATTCGCAATACTTTAGTAGGTATTGGTGTGGCTATTGCTCTATTTGTTTTTGTCACACCTCCTATGCTATTCGGAAAATTCAGATTGGTGTTCGAAATTTATACTCTCATTGGAGGCCTTTACCTTACTTTTGGAGTATTGCTGCCAGCAAGTATAAAAAGAAGGCCTTCTGCTATCATTGCTTTTTTGGGTCTTTTCATTTTGTATGCCACAGCAGTAAACGATGTTATGAGCAGCATGGGAATAATTCAAACTGCATATATTGCTCATTATGGTTTAGCCATTTTTATGCTTATGCAATCGGTATTAATTACTAGCAAATCGGCTATAGCCATTAACAGCAATGAGGATTTGAGCCATCAGTTAGAATTAGAAATGCATGGGCTTGAAGAGAAAATTGAGGAGCGAACACGCGAACTTACCCAAAAACATAACGAACTCATTGCCCATCAAGAGAAAGAGCAGGTACGTACATGGGTTACTTCAGGCCTAAATCATATTAGTAATGTGCTTTCGGCGCATAAGAACGATTTTAAATTGCTAAGTCGTAATGTACTATCAGCGTTGGTAAAGCATGTTCATGCCCGTATGGGTGCCCTTTACATTTTAAACGAAGATGACCCTTACGACCAGCACCTGGAATTGGTAGCCGACTATGGTTGCAGCAAAAAAATGACAGAAGTTAGAAAACGAATTGAAATAGGCGAAGGACTGGTTGGTACCGTTTTTTTAGAGAATGATACCAAGGTGATTGGGAACATTCCCGACGATTTTTTTAAAATTAGTTCTGGCATGGGCGATGCTAAACCAACGGTAATGCTTATAGTTCCGCTAACCTTCGAAGAAAAAGCCTACGGTGTAGTTGAATTAGCCAGTTTCAGAGAATTTAAGCAGCACGAAAAAGAGTTCATTCAGAGAGCGGCTTTCAATATTGCTACCAATTTGCATTCGGTACGAATGAATGAACAGAACCTGAAACTGATAAAGCAGTTTACCGAGCAAGCTCAGGATATGAGCGAAAAGGAGGAGAGCATGCGACGTAATCTCGAAGAACTTGAATACTATCGTGAGCAGTACGAGCGGCTATCGCAAGAGAAAACCAATAGAAATGAACATAGCGCTGAAAACACGGAAGAGAAATCCAAACGGGGGCGGAAAAAATCGAGCTAAATACTATTCAAATTTTAAGCCTACAATCGTTATATCGTCGCGCTGGCGTATATCCTGCTGCCATGCTGTAAGCGATTTTTCAAGTGCATTCTTTTGCACCGAAAGAGGTTGATGACCATTGTCTCTCAGAACTTTTAGTAACCTCTGTTTCCCGAATCTAATATTGTTTTTTCCAGCCTGATCAGCAAAACCATCGGTGCATAGGTAAATGCAATCCCCTTTGCCAAGAACAAAGCGAGTGAGTTCAAATAATTTTTCTTCTTTATAAATAAATCCACCCAACTCGCGGGGGGTTGCTTTCATTCGAAATATGGCATTTGTATCGGCATGGTAATGGTATAACGATCTTTTAGCCCCCGAAAAACTGATTGCAATTTCATTTTCATTCCCTTCAATAAGGCAAAGGCACATTTCCATACCATCGAGGCTATTTCTTTTATCCTGTTTAAGGGCTTTTCGGAACGATACATCGAGTTCTTTTAGAATTGCATCGGGCGAGGTAATGCCCCTTTCATGTACAGTTTCGTTTAGTAAGCTGTTTCCAATCATCGACATCATGGCTCCAGGAACCCCATGACCAGTACAGTCGGCAACTGCAAGTAAAATTCGTTTCGAGTACTCAGTATTGCTTTGTAAGGGAGTAAACCAATAAAAGTCGCCACTTACAATATCCTTTGGCTTGTATATAATGAAAGTTTTGAAAAACGCATCAATATCTTCTTGCAATGGTAAAATGGCGTTCTGTATGGTTTTAGCATACAGAATGCTTTCGGTAATATGACGGTTTTGCCTCTCAATACGTCCTTTCTGAATTGTTAATTCATCGCGTTGAACAATAAGCTCCTCGTTTGATTGTTGCAATTCACGTTCAATATCTTTGAGTTTGGTAATGTTGGTATCGATAGCAACCAGTTTTTCAACTCTACCATCGGCCTTTACTATTGGTGTAAGGGTGGTTTGCAACCAAACGACCTCAGAATTGAATTTTTCAAAGAATGAGTCGTAAATTACAGATCTTTTATTATTAATGCAGAAATCGAGAAGCTCTTCGATTTTGGGATTAGTGCTAGTTGAAACTATATTATGGCCTTTCTTATGTTTCAATTCTTCAAGCGAAAAACCAGTCATGCGGGTGAAACCCGGATTGACCCAATCGAAATTCCCCCGATTATCCATAATAATAACCGAGTTCTCGGTTTCGCTTGCAACTATAGAAAGCTTCTCGAGCTCCTTATTGGTGCGTTCTAACATTTCGGCTTGGGCCAGAATTTCTTCTTTTTGTTGCTCAATAAGTTGGCTTTTGGCTTCTATAGACCTATTTTTCTCCTCTAAAATAATGCCTGCCATTCGCTTGGTTCGGTAAGCCTTAAAAATTAAAAATATTGAAATAATGCTTAAAAGAATTGCAAATGCAAACAGGTAAAGCCACCATTTTTGGTATTCAACACGTTTCTCTAAAGCTTGTAAGTTGCTACGTTGTTGAGTAATTCTATCACTTTGAACAGTAATGTCATTGTCAAGTTTGGCAAGAAGTCTATTTCGCCTGTCAATGTCCTCTTCTTGTGCTTTAATTTTATACTGTTGATCTAGAATTTCCTGTTTCAGTTCTGCTAATTGTAGTTCCTTTGTTGCTAATTCGTTGAATTTGATTTTATTAATCCGTTTGTTCGAATCGGCACTTTGGGTTAGTTGTTGCAGTAGCTTTCGTTGGTATTCAATTTCCTGATTTTGTTGTTCAATTGTTTTTTGCCGAACAGACATTACATCTTTATAGCTGTAAAGAGATAAATTTTGATCGGCTATAGTATTGCGGTTTAATTCAAGAATTTTCGAAAGTTGATGGTTTTTCTGTTTCTCACGAAGTGTTTCTAACTCATTATTTACAATAAGTTCGAGGGCATCTTGTTTAATGCTCGTTAATGCATCAACCCCTTTGCTAAGTATAATATTGTTTTTGTTCAGTATGGACTGATTCACTACGAAGGGAATTGTTTTATTAAGAGCATCGGAGGTGCCGAAATAAATTGCATAATCCCCTTGAAACGTTCCGCTTTCACCAATTAATAATGTGGGTTTGTTGCTAAATGATTTTATAATGCTTGGCGATGCTTCATGATACTTTTTATCGACATGGAGAATATGAGCAAATGGTATTGTATTAATGGAACTGGGTGTTAAAACCCTGTATGCAACTGGCAATCCTTGAACCGGCAGGCCAGCTAATTTTTTTTCTATAGTATAAACAAATAATTTGCTATCAGCAATTGAAACTATATAAAAACTGTCGGTTTTAAAGTTGGCAGGCCAATAACTATTTATAGAAAAATAAATTAAGTAGTTCGATTTTAATTCATTAGCAACTGTATCTTGCGAATTAACAGAAATTGGTACGAACCAGGTACAAAGTGCAAGAATAAGCCCAAATGCTAAAAAAAATCTTTTTTGAAGTTGTAATATCTTTCGAAAAAACATTAAAAAGGCACCAATAAAATTGATTTATTATGTAATTCAAATAGTTTTATTGCCTGCAAATATAGAAGTATATTAATATCAAAGTTCAAAATGCTCCGACTTTTTTTAACATTTTTTTAAACTAATCAATTACTAGGATTTGCTATCTTTTTTTACGAAATATTTTTTGATTAATAACTTGAGTTGAGAAGCAATATGGTAGTTTCGCACATTTACAAGGTATACACCCAGAAGTACCACTGTGATACCAACAAGTTGAATGTTCCCTATCAATTCGCCATCAGCAACTCCCCAAATAATAGCAAATATTGGAATAACGTAAGTAACCGATGTGGCAAAAAGTGCACTAGTTTTATGAATTAAGTTGTTATAAACAAATAGTGAAATAACCGAACCGAATGCTGAAAGCACTAAAACTGCTGCTAAACTTTCCCCAAAAAAATCAGAATTGTATGCAGTTTGAAGGTTAGTTGAAAGCAAAACAATTAATGCAGGAATTCCAACTACTAAAAACGATAGGGCAGTTATTTGAATTCCGCTTAGCCCTCCTAGTTTGTAGCGAACCTCATTGGCATTTATGCCGTAACCAAAAGTGGCAATTATTACAAAAACCGCATAAAGGTTTATGTTGTTTAACGAG
The DNA here is from genome assembly GCA_964479665.1 of uncultured Rikenellaceae bacterium. Classification (GTDB taxonomy): domain Bacteria; phylum Bacteroidota; class Bacteroidia; order Bacteroidales; family Tenuifilaceae; genus UBA2287. Next base: position 30,794 of record CAYZNN010000015.1, on the reverse strand, counting down.
TCGAACTTCCCATTTGTAATTAAAAGAATAGCGCCAATAAACCCCAGAATAATACCTAAAGTATGTGCACGAAGGGGTTTGCTTTTGTAAAAAAGAAGTCCAACAATAAGAGCAAATAGGGGAGATGCGCTATTTAGCATTCCAGCAAGGGAACTCGATATTTTTGTTTGGGCTAGTGTAAAAAGAAAAGATGGGAAATAAATACCCGCAAAACCAACAATAGCAATACTCTTAATATTATCTCGGTTTATTAACTTAAAATTTTTAATGGCTACAGGCAAAAGAATTGAAAAAGCAATTACATTTCGAATGGCAGCTACTTGTATAAATGAAAAAGCCTGTAAACTCCGTTTCATAAGTATAAAAGAACTACCCCAAATGAGCGCTAATGATAGCAACGCAGCCCATTGCCAACGCTTTTTCGAAAGATCGAACATCGCCTAATAGTTTATTAATGAAATTTATTGACAAGATTACAAAGTAAAGGTTTACCTTCTTGATAAATTCTTGGCAAACAAAAATTTATTTTGAATTATTGTTTATTTTTATTGTACACAAAACTGAACAAATGCATTCATGTAGTGTTTTATGAAGAACTAAAACATACTAAAAAATGAAAACAATAATATTAACTGCGCTATTTGTTCTGTATGGTCTTGGGGCTATGTCGCAGAATAAATCATTTTACAATTTTACAGTTACTACTATCGAAGGAAAAGAATACTCCTTGTCGCAACTTAAAGGAAAAAAGGTGATGGTTGTTAATACGGCCTCAAAATGCGGTTTAACCCCTCAGTACGAAGCACTTGAAAAGTTGCACAAGCAGTATGGTTCGAAAAACTTTGTAATTATTGGCTTTCCTGCCAATAATTTTATGGGACAAGAGCCCGGAACCAATGAGGAAATAAAGGAATTCTGCTCCAAAAATTATGGTGTAACATTTCCAATGATGGGAAAAATATCGGTAAAGGGCGACGATATGCATCCTCTTTACCAATGGTTAACTCAAAAAAAGGAGAATGGAGTGTTAGACGCTAATGTTACCTGGAACTTCCAGAAGTTTCTAATCGATGAGAAGGGAAATTTAGTGGAAAGCCTATCGCCGCGAGATAAACCCGATTCGGATAAGGTTATTGCATGGATAACTAGTAAGTAGTTTAATAGTACATAAAAAAAAGGCGTGCCCAAAATGGTGCGCCTTTTTTGTTTGAACTATCTATTTTTTTAATTTCATTGTTTAAACTTTGCATGCATTGCATGCTCAAAGTAACTGGTGGAATAAATATTTTTTATGCTAAGAGTCTTATTACGGATTGCTGTTACTGCATTCCTCCTTTTTTGTATAGGAACACTTCAATCGAAAAATTTAAAATCCCTTTACCATACCAAAAGGACCATGGTTGCCCATCGTTTTGAGGGAGGATTACGAATTGATGGTGACCTGAGCGATGAGGCATGGAAGTTTGCCGAAGCACAATCCGATTTTATACAATACGAGCCACTTAGGGGCGCTATTCCCTCTGAGCCAACCGAAGTAAGGGTGCTGTACACTAATTCTGCTATTTATATTAGTGCCAAACTATTCGATAGCTCCCCTGATGATGTATATAGGGAATTTGGTCAACGAGATAATTCCGATAGGTTGAAAGCCGATGTTTTCAGCGTACTAGTAAGTCCATATAACGACGGAATAAACTACCAGGAATTCATGGTATCAGCCTCGGGTGTACAAACCGATATTCGACACACTGGTACAAACCGCGATAGAAGCTGGGATGCAGTATGGGAAAGTTCTGTTGTGCTTACAACTGATGGATGGGCTGTTGAAATGCGAATACCGCATTCGGCTCTCCGTTTCTCAAATAAAACGAATGGAAACTGGGGAATTAACTTCAGACGATTAATTAAGCGCTACAACGAATGGAGTTCGTGGAATCCTATTGATGTCAGCATTTCTGGTATTGTTAACCAATCGGGCGAATTGGGAGGTATATCGAATATCGACTCACCAGTTCGACTATCCTTTACTCCCTATATTTCGGGCTACACCAATTCGAATACTGTTACTAACAAATGGAATTTCCAGTTCAATGGAGGTATGGATTTTAAGCTGGGCTTAACAGAGAGTTTTACTCTTGATATGACTTTGATTCCCGATTTTGGACAGGTTAAATCGGACGATAAAATTTTCAATGTTTCTCCCTTTGAAGTGAAATATGATGAGCAGCGTCCGTTCTTTACCGAAGGAATGGATCTGTTTTCCAAAGCCAATGTATTTTACTCAAGAAGAATTGGGGCAAAACCCAAGTTTGCTTCAGGATTAAATAGTCAATTATTAGAAAATGAAGTGGTAGAAAACAATCCTGCAGAAACAAAAATGATTAATGCAATTAAAGTCTCCGGACGAACCGCAGGCGGCTTAGGTATTGGTTTTTTTAATGCCATAACGGGCGAAGCCAACGCTTCGGTTAAGGATACTCTCAGTGGAGTAACTCGTAATATTGTAACCCAGTCAATTACGAACTATAATATTTTAGTTTTAGACCAAACCTTAAGAAATAACTCATACATAAGTTTAATAAATACCAACCTTCTGATTCCCGATACAAATTACTTAGCTAATTTAACTGCAACTGAGTTTACAATACGCGACAAGTCAAATACTTACGCAGTGAAGGGTACAGGAGCGTATAGTACGATTAACCATATAACAAGTACTAATGGCTATAAATACACTATATCGTTTAATAAAACATCTGGAAATATTTTATATACGTTTTGGCATAATACAGAAAGCGAAAAATACAACCCCAACGACCTAGGATTTTTGAAAAAACCTAATGAATTTACTAATGGTGTTGATATTGGATACAAGGTATACAAGCCTTTTTGGCGATTGCTGAACTGGAACTGTTGGATTGGCTATTACAATAGCTATTTATTTTACCCCAGAGTATATTCAAGTTCGTACCTTTACCTCAGTTTTGTTACTACTTTTTCAAAAAAGTATTTAACAGTTGGCGGCAACTTTTCTGCTAATCCACAGAAAACTCACGATTACGACGAACCCAGAGTTAATGGGAGAAAATTAATCGTTCCTCGAAGGGTTTCTGCTAGCTTATGGACTTCAACTGACTACCGTAAGGCAATAGCAGTCGACACAAAAACGGGATACTGGGTTTCAGATGCCTTAAATCAACAAGGTTTTTGGGTTAGTTTATCTCCTCGAATTCGTTTTAGTAACAACATTTTTGTTGTGTTCGAAACCCGTAAAGATTTTGATTATAATGAGTTAGGTTACTCTGGTAGAGACAATGAAACAATATACATGGGGCTTCGAAATATGAGTACCCTAACAAATACTTTTGAAGGCTTGTGGGCCTTCAATGCTAATGCATCAATTTCGTTGAGGGTAAGGCACTATTGGCGATGGTTAAAATATAACAACTACTTCGAACTAGAAGCGGATGGAACCCTTTCAGAGCCAATAAATATCGACCTAAATAAAAATGCCAGCTTAAACCTTTTTAACATCGACCTTTCGTACCAATGGAACTTTGCACCCGGAAGCGTTCTGACAGTAATGTGGAAAAATGCCATAAATGACAGTGCTTCAGGAGAATTGAATACAAACTACCTCAATACTGTATCAAATTTGCTCAATTCGGCACAGTATAACAGCATCTCATTTAAATTGCTTTATTATATCGATTATCAAAACCTACGAGGAAGAAAGTAATTTAAGCATGCTTAAATTCGAATTATTGCTTTTGAAGCCCATTTTCCATCAGCAATTTTTCTATTTTTAAGCCCCAATACCATATTTATAACTATAATATTGCAACCATGACAAAAAGAGGATTTGCGAGCGACAATAATTCTGGGGTACACCCAAATATACTTTCGGCATTGGGTAAGGTAAACGAGGGGCATACTATTGCCTACGGCGACGATCCATATACCCAACAGGCCATCGATCTTTTCAAGAGTGAATTTGGAAATCAGGCCGAAGTTTTTTTTGTGTTTATTGGCTCAGCAGCAAATGTACTTGGCCTAAAAGCAGCCACACAGCCATACAACGCAGTAATTTGCTCAGAAACTGCACATATTAATGTGGATGAATGTGGAGCACCCGAACGTTTTACGGGTTGCAAACTATTAACTGTTTCAACTCCCGATGGTAAGCTAACAACCGAACTAGTTAAAAAGCATATGCATGGTTTCGGTTTTCAGCATCATGCCCAACCCAAGGTAATTTCCATTTCGCAACCCACCGAACTTGGTACTCTCTATTCGCCTAAAGAAATTAAAGAGCTGAGCAAGTATGCCCATGCAAACAATATGTACCTGCACATGGATGGTGCCCGTATAGCTAATGCTGCAGCAGCCTTGCAAATTCCTTTTGCCGATTTCACAACCAAGGCAGGGGTTGATATTCTTTCGTTTGGGGGCACAAAAAACGGTATGATGTATGGCGAAGCCATAGTTTTTATTAACCCTTCACTTGCCGCTGAATTCATGTACACTCGAAAGCAGGGATTGCAGTTAGCATCTAAAATGCGCTATATTTCTGCTCAGTTTACAGCTTATTTATCGAATCAACAATGGAAGGGTACGGCTGTGCATGCCAATTCTATGGCCAAACTACTCGAAAGGGAGCTGAAACAGATTACCGAAATTCATATCACTCAACCCGTAGATGTAAATGGTGTTTTTGCTATAGTTCCACACAGCATAATTGAACCCCTTCAAAAAGAGTTCTTTTTCTATGTTTGGGATAAGGACCGTAATGAAGTGCGTTGGATGACTTCTTGGGATACTTCCGAAGCGGATATTGCTGAATTTGTGTCGCTTATTAAGAATTTGTTAAAGAAATAATAACTATAAAACTCAAAACCTAACTGAAAATAGCATGTTGGCATTCAGTAATGGTTTTTTTATTATTTTTGTGCCTTTCCAAAAATACTTTAATAACAAGCAATAATGGATAGAAATACAGTCATTGGATTAGTACTAATTTTTTTAATACTCATCGGGTTTAGTTACCTTAATCGGCCTTCGCAAGAGGAAATTGAGCGCCAGAAACGAATTAACGATTCGTTAACCCTTGTAAAAAATCAAAGGGAGCTAGAGCAAAAGCAAAATGAACAACTTTCAACTCCTGTGCAGGAACAGGCTTTAGTTACTAATACTGGGGATGCTACTTTTTATGAACGCTCAAAGGGGACTACAAAGTATATTACTATTGAAAATGAGAAAATTCGCCTGAAGTTTTCAACCTTAGGTGGAAAAATTTACTCAGCTGAAATTAAAGGTTATAAAACCTACTTTGGCGATTCATTGGCTCTTTTTTCAGGCGAAAGGAATGTGTTCGGTCTTCAGTTCTGGGGAAATAATAACGATGTTAGAACCAATAGTTTATACTTTTCGCCATCCACACAGGACAGCATTATTGAATTGAAGTCGGGCGATGATCCCTATTCACTTACAATGCGTTTGGCTGTAACCGAAACATCTTTTATTGACTATACCTATACCATTCCTTCCGACTCGTATATGGTCGATTTCAAAATTCATTTTTCGGGAATGGAAAATGTTATGTCGAGCAGAGTAGGATTTGTAGATTTACTTTGGGATGTGGAAATGCCCCGTTTAGAGAAGGGAAAAAAGAATGAAAGTAATTATACAACTATTGCCTACAGGTTTCCGAACGGTGAATTTGAAGAACTTTCTGCTACTAGCGATAGGGAAGAGCAGGATGTGAAAACCAAAATACAATGGATTGGGTATAAGCATCAATTCTTTTCAACCTTTTTAGTTTCCGACGAAAGCATGCAGAATGCGAAACTTGCTACTTATATTTTAGAAGAAGCAAACTTAACCAAACAGTTCTCATCGCGGATTGCAATACCTTTTGAAAAGGGAGCCGACGAAACAGCCCAATTCAAATTTTATTTTGGACCTAACCATTTCAATACGCTTAAAACATATAGTTACGGTTTCGAAGAGGTTGTGCCTCTAGGCGGTTGGATTATTGGTTGGATTAATCGATATGTAGTTATTTTTCTATTCGATGTGCTCGATAACGTGGTTGCCAGTTACGGTTTAATTATTTTGTTACTTACAATAATTATTAAATTAGTTCTTTTCCCCCTTACTTATAAATCGTATTTGAGCCAGGCAAAAATGCGAGTTTTAAAACCACAGATCGATGAAATAAGTGCTAAATTCCCTAAAAAGGAAGATGCACTAAAAAAACAGCAAGCGGTTATGGGGCTATACAAAAAGGTGGGTGTAAGCCCCTTAGGTGGCTGCTTGCCCATGCTCATACAGTTTCCTATACTATTCGCCATGTTCCGCTTTTTCCCGGCCTCATTCGAGTTGCGTCAGCAAAGTTTCCTCTGGGCCGATGACCTGTCATCGTATGATTCAATTTTACAGTTGCCCTTCAATATACCAATGTATGGCGATCATGTGAGCCTATTTACCCTACTAATGGCAGTTGCATTGTATTTCACATCTAAAATGAGCGCAAGCCAAATGACCGATACAACTGCGCAGCTTCCGGGGATGAAATTCATGATGCTTTATATGATGCCTGTTATGCTATTGCTGTTTTTCAACAGCTACTCATCGGGGTTAAGCTACTACTACTTTCTATCCAACGCCTTCACTCTGGGGCAAACATATCTCATTCGCCAAACTGTTGATGACGAGAAGATTCTTGCAAAGCTCAACGAGAATGCAAAAAAGCCTGTTAAAAAGTCGGGTTTTCAGGAAAAATTAGAAAAGTACGCAAAGCAAAAGCAAATGGCTGCAAAAAAGAAATAAAAAAAGGGGGCTCATTTTTGGGCCCCCTTTTTTATGTTACGATTCTTCAATTTCTTCCATTTCTCTTTGTAATGCTGCCATTTTCAGAGCAGTTATAGCCGCTTCAATTCCTTTATTTCCATGCTTTCCCCCTGCACGGTCTTTCGCTTGCTCTAATGTATTTGTAGTAAGTACACCAAAAATGAAGGGAATATTGTAGTTCATATTCAGTTCGGTAATCCCATGGGTAACACCCTGGCATACAAAGTTAAAGTGAGGAGTTTCTCCCTGAATTACGCAACCTAAACAAATTACTCCATCCAAATCGGCATATTCGGCCATAAACTGAGCACCAAGGGTCAGCTCAAAACTGCCTGGAACATGTTTAACTAAAATGTTTTCTTCTTTAACTCCATGGTTACTTAATGTTTCCAGTGCCCCTTTCAACAGCGAATGGGTTATTTCTGAGTTCCAATCGGAAACAACAATGCCAAATTTGAATTTTTTACCCGAAGGGATACTTTTGGCATCGTAAGTTGACAGATTCTTTAAATGTGTGGCCATAGTTTTTTTTGTAAAAATAAAAAAACCAACCCAATTAGGGTTGGTTTAGGAAAAATTATGTATAAAATACAATTACTTTCTTAACTCAACGCTTGTAATATGCTTTTCAATATCGCGAGCCTCGGTGGATTTTGGAAATTTGTTTTTTACTTCCTTATATATATTTAAGGCTTCGTTAAATTTACTGAGTTCTTCGTAAACCAAAGCGGCTTTCATAAGGTACATGGGTGTTGAAAATTCGTTGTCGCCCTTCTTTGCAGCTTTAACGTAATAATTGGCAGCCTCTTCTAGTTTTTCAAGTTCAACATAGCAATCGCCAATAGCTCCAAGGGCAATTGAACCTATCATTCTTTCGCTTGTGCTGAATTTTTTCAGATGGGTAAGGGCGTCTTCGTAATTACCTAGTTGCCTGTATGAAATGCCTGCATAGTAATGAGCCAAGTTTGCAGTGCGTGTTGGACCGAAATTATCGATAATTTCCAGCACACCAGGGTTATTTCCATCGCCATTGAGAACTAAATTGAAAGAGTCTCTTTCGAAATAGTTTTCGGCTGGGAATATGAGTGCTTGCGCTTCCTTTTCCAAGGGTGCTATGTACAATCGCTTGTATCCAATAACCGAACCTACAATTACAACTATTACTAATGCTACGATAGTAAGCATTTTCTGGTTTTTCTCAATGTATTGTTCTGTCCTTGTTAGGGCACTTTCCAACGATTCTACATTGTTGTCGGTTGTCTCTTTTTTATTTTTTGCCATAATTCGAAGTGTAATTTTTAAAAGCAAGCGCAAATGTAATGGTTTTTCATTTATATGAAAACAATGCATTTTAGTTTTTTATAAAAATTGTTGAACTTGATACACTATTCCTCGCTTATTTTTGAAATAACCATAATTAGCATTCTTATCACAATTCAATGAGCATTTTACTATATATTTGGAATCGTTTTTGATTATGTAGGAATCTATTGCTACTAAACTTTTAACTATATGAAAATCATCTCTCCATTATTATTGGTTGTTCTACTTTTATTAAGTAGCATAGGTGTTTATAGCCAAGAAGATAGGAAACTGCCCCATTTTGACAAGCTTAGGGTTACTAACCAGATTAATGTATTTATGGTGCAAGGAGGTGTTGAGCAGGCTAGAGTTAATGCTCGTGGCATCGATCTTTCAGAGGTTATTACCGATGTTAATGGCAAAACCCTTGAGATTACCCTGAAGCGTGGAGTATATAAAGATATTTCGGTTGAAGTTTGGGTTACATACAAGGAACTTCGCGATGTATTTGTAACAGCATCAGGTTCAGTTGTTATTGAAAGTGAGTTGGCAGGCGACAAGGTTATTCTTTCAGCATTTACTGGCAGCCGGCTCGATGCTACTGTGAATCTTCGTACAGCCGATATTCGTCTCGATAAGGGTGCAAACATAAATTTAAAAGGTAAAGTTGGAACGTTCGAAGCGAGGGTTTCTTCAGGTGCAACCCTCTCGGCATTCGATCTTGTAGCCGACTCGGTATACTTAAATATAAATACTCGAGGTATGGCCAAAGTTACCGCCAATGCCTTTATCGATGCCAATGTACGCACTGGTGGAACTCTTACGTATATGGGTAATCCTAAAGTTAGGCAAATAAAATCGGGGCTTGGAACAACCATTGTTGAGCAATAATTTTGTAAATGAGCAGATCGACATCGATTAGTAAGGTCGAAACTAAAGTTAATAAAGCCATTTTTAGCTATAATCTTATTTCCAATGGCGATAGGGTATTGGTAGGTATTTCTGGAGGCAAAGACAGCTATTCGCTTCTGAACCTGCTTATTAGTAGAAAAAAGAAATTACCTATCAATTTTGATATTGAAGCTTGCCATGTTATAGCTACCGATATGGATTATAAGGTTGACATGGACTTTATGAAGAGCTATTGCGATGCGCACGAAATACAACTCCATTTGCCCGAAATAGCCGTTGAGTACAATCCTAACCAAAGAAAGCCTGCATGTTTTATATGTAGCTGGAAGCGAAGAAAAGTTCTTTTCGATTTGGCCAAAAGCAGGCGATGCAACAAGTTAGCCCTTGGCCATCATCTCGACGATGCCGTTGAAACTTTGCTTCTGAATATGATTAATCACTCCTCTATCAGCTCTTTACCTGCTTCGTTAAGTATGTTTGGTGGTAGGATGCACTTAATTCGACCGCTTATTTTGTTAACAAATGCCGATTTGCAGCATTATTCTAATTCGATTGGCTTCCCTTCTGAAATACAATTATGCCCTTTTTTCGACGATACACAAAGAGAGTCGATTCGAAAGTTAGTTGATGACCTATCGGTGTTTAATAAAAGTGCCCGTACCAATATTTTCAAGTCTATGGGCAATATTATTAACGAATATATTGTTTTAAAATCATAAATTTGCTTACCAATAAATTACATAAAATGAGAACATTAATTATAGCTGGTTTCGCTTTTTTTGCTGTATCCGTTTTTGCTCAGGAGACAAAAACTGTTCGAGTAGACAAAGCCATATTCAATGTAGTTGAAGAGATGTCTCTTCACGACCAAATGCTCGATTCTGTATTCTATAACGGGAAAGTAATATTTAAATCGGGAGAGGTTACTCGGGCCTTTCTTAATTACAATGTTGTTGCAAATGGGATTTTCTTTTTAAACGATAATAAAGAGGCTCTTCAGTTAATGGGTTTAATTGAAATTAAGCTGATTTCATACGGAAAACGAACCTTTATGCCCATTAATGCAAATGAAATTGCTGAAATGTTAATGTCGTACGATGATGGTACCAACCTATTGCTTCAGCGAGTTTCAAAAGTTAAAAATAATGTGGAATATAGGGGCGCATATGGAACCTCAACTAATACATCTTCGGTTGTTAGGGTTAGAAGTTGGAACGATCAGGGTGCGAGTGTGCCAATCGACAGAACAACTGAGATTGAGGTTACAATTGAGTCGAAGTTTCTGATTATGAAAAATGGTAAGATTACTCCATTGCGTAAACTTTCCGATTTGAAAAAAGTTTACCCAAGCAAATGGAATGAAATTAAAAGTTTTGTTAATGCCAATAGGATAAATTTAAATAAAACGGGCGATGTTATTGCACTTATTAATTTCTGTGCCAACTAAACACTCGTATATCACTGTAATACAATCCCCATGTTCTTTGCAAAAAGAACGTGGGTTTTTTATTGATTCAAATACCTATATTTGCAAACTATAATAAACTAAATCATTCGAACTATGAGATTTTTTATCGATACTGCAAATCTTAATCAAATTCGGGAGGCCAATAATTTGGGAGTTCTCGATGGGGTTACAACCAATCCTTCGCTCATGGCGAAAGAGGGCATAAAGGGTGATGCCAACATAAAACAGCATTACATAGATATTTGTAATATTGTTAAAGGGGGCGATGTTTCAGCTGAAGTTATTGCTACCGATTTTGAGGGAATGATACGGGAAGGAAAGGAATTGGCCGCTCTTCATCCACAAATCGTTGTAAAAGTACCTTGTACTATTGAGGGGATTAAGGCCATAAAGTATTTTTCCGACAATGGATTTCGAACCAATTGTACGCTAGTATTTTCTGTAGGACAAGCATTACTTGCAGCCAAAGCGGGAGCAACCTATGTTTCACCATTCATTGGAAGGCTCGACGATGTTTCAACCGATGGTGTTGAGCTTATTAGGCAAATTGTTGATGTGTACGATTACTACGAGTATACTACTCAGGTTCTTGCTGCCTCTATTCGGCATACTATGCACATAATTCAATGCTTAGAGGCAGGTGCCGATGTTGCAACATGCCCACTGAGTGCAATAATGGGCCTAGTTAATCATCCTCTTACCGATATAGGTTTAACTAAGTTTTTAGAGGACTTTAAAAAAGTTAACGGCTAAAGCGGGCATAAATGCTCATTAAAATTTTTCCCGAAAACCCCAATCCCAAGGATATAGCTAAGGTGGTTGAAGTGCTCCGTAGCGGTGGGATTATTATTTATCCTACCGATACGGTTTATGGTATGGGCTGCGATATTACCAAGGTGCGTGCGGTTGAACGGATTATAAAACTAAAAGGATTAAAATCGAAGGATGCCCAATTCTCTTTTATTTGCAGTGATTTGAGCCATATTTCCGACTTTGCTAAGGTTGAAAACTCGATATTCAAACTACTAAAGCGAAACCTTCCGGGTCCATTTACATTCATTCTCCCCAGTTTGCATAAGGTTCCCGACTATTTCATTAGTAAAAGAAAAACGGTTGGAATCCGTATACCTAACAATAAAATTCCTATTGAATTAGTAAAGGAACTTGGAAATCCGTTAATGACCACATCGATAAAAGATGACGATGAGGTTATTGAATATACCACCGATCCGGAACTGATATATGAAAGGTATTATGATAGGGTAGACTTGGTTATTGATGGTGGATATGGGGATAATGTAGCATCAACGGTAGTTGATTGCACCGATGCCGAGCCAACAATAATTAGAGAAGGAAAAGGCGAATTAGTCTTGTAGTGTTTTCGGCTAATCTGCCAATTTGTAACGATACGAAGCATTAAACTTCCCTTTGGCAATGCCTTGTAACTTACCTTTTAGTATCTGCCTTCTAAGCGGCGATAGCCGATCGGGAAAAAGAATGCCATCTAAATGATCGTATTCGTGCTGAATTATTCTGGCCGCTAAGCCATCAAAGCGCTCAACTATTTCCTCGAAATTTTCATTCATGTAACGCATAACAACAGTTGATTCCCTATTTACATCTTCGCGAAGCCCTGGTAAACTTAGGCAACCCTCATTATAAAGCACAGACTCGCCGGTTCGTTCGGTAATATGGGCATTAATGAAAACCCTTTTGAAATTTTTCATATCAGGATGATCCTCTTCGAGCGGCGATGCATCAATTACAAAAAGCCTAATGGAAATCCCAATTTGAGGAGCTGCCAAACCAATACCATCGGAATGGTACATGGTTTCGAACATATCGGCTATTAGCTCCTTTAGGTTAGGGTAGTCGGGTGTTAAATCGGTAGCAACTTTCCGAAGAACAGGTGTTCCGTAAATATATACAGGTCGTATCATTGTCCTATTTGTAAATTATCAAGTTGTTCAAGGTATGATTGAAGAATAATGGTTGCACTAATGGTGTCGACAAGTGCTTTGTTCTGCCTATCCTTTTTTTTTAGGCCAGCATCAATCATGGTTTGATGCGCCAATTTTGAAGTGAAGCGTTCGTCGATGAGTTTAATGGGGATATTACTGTACATTTTTTTTAAACGATTAATAACTGGTTCAATATATTTAACAGCCTCAGAGGGTAGGTTGTTCATTTGTTTGGGCATGCCCACTATAAGTTCATCTACGGTATGGGTAGCCATGTAAATGGCTAAGAATTCGAATAGTTTTCCGGTTGAAACAGTTTCAAGTGCATTGGCAGTAATTCTCAATGGATCGGTAACGGCTATGCCGGTTCTCTTTTTTCCTACATCGAGTGCCATAATTCGTCCCATTCCCAAAAAGGATTTTTATTTGAAATGTTGAATTCTATCCAGAATCTCATCCTTGCTCATTTCGGTTAAAGGATAAGATTGCCCATTAGTTAATACAACTTTGCCACTAGCAACCCTGTCAATCCTAGAAACTAGTGAAATATTAATGTAGGTGTTTTCATGAATGTACAGGAACCCTTTTTCATCTAGAACCGAGAGAATATCGAAATTGGCCAATTGGTACTGAAGGGTCGATTTATCATTCAAATTGAATGTAATTTGGTTGTCGTGAATAACAATGGCTGCAATGGTTTGGGTATCGAAATATTTAAATCCTTCGGTTGTTAATAGAACTAGTTTTCGAGGTATTATTTCTTTAAAATTATCGAAAAGAATGCTATACCGTTTTTGCGATGAGGTTTTGGAGTTTAGGATTCCTTTCAACTTTTTAATCGATTCTTTTAGTTCATCAATATCGATTGGTTTTAGTATGTAATCGACTGCGCTATGCTTGAAGGCTTTCACTGCATAGTGGTTGTATGCAGTAACGAAAATGACCTCTAAATCGATGTTTTGGCATTGGCTCAAGAAATCGAAACCCGTTTTTGGGGGCATTTCAACATCGAGAAATACAAGGTCGGGGCCAACCTTACTTACGAGCGAAAGAGCTTCGTCGGCAGAGCGAGCAGTGCCAACTACGCTTATTTCGGGGCAATACTCTCTGATTAAAACCTCAAGAGATTTTATTGCAGCCAGTTCATCATCTACCAGAATTGCCCGAATCATAAATTGTGAATTTAAGAAGTTACAAAAATAGTAAAAACCTGCGGTATTGGCTTTAAATTATTTGCAACGTAATATGAATAGCTATATTGGAATTCGAATGGTAACTTTGGTCCCTGTTGGTTCCCCATTGGTGTTTATAAGATCGTCGTATTCAATACTGAACGAATCTCTGTAAATTGTATTTAGAAGTTCAATGCGTTGTGCTATAATTTTGTTGCCGAGCGATTTATGCTGTTTATCGGCTTTTTTATTGAGTGCATTGGCCGCTTTACGCCCAATACCATCATCTTCAATTTGGCAAATCAGGTATCCATTATGTTTTTCAACAGATACATCTACATGCCCCGATTTGGTTTCTTTCAACATAATTCCATGCCAAATTGCATTTTCAACAAAGGGTTGAATTAGGAGGGTTGGTATTTTGTAGCCCAATAGATCTGGTTGAGCAATATTAATGTTGAAAGTGAATTTTTCCTCTAAGCGGAGCGACTCGAGTTCGAGATAAAGCTTAAGGGCTTCAATCTCATCTTTAACAGAAACCTTTGTTTCTTGGGAATTGTCGAGGGTCATTCGTATCAATCGGGCAAACTTAGTTAAGTACTTATGTGAATTTAAAGGGTCGTTTTCGAGAATGAAAAGTTGTATGGAGTTGAGAGTATTGAATATAAAATGCGGATTCATTTGTTGCCTCAGAACTTGTTGCTTGTATAGATTGGTTGAATGAAGCAATTCATTTCGCTTTCGAATAGACTGGATACGAATGCGGTATATAGTAAATAATAGAGCCGAGAAGGCTATGGTAACAAACATTATAAAGAGAGTAGTTTGCCAATAGGGTTTTCTTATGTAAATTTCAAGTTTCTGGCTTGGGCTCCAAATGCCATCGTTATTTTGAGCTTGAACCTCGAATGTATAGTTTCGGCTTTTTAAGTTTGAAAACAATGCTGTATTGTTGAGGGTATAATGCCAACTAGAGTCAGCGCCAATCAATCTATACCTATAGTTTACTTTCCCCCTTGCAAGGTATGATAGCCCAATAAAATCGATATTTAGGAGGTTCTCGTTGTAATTCAACTGTATTAACCCATTTCGAAATAATTTTTCAATATTATTGGCCCTAACTTTAGTAATATGACAAAATGCAAAGGTATTATTAGCTTGTATGTGTTCTTCATTAATTATGGTTAAACCGTTCTTAGTTGCAATGTATATATCCTTGTTGTCTTTAAATATTTTCTTTACTTCATTTATGGGTAGGCCATTTGATTTATTGAGAGAAATAATTGATTTTATTTTAAAGTTATCTGAAAATTCTATCCTATGCGCACCTTCATTACTTGCTAACCAAATAGAATTTTCTTCTACTTGTACTTGGTTGATTGTGTTGCTTTTTAACCCGTCCTTTTTTGTTAAATTAAAAATCTGACCATCGGTAGCCATAATAACCAGACCAAGACCTTTAGTTCCTATGAATATTGAACCATTTGAATTTGAGTTTATGGATACAATATGTTTTGAGAGCAAATGGTTTCTTTCGCCTAAATATGTAAAATCAGTACCGTTGTATTCCCATAATCCGTTTGCACAGCCCATTAAAATATTTCCATTTGGTTTTTCATAAACTGCATACACAGCAGCCATAAATTCTTTATTTATATATGAATCATATGTTACTTTATTTCCATCGAAACGTTTAAGGCCAATTGTGCTTGCAATTATATAATCACCTTTAATTGATTTAATTATCTGCCTAGGCATGATGCCTCTGAAGTTATTTAAAGAATAGTAGTAATGAGTATAATTCCCATTAAATAAACGATGTATCATTGTAGTTGTGGAAATCAGGAGCCCTTTACTATCGTGAGTTTCTACAAAATCTCTAATTGTAGAAAAGGATGAGTAATTTCTTGCTGGTTCATCAAAAAAAATTTTACTGTTAGAAACAATCCCAATTTTTCCATTATCGAAGCCTAAAAATATTTTTTCGGAATTTATAAATACATTGTTTAAATTATATCCTTCGAACGCACTCTCCTTCAAATATGTCTTTGCATTAATATTTGAACAATAAAAAATTCCATCGTTTAAAGAAGTGAACCAGTAGCCGTTTTCGTTATCTTTTAAAACCGATGTAATTATTTTGTTTTCTAATATATGCAAATTTGCATGTTGAGAAATGTCGGCATTATTATAACAATTAACCCCTCCCTCTAAGGGGCTTGCCCACAATCTGCCAGAGTTATCTATTGATAACCAAATTATTTCGGGGCCAATTTTCTTTTTCTTTATTATATTGTTTTTAATCTGAATTAAATACCCTTTTAGTCCAAGGTATAAAACATCATTATAGCATTCTCCCCAAAAATGCAGACCTAAGAAATCATGTTCAAATAGATCGCTGTTGTTCCAGTTCGATATATTATTGTAGTCAATATAAGTAATAGATAAGTCTTTCGATTTTAGCGGGTTAGTAAGTATTACTTTGCCATTATTAAGTTTTTCAATAATTAATTCGGTATTGTGAACCGGATTTGTATTGTTAATTATTAATCCTTCGGGCGTAATTTTAAACCTACCAAATTTTTTAAACGAGATATGAACATTATCACTTCTATCAACGTAGAAAGATTTTTTTATTGGTCCTCTGGACGCTGGAAGTTGCTTCTGAATTTTTTCGTTATATGGATAAGCCGTAATGGTCCCGTTTTCATAGTAAGCCAAGTTTCCTAGGTGGGAAACAAACCATATGCGGCCACGGTAATCGGTGTAAATTTCATGAATGGTATTATCAACTAACCCATCTTCCAAACCAAAGCTTTCGAAATTATAACCATTGAAACGGCTTACTCCATTGTTTGTGGCAAACCAAATATACCCCAGCGAATCCTGAATGGCGTGATATATTTCGTTGGAGGGTAGTCCATCGTCAGTAGTGAAATTGTTGAAAACGGGTTGTGGTTTAATTTCTTTATGTTGGCAATATAATTCATTGGGGCAAAAAGAAAGAATGACAATGCTTGCAACCAAGAAAGCATTTCTTTTTAAAAAGATTATTAGCATCTTTAGTAAGTTCATAGAAGGCTAATATAACAAAAAAAGGGATGCTTAATGAAGCACCCCTTTTTTATAATTACAAACTATTTATTTTGTAAAGTACATTGCAGCCATGCGTTGATAGGATTTATACCTCCAACGTGCATTCTCCTCGGCAGCTTCGAATAGTTTCTCAGCATCATCGGGGAACGAGAGCTGAAGCGATGTGTAGCGTACCTCGCTCTTAAGGAAATCCTGGAATTTCTCCCAGTTAGGCTCCTTCGAATCGAGTTGGAAAGGATTTTTACCCTCCTGCTCGAGTAAAGGATTATAGCGGTAGTTGTGCCAGTAACCCGCTTCAACTGCCAATTCTGCTTGGTGCTGGGTTTTTCCCATACCGTTACGCAAACCGTGGCTAATACATGGCGAGTAGGCAATTATTACGCTCGGGCCAGGGAATGCTTCGGCCTCCTTAATAGCTTTAAAGTACTGGTTCTGGTCGGCACCCATTGCAACTTGAGCAACGTACACGTAGCCGTAGCTCATAGCCATCATACCTAAATCCTTTTTGCGGATGCGCTTACCAGCAGCGGCAAACTTAGCTACAGATGCTATTGGAGTCGATTTCGAAGCTTGTCCTCCGGTGTTCGAGTAAACCTCGGTATCCATTACCAATAGGTTTACGTCCTCGCCACTAGCTATAACATGGTCTAGTCCGCCGTAACCAATATCGTATGCCCAACCGTCGCCACCGAAAATCCATACCGACTTCTTAATGAAGTACTGCTTAAGAGCCAGCAGCTCTTTTGCCATGCTATCATTAATTTTCTCAAGGGTTACGATTAACTTCTCCGATGCAACCTTCGAAGCCTCAGCGTTGTCTTTAGCATCGATCCAGGCTTTCATTGTTTCATTGGCTTCGGCAGGGTAATTACCCTCTAGGGCTTTGCCTAAACGGTCGGCAATTCTGTCGCGAAGTTTTGCAACTCCGGTTGCAATTCCGAAACCAAACTCAGCGTTATCTTCGAAAAGCGAATTTGCCCAGGCAGGCCCAAATCCATCTTTATTTTTGGTGTATGGGGTCGAAGGTGCCGAACCACCATAAATTGACGAGCATCCGGTTGCGTTGGCAACAATCATGCGATCGCCGTAAAGTTGAGTAATAGCTTTAATGTAAGGTGTTTCGCCGCAACCTGCGCAAGCACCGCTGAACTCGAATAGAGGCTGTGCAAACTGGCTGTTTTTCACGCTCTTATCTTTTCCAAGAACGGTATCCTTGTAGCCAACAGTGTGGTGCATGTATAGGTACCTGTCTTGCTCGGCCATTTGCGACTCGATAGGTTGGAATTCGAGAGCCTTTTTAGGAGCAGGACAAACGTCGATACAGTTACCGCAACCAGTACAGTCGAGTACGCTAACCTGAATGCGGAAATTGTACTCTTTAATACCACCTCGACCCTTCTGGGTAGTAGTTCCAGCAGGTGCGTTAGCAAGTTCCTCGTCGGTTAGTAAGTATGGCCTTATGGCAGCGTGAGGACAAACGTAAGCGCATTGATTACACTGAATACAGTTATCGGTTACCCACTCGGGAACGCTTACTGCAATTCCGCGTTTTTCGTACTCGGTGGTTCCAGCAGGGAAGGTACCATCTTCGCGATCGATAAAGGTACTAACGGGTAAATCGTCGCCCCTCATTAAAGTAATTGGCAGTACGGCTTTATTAATAAATTCAGGGGCTCCATCTATTTTGTGGTGCTCTTCAGGGGTAAGTTTAGCCCAATCGGCTGGCACATCAACCTTTGTTACTTCACCTCCACGATCGATGGCAGCATTGTTCATATCGATAATATCCTGCCCTTTTCGACCGTATGTTTTTTCTACAGCCTCTTTCATGTCTTTAACAGCCACCTCGAAAGGAATAACTCCCGAAATTTTGAAGAATGCACTTTGCAATACAGTGTTAGTACGACCGCCTAAACCAATTTCGTCGGCAATTTTGGTTGCGTTAATAATGTAGAAATTAATTTCGTTTTCGGCTAGGTACTTTTTAATGGAATTGGGGAGTTTTTCCTTAGTTTCTTCAACATCCCAAATAGTATTAAGAAGGAAAGTACCACCTTTGCGCAAGCCTTTAAGCATGTTGTACTTGCCTAGGTACGACTGAACGTGGCAAGCCACAAAGTCGGGAGTAGTAACTAGGTAAGGCGAGCGAATGGGCTTGTCGCCAAAACGAAGGTGCGATGTAGTTACACCACCCGATTTTTTTGAGTCGTATGCAAAGTAAGCCTGGCAGTACTTATCGGTATTGTCGCCAATAATTTTAATTGAGTTTTTGTTTGCACCAACAGTTCCGTCGGCACCAATTCCGTAGAATTTACCCTGGAATGTTCCTTTAGGAGCCAAGTTAATTTCGGGTAGAAGTGAAAGCGACTTGAAGGTTACATCGTCAACAATACCAACGGTGAATTGGTTCTTAGGCTCCTTCATCTTTAGGTTGTCGAAAACTGCAATAATCTGAGCAGGAGTGGTATCCTTCGAACTCAAACCGTAGCGTCCGCCAATAATTAATGGGGCATTATCCTTTCCGTAGTAAAGGTCTTTTACATCGAGGTAAAGTGGATCGCCATTAGCACCGGGCTCTTTGGTACGATCGAGAACGCAAATGCGTTTTACGCTGGCAGGAATAGCCTTGAAGAAGTATTTTGCAGAGAAAGGACGGTATAGGTGAACTGCAAGCAAGCCAACTTTCTCGCCTTTTTCTATTAGGTGATCAACTACTTCGCGAGTGGTGTCGGTAATCGACCCCATAGCAATAATTACATTCTCGGCATCTTTGTGTCCGTAGTATGCAAATGGGTGGTACTCACGACCCGTTAGTTTGGTAATTTCCTGCATGTAGGCATCAACCATATCGGGAACTGCATCGTAGTACTTATTGGCAGCCTCACGAGCTTGGAAATAGATATCGGGGTTTTGTGCGGTACCACGGGTAACAGGGTGCTCGGGGTTAAGGGCACGGTCGCGGAAAGCCTGAAGGGCTTTTTGATCGACCAATGCACCTAGCTGCTCGGTTTCGAGAACCTCAATTTTTTGAATTTCGTGCGATGTACGGAAACCATCGAAGAAGTGAAGGAAAGGAACCCTCGACTTAATGGCGGTAAGGTGAGCAACACCTGCCAAATCCATTACCTCCTGCACACTACCAGTTGCCAGCATGGCAAAACCAGTTTGGCGAGTGCTCATTACGTCGCTATGGTCGCCAAAAATCGATAGGGCTTGGGCTGCCAAGCTACGAGCCGAAACATGGAATACGCCTGGAAGTAATTCGCCGGCAATTTTGTACATGTTAGGAATCATAAGGAGTAAACCCTGCGAAGCGGTAAAGGTTGTTGTTAAAGCGCCTGCCTGAAGCGAACCGTGAACTGCTCCTGCAGCGCCAGCTTCCGATTGCATTTCGGTAACTTTTACAGTTTCTCCAAAAATATTTTTACGACCAAATGCAGTCCATTCGTCAATGTACTCGGCCATTGTTGATGATGGCGTGATGGGGTAAATTGCGGCAACCTCGCTAAACATGTAGGCGATGTGCGATGCAGCGTAATTTCCGTCGCAGGTAATAAACTTCTTGTTCTTTGCCATTTGAATAGTGATTTTGTTGATATTGAGTTATTTACGTTTTCATTGCAACTTAGCAAAGGTATATAAAAAAGGTGAATTCGGAAATGTTGTTAAGCACTTTATACGTGCAAATGGAAAAGTAAACGATTGCGTTCGTTCAATTTATATTCATTCTAGAAATACACAGTTATTTTTCCTCTTCATCGAGCAGGTGGGGGCGCAACTTTTTGGTTCGCTCCACCGATTGCTGCAGCTGCCATTTTTCTATTTCCTTAAAATTTCCCGACAGTAGTATTTCGGGCACTTTCCAACCGTTAAACTCGGCAGGCCTTGTGTAAACCGGCGGAGCCAGCAGATTGTCCTGAAAAGAATCGGTAAGCGCCGAGGTTTCGTCCGACAGAACTCCCGGAATGAGCCTAACAACGCTATCGGTAATTACCGCTGCCGCAAGTTCGCCTCCGGTTAGCACGTAATCGCCAATGGAAATTTCGCGGGTTATCAGGTGCTCGCGCACTCTATGGTCAATTCCTTTATAGTGACCGCAAAGTATTAGTAAATTCGTTTTAGTGCTCAGCTCGTTGGCCAATTTTTGGGTAAGGGGTTCGCCATCGGGCGAGGTGTAAATAATCTCGTCGTACTGGCGCTCGCCTTTAAATTTTTTGAGTGCTTTATAAACTGGTTCAACTTTCAGCACCATTCCGGCATCGGGGCCAAATGCGTAATCGTCAACCGTTCGGTGCTTGTCGTTTGTAAAATCGCGTAGGCCGTGCAGATGAATTTCAACCAAACCTTTGGTTTGCGCTCGTTTAATAATTGAATGCCCCATGGGACTTTGAAGCAGTTCGGGAAGCACGCTAATAATGTCTATTCGCATAAAAGGTATTAAATTCTGCAAAGATATTGAAATTGAATCAAGGCAGAAAATATTGAGCTCCCAGCAGAGAACGTTTTTATATTAGTTGAATAAATGTTTCTTTTTTACTTCGCATTAATTTAAAAATGACTTATATTTAGTTATCGAACCAAATCGTTGTTTTATGAAGAAAATTCTTGTGGTATCGGAGCGCAACTCGTGCCGTTCGCAAATGGCCGAAGCATGGTTAGGTTACTACGGCAAGGGCGAGGTAGAGGTTCAAAGCGCCGGCGTTGTACCATCGGAACTCGACATGTTTGCTGCCAATGCCATGATGGAAGCCGTAATTGATATAACAAAGCAAAAGCCGAAAGGGCTTGCCACCATTAACTCAAGGGAGTTCGACTATGTGCTGGTTTTAAGCGAAGGGATAAAGCATGTTCTTCCCGTTTTTAAGGGAAAACCAAAAGTTTACGAATTTCCATTCCCCGATGTGTCGGGTACCGAAATTTCCGATGAAGCACAGAAAAAGATTGAATACGCCCGCCTTCGCGATGAAATGGAAAATTTCTGCTTCGACTTTATTCATCATAAAATTAAACCTTTAATATAGGCATGGTTTCCCAAGTAGAATTCTCCCTGTCACCATTCCCATATGGGATTCATTTGGTTACCAAACAAATTGTTGAAAAACTTCCACTGCTTCCGCAAAGCGGCCTTTTAAACCTATTCATAATGCATACTTCGGCAGGTATTACCATTAACGAGAATGCCGACCCCTCGGTACGCAACGATTTTGAACAGTTTTTCAATAGGCTTGTACCCGAAAATCAACCCTGCTTTACCCATACTGACGAAGGTGCCGACGATATGCCAGCGCACCTAAAAGCTTCGCTTGTGGGTTTCTCGGTTTCAATTCCCATTTCGAAAGGCAAACTGCTACTCGGAACCTGGCAGGGAATATATTTATGCGAATTCCGAAAGCACGGTGGCAGCCGACAGTTTACTGCAACCATTATTGGGTAAGTTTCAAAATGAAGTTGCTTTACAGCATTTCAACTATTTCTTTTAATTTTTTTGATATTTTTGCTTTCAATATGAATCGATATTCTTCAATTTAATTATAAATTGAAATTGTTGATTTGTAGTTGGCAATCCACTAAAAATCAGATTAAACAAAATACAAATGGAGAAACTTCTTCTACTTGGCGATGAAGCCATAGCTCAGGGAGCAATCGACGGTGGCCTTTCGGGTGTGTATGCCTATCCGGGCACACCTTCCACCGAAATAATGGAGTACGTTCAGCACTCGAAGCAGGCCGAACAGCTCAGTATCCACCGAATTTGGTCGGCTAACGAGAAAACAGCCATGGAAGCCGCTATTGGCATGTCGTACGCCGGAAAGCGTGCGCTTGTTTGCTTTAAGCATGTGGGTCTTAATGTGGCTGCCGATGCATTTATAAATGCAGCAATGACTGGTGTTAACGGCGGACTGGTTGTTCTTTCGGCCGACGACCCCTCCATGCACTCGTCGCAAAATGAGCAGGACTCGAGGTTCTACGGAAAATTTGCCATGACTCCAATCCTCGAACCCTCGAATCAGCAGGAGGCATACGACATGACCTACAAGGCATTCGAACTCTCCGAAAGGCTTAACGTTCCTGTAATGATTCGCATTACCACCCGCTTGGCGCACTCGCGCTCGGGAGTGGCTCGTAAGGCAGTGGCCCCACAGAATAGTTTAAAGTTACCAAACGATCCCCGTCAGTTTGTGCTTCTCCCTGCCATTGCTAGAGTTAACTACAAGAAACTGCTAAATACAATTCCTTTAATGGAATCGATTTCCGAAAAATCGGAGCATAACACCTTGGTTTTGGGCGAAAATAAAAAAATTGGAATTATTGCTTGCGGTATTTCTTATAACTACCTAATGGAGAATTTCCCCAATGGTTGCCCATACTCGGTGCTTAAATTGAGCCAATACCCTGTTCCTACCAATTTGATTAAAAAAATATACGAACATTGCGAAACCATTATGGTGCTTGAAGATGGAATGCCAGTAGTGGAAGAGATGCTGAAAGGAATTTTAAATTTAGGCAAGCCTATTAATGGTCGTCTCGATGGTACTTTACCCCGCGACGGTGAGTTAACTCCTGCCATTGTTGCCAAGGCATTTAAAATGGTGGTTTATGAAGGGATGCCAATACCCAATGTGGTTCGTAAACGCCCACCTTCGCTATGCACAGGATGTGGTCATATTGATGTTTACACCGCTCTTAACGAGGCGCTAGCCGAGTATGGTACAGGTCGGGTTTTTGCCGATATTGGCTGCTATACGCTGGGTGCGTTACCACCTTTCAATGCCATTAACTCGTGTGTCGATATGGGTGCATCAATTACCATGGCAAAGGGAGCAGCCGATGCAGGCTTGGTTCCTGCAGTTGCAGTAATTGGCGATTCAACCTTTACCCATAGCGGTATGACCGGTTTGCTCGATGCTGTTAACGAAAACTCCCCGATAACCGTAATTATTTCCGACAACTCAACAACTGGTATGACAGGCGGACAAACTTCGTCGGCCTACGGAAGAATAGTTGAAATTTGCAAAGGCATTGGCGTTCACCCCGATCATATTTTTGTTATGAACCCGCTTAAAAAGTACCACGAGGAGAACGTTCGCATTATGAAACAGGAACTTGCCTACCAGGGTGTTTCGGTACTCATTCCCCAGCGCGAGTGCATTCAGGCTTTTGCCCGTCGTAAAAAGGAAGAGAAAAAATCGTCGGCCGAAGAGTAGGAGAGCGCTAACCCAATTATTAATTTGAAAACAATACTACAATGAAAACCGATATAATACTTGCAGGCGTTGGCGGACAAGGAATTCTTTCCATTGCTGCCGGAATTGGATTAGCTGCAGTTAAAAGCAACCTATACATTAAACAGGCCGAAGTTCACGGAATGAGCCAACGTGGTGGCGATGTGCAATCGCACCTTCGCATTTCCGATACCCCAATAGCATCGGACCTAATACCTACTGGCGGTGCTCACCTTATTATTTCTGTCGAGCCCATGGAAGGACTGCGTTACCTGCCTTTCCTTCGGAAAGATGGCTGGTTGGTAACCAACACCGTTCCGTTTATTAACATACCCGACTACCCCGAAACCGACGAGGTTTTGAATGTGATTAAGGGAATTCCAAACCATATTGCTCTTAATGCCGATGCAATAGCAAAGGAGTCGGGTTCGAGTCGTGCTTCGAATATTGTTATGCTTGGTGCTGCCTCGCCCTTTATCGATATTCCCTTTGAGAAGTTAGAAGATGGCATTCGCGAACTCTTTGGCCGTAAAGGCAACGATGTAGTTGAAACCAACCTTAAAGCGCTCCGCGCTGGTAGAGAGCTTGCAATGAAAAATAAATAGTTTTACTCATCCATAGTATAGTAAAAGCCTATCGGTTTTCGGTAGGCTTTTACTATTTGTCATAATGCCAGTTATATAGCATTAATAATTTTATTATTAATATTCTCTAACCGCCCATCCTTTGGAGCGTATAACAGCCTCGTGCCAACGGTTCAGTAACCTTTCCGAAGTTTTTACATCCATTTGGGGCTCGAATCTTCGCTGGGGCTGCCACTGCTGCTTTATTTCTTCAATGTTGCTCCAGAAACCAGTGGCCAAACCTGCCAAATACGCTGCGCCCAGCGCAGTGGTTTCAACAAATTGCGGTCGAATTACGGGTTTATTCAGAATGTTCGATTGGAACTGCATGAGCAGGTTATTAGCCGATGCGCCACCGTCGACCCGAATTTCGGAAATAGGTATTCCTGAGTCGAGTTCCATGGCTTTTATTACCTCAGCCGTTTGAAAGCCAATGGCTTCGAGTGCTGCACGTGCAATATGCGCTTTTGTTGTGCCCCGGGTCATTCCTACTATGGCTCCTCGTGCGTACTGATCCCAGTAGGGGGCACCCAGTCCGGTAAAACTTGGAACAAAGAATACGTCGCCGCTGTCGGGCACCTGCTGCGCCAATGCTTCAATTTCCGACGAGGAGTTAATAATACCCAATCCATCGCGAAGCCACTGAACAACAGCCCCAGCAACAAATACGCTGCCTTCGAGGGCATAGGTGGTTTGATTGCCAATTTTCCAGGCAATCGTAGTGAGCATTTGGTTTTTCGACTCGAACGGGGTACTGCCTGTATTGGCCAGAATAAAGCAACCCGTTCCATAGGTGCTTTTCACCATGCCGTCGTTAACGCACATCTGACCGAAAAGCGCAGCCTGTTGGTCGCCAGCAATACCCGAAATGGGAACCTGCATGGCAAAAACCGAAGGACTTGTATGGCCATACACCTCGCTCGACGAGGCAACGGTGGGCAAAATGCTTTTAGGAATGTCAAACAACGAAAGCAGCTCGTCGTCCCAAGTAAGCTTATGAATATTGAATAGCATGGTGCGACTGGCGTTCGATACGTCGGTAATGTGGGTTTTGCCGCCGGTAAATTTCCAAACCAGCCATGTATCCACCGTTCCAAATGCCAAATGGCCTTGTTCGGCAAGTTCCCTAGCCCCCACAACATTTTCGAGTATCCACTTCACTTTTGTTCCGCTAAAGTAGGCATCGACTATCAATCCCGTTTTTTTTCTGATTGCCAAATCGTGCTTGGCTGCTTTCAGCTCATCGCAGTACTCCGAGGTGCGCCTGTCCTGCCAAACTATGGCATT
This sequence comes from uncultured Rikenellaceae bacterium, assembly GCA_964479665.1. Lineage (GTDB taxonomy): Bacteria > Bacteroidota > Bacteroidia > Bacteroidales > Tenuifilaceae > UBA2287. The sequence continues at coordinate 4,898 of CAYZNN010000015.1, read as the reverse complement.
GTAAAACGGTTCGCCGGTTCGCTTGTCCCAAACAATGGTTGTTTCGCGCTGATTGGTAATGCCAATTCCTGCAAGGTTCGACCCATCGATTCCCAATTTCGACATGGCCTCGGCGGCAACAGCAACCTGCGACGACCATATTTCGAGCGGGTCGTGCTCAACCCAACCGGGTTTTGGGAATACTTGCGTAAACTCCTTTTGAGCCTGCGAGCGTATGTTGCCCTTTCGGTCGATAATAAGTGCCCTTGAACTGGTAGTTCCCTGGTCGAGTGCAAGAATGAACGGTTCCATGTATGGTGAAATTATTTTCAGTAAAAGTAGAAAAAATGAGTTACCTTAAAATATATTTCGATGCAACCCTGTTGAAATCGTCGACCTGCTGCTTTTGCCACAAATCATCTTTCCCCAGTTCCAAAGCCATCAGTTTTGCCACTTCGTTTGCAAGGGTAATGGCTTCGCGAGCATTAAGCAGCAGGCAGCGAGTGCGGCGCGAAAGAACATCTTCAACAGTAACCGCCATTTCGTTTCGAACGGCCCATATAACCTGTGCTTTAATAAGTCCGAGCGACTCGCTAATGTATTCGCCCAGTTCGGGTTTCTCTGCAATAATTTGGTTAATACCGTCAATGTCGCTTCCGTACCAGTAAAATTTGTTGGTTCTATCGACCTTTTTAACATAACCATGCAGGTGAAGGTGCTTAGTTGCGGTTTGTGTTGGTTTCCATTGAAGCGTTTTCTCAACCTTTTCAACCATGTCTTGCGCCATGCGGCGAAAGGTTGTCCATTTTCCGCCCACCATGGTGAAAAGATTAGATGGTGAAACGAAGATTTTATGGCTTCGCGAAATTTCCTTCGTTCTGGTAGAGTCGCCTTTGGGAGCGGCTAACGGTCGAAGTCCGGCAAATACGCTCAGCACATCGGTGTGCGAGGGCTGACGGGTTAGATAGCGACCCATGGTTTTTAGAATGAAATTCACCTCCTCGTCGAGGGCTACGGGCTCCAACGAGGTGGAGTCGATAGGTGTATCGGTTGTTCCTACAACTACGTGGTTATGCCATGGTACAGCAAAAAGCACCCGGCCATCGTCGGTTTTTGGAATCATAAGGGCGTCGTTTCCGGGGAAAAACGATTTGTCGAGTACAAGATGAATCCCCTGACTGGGCTTAATGCTGCGATGCAGTTCGGGATTGTCCATGCGCAGGATATCGTCGACAAAAACTCCCGTTGCATTTATAACCGCTTTGGCTTTAATGGTGTACGACGTTCCCGATAGTTCATCCTTTGCTACAACACCATTAACATTTCCACTCTCATCTTTTACAAGATGCTCTACCCCAAAGTAGTTTACGGGCAATGCGCCATGCTCGCAGGCTGTTTGGAGCGCGTTAATGGCCAGTCGGCTATCGTCGAACTGTCCGTCGTGGTAGAGTACTCCGGCTGTAAGTCCTTTCGCTTTAATTGCGGGCAAGCGCAAAAGCGTTTTGGTTTTCGAAATACGTAGCGAACTGCCAAGGCTAAAACGACCCGCAAGCAAATCGTAAAAGGTTAGCCCAACGGTGTACATTATCTCATCCCATAGTCCGAAGGTTGGGATTATAAACGACTGGTTCGAAACCAAATGCGGAGCATTTTTAACAAGCAAGCCCCTTTCAACTGATGCCTCGCGAACCAGGGCAACATCGCCCTGCGCAAGGTATCGAACACCGCCGTGTACCAGCTTTGTGCTTTTGCTCGAAGTACCTTTAGTAAAATCCGATTTTTCGAAAAGCGCAACCGAGTACCCCCTTGTTGCAGCTTCGAGCGCAATACCAATGCCCGTTGCGCCACCACCAATTACTACAAAATCGAAAACTTTTCCACTTTCAATTATCCTGCTTACATTTTCGCTCCGCTTCATATATAATTATTTTAATGTTGAATTGTAATTTTTACAGGGCAAAAGTAATTAATCGAAATCAAAAAGAAAAGAAAACGAAACTTAAATTTATATATAATGTTTCGTTATGTAGTTTTTTATTTCAATTCGCTTCCGTTTGTTTTCTTTTTATACCTTTGGAATGAAAATTAAGAAACTATGTCGCAAAGTATAGCCGAACGTCATCGGTTCATTTTAAACCGATTAACCGAGAAAGGTCATGTAAACGTTACCGAGCTGAGCGAGAAGCTTTCGGTTTCGGTTGTTACCATTCGAAAGGATTTGAAATGGCTCGAAAGCAAGGGGCTCTTAAACAGAACCCATGGAAGCGCTTCGCCTGCCATTCCCTTTGCGTTCGACAGGCACATTGGCGATAAGGAAAAATTGCGGGTTGAGCAGAAAGTTGCCATTGCCCGCGAAGCGGTTAAAATTCTTCAACCCAACGATAGCATTCTGTTAGCTTCGGGGTCGACAATTTTAGAGTTTGCCCGACAAATACCCGATTTGAATGGCTTAACCGTAGTTTCGGCATCGCTCAATGCATCGCAAGCCATAACTTTGCGAAGTAATGTGGAGATTATTCAACTGGGAGGCATGGTTCGTCGCAGCTCATCGTCGGTACTGGGTCCATTTGCCGAGCGTATGCTTACCAACCTTAACTGCTCCATTCTGTTTATGGGTGCCGATGGCATTGACCCCGAATACGGCATAACCACAACTAATGCTTTGGAAGCATCTCTAAATCGGCAAATGATGGAGGCATCGAGTAGGGTAGTGGTTTTGGCCGATTCGAGCAAATTCGGTAGGCGAGGTTTCGGAAAAATCTGCGCTGCCAACGAGGTTCATTTAATAATTACCGACAGCGAGTTGCCCTATAGTTATAAAACCGAACTGGAGGAGTTGGGTGTAGAAGTTATAATTGCTCGGGTTTAATTATATTAACCTCAAGTATTTTAAGCATTAGTTGCAATAGGTAAGATTTGAATCTTCAACTCCTTACGCTAACCCCATTCGCCTTCAGCGTTTGCTTAACCTGTCCAATGGTTACCTCTTCCCTGTGAAAGATACCAGCAGCTAGGGCTGCATCGGCATTGGCAATTGCAAACACATCGACAAAGTGCTGCGCATTACCTGCACCACCCGATGCAATAACCGGAATTTTTAGTACATTGGAAATGCTTGCCGTTATCTCGAGTGCAAAACCATTGCTGGTTCCATCGGAAGTAAACGTTGTAAGCAGTACTTCGCCTGCACCAAGATTCTGACAACGGATTGCCCACTCAAGAGCCTTGTAACCTGTATTTTGTGTGCCTGCGCGACTGAGTACCTGCCAACCATTTTCGGTTAGTTTTGTATCTATAGCAACTACAACGCATTGCGAGCCAAAACGATTGGCTAGTTCGGTTATCAGCTTGGGATTTTCTATTGCCGAGGTGTTAATGGAAACTTTGTCGGCCCCGTACGAGAGAAGCGTTTCAATCTGTACAACGGTCGATATGCCTCCCCCAACTGTAAACGGAATGTTTATGGCTCGTGCCACATCGGTTACAACCCTTTTAAGAGTCGATCGACCTTCGAGGGTTGCAGTAATATCGAGCAGTGCAAGTTCATCGGCTCCCTCGGAGCTGTAACGAATTGCCAAGTCAACCGGATTGCCCATGTCGAGCAGATTATTGAAATTGACCCCCTTAACGGTTCTACCGTTTTTAATATCGAGGCAAGGAATTATACGTTTCGTGAGCATATTCTACTGGAAATTATTCGAATTTATAAGCGATGCGAGCGAGATGAAACCTTCGTAGTAGGCTTTACCTACTATTGTTCCCTCGCATCCCAATTCTTTGAGTTGAATCAGGTCGGTTTCGGACGAAACTCCGCCGCTTGCTCGCAGATTTATTAGCGGAAATTCGGCAAGAATTTTTTGGTACAATTCAACCGAAGGAGAGGTTAAAGTACCGTCGCGACTGATGTCGGTAACTGTAAAGTTTGTAAAACCCTTACCTACAAGCGAATGGATAATTTCGAGCACGCTAAACCGACTCTTCTCAGTCCAGCCTTTAATTTTAACCCGTTCATTTTCAGAGTCAAAGGCGCATATTAATTTATCTGCTCCGAATTGTTGAATTAGTCTAGCTGAATCCTCTGTTTTTTCAGTTAAAAGAGTACCCAAATTCACCATTTTGCAACCCGCGTCGAGGGCGGCTTGTATTTGCTTAACGTTTCGAATACCTCCTCCAAAATCGACCGAGAGTTTAGTTTTCTTGCAAATGGTTTCAACAACTTTTATGTGCTCCATGCTTCCATTTTGCGCATCATTTAAATCGACAATGTGAAGAAATTTCACCCCCAAATCTTCGAAGATTTTTGCCTGGTCTAATGGACTTGATGAGTACGACTTAGCTGTACCGTAACTTCCTTGGAAAAGCCTTACACATCTCCCGTTTAGCAAATCGATGGCTGGAATTATTTTCATTTTTTTATTTTATTTTTTAAAAAAGATTAATTTTGCAATCCCAATTCGGCTCGTAGCTCAGCTGGTAGAGCACGTGACTCTTAATCATGGTGTCGAGAGTTCGATCCTCTCCGAGCCGACTGAAAGCCTCGATTTTCGAGGCTTTTATGTTTTTACAGCTACTCATAAAATCAGGAAGTTCGTAAGTAATTGCAACCCTGCCTCGCCGCTCTTTTCGGGGTGAAACTGAACCCCGTAGTAGTTTTTGTTGTGAACAGCTGCCGAAAAATCGACCTCGTAATTACAGGTGGCAATTGTATTCAAATTTATTGATGCATAGTAACTGTGTACGAAGTAGAAATTGGTTCCAGAATCGATCCCCTCGAATAGTTTGAGCTTGCCCCTAATGGCAACTCTATTCCACCCCATATGGGGAACTTTGGGCGAAATATTGAATTTTTGTACCCTAAAATTCATTTAACCCAAATCCGTCGATAGCAATATTTTCTAATGGCTGTCAATAGAAAAAGT
>CAYZNN010000014.1:0-77994 GCA_964479665.1 uncultured Rikenellaceae bacterium | reverse complement strand
ACAAACAGCTGCGAAACTTAAAGCCGCTGAGAATGTTTTAGTGCTTGTTAATATGAATATTTTCCCTTTGTATAATTTGTCAGTGTCACTTTTCTTTGAAGTTGATCTTTCCAAAGCAAAAATTTCACCGTCCTTTCTGGAAAAAAAATTTGAGTGCTCCATGCTGTTAAGGTATAGGCTGTCGGAAAGTTTACTTTTCAGCACTTTACTATACAAATCTTTTTGGAATTTGCTTGATTTCATAAAGGCTTGACCAAAATTGTAATCAACAGAAGCGATGTGGCTTAAAATACATTCACTGGGATAATCTCTCCCCCCCTGATTGTCTCTGATATCAATGAGAAGAGTATCAACTTGGGAGGTTGCTAAAATTTGAAAAACAGAATCAATTTTTTGACTGTAAATCAATTCAATATCTTGATCAACGTCAAACGAAGGCAATGTTAGCAGCGCAATACTCCTATTAGGTTGTAACTGCATGTATATTAGTTGATTTAGTTTAATTCTTGGTTTTAAAAAGTATTCTTTTCTAGATACTTTAAATGACTTATTGAATCGTATAATATCCTTCATTTTTGCTGAATTAACAGCGCAAAAGTAGGTTGAGTCGCAATCTCTCCTTTGATACCCTATTTTGTATATTTCTTTTCCTTGGTTAACAAAAAAATCAAGCGCAGTAAAGTCATTAATTGTCTTCTGTTTTCTAATAGAAGTATTGTCACCAAATTTATACTCCGATAATTTGTTTACAATGGTGTCGATACTCACGCCATCAATGGAAACTAACCTATAACCAGGTTTTACGATGCTATCGAAAACCGAGATTTTCACATAAATACCACCATCGAGCTGGTAAAGCGTAAACGGAAAGATTCCTTTGTTCTCATTGATTCCTTTATTAATAAATTATGATTGTCCGCTTTAATGCCTATTACAAATGAGTTAATTAAAATGATATGTCATTGCGAACGTCCTTTGTGAAGCAATCTATTAATTTACAGAATTTTATAGATTGCCTCTACCCTCAAAGTTCGAGGGGTTGACTTCATGGAGCACTTCGTGGTTCGCGATGTCGCAATGGCTTTAGGCATCATAACGGACAATCATTTTCTATAATTCCATCTATTTATTATGGTTCTAAACTACACTACAATCCTATTTTCTGAATATCAATTAATTTTGGCGGGAAAACTATCTATTGAATGTAAATTTGTTTTTGAATTTAAAATAGGTATCCCTAAAATTATTGCATATATTTGCAGTTCATTTATCTATACTTAAAAATCATGCAGAACTATATTAGGGAATTATACCTTAACCGAATTGGTCCGTACATAGGAAAAAACCTAATAAAAGTGATTGTTGGTCAGCGACGAACTGGCAAAAGTTTTTTAATGCATCAAATTATTGAACTCATAAAGCAAAAAACGCCCAGAAGTCAAATAATTTACATAAATAAAGAGGACTACGCTTTCGATTTCATTAAAACTTACGCTGATTTGGTTGAATATGTTGAGAAAACGAAAACTCATAAAAATGTATCCCTATTTATTGATGAGATTCAGGACATTGTTCAGTTCGAAAAAGCCCTCAGGCATTTTAATTTGAACCCAGAGTTCGATATCTACTGCACAGGTAGCAATTCCACAATTCTATCGAGCGATATTGCCACCATACTCAGTGGCAGAACCATTGAAACCGAAGTGTATAGCTTAAGTTATTCTGAATTTTTAATGTTTCATAGGTTAAGCGACAGCCTCGATAGCTTTGAAAAGTACCTTACCTATGGAGGAATGCCGAACCTGATTCATTTACCCATCGAGGATGAAATTGTATTTAACTACCTAAAAAACATTTTCAATACCATTGTCGTTCGCGATGTTATTGAGCGCCATCAGATTAGAAATGCTGTTTTGTTACGAATTTTGTGCGAATATATTGCCAACAACCTAGGCAGCTTGGTAAGTGGCAAAAAGGTGAGCGATTACTTAAAATCGCAAAAGATCGCCATGTCGCCTGCAATGGTAATTGAATACCTCTCGTACCTGTGCGAGGCGTATTTCGTTTTTAATGTGAAACGCAGCGACTTACAAGGGAAAAAGATTTTGCAGGTTAATGAGAAATACTATTTTAACGATATAGGTTTACGAAACTCGCTAGTGGGGTTTAAGGCTGCTGATTTAGGAAAATTGCTTGAAAATGTAGTTTATAATCACCTGAAAATTGCAGGATATCAAATAACAATTGGCGAGGACAGAACAAAAGAGATTGACTTTGTTGCTCAAAGGAACAATGAAGTTATGTATGTTCAGGTATGCTACAAGCTGGAAAACGAAAGCATCATAAACCGAGAATTTGGGAACCTTATGAAGATTAGCAACAACTACCCAAAGTATGTTGTATCAATGGATATGAGCTCAAAGGCTACTTACCAAGGGATTAACCATTTACATGTTAAAGATTTTTGTAAATCGGTTGTCCCCTATTAATTTAAGTCAACTTTATGTGCCGTAATGTATTGTATTTCTGACCAATCGGCTCCTTTGTCCTTCTGTTCTAAACAGCGTATCTTTCCCACTTTCTGTTGTAAGCATATTTCATTACATTTGCTATCCTTTGTTTCTTTTTTTAAAAAACCTATGGGTAAGTTGCTTTTTACGCTGCTTTTGTTGCTTTCAACGCTGGGGTTAAATGCCCAAACGCCAACGCATGTGCACTACGGAACCAACCAGGGGGTGCCAAGTTCGCAGGTTTACCACCTGATACAGGATCGCAAGGGTATCATTTGGTTGGCTACCGGTAACGGCGTGAGTTGTTGTAATGGCTACGATTTTCGCACCTTGGGGGTTACCGATGGGCTTCACAGCCAAGTCATTTTCAGAATATTTGAGGGCCATAAGGGCCGCATCTGGTTCAGCAACTCCTCGAATACTTTATCCTACTTTTACAACGATTCAATTTTCGCCTATAAATTCAACCACCTTTTACCCGAACACCCTTATAGCGACACATATAAAGCCAGCCTTAAATCAGTTTTTGTGGATAGTGCCGATAATGTTTTTGTTTAATGGTACCACATTGGCTACTCAGTTATCGAAAGTAGCGGAAATTGCAAGTACTACAGTTAAGCCAACAACAGTAAAATTGTATTTTTCGAAATGGGAAATACGGGAAAGTTTTGTGGCCACTTCCCTTCGTCGGAAAAAAAAATATCGAACGACCAACAGATTGAAATTGCAACCCCATGGCAATCGGAACCCTCATTTATTACAAAAAATTATTTCAGCAATCTTACAAGTATTTACTACTTTCAACGCATAAAACCCAACCAATATATATTTACCATAGGCAATAACTTACTGTGGTATAAGGAAAACAATGTTAAAAAAGTTGAATTGCCTGCTCAAACAATTGCAATTTATCCCGAAACAAATGGCAACCTATGGATAGGAACCATTTGGCGTAAAGGGGTTTTTTGCTATTCTGAAGCCAATGGGCTAAGCAAACCCACGAAACATTACCTGCCCAACTACTCGGTTACTTCAATTCTGCGCGACAGAGAGGGTGGCCTCTGGTTCAGCACCCTCGAGGATGGCATTTTCTACTTTCCTAACGAAAACATTGCCAACTACAACTACTCGTTCCCGAGCAATGACATATTACGCATTCAAGCTACCGAAAACTCTCTATACTTGGTGTCGTTTGATAAAATGTTCATAATTAACGGATCAAACCCCATACAAAACCTACCCGATTACCCCTCGGGCTATTGTCGAATGCTCGAAAAACACCGAAATTTGGCTTGGGTTTCCACATCCTATGGATTGCTACTTTACAACAACAGCAAACAAGTTCTTTTTAGAGGAACAGCTTTCGACACTGAAATCCAACAGGGGTCGCGAATCGTTCCCAGGTCTGTGCTTCCATTGTCTCAGGATGTTTTTTTTGCTGCCCCCGACCGAGGCATGTTTCTTTACAAGCTGAATAACAAGGGTCTTGATACAATTTACAGATTATATTCTGATGAAGAGCCGTTTAATGAGGTAGTTAAAAGCCTTGCCTTCCTTACCGATAGTAGTTTTCTGGCTGCAACAGAACGTGGACTTTATCTTTTTTATTTTGATAGAAACAACTTAGCAAAGGTTGAAATTATTGACATTGGCCGCGAGCACCCTATTCTTAAAACCCGAATCGACCTGGTTGTTCGAAGCCCATACGACGAACTTTTTTACCTTGGAACCAAAGAAAAGGGGCACCTTATTTGGTACCCGAAAAACAACGTTATTACCACCCTCGACCATACCAATGGACTAAGCGATAATCTTATTACCTCTATTCATTTTGCCGATTCGGCAATTTGGGTGGGCACTAAAACGGGGATTAATCGTATTGTCCACGATAAAAACAGCCCCAGTCATTACGCCTCATGGATAATTAACAAAAAAAGTGGCCTACCCAGCAACGAAATTAACGGAATGGCTTACTTAAATGGGAGTATGTATGTTGCAACCAGTAATGGTCTCTGCTTTTTTAACCCTAAAAGCATAAAGCCCAACCAAGTTGCGCCTCCAGTATATGTTACAAGACTTTCTGTAAACGATTTGCCATTCCGAACCGACTTGAACCATCGATTGAATTACACTCAAAACGATATTTCAATTGAATACATTGGATTAACCTTCCGTTCGCTTGGGAGAGTGCAATACCGTTACAAAATGATTGGCCTCGACGAAAACTGGCACTACACCAACAATGCAAGCGTACGTTTTCCTAAACTTAAAAGTGGATCCTACAAATTCGTTGTAAGTGCCCGAAACGATGATGGTTTTTGGAACGAAAACCCTGCTGAAATAAATCTGACAATTCGCCCTCCATTCTGGCTTACCATTTGGTTCCAAGTAGTACTTTCCCTTCTTCTTGCCGGAATTGCTATTGGTGTATACAAACTTAGAATTAACAGCATTACAAAACGGAACGCTCTGAAACGGGAAGAAGAATTTAAGCGGCACAAACTACAGGAGGAGCTTATTACAATTCGCCATCAGGCATTGGTTCAGCAGCTAAACCCCCACTTCGTTTTCAATGCGTTAAACTCCATACAAAGTTTACTATTCGAAAATAACCTGGACGATGCAAGAAACTACCTAACAAAATTTGCCAAACTTATGAGGCAAATCTTAGAGAATATTGAAGAACAAAACGTTACAATTCTAAAAGAATTTGACACTTTAAAACTCTACCTCGACCTAGAGCGGCTCAGATTCTGTGAAGGTTTCCACCACCACATAACCATCGATCCAAGTATCGACCAGCAAAGAACCATAATCCCAACCATGCTGCTGCAACCTTACATTGAAAATGCAATAAACCATGGGATAAAGCACAAACGGGACTCCAATGGTATCGTTTTGATTTCTATGCATAGGGAGGGGCATACAAATTCATTAATATGCAGCATTGAGGACAACGGTATTGGCCGAAAACAGAGTAGCAAAATTAATGAACAAGAAAAAAACAAACCCAAGCCTTTTGGAACCAGCATTACCGAAAAACGCATGGCTCTGATAAACGAACTTTATGGACGACAATTGAATATTCATTATATCGACCTAGAAAATGAGCAGGGAGAGCCTCAGGGCACTCTTGTAAAGCTTAGCATTCCGTTCTTGCGCAGGTAAAGTTCTCTGCGGTTTTCAAAATTATCACTATTACATCCCTCGCACCTTTTTGCTATCTTTGGCAATTAAACTTTTACCGCACCCAATCGTTACTAATAAACAATTAATTATACCACACATTTTTAGCATGAACAGCAAAGTACTTCTCATGATCCTCGATGGATGGGGAATTGGAAACGGAACCAAATCCGATGTTATTGCAACGGTAAATCCACCATACATGAACGGGCTTAAAAAGGCCTATCCCAATTCGCAGCTGCTCACAAGCGGCGAAGATGTTGGTTTGCCCGAAGGGCAAATGGGCAACTCCGAGGTTGGTCACCTGAACATAGGTGCCGGCAGGGTGGTTTATCAGGATTTAGTACGAATTAACAAGGAGATTAAGGATGGCGATTTTTTTAAAAACCCCACCCTTACCAAAGCTTTCGAGTACGCTAAAAAGAATAACCGAAGCGTTCATTTCCTCGGGCTCGTATCCGATGGGGGCGTACACTCGCTACACACCCATTTGTACGCCCTTTGCGACATGACAAAGCAGTACAATTTGCAAAAGGTTTTCATTCATGCGCTTACCGATGGTCGCGACACCGACCCGCAGAGCGGACTGGGATTTATTAAGGATTTGGAAAAGCACCTCGAAAAGAGCAATGGCACCATTGCCTCGCTTGTTGGTAGGTACTACACCATGGATCGCGATAAGCGATGGGAGCGCGTAAAGGTTGGTTACGACCTGCTAGTTGAGGGGAAAGGAAAACCTACCTCCAGCATTGTGGCCGCCGTTGAGGAGTCGTACCGAAATGGGGTAACCGACGAGTTCATTAAGCCCATTGTAAAAGTCCATTCCAATGGCAACCCGGTTGGCATTATTGGCGAAGGCGATGTGGTAATTTGCTCCAATTTCCGCACCGACCGCCTAAGGGAAATCACCATTGCGCTTACCCAAAGGGATATGCCCGAGCACGAAATGACCACCCTGCCTCTATTCTATGTAACCATGACCAACTACGACGACACCTTCAAGGGTGTTCAGGTAGTTTACGATAAGGATAATTTAAAAAATACTCTTGGTGAAGTGGTAAGTAACGCAGGCCTTAAACAGCTTCGCATAGCCGAAACCGAAAAGTATGCCCATGTTACATTCTTCTTTTCGGGTGGTCGCGAGCAGGAGTTTACGGGCGAAAACCGAATTCTTGTTCCTTCGCCAAAGGTTGCCACTTACGATTTGCAACCCGAAATGAGCGCATTCGAAGTGAAGGATGCCATTGTAAAGGAACTCGAAAAGGGAACTCACCATTTTATTTGCCTCAACTTTGCCAATGGCGATATGGTTGGGCATACCGGAATTTACGAAGCCATTGAAAGAGCAGTTAATGCTGTCGACTCGTGCGTTTCTGATGTGGTTGAGGCTGCCAAAAAAAGCGGATATACGGTAATTATTATTGCCGACCACGGCAATGCCGACAATGCGGTTAATGCCGATGGTTCGCCAAATACAGCCCACTCGCTAAACCCTGTTCCATTCATTTTGGTTTCGGATAAATACACAAAGGTTCAAAACGGCATTCTGGCCGATGTGGCTCCAACCATTCTGCATATTATGGGGTTACCCATTCCTGCTGAAATGACCGGAAAAATTCTCTGTTCATAATTTGAGATCTGCAATAATATCCCTAAACTGCCCTATCGGCAAACCTTAAATGATTCAAATTGAAGATAAACTAATAAGCCTCGACCTGTTCGAAAGGCACTTTTGCTGCGACCTGCCCAAATGTTTAGGTGCTTGCTGCGTGCACGGACAATCGGGCGCTCCGCTATTCGATGGAGAGGTTGAAAAAATTTCGGCAGAACTTTCAGTAATCAAAAAATACTTAAAGCCCGAAGGGTTTGCTGCCATTGACGAGCATGGTGTTTGGGTTCTCGATGGCGATGGGGATGTGGTTACTCCCCTCATTAATGGCGAGGAGTGCGCATACAGCATTGAGGAGAATGGCATTACCTTTTGCGCTATCGAAAAGGCATGGCTTACCGGAAAGGCTGAATTCCGAAAGCCCATTTCGTGCCACTTGTACCCCATTCGAATAAAAAAATACGAGTCGTTTACTGCGGTAAATTACGACCAGTGGAGCGTTTGCCAACCTGCCCGTGAGCTGGGCAGCAACTTAAACCTTCCGGTTTACCGGTTTTTAAAGGAACCAATAATTCGAGCATTTGGTGAGGTTTTTTACCAGCAGCTGGAGGAGGCCGATAAACTCTTAAAGCACAAGGGAAAGAAGAAATAGCGTTCGATTTTTCTAGGATTATCGCCTCTTTTTTTCTATAATTGCCAGTTAACAATTATTAATTAACAAATAACAACCATGGATTACATCAAAAAGTATGTAGATGAGAACCAGCAGAGGTTTCTCGATGAGCTGTTCGGACTGCTTCGCATTCCTTCCATCAGCTCCATTAGCGACCACAAACCCGACATGATTAAAGCTGCCGAGTACTGGAAGGAAACCCTGCTCAAGGCTGGTGCCGATAAGGCCGAAGTAATGCCAACCGATGGCAACCCCGTGGTATACGGCGAAAAAATAATCGATCCTTCGCTTCCAACAGTTCTGGTTTACGGTCACTACGACGTAATGCCAGTCGACCCCATCGACCTTTGGAAATCGCAGCCTTTCGAACCCGAAATTCGCGATGGTAAAATATATGCCCGTGGTGCCGACGACGATAAAGGCCAAGCCTTTATGCACGCCAAGGCGTTCGAAATGATGGTGCGCACAGGCAACCTACCCTGCAACGTGAAGTTTATGATTGAGGGCGAAGAGGAAATAGGATCGACCAATCTTGGCAAATGGCTCGAGCAGAACAAGCCCATGCTCTCGGCCGATGTAATTTTGGTTTCCGACACCTCGATGCTTGGTGCCGACATTCCTTCGCTAACCACTGGCCTTCGTGGGCTGGCTTACGTTGAAGTGGAAGTGGTTGGCCCAAACCGCGACCTGCACTCGGGTCTTTTCGGCGGAGCCGTTGCAAACCCTGCCAACATTTTAGCAAAAATGATAGCATCGCTGCACGACGATAACAACCGTGTAACCGTTCCTGGTTTCTACGACGACGTTATGGAGGTTAACCCTGCCGAGCGCGCCGAAATGGCCAAGGCACCTTTCGACCTCGACGCGTACAAAAAATCGTTGAATATCGACGAAATTTGGGGCGAGAATGGGTACTCTACCCTCGAGCGCGTTGGAATTCGCCCAACCCTCGATGTAAACGGCATTTGGGGCGGTTACATTGGCGAGGGCGCCAAAACGGTGCTCCCCTCTAAGGCAAATGCAAAAATATCTATGAGGTTGGTTCCCAACCAGGATCACCATAAAATTGCCGAGCTGTTCCAAAAGCACTTCGAATCAGTTGCTCCTAAGCATGTTAAGGTAAAGGTAACCCCTCACCACGGTGGCCAGGGATACGTTTCGCCAACCGATACTGCCGCCTATCAGGCAGCCAGCAAGGCAATTGAGGACGTTTACGGCAAGCGCCCCGTGCCTTACCGTAGCGGCGGAAGCATACCCATTATAAGCACTTTCGAGCGTATTCTGGGCACTAAAACCATTCTTCTGGGCTTTGGTCTCGAGAGCGATGCCATTCACTCGCCCAACGAGAACTACCCGCTTCAGCAGTTTTTCCGTGGTATTGAAACTATACCTCGTTTCTACAAGTACTTTGCTGAAATGAAAAAGTAGGTTCTCCTTTCCTGTAATGGGCACAAATGGCTTTTCACACTCGGCCATTTGTGCCCATTTTCTTTTTACAAAAAACAGGGGTCGATTTTTGTACTTCAACTCCAATTTTATGAATAACTTACTTGGGTCAAAAAACCATTTAATATGAAAAAAACGCTGGCCATTCTACTTATTTTCATTGGCTCTTGGGCATGCAAGCAGGCTCCAAAATCGGAAAATGAAAAAGTTGACAAGCAAAAATTTGCTATAAATGCAATTGAAAAATGGATGCTTGAAAATTCAGATTATCCCAGCTACAAACCCATACAATTTGGCGACCTAAACCCTCGGTACGAACGCACCCCCCGCTCGATACAATTAGAGGGGCTAATTGAAAGAGAACTTGCCCAACACCCCCAAGGTTCGGCAAAACTCGACAGTTTGAAAAGCCTTCAACTAAAAAACATGGGCAACCTCATGGGCTACATACTACTTCATAAGTACGAAACAACAAGTAATGCAGGCGAGAAAAATGTAAAGCAGAGTTTGTTCTTTCTTGATACAGCTCTTAGGATTGCAACAGTCCTTAACCCCGATGCTTTTGATCAGATTCTGATTGAACGGCACGTATTTAGGCTCGATTCTATTGAGTAGAATTAGCGTCTGAACTCGAAATTTTGGCCTAAGTAAACCCTTCTAACTTCGGGATCGGCAGCAAGTTCTTCGGCGGTTCCCGACTTTAAAATGTCCCCCTCGAAAAGTAGGTATGCCCTATCGGTTATCGAGAGGGTTTCATGCACATTGTGATCGGTTATAAGAATCCCAATGTTTCTATCTTTTAAATGCGCTACAATGTTTTGTATATCCTCAACAGCAATGGGGTCAACTCCTGCAAAAGGCTCATCGAGCAGAATAAACTTGGGTTCTAAAGCAAGAGCACGGGCTATTTCAGTTCGTCTCCTTTCGCCACCACTCAGCTGAATCCCCAAACTTTTTCTAATTTTATGGAGCCCGAACTCCGATATTAACGACTCTAACTTCTCCTTTTGGTATTCTTTGGTAAAACTTGTCATTTCAAGCACCGAACGGATATTATCCTCAACACTCAACCGTCTGAAAACGGAAGCCTCCTGAGCCAAGTAACCAATTCCCCGTTGAGCTCTACGATATACAGGTTCGCGAGTTATTTCTATGTCGTTCAAAAAAATTTGTCCCGAATTGGGGGTCACCAAACCTACAACCATATAAAAGGTAGTGGTTTTACCTGCACCATTAGGCCCAAGTAAACCAACTATTTCGCCCTGACTAACTTCAACCGAGGCCCCCTTTACAACAGTGCGCGACCGATACTTTTTCACCAAATTTTTGGTGTGCAACTTCATTCTTTCCATTGAACTTCTTGAAGGAGTTTCGACAAATGTAATAAAAAACAGCATGTATCTTTAAACGGCGAATTCCGATAAACCCTTAAAGTAAAAAAATGTTTCTTAACATATTGCCTGTTAATTGCTTGATATTCTACGCCTTGCATTAACAAGGCTTATAATATATAATAAATCTTAAAAAATTCAATTTTGTAGCAATGTTAAACTTTTAATTTTGTGGGGTTAAAATAAAAATCGACTTAAAGCATATTAGTCAACTTAATTTTTAAAACAAAACCTATATGGCAAAACGTAATGTAGTAATCATTGGAGCTGCCGGAAGAGATTTCCACAACTTCAACACCTTTTTCCGCGATAAGGAAGAGTACAATGTGGTAGCATTTACTGCTGCTCAAATTCCCGACATCGATGGCCGTAAATACCCAGCAGAACTTGCAGGTAAACTCTACCCTGCTGGTATTCCCATTGTAGCTGAGGAGGATTTAGTTAAAGTTATTAAAGAGAAAAACGTTCACGATTGCGTTTTCTCTTATAGCGACGTTACTTACAATCACGTAATGAAACTAAGCTCCACAGTTAACGCTGCTGGAGCTAATTTTTTACTCATTGGCCCCAACGAAACTCAGTTAAAAAGCAACAAGCCTGTAATTGCTGTTGTTGCAACTCGTACAGGTTGCGGTAAATCGCAAACTTCGCGTAAAGTAATTGAGCACCTTATGGCCGATGGTTTAAAGGTTGTTGCAGTTCGTCACCCAATGCCCTATGGCGATTTAGTTGCTCAAAAAGTTCAGCGCTTTGCGGTTGTTGACGATTTGAAGAAGCACAAATGTACGGTTGAAGAAATGGAAGAGTACGAACCACACGTAGTGCGCGGAAACGTTATTTACGCTGGTGTTGATTACGAATCGATTCTTCGCGAAGCCGAAAAAGATGTGGATGGTTGCGATGTTATCCTTTGGGATGGCGGTAACAACGACTTTGCATTCTTTAAACCCGACCTTACCATTACCGTTGCCGACCCACACCGCCCAGGTAACGAAATTAGTTACTATCCCGGCGAGGTTAACCTTCGCATGGCCGATGTGGTTGTTATTAACAAAATGGACTCTGCTTCGCCCGAAGGTATTCAAACCGTTCGCGAAAGCATTGCAAGCCGCAATCCAAAGGC
This sequence comes from uncultured Rikenellaceae bacterium, assembly GCA_964479665.1. GTDB lineage: Bacteria > Bacteroidota > Bacteroidia > Bacteroidales > Tenuifilaceae > UBA2287. Next base: position 66,056 of record CAYZNN010000014.1, on the reverse strand, counting down.
CATTGTTGTTGACGGAGCATCGCCCATTCGCGTTGATAAACCGGAGCTTATTCGTGGCAAACGCTGCCTAATTGTTGAGGATGGCCCCACCCTTACCCACGGCGAAATGAAAATTGGTGCTGGTACCGTTGCTGCACGCAAATTTGGTGCCAGCGAAGAGGTTGAAGCACGTCCTTTTCTTGTTGGTAAACTAAAAGAAACCTTCGATATTTATCCAAATATTGGTCGCGTTTTACCAGCAATGGGCTATGGCGAGCAACAACTTAAAGACCTTGAGGCTACCATTAATAATAGCGATTGCGACACAGTTGTGGTTGCAACCCCTATCGATCTTGGTCGTATTATCAACATTAAGAAACCTTACACCAGGGTATTTTACGATTTAGCTGAAATTGGACAACCCGACCTTAAAGGCGTTCTTCAAGACTTTGTTAAGAAACACAATTTGAAAAAGTAACTTTTTCAGGTATATGTTAGAAAAGCGGGGGCAGCCCCGCTTTTTTTGTACCTTCGTGAGTAACGTAACAAACAGAAAAATGTGCAATAAACCCACAGGTTCACTCATAAGTTACTTCAGCAATCTGGTAAAAACCGAGGGAGGAATCAACCTTGCCCAGGGTATCCCGGGTTTTCAGCCACCATCTGAACTAACTAATGCTTTGGCCAAGTTTGCAACCCAAAATGTACACCAGTATGCACCAGGCATAGGTAATACTAAACTACTCGATTTACTTTCGCAGGTGTACAGCGTTTCTGTAAATAATCTGCTTATTATTCAGGGTGCAACCGAGGGATTATCCCTTGTTTACACCCTTGCATTGCAAAAATATGGTTCTAACTTTTCTACACTGGCTTTTTCACCTGCCTACGAATGCTACTCGCAATTACCTCGAATTTTTGGTCAGAATTACGTGAACTTTGCAATAGATAAGTTGCAAAATGACTTCGACGAGTTAATTAGTGTGATACAAAACAACCGTGTTAAGTTGGTTTTTCTTGCGTCACCAGGGAACCCCCACGGCAGAATACATAGTAAAGGTGAAGTGGAACGCCTACTTAACCTGGCAGAAGAGTTCGACTTTTATCTGATATTGGATATGGTTTACAAAGACCTATACTTTGAAAATCCCCCCTTTACACCTCCGATTGCCCAATCGGATAATCTTTTCTACGTTAATAGTTTTTCCAAAAAACTTTGCATTACCGGTTGGCGATTAGGCTATATTATTTCTTCCGCCAAACGTATGGTTGAACTCAGGGCCATACACGATTACATTGGCCTATGTGCCCCTTCGGTTCTGCAAGAGTCGCTAGCCTTTTACTTAGCCAACAACGGCAATGGCCAACAATATATTTCAGAATTACGCACAGGTGTACTTCAAAATTTCAATCTTTCCTGCATCCAACTTGAGAAGATTGGATTCACTATCCCTCAAACCGGAGGGGGCTGCTTTATTTGGGCTCAACTACCACCAAAGCATAACGATGGGTTCAAATTCGCTCTCGAACTTTACAAATCGCATAGGGTTGCGATTATTCCTGGCGAACACTTTGACCCCAATTGCAGCAACCGGGTACGTATAAATATTGCTCGCGAAAGGGATGAGGTTTTGCTGGGGCTAAGAGGTATTGAAGAATTTATTGCTAACAGAACATCATGAACTGGCTCTGGATTGCAATTATTACACTCACCATTGCATACATTTCAATGGTGAGTATATTCTGGATTGGCCTGCAAAGACTTAAGTATAAAAAAAACCATTATACGAGCGAAAAAAAATTGAACATTTCGGTTGTAATTGCTTTCCGTAATGAGGCAACCAACCTGAATAACCTGCTTAACTCGCTTGCTCAACAGGATTACCCTCAGCATTTGGTTGAAATAATTTTGGTTAACGATCATTCGACCGATAACTGGCAGAGCTTTACCAACCATTGGATTGAAAAACTCCCGAATTTTCGAATCCTTAATACAAGTTCAGAGAATCAGGGGAAAAAATTGGCAGTAAACACTGGAATAATGGCTTCAAAAAACCCTTTTATTGCGCTAACCGATGCCGATTGCATACTACCTCAATCGTGGTTAACCGAAATTGTCTTACTCTTCGAAACAGAAGACCCAGCATTAATCATAGGACCCGTTGCATCCTTCGGAAAAGGTTTTCTAAACAACATGCAGGCACTTGAACATGCTAGTCTCAACGCTTCGGCTATTGGTGCCTGTTTGGCTGGGACTCCCTTCATGGCTTCTTCAGCCAATCTGGCCTTCAACAAAAAAACGATTGGTTACGAACTTCGCATGCTAAACCCCAAAGCCACATCGGGCGACGATGTTTTTTTGCTTCATGCAGTTAAAGAAATGGGTGGAAGAATAGCATCCAAAGTCAACGAACGCTTTGTGGTGAAAACAAATGCGCCAAACGGCCTATGGCAAATATTGAATCAACGTGCACGGTGGGCATCGAAAACGAAACACTATACTAACTTCGTTGCACTGATTATTGCCTTCCTGGTTCTGGTTTTCAATTTAGTTCTCCTGCTTTTATTCTCCATTTCGTTTTCGAACCTTCTATACTTAAATGCAGCCGCTTTCATGTTTACATTCAAAATGTTTTCCGATTTCTTTCTATTGTCCAGCTACCTTAAATTAATAGGGCAAAAAAAGTTGATGTGGGTTTTTTTACCTTTGCAGGTAGTTTATCCTTTCTATATTGCATTTGTTTTTTTGCTCTCGTTAGTAAAGCCCATAAGATGGAAGTAAAAACATTCGATAGCACCAGAAACCGCGAGGGCTCTCCTTGGAAAATAGCTGCACAACGATTTGCCAGCAATAGGCTCTCGTTAGCCTCTTTCATTTTTTTAGGCTTTGTTTCTTTAATTGCCATTTTTGCTTATGCAATTTCTCCCGATTCTACGCCAAACGCCAATAGCCAGCAGGTTGAATTGGCAACAAAAAGGCCCGGGTACTCATCCCTATTCCTATCCATACCAAAAACTAACAACACCAAAGACCGGAATTTTTCTTCATTCCTATTTGGATACCCAAGCAAAACTAAACAAATACCCATTTCATCTTATAAATTCGATGAAACCAGACTAGTTTATACCGAACCCGTTAATGCCCCCGATACCCTTCTCATTTATCAAAGCATTGAAATTGGTTCAATTCTTTTTCATACTGAAAACTATTGGGTGCAAAACGATAGCCTTTTCTGTCCAGCCAATGCAATGCGTATATCTATTGCCGACGCTAAAGCATCTATTGAAAAGAATAATATTGTTAAGAAACGCTTTTGGCTTGGAACCGACAGATTTGGACGCGACCTTTTGAGCCGGTTAATAATTGGGTCGCGGGTATCGTTGTCGGTTGGTTTTATTGCAGTTGCCATATCTCTTTTCATTGGTATTCTTCTTGGTGCCACGGCAGGATATTTTCGTGGTTTCTACGACGATATAATTATGTGGCTCATAAATGTTGTATGGTCAATACCGACACTTCTTATGGTTATTGCACTTACTATGGTGATTGGCAAGGGCTTTTGGCAAATATTTATAGCCGTTGGATTAACCATGTGGGTAGAGGTAGCACGTGTTGTAAGAGGGCAGGTTTTAAGCCTGCGCGAAAAAGAATTTATTGAAGCTGCCAAGGTAATGGGGTTTGGTTCGTGGCGAATAATTACAAGGCATATACTTCCCAATGTACTGGGTCCGGTTATTATCATTTCGGCTAGTAACTTTGCAACTGCTATTCTTCTCGAGGCGGGTTTAAGTTTTCTGGGAATAGGTGTTCAGCCCCCTATCCCTTCGTGGGGAACAATGATAAAAGATCATTATGGCTACATAATAATGGACAAGGCTCACCTTGCAATACTCCCCGGAATAGCCATTATGCTTTTGGTTCTTGCCTTTACAATTATAGGTAACGGATTAAGGGATGCCTTTGATCCTAAAACCGAAAATGCTTAAAAACTGAAAAAAGTAGAATATGGACTCCATTAGCAAAATCTTCAAGATTGGTTATGGCCCATCGAGTAGCCATACTATGGGCCCCAGCAAGGCAGCAACCAAATTCGGGAACAAGAATCCCAATGCCGATTCTTTTCGCGTAACCCTTTACGGAAGTATAGCAGCAACGGGCAAGGGGCACCTTACCGATGTGGCCATTATAAACTGTTTATCGCCAAAACATGTTGAAATAGTTTGGAAACCCGATGAGGCAAAACCATTTCATCCTAACGCCATGCTATTTGAGGCGTTAAGCACACAGGGTGAGGTAACCGACGATTGGGAAATATACAGCATTGGCGGAGGTGAACTACGTGAAGAAAACGAAACCGTTCAAACAAATGCTGTTTACTCACTCACAAAAATGGGCAGCATTATGGCTTGGTGCTACCAAAATGGAAAAACTTTTTGGGAGTACGTTGAGATGCATGAACCCAGCGAAACATGGGATTACCTCGCCGAAATTTGGCAAGTGATGCAGCAAGCCATTAAAAGGGGACTCGAAAACGAAGGCTCACTTCCGGGAGGTCCTAATTTACAGCGAAAAGCCCCATCGTTCTTTGTTAAAGCGAATGGATATAAAGCCTCACTAAAGAGTCGCAGTTTAGTATATGCATATGCCTTGGCAGTTGCCGAAGAAAATGCTGGAGGGGGTAAAGTTGTAACAGCTCCCACCTGCGGATCGGCAGGTGTTTTACCAGGCGTTCTCTACCATCTTTACACCAGCTACGAATTTTCTGATAAAAAGATAATTCGGGCATTGGCTACTGCAGGCTTAATTGCCAATTTGGTAAAAACCAACACAAGCATTTCCGGAGCACAGGTTGGTTGCCAAGGCGAAGTGGGAACTGCCTGCTCAATGGCTGCTGCTGCCGCCAACCAACTTTTTGGGGGCACTCTTGCCCAAATTGAGTATGCGGCAGAAATGGGTCTTGAGCACCATTTAGGACTTACATGCGATCCGGTATGTGGGTTGGTGCAAATTCCTTGTATCGAACGGAATGCATTTGCTGCTGCCCGTGCCCTCGATGCTAATATTTACTCGATGTTAACCGATGGCAGACATCAGGTTAGCTTCGATCGAGTAGTGAATGTGCTGCGCCAAACCGGGCACGATTTACCCAGTTTATACCGCGAAACAGCTCTTGGTGGACTTGCCTCAATAAACGAATAGTTAATTCTACCATTTTTTTTCATACCTTTATTGGCAAACGAAATTAGATTATAGCCCAATATTAAATTGCTATGGAAACCAAAAAAAACATTATTTATGTTGACGACGAGCCCATTAACTTAGAACTTTTCAAAATCAACTTTAAACACGACTACCAAGTATCCACTGCCCTTTCGGCAGTTGAGGGGCTCAAAATTATTGAAGAACAAAACATTATGGTCGTAATTTCCGACTTGCGTATGCCCGAAATGAATGGCCTTGAATTCATTGAGCACATTAAGGGAAGGTGGCCACACAAGGTATGCATGCTGCTTACTGCATACATTGAAAGCGATGTTATGCTAAAAGCAATAAACCAGGAGCTCATTTTCCGCTACATTACTAAACCCTGGAGAAAGGATGAAGTTCATAGAATTATTGAAGCAGCCTTTGCGAAGGCAACCGTCTAATCCTATGCATAAAGTATTTGTTTTAAACCTTCATAAAAAAAGTCCATGTATTCTGATACATGGACTTTTTTTATTTAGGATTATTCTGGCTTGGGGGCTCGTAACCGTAAACTACTCCCTCAACATAGTGGGTTGGTATTTCACTATATCCACCCTTCGACTCCCGCTTGGTTATTAATACAATAACGCCCCCCATATTAACAGCCTTTTTCTTTAACCTAATATCGGCACTACTTTTTGCTGCCTTAGCAGATCGGCTCTGAGGCGACGATTGCGCATCGACTTTTCCCAAAGCATAAAGCCCCTGAATGTCGTCTTCATTCTCACTAAGAATTATGGTTTTCCAACTGTTTTCGTCAACCATTTCAACGGCAAGCGAATTAAAAAACTCAGCCTTGCCATTTGAATATAAAATTCGGTAAATTTGTCGCCTTGGAATTTCTTCTACCTTAGTTTTGCCTTTTGGAATGAACGTAATAATACTAGTTGTAACACGCTGCACTTTTCCTACACTTCGCCTATTGCTAATATAAACAATAGTATCCAAAGGCTCTGAACCTGTATTTGTTTGGGCTACAGAATAACCAAAGGGGAAAAGCATAAGGATGAAAAGTAAACAAGTGGACAACTTCATATTTCGGGTTTATTATTGCTTGGCAAAATTAATACCATTTTTTCTATAAGAAAACAATTCCCCAATAATTAGGTTTCAATATACTTATATAATTTAAAACTATGGAAACGGTTTTGCTATTTATGCTGGGATTAGTGTAAATAAACTATTTTTGCGAAAATGGCAAAACTTAAAAAACGGAACTGGTGAAAATCTTTTTTTCAATAATTGCTTGGATTTTAATTGGTGTATCGGCCCTAGCGTTTTTTTGCATAGCTGTTATTGTTTGGTTGCTTACTTCCTGGTGGGACAAACGACTATGGTTTTCACACCGCTTCTCCTCATATTGGGCATTGTTTTACATTTGGTGCAACCCCCTTTGGAAAATTCGAATTGAAGGGCAGCAAAATATTAAAAAAGGAAAAACCTACATTATAGTTTCAAACCATCAAAGCGCGCTGGACATACTTCTGCTTTACCGACTTTTAACTCATTTCAAATGGGTAGCAAAGAAAGAACTGTTTCGGGTTCCGGTTATAGGTTGGAATTTATGGCTTAACAGGTATATAACCATTGAGCGAAAAAGCCCTAAAGATGCCCTTAAAATGATTAAAAAAGCATCGGAATATCTAAATTCGGGCAGTTCGGTACTTCTGTTTGCTGAGGGCACTCGAACACTCGATGGCAGGGTAAAAAAATTTAAGGAGGGAGCCTTTGTTCTGGCTAAAAAAACCAATAAACCCATTCTGCCTGTTGTAATCGATGGCACATTGGAAGCGCTTCCTAAAAACGGTTTTATCATTAAGGGTCGTCAGAAATTTCAAATCCAAATTCTACCCGAAATAAATCCTGATCGTTTTAATCAATTAGAACCCTGTGAAATAGCACAAAGGGTTCATGGTATAATTAGCGAGACTCACAAAGGGATTGCACCTAATTACTACCAATAGTGTTCATAATTTTTAGAAATACTTTAATACCTTGCAGAACGAAAAAATTCATTGCTATTAACTTTAAGAAAAGAGTTGCGTTTATCAACATAAAAAAGACCATACAATGCCTTACTACAACAAATCTGCATTATTTTTTCTCTTTCTGCTTTTAGTTTCCCATGGGGTTATAGCCGACTTACCAGAACAAAAACCCTCGGCAAGAGCCGCTGCAATGGGAAACCTGGGAGTTTCACAAACCGATGGATGGTCTGTTTTTCATAATCAAGCTGGGCTTCCTTTTATAAGTGGTATTTGGATTGGTGCCCACCATGAAAACCGATTTGTTAGTCCCGATCTTAATTTCAGCGCACTGGGAGTGGTATTGCCTGTTTGGAATGGGGCCTTAGGTTTTTCGGTAAAGCGGCTCGGATTCAGTTCCTTTAGCCAAAATAAATTGGGTATTTCATACGGAATGAAGTTAGCACCCCGCTTCAGTGCGGGTGTTCAGGTAAATGCGCATCATATTTTTATTGAAGGCGAATATGGTCAAACAACCGCCTTCTCTGCCGAGGGGGGAATAATGTATAACCCCACCCAGAATTTGAGTTTTGGCTTTCATATAATCAATCCTACACGAAGCAAAATATACGAATCGGAACGAATACCAACCCTCTTAAATCTTGGCGTTTCCTATAAATTAGGCGAAACCCTATTGATTTCTGCAGGTGCTGAAAAAAATATTGATACCAAACCAAGCCTGAAAGTTGGTGTTGAATTCGAGCCCATCCAAAGCCTCTTCTTCCGAACAGGGTTTTCAACAGAGCCAAACAATATTGGTTTTGGAATTGGCTACCAATACAAAGCAATATTTATAGATTTGGCATTTACAAAGCATCAATATTTGGGTTACACCCCACACGTTTCTCTCGCGTATACATTTAGTAGCGAATCCAAAACTAAACCCGACTCTTCGCAACCATGACCATGAGAAATGGAGTATTTTTCTTGCTGTTTTTAATGGGGTTTTTATTCTCCACCTCCGGATGGTCGCAAGTGTACCAAGCCGACCCACAAGGAATTATTGCAAACATTTTGGAGGATATTGCATCCTCAACCGAGGAGGAGATTGACCTAGATGCACTAGCCGAAGATCTGGTTTTCTTTCTTGAAAACCCTATTAACCTAAACAACACAAGTGCAGAAGAGCTGAATAGGTTGGTGTTCCTTTCCGATTTTCAGGCAATGAGCCTTCTCGACTATGTGAAAACCAATGGGTCGATGCTTTCTGTGTTTGAACTTCAAATGGTTTTTGGTTTCGACTTTAACGACATTCAAAAATTATTGCCTTTCGTAACAGTAATACCTGCCGATAAAAAACCCGATTTAGCATCGGGACTCCGTTATGGTCGTAACGATCTTTTTATCAGAGCCAAAACACTGGTTGAAACACCTAAAGGATATACAAAATCTACTGATCCAAGCGCTTCGCGCTATGCGGGGGATAAAATATCGCTATACACCCGGTATACATTCAAAACCAGAAGAAACTTTCAGGCAGGATTTGTTGCTGAGAAAGACGCGGGGGAAGCGTTTTTTGCAGGTTCGAACCCTAACGGGTTCGATCATTATTCGTTTCATGCCCAACTTACCGATGTGGGACGAATGAAATCGCTGGTAGTTGGCGATTTCAATGCCGATTTTGGACAGGGACTCACTCTTTGGAGCAGTACCACGTTCGGAAAATCGTCGGATGTTATGGGTTACCGTAAGCGCGGACGCGGTCTTTACCGTTACAGTTCAACCAACGAGAATCAGTTTCTTCGTGGCGCTGGAACTACTCTTAGATTTGGTAAATTTTATATTTCCGCCTTCGGTTCGTACAAACACATCGACGCCAATATTTCGGACTCGCTTATCGATGGTGAAATTGCTTTCACATCGCGACCAACTAGCGGCTTGCACAGAACCCCTACCGAAATAAAAAACAAAAAGACCCTAGGCGAAATGGTTATTGGTGGGAACATAAATACTTCCCTGAAAAATTTAAGAATTGGTGCAACCGGCTCACTTGTCAACCTCGAAGGCACTTACAGTGGTTCTCCCCAACTTTACAAATCTTTTGAGCCCGAACTAAACAACCGGATTAACGTTGGTATCGATGCCAGTTACGCTCTGGGAAATCATATGCTCTATGGCGAAGCTGCACATACACTTAATTACGGCTCGGCTCTCATTGCCGGAGGAACTTTTCGGCTTCATCCGTTGTTCAACATGGCTATACTCGGTCGGAGTTATGGTAAGGATTATAGTTCCTACTATACTGCGGCCCTGTCCGAAGGCACTGGCAATGCCAATGAAAAGGGGCTGCTTTCAGCTTTCAGTTTTAAACCCATAAAACATTGGGAAATAAGTGGCTACGCCGACTTCTTTTCCTCAACCTGGTTTCGGTACAATGTAAGTTCACCATCAAGGGGCTCGGAGTATTTACTACAAGCAACCTATTCACCCCGTTCGAGCGTTTCCTTCAACCTACGTTACCGTTACAAACAAAAAGAAAAGAATACCACGATCGACTCATCGCAAATACGGTGGGTACTCCCCTACAGTAACCAAAGTCTTCGTCTTCATTGGGCATACAGCCCAACCCGAACAATTGAGTTGAAAAGCCGTATTGAATTTTCGTGGTACGAGGCCGAAGAGGAGAGTCCCGAACAGGGCCTTCTTATTTATCAGGATGTGTCGTATGGCCCAGTAAAAATTCCGTTGACCCTTACCGCTCGATTTGCCATTTACGATACCGATGGATGGAATTCGCGCATATACGCTTATGAGAACGATGTGCTTTACTCCTTCTCAATACCAGCTTACTACTCACAGGGAACCCGATTCTATATTATTGGAAAATACTCTATTAATCGCAGTATTGATATTTGGGTAAGGTACGCACAAAGTTACTTAGCAAACGTAACAGTAATCGGGTCTGGTCTCGATGAAATCCAAGGGCCTACTCGAAGCGACCTGAGAGCTCAACTACGTATCCGTTTTTAAATCGTCATGAACAATAGAGTTCAAGCTAAAAAGCATCTGGGGCAACACTTTTTGAATGAAAAGGGTATTGCTCAGAAAATTGTGGAAGGACTTGTTGCAAACAACAGCCAGTGGGTATTGGAGGTTGGACCTGGCATGGGAATTTTAACTAGCTCCCTGGAGCATCGATTTGGGGAAAGGCTGCGAGCCCTAGAAGTTGATAGCGAATCGATAGAGTACCTTAAGGTTCACATTCCCTCTTTAGGCAACAGGTTAATTCACTACGATTTTTTAAAGTTTGACTTTGATCAAATTCCTTCCGGAAACATTGCTATTATTGGCAATTTCCCTTACAATATCTCTTCACAAATCTTTTTCAGGGTTCTCGAAAACCGAAATCGGGTCGATGAGGTGGTTGGAATGGTACAACGTGAAGTAGCACAGCGCATATGCGAGCCTCCTGGCTCTAGAACCTATGGCATACTCAGTGTTTTATTGCAAGTATTTTACAATATTCAGTACCTTTTCACCGTACACGAAGGTTCATTTTCACCCCCTCCCAAGGTTAAATCGGCTGTAATAAGGCTAACCCGAAATGGCACCGAAAGGTTGAATTGCAACGAGGAACTATTTTTCAGGGTGGTTAAGGGGGGATTTAACCAGAGGCGAAAGACCCTAAGAAATTCTATCCGAAGCGCGTTCCCAGAAATAATCATTCAGTCGGATTTGCTCGAAAAACGTGCCGAGCAACTTTCGGTTAATGATTTTGTGGCCCTTACAAACACTATAGAGACCGCATTGGCCAATAAAAAAGCGTAGTTTTGAATTAGGCCTTTGTATTAATCGCCTCAACGGGGCTAAGTCGCGATGCAGTCCATGCAGGAGCAAACCCCGATACAATTCCAATTACTGCCGAAATGGCAAGCCCCCTTACAATATTTGCTGCAGTGAGTACTATGCTAAAGTCAGAAGTGTTACTGATTAGGGTTGTAATACCAAAGACTAAAAGTAGCCCTATAACCCCACCTAAAATTGATAGGAGAACTGACTCATATAGAAACTGGAATAGAATAAAGTAGTTCTTAGCTCCCAAGGCCTTTTGAATACCAATCATACTGGTTCGTTCCTTTACCGAAACAAACATGATGTTGGCAATACCAAAACCACCAACAATAATGGAGAAACCGCCGATTATCCATCCAGCCAGATCAATCATTTTAAAGATATTGTCGACTCCCTGCCTAAGCATACTTATTTTATTCAGGGCAAAGTTGTCTTCCTGAACCGGTTTCAGCTTACGTTGAGTTCTAAGAATACCTCTTAGTTCATCGCTCAGGTCGTCGGTTGTAACACCATCCTTTGCTTTAACCATAATCCAAAGGCCCACCCTACGCAAATCGACAAATCCTTTTGCATAATTAATGGGCACAAGAACTATATCGTCCATGCTGTTATCGCCAATTGCCGACTTCCCTTCCTTTAAGAAAACGCCAATAACTTCAACCTTTCTGCCACCAATCTTTAAGGTTTTCCCAACGGGGTCGGTTTCCTGAAAAAGTTCTGAGGCAATAGTAGCACCTACAATGGCCACAGGTCGTCCCGATTGCATTTCGAAAGGTGAAAAGTATCGCCCCTGAGCAATTTCAAAGGATCGAACCTCCTCATAATCGTTGGAAACGGCCATTACACCGGTATTTGGAGACGAGCTGTTTTGGTACTTAATAAGCTGATTAACTTGCAAGCAAATAACGGAGCTCTGTGTTAGCAAACTTTTAGACCTTATGGCATTTAAATCTTCGAAAGATGGCTGGGGCCTATTCATAAACTTCCACCAGGTATATTCTCCATCCATTATCCATGGCCATTTCTGTACATACACCACATTATCTCCAAGCGATTGAATGCTATCGCGAACATTCTTTTCCAACGAATCTACAATGGTAAAAACTGATATTATGGCAAAAATTCCTATTGTAATACCAAAGAGCGATAAGAACGTGCGCATTTTATTAACCACAATTGCCTGATAGGCAAACGACAAACTTTCGCGGGTTAATTTTATTAATATAATTGCCGAACGTAACTTATTCATGGAAAGTGTCTGTTAAAGCATTGGAACATCAAATATAGGAAACAGATCGATTGAAAATGAGTTAAAAAGACAAATTAACATAATTTGGGATTGCTAATATTATTGAAGTTGACATTAACATTTTTTGCTATTTTAGTCGGCGTAAAATAATAAGAATGATCATTGCAAAGAACATCGATGAAATTCGAACTGCTGGCGCAGTAATAACTATAGGCCTTTTCGATGGATTTCATCTGGGCCACCGTGAATTAGTTGGAAGAGTTGTTTCTCTTGCTAAGCAAAAAGGGATGTCCAGTTTGATAATAACCTTCTGGCCTCACCCACGTTTGTTTTCAAATGGAAGTACTCACAAATTTAAACTTCTTACATCGCTCGAAGAAAAATATAGTTTTTTTAAGGAGGAAGGTATTGAGGGGGTTCTTACTATTGATTTCAACTGGAACTTTGCAAACATCTCTGCAAAGGATTTTGTAGATACCTATTTAATATCAAAACTTCGAATAAGCCATATTGTGGTTGGTCATAACCATTCATTTGGGCACGGGGGAGAGGGCAACTACTTGATGCTTGAAAAATATGCAAAAGAAAAACATTTCAGCACCGAAAAGTTACCCCCTGTAAAGGTCGACGGAATGGCTATTAGTTCAACTAAAATCCGGAATGCCATTGAGGTAGGCAATTTAGCGCTTGCCAACCGAATGTTAGGGTACCCATACAGGTTAACTGGAACTATTGAGGGCGGACAACAGTTGGGCCGGTCCATTGGTTTTCCAACTGCTAACATCCTGCCAATCAATCCTGAAAAGTTAATTCCTGCACGAGGTGTTTACGCCGTTTGGGTTGTATACCAGAACAAGCCATACCCTGCTATGCTAAACATTGGGGTAAAACCAACACTTGGCGATGGGCTTTGCGAAACTATTGAGGCTCACATCATTGGATTCGATCAAAATATTTATAACCAAAGCATAACCGTTCTTTTTCAGGAAAGAATTCGCAATGAGATGAAATTTTCAGGTATTGATGAACTAAGAAAACAGCTAGAACACGACAAGAATACCACCCTAAGCATTCTGGGTTTTACCGACTGATTAATTTATTGTAATTTTGCCGAACTTATTCCCTAGTTACACGTTAAATCAATTCCGTATTTATCACAAATATACCATATGAACGCTACAGCAATTGAAGCAATCCCATACAAGGTTAAGGACATGAGCCTAGCCGAATGGGGAAGAAAAGAAATAAGCATTGCCGAGAAGGAAATGCCGGGCCTCGTGTCGGTCAGAAAAAAATACTCTACCCAAAAGCCTCTTAAAGGGGCACGTATTACCGGGTCGCTCCACATGACAATACAAACCGCCGTTCTAATCGAAACATTAGTAGAACTTGGTGCCGATGTTCGCTGGGCCAGTTGTAACATTTTCTCAACGCAGGACCATGCTGCTGCGGCTATAGCAGCAGCAGGGATACCTGTTTTTGCATGGAAAGGGGAAACCCTTGAGGAGTACTGGTGGTGTACTGCACAGGCTCTAACATTTCCAAATGGTATGGGTCCAAACCTCATTGTCGACGATGGTGGCGATGCAACCCTTTTAATACATTTAGGCTACAAAGCCGAAAAGGATGCCAGCGCCCTCAACAAGAAGGCAGAAAATCACGAAGAACAGGTTATACTCAACCTTCTGAAATCGGTTCTGGCCCACGATAACCAAAAATGGCATCGTTTAGTTAGTGAATGGAAGGGCGTTTCGGAAGAAACTACTACCGGAGTTCATCGGTTGTACCAAATGATGGAGAAAGGGGAACTGCTAGTGCCCGCAATAAATGTAAACGACTCGGTTACCAAAAGCAAATTCGACAACCTTTATGGTTGCCGTGAGTCGCTTGCCGATGGCATTAAGCGAGCTACCGATGTAATGATTGCCGGGAAAGTGGTAGTAGTTTGTGGTTACGGCGATGTGGGTAAAGGATGCGCAAAAAGCATGCGCGCTTATGGTGCCCGCGTTATTGTTACCGAAATTGACCCCATATGCGCTTTACAAGCAGCCATGGAAGGCTTTGAAATTAAAACCATTGAAGAGGCCCTAAACGAGGGGAATATTTACGTTACTACAACAGGTAATTGCGATGTGATTACCCTTGAACATATGCTCCAAATGAAGGATCAGGCTATTGTTTGCAACATTGGTCATTTCGATAATGAAATTCAGGTAGACAAACTCAATACTGCCAAGGGAGTTCGAAAAGAAACCGTTAAGCCTCAGGTCGATCAATATTTTTTCCCCGACGGGCGTTCCATATTTATTCTTGCCGAAGGCAGACTTGTAAATCTGGGTTGTGCAACCGGCCATCCCAGTTTTGTAATGAGCAACAGTTTTACAAATCAAACTTTAGCCCAGCTAGAACTTTGGCAAAAGAAATTCGATGTGGGCGTTTACCGTTTGCCTAAGCACCTCGACGAGGAAGTGGCTCGTCTGCATTTAGAGCAATTGGGAGTCAAACTAACTCTTTTAACCCCAAAACAGGCCCAATACATTGGTGTTCCCGTCGAAGGCCCTTACAAACCAGAGCACTATAGGTACTAGCAGCCATAAAAAAATCCCCGAAAATTTATTCGGGGATTTTTTTATGGAGGGCAGAATACAAATTCTACTTTTGGCTCTTTATCTTTCCTGAACCACTAACCTTGGCGTCAACCAAGGGGTTGCCCTTATATAGTATATCGCCGCTTCCGGCTACCCTTGCTTTAAGATTTTCTTTCGCCTCAACCGATGCATTCCCCGAACCCGCAATGCTTATACCTGCATTCTCGAACTCTATTCCATGAACCAACACATCGCCCGAGCCGGCAATATTAATTGAAACTTCGGTGGCATTTCCTTTACCAGCTAGTATTATATCGCCCGAACCAGCAATTGAAGTTGATAGCGATGCGACAACTAGATTTGTAATTTTAATATTACCACTTCCGGAGATTGATGTTTTGAGACCCTCCGCATTTATTGGAGTTACAGCTTCAATATTGCCAGAACCCGCGATAGCCAATCCCTCAATGCTGGGCATGGTAATATGCACCTCAACCTTTTCGTTTCTGAATGGGAAGTTCATCCCCCTTGGAGTTCTAATCTTAAGCCTTCCACCTTCTACCTCAACTTCTATTCTCTTTAGAAGATCCTCATCGGCTTTAATTAGAAAAGAGTATTCGTTTCCCTGAGTGAGAAATAGATTGCCAGGAACTGCCAATTCAACCGAGGTAAAATCTTTTACTTCCTTTCTCTCTTCAATTACTTTTCCGTTTCCAACGCATGCAACCAAAATTAAGGAGAATGATAGGGATGCGTAAATGAGCGAATTTTTCAAGAATGTTTTCATGGTTATTATGTTTATTGTTCAATTTAAACCAAATGACGAAAATGGGTTGCACATTGCTGCATGGCTAACAAAAACATTTCCTAATATTGCAAACTCAACCAATTGAGCATTCACCATGGAATATTCTTTTTATCACAACTATAAAATACAGATTCGATTTAACGACATTGACTTGCTAGGGCATGTAACTAACTCCGCGTACCCTCAATTTTTCGATCTGGGTCGAATGTCGTATTTCGAGGGGGTACTGAAAGAACGAATGAACTGGCTTGAAGAGGGGCTAATTTTGGCAAGCATTCATATCGATTTCAAATCGCAAATTACCCTTTTTGATCGGGTTAGAGTAAAAACCAAGATTTTCCGGATTGGAAATAAAAGCATTTCCATGCTTCAGGAATTACATAACGAAACCACACAAAGCGTAGCTGCGGTTAGCAAAGCCACAATGGTTGCCTACAATGGAAGGTTAAGCCAACCAATTGAGATTCCCAAACGATGGCGTGATCGAATAGTGAAATTTGAGAGAGATATTAACTTTCAGGAATAAATATCGAGAAGCCCTTCGGGAAGTTGAACTGTAATGGTTCTTGCTTCCAAATTAACCTCAAGAATAATATCTTCGGATGCAGGAATTATAACTTCGTTTCCCTTCAAATCCCTTACAAAAAATACTGCATTGGCAGAGTATTCTTCGAAGGCAACAATCGCCCCTATTAACGAACCCATTTGGTCGATTAATTGAAAGCCTACTAGGTCTTCGGGGTATACCTCCAGACTTTCTTTTTTGCGCTTAAGGTTCGCCATTACTTTTAAACCAACAAACTCTGCAGCTTCGTTTGCGGAGTTAATAGTATCGAACTTTACAATAACTATATCGGGGCTATTGCCTCGAATATTTTCAATAAAAAAAGGAACCGGTATCGCATCTATTAGGATGAATACCGATTCCAATTTATTCAATTCGGTGGGTTGCGTATTTGGAGTTAGGACAATTTGAAATTCTCCAGCTACTCCATGAACACGCTTAATGGTGCCAATCTCAACTATTTGAGTGCGGCTCATTTGCCCGCAGCCTATTGCTCGGCAGCTGGTTCTTCCCCTGAATCTCCTTCGGAGGGTGCTTCAGCTGTTTTAGCAGCGGCAGCAGCTTGCTTTTTAGCAACCTTTTCGGCTTTTGCCTCGCGAACCTTAGCTTCGGCTTTAATGCGCTGAGTATGCTCATCGCGTTTGCCTTTGGTAATTTGGTCCACCTTGGCCTGAATTTTAGCCTCCTTTTCTTTGAGCCAAGTTTGAAACTTCTCTTCGGCTTGCTCTTGGGTTAGGGCGCCTTTTCTAACACCATCTAGAAGGTGTTTCTTCATCATTACACCCTTGTACGATAGGATAGCCCTAACGGTATCGGTAGGTTGAGCGCCTTTTTGCAGCCAGTCCAGTGCACTATCGAAATTGATTTCAATAGTAGCAGGATTGGTAATCGGGTTGTACGAACCAATCCGATCAATGTATCTGCCATCCCGTGGCGCCCTGCTATCTGCCACCACAATGTGATAGAAGGGAGCTTTCTTTCTACCTTGGCGGCTAAGTCTTAATTTAACAGGCATACTTTTACGCTTTTTTAATGGTTAAACCTACTTTTTTAAGCCCCGCAAAGGTATAACTTTTTTATTTACTGAAAACATTTCCAGTAAAATAAAAAAACAACGAACGCTAGAAACCTGATAGGGATTATATTTCCTTTACTAAAATATTTTCAGGTAAATTTTTCACTTTTGCTATGAACGACCCATGGATGCTCAGTATTTTTTCCATCTCGGGGGTTTCGGGACCAATTGAAGTGCCCTGCATGTCGAGGGCGTTAATAACTGACCAAACTGTGAACTTATCAACATACTGGGCTGGCTGAAAAGCATGGGTTTTAGGAATATTGGTAATGGTTTCGGAAACTATACGGCAAGCTACCAAGTTGGTTAGCAAACTCCGAACCAAGCGAATTGGAAGGCGCAAATCTGATGCGATTTCCTGTGCTGTCATGGCTGTTTCTCCTTCAACAAATCGTTTTATGATTCTATTCAGTATTAGCAACGACAGCATCTTTCGAGAGTGCTGGCTCATGTTCTTTGTTTCGGATTCGAACTCGTAAAGTTTCTCGTTCTGATGAGCAAATGATATTTCGGCGCCAAAAAGCAGTATAAGCCAGCTTGTTTGTAACCAGAACAGAAATAAGGGCAAGGCAGCAAAACTTCCGTATATGGCGTTGTAATTAGAAACCCCAATTTGCAAATCGATATACACCCATTGCGTAATGCTGAAAATGGTTCCTGCAATTACTCCGGCAATAATTGCCGATTTGGGATTTACCTTGGTGTTAGGCATAACCAAATACAGTATGGTAAACAGCACTGAGGTTATAAGGTAAAGCAAGAACTTAAGCATGAATGACAAGTAGGGACTCACGGCGCTTACCAGCTCACTTTTTTCGGACAGATTCGTTATTTGAGTAGATATATAAACATTCATGCTGCTCGATAAAATCATGAGGATTGGTGCAATGAGCATCATCGAGAGGTAATCGCTAAACTTTCGACTAAAGGTTCTCCCTTTAGCAATTTGCCAAATGCCATTAAAGGCATTTTCAATATGATTAAAAACCTTGAGTACCGACCAAAAAAGAACTGCAACTCCAATACCAGCTATCAACCCGCCCCCAGTACGCTGTAGAAGTGAATTTGAAAAATTGATGAGATGGGTCATAATCTGCTCTTGCCCCTGAAACTGAGCTATAATTTGCTGTTCCAGATACTTTTCCATACCAAAACCTTTGGCAATACCGAAACCCATTGCCAAAACGGGCACTATGGACATAAGCGTGTAGTACGTTAGGGCTGAGGCCCTAAGCATGACCTTGTCTTCGGTTATGCCCCTTACTGCTAAAACAATAATGCGTAATATTCTATAGAGAACCGATTTGTGTGGAGGAAACTCATCGAGCCTTACGCTCCAAATTTCGTGCGAGATAAACTTCTCAATTCTAATATAGCTGAAGGCGCTCTTGGTTTTTTGCTTTGGGCTCATATCCGCAGTTTTTCAGTATTTTTTTCGAACCTACTATTAAAGAACAAATTTAACAATTATAGTGTAAAGATTAAGGTGCTGAAGGAACCTTCTATTTTGAAACACCCATGCATCCTGGTCCTGTGTAGGGAAGTCGGTCACGACGGTTTTTGCAACCGAATAGCACATCTACACCGAATCGAAAATTGGCTGTATGCGCTTTCTGTGGCCAGGCAAATGCCAAAATATTATCGGACAGAATATGAATGCCAACCGACTGCAATCTCAGGCCCAGGCCAATTCCAACATTTTGAAACGAACCATTCATTACTGAATAAGTTAAGCTAGAATAAACCCACTTTGTATTCTGGGTGTTAATCGACAAGGTTAGTGATGGCACGGGTCGCCTAGGAAAAAACTCCGTACGAAACAGCAGCCCCAAATTAAACTTTGGCAAAAAACCGTATGTTGCTCCAACATTCAACTTAACTGGCAAAATAGACATGTAGCTACCAGGGGCCTCGCTAACTTTTAATTGATTGGACAGGGAGTCTTCCATTGTTTGCAAAAAAGCATCCGCAATCAGAATATCGCCAGGGGCTAGTCCCGAAAATTGAAATGAGCCATAATTGTTAAAGCGCCTCGCATCAGATGCCCAGTAAATGGCTCCCACATCGAGTAATGATGCCGACCAGGTTATGTTTTCGGCTGCATAAATAAAACCAAAGTCGGCAGCGAAACCCATATTTCTCGAATTCAGGAGGTAATTAACCGCATCAATCTGGCCTAATGCAACATTTTGAACATTTCCATTGGCAAGTTTATCAATCTCGAGCGGAACAGAAGAATTCACTTGAAGCCCCCACTCTGCGTAAAGATTATAATCGATAGGACTTGTAGAGAAATGGAGTGGTCTGGGTCTCGTTGTCACATTGGCTTTTCCAAACAGCAACTTTCCTCTGGCTCCCCAAGCGTACTCCGAACTCACCCTTTGCGAAACGGTGAATGAATACTCGCGCATATGGGTAGCATTAACACCCAGCGAGTTTGTAGTAAGTGGGGTTCCTATCAGCCCTTCGTTACCGTTAACTGCCAAATCGAGTAATCTTTCTGGGTAAAACAATCTAGCGTCGACCCTTTCAGCAACATTAAACAGAAAGTAGAGGTCGTTGTGCTTGTATCCTAAAGAGATTAGGTTTAAGTGCACTTCGCCAGAAACAAAATCGACACTGTGCAACCCATTTACAAAGGATTGAGCGTTGAAGGCAACTAAGTTGTTGTAGTTGAAACCGGTTGAGGCGGCATTAAGGTAAACCGACGAAAGTGCCGGAATGCCAATGAAATAGTTACATGCAGGCTGTATGGCAGGATTAATATAAACTGCTTGCGGAACGTCTTGCATGAAAAACAGGGTCCGGCTCTGCTGGGATTTTAATGTGCTTGGTAATAAGCAAATGATAAAAAAATGAATAACTAATTGCTTGTACACTATTAATTTAATCAATTTGTAAGGTAAGCCCAATTCGAACTCCAACATTAATATTTAAATAGTAATTCAAGTAGTACTGAAAAAAATCGGGTGGAATACCCTCATTACTTGCACTGCAGCGAATTACCAGTTTAGTAACCTGTCGTAAAATCTCAATTCTCTCTCCGTTAAATGCCATGGTTGCCTGAGCAGCTCCTTTTTGTAAAACGACTCCATGCGAAGAAACTGTTGAACCACTAACAACAAAAGCATTTGTGAGAAACAGGGAATCAATTGCAATGTCAGATTCGTTTAAAAAGAGCAGTTGTGCCTCAGCACTTGAAGGAAAATCGTTTTGGGTTGACAGTAAAAAGTTTAAGTACCTAACATTTTCAGATTGGGCGTAAATATCAGCAAGGGCAAACTGAATGGTGTCGATTAAATTAACTCGTTTGTATTTTGCCCATTCTGGCACCTCCTCAAGCAGGTTTATTTCAGGATTTCCCCAAAGAACTAGTGAACTTTCAATGTTTTGGTTTACCCTTGCAATGGGTAATGCCAATCCGGGGGTTAAACTAACCTCATCGGACACAGAATCGAATTTATAGCAAGCATAAAAGCTAAAAATTGTCGTGATAATTATAAAGATAATTGAACGAAAACGCATTACACTTCCTTTTCGATACGAAGCAATTTACAACTTTTTTTAGCCCACATAAAAAAAGACAAAAAAAACATGAGATTATATAAATTAAAAAAAAGTATTAAATTTGCACTTCCAAATTGCGGATATGGCGTAATTGGTAGCCGCGCCAGACTTAGGATCTGGTGCCGAAAGGCGTGGGGGTTCGAGTCCCTTTATCCGCACAAAAAAACCAGCTTTCGCTGGTTTTTTCTTTTTTATCGTTTTTTCAGAGGATAACTTTTAGGATTATTTGCCGCGTCGATAACAAAAGCGACCATTGCCTTTACCAGTTTTTCAATATTGTTGTAATCAATCTTATCAGGGGTATCGGTTGTTTTATGGTAATCGGCATGGCTGCGGGTTGTAAATGCAACAGAAGGAATTCCCTTTTTTACAAAGGGATGATGATCTGAGCCGAACCGGTACATTATCCTATCCTTAAAGTCGGCATCCCATCGAAATTCGAACCCTTGCAATTGGTTTCCAATTTCATTTAAGCCGCGTTTGAAAGGGAGCCCTCTTTTTTTGAATGGCAAAACATAAACATGGTTATTTGGAATTAAAGACCAATTTGGCCTTCCAACCATATCGAAGTTAAGAAGCATTACAGTTTTTTGTAAGGGGAAAAGAGGATTGTTAACGTAGTAGTGAGAACCATTCAAACCCGTTTCTTCGGCACCAAAAGCAAGAAAAACTACAGATCTGCGCAACTCAAGTCCATTCTGCTTGGCTTCGGCAAGCGACCTTGCCAACTCGAGAATTACGGCTACCCCCGAAGCATTATCGTCGGCCCCATAGTATATTGATCCCTCATCTTTCCCAAGATGGTCGTAGTGTGCACAGAGAAGAATATACTCATCTTTCAAATCGGTACCTTCTAGGTAAGCATACACATTCTTATCAAAGCTAATAGAATCGACCCCACGATAAGAAATATTTAGGTCAACTTTAACCATGGGCGTGAATGTGAACTCCTTGTCCATCTTCCCATTTTGCACCACTTCCTCCAGGTACTCGCCCAAATCGTTACCATAAATTGAACGTAACTGCGACTGCATTGTAAGAAGCACCTTCAGCGAAGGATTGGATTGTGGCAGGTAATCTCTTAACCACTTCTTATTACTAGTTCCCATATTAAATACTCCCGAAGGGTAATTTTCGTTAGCCGCTTTTGCTTCGAGTTTTACCATCTCCCTATTCAATCCCTCACGTTTCCCAAGGGTAACAACATAGAATTGACCTCCAGTTGTTTTCGAAAGGTTTTCGATTCGCCGGACTCCATCCTGAGCGCTCCGCGCAAAAATGTGCAATGCTGTATCTTTGCCCACGCTTTGCGGAAAACTTTCGCGCCAACCTATAAACTTTATCGGAAGCGACAAACTATCTGATACTGATTGAATTGATGCGAATGATATGCTTTCCTTATTTAAATATTTGTTGTTTTGGGCCGAGAGTATGGTGGTGCCCGTAACTACGCTTTTAACGGGTATTTGCTGAACGAAACCGTCCGCATTATTCAAACTCTTTAGCCCTGCATGCTGGAATTCTTTAGAAATGTAGTTTATAGCTTTCTGGTGCCCAGGCTGCCCAAACCTTCTGCCTTCAAGACTATCGGATGCCAATACAAAAACATCGCGAGCGATTCGCGACTTGGATATTTTCACTACTGCTGCATCTTGACCAAAAGTGCACTTTATAAAGAAAAGCCCTATGAGGGCACTGATTAAATACCTATTCATAAAAATTAGCTTGTATTATGACGATTAGACCGTTGTAAAGTTACTCGCAAAATAGCTAAATTGGAAAAGTTATTCATTTACCTTTACTCTAGCTTTGCACCAAAATCCTGTTGTACAATGAATAGAGATAATTCCATTAAGGATTACAAAGAAAGGATTGGCCGAGTAAAACAATACATTCACAATCACTTGGGTTAAAATCTCGATCTCGATTGCCTTGCAGGCATATCGTGTTACTCAAATTATCATTTCCATCGGGTTATGAGAGCTTACCTTGGCGAACCCATTGGCATATACATATTACGGGCACGGCTTGGCGCCGCTGTGAACTTAATCCGTCTAACCGACTTGCCAATAGCTGTAATAGCCCTTAGGGTAGGTTATGAAAACCCTAATTCATTCAAAAAGGCATTCAGAAAATGGTTTGGTTATACTCCTTCTTTCTTCAGGGAAAGTACCTACCTCGACTTGCCATTTAACCACATTAAACTTAAAAAAGCGATTATGAATGGAATTTCGATGCAGCCCACTTACAAAAACCTACCCAACATTAAGGTTGTTTATGCCCCTTCACGGGGACCATACAATAAAAGTGCTAAAGAGGCTTGGGATAAGGTATGTTCATCTGCTGGACCCAACGGGCTCTTTAGCCATGCTAAACAATTTATTGAAATTAGCTACGACGATTCCAAAATTACTGAAGCCGACAAATGCCGTTACGAAGCATGCTTAACGGTAGCCAACCCAATAAAAGAGCAGGGCAATATTGCCTATAAAGAGATTCCTGGTGGGAAGTTTGCTGTTTTTTTAGCTAAAGGACCTCACTCAAGGCTAATTCATGCATACGATTATATTTATGGAAAATGGATAGAAGAGAACAGAATTGTACCAAGAGACGCCAATTGCATGGAATTTTACCTGAACTCTCCCGATGAAGAGAAGCCACTGGACCTAACCGAGATTTATATTCCCGTAAATTAACCCTGAAGCATGAAACACGATTGGAAGAAAACCGATAAGAACTTTTACATCCCAAAAGCAAAGCCCGAATTGGTTTGGGTGCCTGAATACGACCATTCATACATAAACGGCCAGGGAAATCCCAACACCAATCACTTTCGGGAGTTCGTGGTTACACTCTTTACGCTCTCTTATTCAATTAAAAGGAGCTATAAAAAGAATCCCATTTCGAACTCTGCTGCCAATTGTGTATCCTCTTGAGGGAGAATGGGACTTGAGTGTAACAGCCAAAAAGAATTTTTCTGGGCTAATAAATAAAATCGATTTTGTTTACAAATTAATGATAAGGCAACCCGATTTTATTAGACAGGAACTGGTTGGAAAAATGATTGAAAAAACGAATCAACCCTAATCAAATACTCAACAGCATCAAATTTGGTTCGTTCGAAGAGGGGGAGTGCGTTCAAATGCTTTATAAAGGGAGTTTCGATAGCGAGAAGGCAAGCTTCGACAGCAAGGGAACCTTTATTGCAAAAATGGGCTATTCCCGAATAGGTAAAAACCATAAAGAAATATACCTGAGCGACGCTCGATGAACTTCGCATGAGAAACTCAGAACCGTTTTACGTTTTCGTGTTATGAAGCAATAATAAAGGGGCTTTTCAGCCCCTTCATCAAGTTCTCTTGGATATTTATTAAAGTTCAACTATCTTCTGAACGCTCTCCTTTCCATCAATATTGAGTTTCACCATATAGGTTCCTGCTGCAAGACCCATCTCTTTTGCCGAAAAACGATAGTTACGCTCTCCCATTGGTTCTACTCCGCTTGCAAGCTCCTTCACAAGGCGTCCATTTATATCGAAAACTGAAAGTTTCACTCTGGAGGATTTGCTTAGTACAACGCAAATGTTTACATGGTCGGTGTAGGGGTTAGGATACGCCGAGATGCTTGAAACATTTGCAAGGTTGTTTGTTACCAATGGATTATTCTGCAGAATTACTGGGTTATATGCAGCACGAGTCGATGAGTGGTTTTTACCATTGGTGTATTGTGTTGTACTTTTTATAAGCACAAGCAAAGGGTACCTGTGCCCCTCAACGTACCAACGATAGGTAACATCCTCGAATTGATAATTGGTTCCATTCATACTTTGAGTGAACGTCTTTACCTCTTTTACACGTAGAGCCTTGTTGTAAGAAACATTTCCTGGCAGCAACAATTTTCCCATACCGTCGCCGGTAACAGTATAAGTTCCTTCAATATCGCCTATTCTATTCCCGTTGTGCAAGTAATACCCACCAAAGGGGCCACTGTAGGTGCTTCCGAATGCAAATGGGTAACGCATTTTAACAAAGGGCACATTGTAAACTATGGAAATATTCCCATTGCCCGACATGAATCCATGCTGCTCTATACGCTGGTCATTAGCATTGAAATAGAAAAAATTACCAAATTCTTCGAGTGCAACATTTGAATTTGTGAAGGTTGTAGCGCCTTTCGACAAGGCAGGGTTATCGAGCACGCCAACAAAGCTGTTTGTCAACTCCAACGATGAAAAATCCCAAATAACATTGTTCCCTTCCAACCCGGGTTCAACGTACTTGGTTATAAACATTTCGTTGCGTGTATCGTTAACCAACCCGTGGGTTTGGTAATTTAATACGGTTTGAGCCTGCATTGCAAAGGTTGCAATAGTGAGCGCCGACAAAACGTAAATTTTCTTCATATAGCGTGTTTTTTATGGTTATCGAGTAGGTAAAAATAGCAAAAGCCAACGTTAAAGTCAATACACTTCTGTTAAAAATGCTTTAAGCTAAAGTATTTTTAGATGCTAAAAGTTTCTTTTGCTCACAACAAATTGCGAAACCAGAAGAAAAACTAATGAATAAGCAAGCGATTGGATAGTTTTGATTAAGGATATGCTAGCATCCTCGGGGATGTTGTGAATTTGGCTGAAAGCACCCATTGTGGCTGCTCCCATAAAATCGGGCGAAGGGATCAAATCCGACATGACGGCAAACGGAAGGTACTCGTCAATAGGCGATGGCAGAATAGCTGCCATAATTGGTTCGATGGGGAAGAAAAGTAGGATAAAACTAACAATGGCTATTGCTGGGGTCTTAAGCAAAAATGCCAGAAACATGGCGAAAACCATATATGAGAGACTCTGAATAAAAAGAATAGGTAAATATTGTAGCCCCTGAATAACATTTTCAAAAGTTATGCTTGCTGTTTTTGAAAGCCCAAAAATCAATCCTGCAACAAGAACCATAAGGGTTGTATAAACCGACAGGGAAATAA
The DNA here is from genome assembly GCA_964479665.1 of uncultured Rikenellaceae bacterium. Taxonomy (GTDB): domain Bacteria; phylum Bacteroidota; class Bacteroidia; order Bacteroidales; family Tenuifilaceae; genus UBA2287. The sequence goes on along the minus strand of CAYZNN010000014.1, from coordinate 40,184 downwards.
TAACTAATACTTTTGAGCCTACTAATTGCTTTCTGGAAAGCCCATCAATGAGGTGCTTCCTATAGGTTCTTAGCTGATGATCGGTTGTAACAACAACAATAACCAGCACTCCAAGTAGCAAATTGAACCAGCTGGCAATCCATGCAAATGTTTGCCAAACCATAGGAAATTCAAAAAGTTTGTCGATTTGCACCCCCTGAACATTAATGGAAATTCCACTACCAACCAGCAAAATCAACATGAAAAGTAGAGCATGAATTGCTAAAATGGCTTTTACAGTTGGCGACCCAAAAAGTTTAATACATTCTATTTTTAGAAGTTTACGCATGATTATTAATCATTCTGGTACTTAACAATGCTTAAAAAGTGACTTTCGAGGCTCCTCTTTTGCACTTCGAGATGGCTGAGCGACACTCCATTCTGCTGGAACCATGCATTGGCATCGGAAGGTGAAAAATTGCTGGACAGCGATACAGTTAAGTATCCCTTCGATAAACCCTCATAATGAATATGGGGATTTTTCTCAACCAGTTCGGCAAGAAGCCGCATGTCGTCGGCACCAATGGATACAAGTTGCTTTTCACTGGCCAAATCGTCAACATTTCCATACCACGCAACATGTCCCTCCTTTAAAATAACTACACTTGTGCACACCTTTTCAACCTCATCGAGTATATGGCTTGCTAGTATAATTGTTTTTCCAGTTAGTGCTTGGTGACGGATGATTTGGCGAACCTCGGCTATTCCTTCCGGGTCGAGCCCATTAGTAGGTTCGTCTAGTATGAGTACTTCGGGGTTTCCCATCAATGCGCTTGCAAGTGACAGTCGCTGTTTCATACCAAGCGAAAGTGTATAGTAAGGGCTGGCCTGCCTCTCGGCCAGCCCAACCTGACCTAATGCTGGGAGAACCTCGTTTTCGCTAACTCCCCTAATAGCAGCAATTAATCGAAGGTTATTGTAAAGAGAAAGCGAGGGATAAAAATATGGCATTTCGAGAAGTGTGCCAATGCGCCTATTCGCACCATGAGCCTTAATCCCCCCGAACCACTCATAGTTACCACTATCGGGAAATTTAGCCCCTAAAACAACGGATAGCGTAGTGGTTTTCCCGCTGCCATTAGGCCCCAGTAAGCCTAGAACCTCTCCCCTTAATACACTAAAACTAACATTGGAAATTGCGCTGAACCTTCCGTACGATTTTGAAAGGTTCACAACCCTTAAAACCTCCTCCATGGTGCTATTTATGGATCTAAGTAATAATATCGGCAACCAATCTAGTTGCCAAGTTCAGAAATGAATTTAATTCGAACGAGCCTTATTTCCTCTTCAGAAAAATCGTCTTCGCCAAGGTATTTTAGTGCGTCCTGAATCGATTCGGTTTCGGCTTCATTTTTAAAATACTCGAATATTTCATCGCGCTTATCCTCGTCAATTACCTTATCGATGTAATAATCGATGTTGAGTTTGGTTCCCGAGTTGACTATTGCCTCAATTTCGTTTAGCAAATCGCTCATTTCTAAACTTTTTGCCTCAGCAATATCCTCAAAATCCATTTTTCTATCGATGCTTTGTATAATAAATACTTTAATGAGCGATTTGTTGGCCACCGACTTCACTACCATATCCTGCGGGCGAATGATGTCCTTATCCTCAACGTAAGCTTTAATTAGGTCGACAAACTCTTTTCCGTATCGCTTCGCTTTTCCTGCCCCAACCCCTGATATGTTTTGAAGTTCTTCAACGGTAATAGGATATTGAATGGCCATATCCTCCAGCGAGGGGTCCTGAAAAATAACAAAGGGAGGTAAATTCTTCTTTTTTGAAATCTTTTTTCTGAGTTCCTTGAGCATTCCCAGCAGTTCATCGTCGCTAGAACCGCCTTTACCGGGTTGCATTGCCGCCAATTCATCCTCTTCACCCTCTTCGTACTCGTGGTCGAGAACAAACATTAGGTCGAATGGCTTCTCAAGGAATTCTTTGCCCTTAGGGGTAACAAATAGCAATCCGTAATTCTCAATATCCTTATCGAGAAATTTCATAACCAAGCCCTGTCGAATGATAGCATTCCAGAATCTGGGATCTTTTTCGGCCCCCTCGCCAAAGGTTTCGAGCTTGTTGTGCTTGTACGATTTTATTGTAGTGGTAATGTTGCCACACAGAATGTTAACTATATGATCGGCTTTGAATTTTTCCTTCACGGCAAGCACCGCTTCAATTACTAATTGCAGGTATTCCTTGCCCTCGAACTGGCTTTTGGGATGATTGCAATTGTCGCAGTTGGTACAATTCTCTACGTGGTACTCTTCGCCAAAATAATGCAGCAGCATTTTTCTGCGACAAACCGACGATTCGGCATAAGTAACGGTTTCGAGTAGTAACTGCTTACCAATCTCTTGTTCGGCAACTGGCTTACCCTGCATGAACTTTTCGAGTTTTTGTATGTCCTTATAGCTGTAAAAGGTAATGCATTGGCCCTCTCCGCCGTCGCGCCCTGCCCTTCCGGTTTCCTGATAGTAGCCTTCTAGGCTCTTAGGGATATCGTAATGAATAACGTAACGAACATCGGGTTTGTCGATACCCATTCCAAAGGCTATGGTGGCGACAATTACATCTGCCTCTTCCATAAGGAACTTATCTTGATTCTGACTACGGGTTGACGAATCCATACCAGCATGATAAGGAAGAGACTTTATTCCGTTAACCTTGAGGGTTTCGGCAAGTTCTTCAACCTTTTTTCGACTTAAACAATAAATGATACCCGACTTCCCACTATTATTTTTTATGAACTTAATTATTTCCCTAATTGTGTTAACCTTTGGTCGAACCTCGTAGTAAAGGTTTGCCCTATTGAAAGACGATTTGAACACGCAAGCTTCAAGCATGCCCAAATTCTTCTGAATGTCGTGCTGAACTTTGGGGGTAGCGGTTGCTGTTAAGGCAATTAATGGAGCGGTGCCAATTTCATTAATAATGGGCCTAATTCTGCGATACTCGGGCCTGAAATCGTGACCCCACTCCGAAATACAATGGGCTTCGTCGATTGCATAGAATGAAATGGGAACTCCCTTTAGGAATAGTACATTCTCCACTTTTGTAAGCGATTCGGGGGCTACATAAAGCAGCTTCGTTTTTCCCGATACAACATCCTGCTTAACTTTGGCTATTTGCGTTTTGTTAAGGGAAGAGTTGAGAAAATGAGCGACTCCATCCTCGGCGCTGAATCCGCGCATAGCATCAACCTGATTCTTCATTAATGCGATAAGGGGAGAAATTACGATGGCTGTACCTTTAAGCAATATAGCTGGCAACTGGTAACACAACGATTTTCCACCGCCTGTAGGCATTAGCACAAAAGTATCCTTCCCTGCTAATACGTTTCGAATAATTACCTCTTGATTCCCCTTAAAGGTTGAAAAACCAAAGTGCTTCTTCAGATGTTCTCCCAACGAAATATCACTACCAACGCTCATTATTTTACTCCCAATATTTGAAACTTTCCTGTAAAAAAGATTAACAACATAATCAAACCTGTGAATTTCTAAAAACTTCTACATTTGTACCTAAAACACACAAAACATTTTTTAAAACTAAAAAAATGCTTGTTTTTCTATTGAAGGATTGAAACAAATTAACAATCATTAACTTTGAACCAATGAAAATTGATGTTAAACAATTAGCCATTAGCACTATAAAATCGGAAGCACTAGCAATTGATAAATTAGCCGATTATATAGATATAGACTTTGAGAATTGCGTTTCGTTGCTCTTTAACGCAAAGGGTAGAATAATTGTTACAGGCATTGGTAAGAGTGCAATTATTGCGGAGAAAATTGTTGCAACATTCAACTCCACGGGCAGTCCTGCCATATTTATGCACGCTGCTGATGCAATCCACGGCGATTTGGGAATTATTCAACCCGACGATGTAATAATTTGTCTTTCGAAAAGTGGGAACACCCCAGAAATAAAGGTTCTAGTACCTCTTATCCATAGCCTCGGCAACAAAATAGTTGCATTGGTATCGAATACTGAAAGCTACTTGGCACAGAAAGCCGACTTTGTGCTCAAAGCAACGGTAGGCATCGAAGCTTGTCCCAACAACTTGGCACCCACCTCAAGTACAACAGCGCAGCTCGTAATTGGTGACGCTTTAGCCGTTTGTCTTCTAAAATTGAGAGGCTTCACGCCTGCCGATTTTGCACGTTTTCATCCCGGGGGTTCGCTCGGCAAGAAACTGTACATGCGCGTTGCCGATGTTTTTGACCAATCGAACCCTCCCAAAGTTAGGATAACCGATAAAATTAGGGATGTGATACTTGAAATATCATCGAAGCGGCTCGGGGCAACCGCTGTTATTGGCAATAATGAGCAACTTGCAGGTATAATAACCGATGGAGACCTTAGACGCATGCTGCAGCGAAACGAGTCGGTTGAACTTTTAGTAGCTGAGAACATTATGTCAGTTAACCCAAAGACGATCGACAAAAACGAACTTGCGATTAATGCATTTAACCTAATGGAAACCAATAAAATAACGCAATTAATTGTACTCGACAAGGGAAAATATGCTGGCATGGTCCACATTCATGATATTCTTCGGGAGGGAATTGTATAGTTATGGAAAACGACAAGACAAATGGCGAAATGTCCTTTTGGGAGCATCTAGAGGAGCTTCGTTGGATTCTTGTCCGCTCAACTTTAGGCATTCTCATTAGCACTGTAATAGCTTTCGTCTTTTTCCGGTTCATATTCGATGGGTTGCTATTTGCCCCCATGCAACCAACATTTTTCACAAACCGGTTGCTTTGCCAAATGGGAGAATGGCTAAATAGCAGCGTATTATGTATAAACCAAAGGGGGCTTGAGATAATTAACATTTCATTATCGGGGCAGTTTACCATACACCTTATGGTATCTTTATACACAGGCATTATTTTATCCTTCCCTTACATTATTTTTAATCTTTGGCAGTTCGTTAAGCCCGCTCTTTACCCTGGCGAACGCAGAATAACCCAACGGGTTGTTTTTTGGGTATCGCTACTCTTTTTTGTTGGAGTTCTATTTGGTTATTACATTATAACACCTCTCACTATTCATTTTCTGGGTTCATACAGTGTTTCAAGCGAAGTGAGCAACACCATCAGTTTAAACTCATACATAGGCTCAATTACTTCGGCTACCTTAGCATCTGGCATTCTTTTCGAACTTCCTCTGGCAATACTTTTTCTTACAAAAACCGGTGTTGTAACCCCGGTCTTATTGAAAAAATACCGAAAACACACCTTTATTGCAATCATGGTGCTAGCCGCCATAATTACCCCTCCAGATATCATTAGCCTTGTGCTGGTAGTAATTCCACTTTGGTTACTTTTTGAAGTAAGCCTTGCGCTCTCATCGCGCTTATATTCGAATAGAGAAACGACAACCTAGCGCAACTGCAAGTTTCAACCTCGTAAAGCAACATTAAATCAGCCCCAAAAGGTTGAATTTATTGCTTTAAGGATATATGTTATCTATAATAAATCGTATGAGAATTTGTTTGACTTACTTCAACAATTTTATAGGATTTAAATCGATTGCGGTTACTTCAAATTTGCTAATTTTACATACAGTTAAATTAGGCCAATGGAAGAACTCATTAGATTAAGGCACGAACTCCACCGGAACCCTGAGCTATCTGGTAAAGAGAGAGAAACTGGAAAACGAATACGTTTTTACTTGAGCCGCTATAGCCCCGATGAACTTTACACTGGCATTGCAGGCGAGGGTATGGCTGCTGTTTTTAAGGGGAAAGACGAAGGCCCAACCATCCTGTTCCGCTGCGACCTAGACGCATTACCCATTCATGAAACCTCCAAAACAAGCTATACATCCATAAATCCTGGCGTTTCGCATGCATGTGGGCACGATGGTCACATGGCTATGGTATCGGGTTTGGCAAATCGAATAAAGTCGAACCCGCTGAAAAGGGGACGAGTTATTCTTTTTTACCAGCCCGAGGAAGAAAATGGAACAGGGGCATTAAAATCGGTCCGAAGGCTTAGGGAGTTGAACCTTTACCCTGATATGGCTTTTGCTATTCATAACATGCCTAAACATAAGAAGGGAAATATTATCCTTGCTGAGCACACTTTTGCAGCAGCCTCGAAAGGGTTAATTGTGAAGCTAATAGGCAAGGCCTCACATGCAGCATATCCTGAAAACGGCATTAACCCTTCGTTTGCCATTGCCGAAATTATTCAAGGGATAAATGAAATTGCAAGTTTGCCCCATTATAGCAGCTTTGTATTAATAACTATTGTACATATTCGGGTTGGCGAAATTGCCTTTGGCACATCGCCCGGATATGGAGAGTTAATGTGTACTCTCAGAGCCTACTCCGACACTGACATGAGCCTTTTAACCGACAGAACCATTGAACTCGTTAAAAAGTCGGGCATTAAACATGGGGTAAACATTGAATTCACCTTCACCAACATTTATCCCTCTGCTGTGTGCGACAACAAATTAACAGAGGAGATAAAACTGGTTTGCAAACAAAATGGATTACCATTCAGTACAATTGAAAAACCCAATAGATGGTCGGAAGACTTTTCGCACTTTCTTGTTAGAGGGCCTGGAGTAATTATGGGGCTGGGAGCCGGAGAAGACCAACCCGACCTTCACAGTCCCGATTTCGACTTTCCGGACGACATAATACCCTATGGTATGAATGTTATGGATGGCATAATTACCAAGCATCTTCGGTAGCATTACATCAAGATCCTTTTAAAAGAGATTATATTTTGTACTTTTGCCGTTTATTCGATTTAAAAACCACCAATAAGCAATGGCCAAAACTGTTAAACTGTGGGACAAGGAATTTGAACTTAGTTACCCCGAAGAAAGCATTCAGAATGATGTTGCAAAAATGGCAATTGCCATAAATAGCGACTTAAAAGACGAAGACACCCCCTTGTTCATCAGCGTTTTAAATGGTTCGTTCATGTTTACAGCCGATTTAATTCGAAGAATTGAATTCCCCTGTGAGATTTCTTTCGTTAAACTTGCCTCATACGTTGGAACCCAGTCTACTGGATCAATAAATGAACTCATTGGGCTTACCGAGAGAATTGAAAACAGGACTGTTGTTATTATTGAGGATATAGTAGACACTGGCATTACGCTCACCAAATTAGTAGATGTTTTAAAAACAAAATCGCCCAAAAAAGTTTTAATCGCTACTTTTCTCTTTAAACCCAACGCTTATAAAGGAAACATTAAAATTGACTACGTTGGCCGGTCTATACCCAACGACTTTATTGTAGGCTACGGCCTTGATTACAATGGTTTAGGCCGCAACTTACCCAACATATACACTTTAATACCCTAATCAAAATACTTCTCAACAATCGCCATGCTTATAATAGTTCTATTTGGCCCTCCGGGTGCTGGCAAGGGAACTCAATCGCAGAACCTTATAGGAAAGTACAATTCGCTTCATATTGCTACTGGCGACATATTACGCAATGCCATTGAAAGGCAAACCCCCAGGGGAATTGAAGCAAAAAAATACATGGACAGGGGTGAACTGGTGCCCGACGAATTGGTTATAGGGATAATAGGAAGGCAACTCGATGAAAATTTAGCTGGCAAAAGCGGAGTCGTTTTCGATGGGTTTCCACGAACTACTCTTCAGGCACAATCCCTCGATGAATTACTTTCTGAACGAAAGCTTGCGATTGACCTTATGATAACCCTTGAAGTTGATTACAACGAACTTGTAAAGAGGATAACCCACCGAGGGTTAACGAGCGGGAGAACCAACGATCAGAATACGACAATCATTAATAACCGCATAAAAATTTACAACGAAACTACCCGAAATGTGATTGATTACTACAGAGCCCAAAATAAATATTGCGGAATTAAGGGCATGGGGAGCATCGATGAAGTATTCGAAACCATAAGCCTTACAATTGATAAACATAACTAATATATTAGTTTGAATCGCAATTAATAACTCTTTGCCCATGGCCTCGTCGAACTTTGTTGATTATGTGAAAATATTTTGCCGTTCGGGCAACGGAGGGGCGGGAAGCACCCATTTGCATCGCGAAAAGTTTGTTCCAAAGGGTGGCCCCGATGGCGGCGATGGCGGTCGTGGCGGCCATATTTTTCTTAAAGGTAACAGTCAGTTATGGACTCTAATTCACCTTAAATATCAACGCCACATATTTGCTGAACATGGAAACCCCGGGGGTGGTCAAAGGCGAACCGGAGCTGATGGCGCCGATGTAACAATTGAGGTCCCTCTTGGTACCGTTGCGCTCGACGCCGAAACCAGAGAGCCCCTTTGTGAAATAACCCAACACGATCAGGTTGAAATTCTATTAAAGGGCGGGCGAGGCGGCCAAGGGAACTGGCATTTTAGATCTGCCACAAACCAAACACCTCGTTTCTCCCAACCGGGCGAAGCCGGTATAGAAGCAGCAGTTGTATTGGAGCTGAAAATTTTGGCCGACGTTGGTCTGGTTGGGTTTCCTAATGCTGGCAAGTCGACTTTACTCTCGGTTGTATCGGCAGCTAAACCCAAAATTGCCGATTACGCATTCACAACTCTCGAACCAAATATTGGCATAGTGCCCTACCGCGACAACCGTTCATTTGTAATGGCCGACATACCCGGAATTATTGAAGGGGCTAGCGAGGGAAAAGGGCTAGGACTTCGATTCCTGAGGCATATTGAGAGGAACCCGATGCTGCTTTTTACCATCCCATCCGACAGTAAAAATATTGCCAACGAGTACAATACCTTGCTGAACGAACTAGAAAAGTACAACCCCGAACTGCTTGACAAGCAGCGTATGTTAGCAATTACCAAATGCGACTTGATTGATGAGGAACTGAAACGCGAAATGATGGCTGAAGTGCCCTCAATTCCCCACGTCTTTATTTCGTCGGTTACAGGTTTAGGCATTGAAAAACTTAAGGACATGATTTGGACCGAATTAAATCGACTGGCATGATTGAGTGGCTAATTGATATTGACACCCAGTTATTCCTATTTCTTAATGGGATCCATTCGCCTACCTTCGACACGCTAATGTTTCGCATTTCGGGAAACCTTATTTGGGCTCCATTGTATATTGGAATATTATATTTATTATTTAATAAATATGGTTTAAAGGGACTATGGCTTCTACTGGGAATTGCGTTAGTTGTAACACTAGCCGACCAAATATCGGTACACTTTTTCAAAAATGTTTTCGAAAGGTTGCGCCCCTGCCATAACCCTGAAATTAAAGAGCTTGTGCACACAGTAAGCCGATGTGGAGGGAAATACGGGTTTGTCTCCTCGCATGCAGCCAATACCTTTGGAGTTGCCATGTTTCTGCATTTGGTTCTATCGAAAAAGTGGTTCTCCATATCCATTTTCTTATGGGCTTCATTGGTTTCATACAGCCGTATATACTTGGGCGTACATTACCCCGGCGACATAATTGTGGGAGCCTTGCTAGGCTTGACTTTGGGCAAAGTGGTTCACAGTCTATATACATTTATCATATCACGTATAGCCCAGCAAACGTTCAGTAACACTCAACCAAAGAACTGATTTATAAAAATGGGTTCAAGTGCTAACAGTTATTTTGTCAAGCAGTCGAACCCACATTTCGCTACCCTTAACACATCAATCTGTAAATCATCTGAGCCATTTCGGCCATTTTAACAAAATCGGACCGATAGCCATGCTCATCGTTTTCTCTTGAACCCTTTGCCCTAGCAATTGCCGCATTGAAAGACGCATTGCCTCTATGTTCCGAGTAGCGCAATAGCATACCAGATTCGACTACAGCAGAAGCAAACTTAATATTTGTTGTTGCTTTTAGCTTGGCTGCATCCAACCTTTCGACTATTGATATGCTTTCATCCTCATTTGGCTGTTTGTGCCTCAGCTTAATTGTCATAAGGTTTTTGCTATCCACAGTTTGAGCTTTCTGGTATTCTAATGGACCAACACCCGAAACACTTTCTTCGGAAGAGGCAGGATTAATTTCGTATAGTGCGGTAACCGTATGGCCACACCCAATATCTCCTGCATCCTTTTTATCGTTGTTGAAATTTTCCTTGTTGAGCAATCCGTTTTCGTAACCTATAAGGCGGTAAGCCTTTACTTTAACAGGGTTGAATTCTACCTGAATTTTCACATCCATTGCAATGGTGTATAGCGTACCCCACGTTTCGGTACCAAATACTTTTTTTGCCTCAAGAATATTATCGATGCATGCATAGTTTCCATTACCCGCAATGGATAGTTTTTCCATTTTCGAATCCTTAGAATTACCCATACCAAAACCAGGCTCCGAAAAAAAAACACCATTTTTACGCTTCCCCTCTATAAGACGAACCATTTCAGCATCGCTGCTGGCACCCATATTAAAATCGCCATCGGTAGCGAGAATAACCCTATTATTCCCACCATGCAAATAGTTTTCCTTAGCAATCTTATAGACCAAATTTATACCAGCACCCCCCGCAGTTGACCCTCCAGCCTGAAGCCTATCAATTGCTTCGAGAATTTTCGTTTTATTAGTTCCTGGTGTCGATTCGAGCACAAGCCCTGCTGCTCCAGCATAAACCACAATGGCTACCCTATCGAACTTTCGAAGTCGTTCAACTAAAAAAGAAAGGGACTGCTTAACCAGTGGAAGGCGGTTGGGAGTATTCATTGAGCCTGAAACGTCAATTAAAAAAACTATATTGCAGGGTGGAATCTGCTCCTCATTAAGGTTTTCACCCTTTAACCCAATTAGTACCAATTGCCATTTGGAATTCCACGGACAAGCATCGGCTTCAACCGTTACTGAAAATGGATGCCCATTTCGTGGTTGGGGGTAGTTATAGTTGAAGTAATTAATTAGCTCCTCAATACGTACGGCATCCTTTACTGGCTTCTGGTTTTGAGAGAGGAACCGGCGCACATTGGCATACGAGGCCCTATCGACATCGATGGAGAAGGTGGATAAAGGGGAATAACGCACCTCCTTAAACCCGTTCTCGTTAACAACATCGTACCCTTCGGTATTATGCTCAACATATTGATCCTCGAAATCGCAACTAGTTATTGCTAGTATGCAGCACTGGCTTCACCAGGGGTCGCTGTTTTTTCACTTCTTTTATACTCTGGAGCCGGGACATCGCATAAAACTAATAATTCATCCGAAACTTCCTGCCTTACTGGTTTGCGAAGTACAACCTTTAACGAGGTTGTTTTAGCCATACTAACGTGAACCGATAGGATTTGGTCGGCTAAGCCGGCAGCTGAGAAACGAACCTGATAGGTCCCTACGGGCAGTCCGACCCGAAGGTTCCCAGTGGCATCGGTTTGGAGTTGAGTAATTAACTTTCCCGATTGCATAACATGAATATAAGCCTTAACAATGGGCTTTCCACTCTCGGCATGATTAACCTCACATGCTAGCTTCCCTTCTGCTGATTATTTGCGGCAAATGCTCCCATAATTAGAATACATGCCGCTAAAACTAGTGTTTTCATAATTTTTACAATTTTGGGGCTCAACAATACGTTTACCCATTGATACTTTAAGGAATGGTTTTCCATAAACCAATCCTATTTTTTACTACTTTTGGCATGAACCTCTGATTTGCAAAGGATTGCTACAAAACAAGAACATAGAGGGCCTTACCGATGCCCAACTGATTGCCCTATACAAAAGCAAGGGTGATAAGAACATTGTGGGAGTACTTTTTAAACGCTATACTGCATTTACATTCTCAATCTGCAATAAGTATCTGAAAAACACAGCCGATAGTAAAGATGCCGTGATGCAGATTTTCGAAAAACTTTTCGACGATTTGAAGCGGCACGAAGTAACCAATTTTAAACCATGGCTTTACAGCGTTGCGCGGAATTACTGCATGCAGCAGTTCAGAAATGCCAGAACGCTCATAACTATCGATGGCGATCCGTCAAAAAAGGTGAACACTTTTATGGAAAATGGAATTGAAACCCATCTAGATACCGGATCTGTTTTGGAAGAGAGGATTGCAAATTTAGAGATGGAACTTTGCAACCTGTCGCATGAGCAGCGAACGTGCGTTGAACTTCTCTACCTAAAAGAGAAAAGTTATAAGGAAATTGCCGATGAAACAGGATACAGCCTGAACGAGGTAAAGAGCTACATTCAGAATGGAAAACGAAACCTGAAAATTGGTCTCACAAAAAATGAAAAATAATAATCCAACATACCAAAGCACAAGCCTATGCCCCGATAGCGATACTTTGCTCCGCTTTTCGAAGGGTGAAATTGTTGGCGGCAATGCTGAACAAATAGAAAGGCACATAGCTACTTGCAGCATGTGCTCCGATGAACTTGAAGGTATTCTGCAACTTGGGCCAAATGAAGAGTTAAGCAGCATTGTTTCCGAATTGAATGCCCTTATTGACAGCAAGGCACAGGAAAAACACAGATTGTCTGTTGGTTACTGGTTAGGCATTGCAGCCTCTCTGGCATTGGTTCTTTCCATTTCGTTTCTGAGTTACTACTATTTTTCTGGTTTAAACTCTAGTCCCGTTCTTGCTGAGAACCTATATAGAAACGAAAGCGTATGGAAAGGCAAGTACCTTGGCAAAGATCTCCCAAATGGTGCAAACCACACCGGAGTATTGACCTCGAACGTTGGTAAAACGAATGGTAAACGCAACCAAGCTGCGTCTCTGGTTACATTAGCCAATGAAGTAGCAACTGGCCAAGAAAAGGCGGATGCTATTTACGATATGAAACTTGCCGAAGCGGTTACGGTGGTTACCCTTGGAAAAGTTGAGACCATATCGCCAAAGCCCGATAGCGCGCCAAGCACTACTAATAGCCCCAAAGGCATAGCATCAGGATTAGCAACTGTGTCGGCACCCTCAATAGCAGCCTCCGAAAGTACTGTTCAGAGGGCCCAAAGCGGTAGGGACTTATCGTCGAAAATGGTAGAGAGCAAGAAAACCAGTACCAACTCGGGCATAAATGCATACGAGTTGTTGGGAGGGGCAGAGAAGGGAGGCACAAAAAGCGATGAGGTATTTATTATGGTTGAAGAGATGCCACAATTCTACGCTAAAGATTACAGCCCTTTTTTAGAGTATATCAGGGCAAATCTGCCAAATTCGGTATTAACCCATCAGATCCAAGGTACCATATATATAGAGTTCATTGTTGAACCCGATGGCAAGGTGAGCAATACTAGAATTGTAAAAGGATTAACCCCCGAAATTGATAGCGAGGTTTTAAAGGTAGTTGAAAAAAGCCCTCCCTGGAAACCCGGAAGACAAAGGGGGACCCCAGTTAGAGTATTGTTAACCCATCAACTAAAAATATGTTTAAACTAAAGGGAGAGCCTTCGCATCGATAAGTTATGCGAAGGCTCTCCCTTTTATTCTTGAAATAAATTATAGCTTTATTGCAACACCCAAGTTTAGGTATGTTATGCCATATCCTAACTCAAGCATACCTGCAATTTTATTGGTAAAGTAGTAACGACCACCAGCATACCACGACCAAATAAAACCGCTGGCGTTGGCACTTCCCCAACCTGTGGGTACACCAATTTCTGACACTGAAACTACTTCGTAACCAAGCATTAAACCCGAATAGGTATCCAACTTGTCGATTAATGGATAGTGAAAAGTTCCCCTTGCACCCAAAATAAAGTTCGAATATTTCCAACCATATTCATCGCCATTCCACACGCTCGTCCATTTGTAACTGGCATAGCCAAGGTAACCGCCAACGCCAATCAATCCCTTTTCGAGAATACCATCCTTTACACCCATTTCGAACGATGCAGAAAGAGGTGGAATTTGAGTTTTATAGCCACTGCCCGAGTAGTGAACATTCCCAATTCCAAGGCCAACATTAACCACCTTATCGCCTACTTTGAAGGTGCTTTCCTGTGCACTAGCACCAAAACCAAATATGCTAACAAGCATAAAAGCAAAAACAGATCTTTTCATAGTTTAAAGTTTTAATTTAAAAGAATTTATTAATTAAAGCGGGAATTTAGTTCCCCGATATTTTTGAAATAACCGAATAATCGGTCAGTTTTCCATTTTTGTCGTAATTCTCAGAGCGAACCACACCCACATTCTTGGCAATGTACTGCACGCCCTTTACAGTAACCTTAACCATAGCTTTTACTTCCGATTCGTAGCTAATTTTATAGCATTCGAATGTTCCTGCTGGGGTTGTAATGGATTCAGTACCTTCAACCTTTCGGTTAAATATGCGGGTCTCAATATTCATAAATGTCATTCCTCCCGGACCCATAGAAATGCGAATACTGGCGTCTTTCAAAATCATACCAGAAGTTAGCAATGCCGGGAACTCCATGTTTTTTGCATCTATTTTCACTTCCATTTCGGCACTATTGCCCATTGTTTTAGGGTCAATAAATCCTTTCATGTCCATAATAAAAATTCCATTCTCGCATTTCATGGTCAACTCCTGCGCTGCTAGTTCTTTCCCTTTGGGGTCGAAAGTTTCGGACTTTACAAGTACTGCAGCTGAATTGGTGCCGTGCTGAACATCGAGAATGGTTTGGCGAACCCAACCAGTAAGCTTACCTTTAGCATTAAAACTCTGGGTTTCAATTACCCCCCCCCTTGTTTAATGGGTAAAAGGTTTCGCAATTCTGGCCAAACAAAGAGCCCATTGAGAAGAGTGCCAGCATTGGCAATAAAAACAATTTGATATTCTTCATGATTACAGGTATTATTTTCGACTACTAAATATTTCGAAATTACACAACATAAAAACTTATTGCAAAGTAATTAAGGATAATTTTTTTCATCAATCCACTAAAAAGGGGATTTTTTGCCATAGGAAAGTAAATACATTTGTCCATATCAACTTTTATCATGCTAATGATTGGCAAAGAACCCAATCCGTATCATCAAAAACTCGGTTTGCTAAGCAACACTATACAAGGCATTGGGGCTTACTCTGTTGAATTGAAACGAATACGACAGAGCCTTATCCCCGAAACACTTTTCACACATGGTCTTCAGCAGTCGTTAACTGAGTTGTGCCAGCGAGTTAGTTCTGACAAGGGATTTTTGATTTTCTTCTCAATGAAAGGGGGGCTTATAAGGTATTTTCCTAAAATAGAACTGGGATTGTTCAAACTTATTTACAATTTGGTTGAGGTACAAAAACAAGCCGAACCGGAATTGTCGTTAATTCTACATCTCACGCTTTCGCCTGTTTTAATAGAGATTACGTTTTCGACTATTAATTGCTCAAAATCTGATAGCTTTAGCAGAATAATTGCCGGCCAATTCGAAAATATTTCTCAACACTTTACAAGTTTAAATGCCAACATACTTCAACCAGCCCCTTATTCTTTACAAATAGGTGTTTGTATGAAGACAACTCCATTACAACCATGATTAAAGTATTAATAGTCGACGACCATCCACTTATAGCCGAAGGGCTTCAAAATTCCCTCTCGGGCAACGGCACCATTTCAGTTTGTGCAATTGCGCGTAGCGCAAGAGAATGCATGGCCCTTTTCAATGAATATAGGCCTGATGTTATTCTGCTCGATATAAAACTACCCGATGGCAGCGGCACCGAAATTAGCAAGGCAATAATTCAAACCAACCCACAGCAAAAAATTATTGCCCTTACTTCGTACAATCAGAAATATTATGTTCAGGAAATGATAAGGAATGGAGTGCAGGGATATTTACTAAAAAACGCCACTCCATCTGAGATAATTGAAGCTATTATTTGTGTGAGCGAAGGCGAAAATTATTTCTCCCCTGAAATTGAAAGGTTGCTGCACTCCAAATGCAACAATCAAATGTTCCTTAGCAAACGAGAAATTGAGGTTTTGCATCTTATAGCCCAAGGCTTAACCAACGCCGAAATTGCCGATAAGCTATTCATTAGCCCGCTTACTGCCGATAGCCATCGAAAAAATTTAATTCTTAAACTCGGTGCTAAAAATACTGCCTCGTTAATTCATATAGCAAGTGCCGGTGGCTTTATTTAGCAACCCAAATTGCTATAAGTATATTGCAGCACACTAGGCCAGCTGGAGGGTTTACCATGTTTTAACTCAACAGTCCAAACCACTGGGAGAAAAGAGAAAACTGCCACTTTTAACTAAAAATGGTATTAATGGCTCCAATTCAATTGAATGGTTGCTGTTTTATTCCTATATTGCAGAGCAATTGGTTATTATATGAATTTTTTGGCCCATCTGTACCTTTCTGGTGATGATGTCGATATTCGGCTTGGAAATTTTATTGGCGACCATGTTAAGGGCCGCTTTTTGAGCCGATATAGTGATGGTGTGCAAAGGGGTATTTTTCTTCATAGGGCTATCGACTATTTTACCGATAATCATACCTGCACTTCCGATATTAAACAGCACTTCCGAGAGGGTTATGGTAAATATGCGGGAGTTGTTGTCGACATTTTTTACGATCACTTTTTAGCGCACTACTGGGGCTCTTTTTCTCCATACCCGTTAAAAAACTTCACCCGAAAGTTCTATTATCAAATGGTGCAACGGTACCGAGAGCTTCCCCGATCGGCCCGGAACATATTGCCATTTATTATTCAAAGCAACCGCCTTTACACCTACCATAGCATTGATGGTATTCGGAAGACCATGGAGATAATGAGCAGAACCACCTCATTGCCCGACCAAACCGACTATGCAATTAGCACACTACTAGAAAACTACATTGAGATTCGAACCCAATTCCAACAATTCATTTTCAATATTATTGATTATATTGAAAGGGAACATGGTATCGTCCCTTCTGGTTACAACCGCAAATTAATCGCGCCGGGCGCTATCGAACTTAAGGAGTATAAAGAGGAGGATGGTGAAGGACCATAGCGACGATCCACCGTAGCTAAAGAAGGGCAAGGGAATACCAATAACAGGGAACAGCCCTATGGTCATTCCAATATTTATTAGAATGTGGAATGAAAAAACGGAAACTACACCATAGCCATAAATGCGTGCAAATGCTTCCTTTTGGCGTTCGGCAATAGTAATTAAGCGCAAAAGAAAAAATAAAAACAACCCCAGCACTACAGCCGACCCAACAAAGCCCCACTCCTCGCCAACTGTGCAAAAAATAAAGTCGGTACTTTGCTCGGGTACAAAATTGAATTTGGTTTGGGTGCCTTGCAAATAGCCTTTGCCTGCAAAACCTCCCGAGCCTATAGCAATTTTCGATTGGTTCACATTATAGCCATACCCTAAGGGGTCGGACTCAATCCCCAAGAGATCCATTATTCGTTCCCGATGATGCCTTTCGAGCACCCTGTGAAAAATATAATCGACACTGAAACTGAAGGCAGAAGTAACAACTAAAAAAAGTATGAAAAAAACTGCCAGCTTAAGTTTGTTGAGGTAAGAATAAATAAGGGCAATTGGTAAACTTATTGCTATAGGGATTAGAAGAAGATAATAAAGCGAAATGTTTACATTAAAAAACTCTGACACAGCAAAGAGTATCGCACCTAAACCCACTACCGCAACTGTGAATCGAAATGAATCGCGATACCGTTGTGTATACAATGCGAAAAGAAGCATTGTGAACAGGAAAAGACTAACTAATATTACAATCTTATTGAATACAAGGACTAGTATAAACAACAAGATCATAAATGCCATGAAAAGCATAACCCAATGGGGCAATCCCTCGCGATAAAGTAAGAAAATGAAGGAGGAATAAACCAGCGCCGATCCTGTATCGTTCTGCAAAAGTATAAGAACCGATGGTATAAAAAGTACTATTGCAACCCTAATGAGCGATGTAAAAGTGAGCAATTTAAAATTATAGGCACTCATAAGTTTGGCTAAGGCTAATGCTGTTGCAAACTTAGCAAACTCGGCAGGTTGGATTCTGAAACCCCCAATTTGAAACCACGATTTCGATGCATTTATCTCAACACCCAAAAAAAGCACGCTTACAAGAACAATCAATAACAGAATATAAATATAATTGGCAAACACAAAGTAGAACCGGCTATCGACTAACAGTACCACTATTGCAATAAAAACTGCAAATCCAATCCATAGCAATTGCGAACCATACCTTTGCGACAAATCGAATATACTGCTATGCTCCTCGGAATAAACAGCTGAATATATATTCAGCCACCCCATAAAAACGAGGGCCAGATAAACAAAGACCGTAGTCCAATCGAGATTTCTTAATATGCTATTTCTTCTTTGCACGCCTGTCGAGTAAGTTTGATTCCAACATACTTTCTTCCAACCAAGTTCTAGAAATATTTCCGTTTAAATACTTTTCAATCATTAAACTGGCAATGGGAGCAGCCCAAGTAGCCCCAAAACCAGCATTTTCCACATAAACTGCTATTGCAATTTTTGGGTCATGCTTTGGAGCAAACGCAACAAAAACTGAGTGGTCGTTTCCATGTGGATTTTCTGATGTTCCGGTCTTGCCGCATACCGTTATGCCTGGAATTGCTGCAATCCGTCCTGTACTGCCGCTACCCGGAGGGCCATTTACAGCCATATCCATGCCCTCAACTACATAGTTAAACCAAACCGAATCGATAGTAGATTGGTTCTTCATTTTAAAGCGAGGTTCTATTCTATCCAAACCATCTATTGCTTTAACAAGGTGAGGCGTATAGTAGTGGCCTCTGTTTGCAATTACCGAAACCATATTGGCCATTTGCAGGGGGGTTGTACCCAATTCACCCTGACCAATTGAGAGCGAAATGATGGTCAATGAGTTCCAACCTCCTTTTCTGAAATACCTATCGTAAAAACTAATTGTGGGGACATTACCTGGCAGTTCGTTGGGCTGATCGATATTGAGCCGATGGCCAAAGCCAAACGATTCTACATGCGATTTCCACGCAGAAAAGCCATTTTCTACAGACCCATATTTCTTGTTATCAATTACATTCCTAAAAACATGGCAATAGTAGGTATTGCAAGAAGCCTGAACAGAGCCTATTAAATTGAGTGGTGACGGATGCGCATGACACCCCACTCCTCTGCCTACACGATAGGCGCCATCGCACGAGTATCGGGTCTCCGGGCGTACAACCCCTTCCTGTAGCCCAATTAAAGCATTAACAATTTTAAAGGTTGAGCCGGGCGGATAGAGGGCCATAAGCGCTCGATTGAAAAGCGGTTTGAGCGTATCGGCTTCTAACCTTCTGAAATTTGGACTACGTTCCCTTCCAACTAGCAAATCGGGTGGATAAGTTGGACTCGAAACCATTGCCAGCACTTCACCTGTTGCAGGATCGAGAGCCACTACAGACCCATACTTATTGTTCATAAGTTTTTCGCCATACTCCTGTAGCTTAGCATCGATTGTGCAAGTTAGGTTCTTGCCTAAAACAGCAGCAGTATCGTATTTGCCTTCAGCATAGGAACCTTTTATTCTGTTGTGAACATCGACCAAGAAGACACTTACGCCTTTTCGTCCGCGCAGCTCCTCCTCGTAGGTACTTTCCAATCCACTTATTCCTATATAATCGCCCATTTGGTAATAGGCATCGCGCTTAATAACTTTCTCGTTCACCTCGCCTACGTATCCCAGCAAATGGGCCGCAATATTTTTTGGATATGCTCGAAGCGTACGAGGTTGAACATAAAAACCAGGGTACTTGAAGAGTTTCTCTTGAAGTACACCATAGGCTTCAAGCGAAATTTGCCTAACTAATATGGAGGGCTTAAAGTATGAGTAAGATTTTGCATCGCGTATACTCGCTATTAGAGACTCCTTGGGTAGGGCTAAAATCTGGCAAAGTTCGGTTGTGTCAAAGGTTTTCACTTGACTTGGTATTATCATTAAGTCGTAAGCCACCTTATTCGATACCAGAATTTCTCCATTCCTATCGAAAATTAAACCGCGGGCAGGGTACTGAGTAATATATCGGAACACATTATTACTTGCCGACATTTTATATGACCGGTTGGTAACCTGAAGGGTGAATAACCTAATAAGAATAACTAAAAACGTTGCAATAAGGATTGCAACAATAACATTACGTCGGTTGAAAGAAAAATTGTCTGCCACAATTGGAATAGTTTACCTGCGAGCAAATAGATACTGACCCAATATTATAAAAAAAGAGGTTGAGATAGTACTCAGAATTACTCTCCAAAGAGTATGAAAAAACCCGGAAAAAGTGAACGACTCAATAAAGAATAGCACAAAATGATGCACTAAAACCATAATAATAACGTAACGTAGGGACCAGGTAAAGCCGAAGTTTTCAACATTTAAATATCCTCTCTTCTCAACGTCGCCTTTTAAGTTCATATAATTAAGAAAGTAGTGACGTATGAAAGCCATAAAAACCATTGCCGATGCATGCATGCCCAGGGTGCCCATGAATGAGTCGATAGAGATACCTAAAAGGAACGAGAGCAATAATAAAAGCCAGCCAGGCGTTTCGAATGGGAGTATAAGAATAAAAACAAGGTATATATATGGATTTATGTATCCCCCCAGATTTACTGTATTGAAAACAAAAATCTGAAGAAAAACGAGAATCAGCAAGAGAATAAGTAATTTAGGAGTCCCCTTCATGGTTGCCCAATTGTTTTTTCTTCTTCTAAATAGTTATTTTTAACAACCCACACCTGGTCGAGTTTACGAAAATCGTTAGTAAGCGCAACCCGAATTTTAATGAAATTCCCCGATGATTTATCAACCTCCGCAATGGTTCCTAATGTTATGTCGGCAGGAAAGATTGAGGAGAAACCGCTTGTAACTATGGTGTCGCCAAGTGCAACGTCAACATGAATTGGAATATCAGCGAGTTGGGCATATCGGTAGTCCTTTCCATCCCAATACATTGATCCGAAGTATCGATTCTTTTTTACTCTGGCCGACACTCGTAAATCGACATTAAGCAAGGATATTACAGAAGAAAAGTTGGAACTAACAGAAGTAACTATTCCAACAACTCCGCCTGTAGTAACAACACCCATTTCGTGGGTTACCCCCTGATTTTTTCCAACATTTAGCAGCAAATTATTATACTGTTTGTTAACCGAGTTGCTGATAATACGGGCGGGGATGTAGGCAAAACGCCCTTGCATTGAGGTGTCGATAAAGTGCTTAAACTGCTCCTCGATTAATGCCGTAGCATAAGTTAACTGCTGTCGGAGTTCAATATTTTCCTTTACAAGTTGCTGATTGGTTTCAATCAGATCGAAGTATCGGGCTACTCTATCGACACTAGAACTCACAGTGCCAAGTGCTCCCCTTGTTATGCTTCCAAAAGCGGCTCTTTGAAAATAGTTCGATTTAGCAACAAGCCATATCGAAAACCCCTCAAAAAGGAGGAAAAGCAAAACGAATTGGTATTGAACTATGAATCGAATAAGCGTTTTCATCCCTTACTTCAAATTTGCTATCGCATTAAGAATGGGAATTTATCGATATTCTTTAATGCGATACCTGTTCCCCGAGCAACAGCATGAAGGGGGTCTTCGGCCACTACAAAAGGAATATTAATTTTTTCGGTAAGGCGTTTATCGAGTCCGCGTAAAAGAGCACCTCCACCCGCAAGGTATATTCCTTTCTGAACAATATCGGCATAGAGTTCGGGAGGGGTTTGTTCTAAAACACTAAGGATAGCTGTTTCAACCTTCGAAAGAGACTTGTCGAGGCAGTGGGCAATTTCCTGGTAAGAGATAGGAATTTCTATAGGTAAGGCAGTCATGAGGTTGGGGCCGCGCACAATGAAATCGGCGGGAGGGTTATCCAAGTCGGGAAGTGCTGAACCAACTCCAATTTTTATGTCTTCGGCAGTGCGCTCACCAATTTTAATATTATGCTGGTGGCGCATATACGCCTGAATGTCTGCGGTAAATCCGTCTCCTGCAATTCGAATTGATTTATTACAAACAATACCTCCAAGTGCAATTACGGCAATTTCGGTAGTTCCTCCTCCAATATCAACAACCATACTTCCTTCGGGAGCCAATACATCAATTCCAATACCCAGTGAAGCAGCCATCGGCTCATAAATCATATAAACATCCCTCCCGCCAGCATGCTCCGATGAGTCGCGAACAGCCCTAATTTCCACCTCGGTGCTACCACTTGGTATGCAAACCACCATGCGTAATGAAGGGGTAAAGAACTTATTTTTAGCATTAATCATTTTAATCATCCCCCTAATCATCTGCTCTGCAGCATTGAAGTCGGCAATAACGCCATCGCGAAGGGGCCTGATGGTTCGAATGCTCTCGTGGGTTTTTCCGTGCATTTGCCTTGCTTTTTCGCCAATTGCAATAAGTTTTCCCGTTGCCTGATCAATTGCAACGATTGAAGGCTCATCCACAACAATTTTGTCGTTATAAATGATAATTGTATTGGCCGTTCCAAGGTCAATTGCTAGTTCCTGTGTAAAGAAAGAGAAGAGTCCCATATTATTAATTTTTAAATCGTTTAATGTTTAAAATGACGAATTCCTGTAATTACCATCGACAATCCATGTGTATTACAGAAATCAATCGATTCATTATCGCGTACTGACCCCCCTGGCTGGATAACGGCTGAAACACCGGCTGCATGCGCAATTTCAACGCAATCGGGGAAAGGGAAAAATGCATCGGAAGCCATAACTGCTCCTTCAAGCGAATGCCCAAGGGCTTTTGCCTTCTCAATGGCATGCTTTAGGGCATCGACCCGCGAAGTTTCGCCTACCCCGCTTGCCAACAACTGTGCGTTTTTTGCAAGCACTATGGCATTCGACTTGGAATGCTTTACAATTCGATTGGCAAATAGCAAATCGGCTATTTCCTGTTCCGATGGATTTTTTGTGGTTGCTACCTTAATATCGGCAGGAACCTCCGATTTATTATCGGATTCCTGAACCAATACGCCACCCAATATACTCCTATACTGAAGCTTAGAAACGATTGGGTCTTTAAACTTCAAAATTATTCTATTCTTCTTTGCGCACAAGATGGTTAAGGCAGATGAAATATAATTGGGGGATATTAATACCTCGAAAAATAACTTATCCATCTCTTTTGCCGTTTCCTCATTAACCGGGCAATTAGAAACAATTACGCCCCCGAAAGCTGAAACGGGGTCGCCAGCAAGGGCCAAGCGCCATGCCTCAATGAGCGAATCATTTGTGGCCAAGCCACATGCGTTATTGTGCTTCAGAATTGCAATGGTTGGCTGTTCGAATTCTGCAATCAGATTAATGGCTGCATCAATATCCAACAAGTTATTGTACGAAACCTCCTTGCCATTCAACTGTTCAAAATGATTTTCGAAGTTGCCGTAGAAAAACCCTTTTTGATGCGGATTCTCACCGTAACGAAGGGGCTTCATATTTGTGCAGCTGAGTTTGAATGTAGAAGGTGGGGTTGATCCTGCAAAGTAAGAGTATATAGCCATATCGTAGTGGCTCGATACATTAAAGGCTTCAAGGGCAAAGGCTTTTCTGGTTTCTAGGTCGGTTTGCCCATTGCCCTTTGCCAGTAAATTTATAAGTTGTGGATACTGATTGCGCGATGAAACGATTAAAACATCGTTGTAGTTTTTTGCTGCTGCCCTAATGAGCGAAATTCCACCAATATCAATTTTCTCAATAATTTCGTTGTGGTCACCCCCCTTTTTCACGGTTTCCTCAAAGGGATAGAGATCAACAATTACCAAATCGAACTGGGGAATATCGAATTGGGTAAGTTGTGCAAGGTCGTTTGGGTTGTCTGTGCGTGCCAGTATGCCCCCAAATACTTTTGGGTGCAATGTTTTAACCCTTCCGCTTAAAATTGATGGGTATCCTGTTAGGTCCTCTACGGATTTTGCATCAACTCCTAGTTCTTTAATAAAATTTAGGGTTCCACCCGTTGAAAAAATTGAAACGCCCTGTTTGCTAAGCAGTTCAACGATTAATGAAAGATTGTCCTTATAGTAAACGGATATTAATGCTTTTTTAATTTGCTTAAACGAATTCAACCCCATTTGGCAACATTACTTTTTGTAGACCACAAAAATGGGTAAAAGCTTTGATAAATCAAGTGATTAAAACAAAGTTTTTTCCTTCTTTTTAATAAAAAATTGTATTTCTATTCTGACCATTATAATCGCCCAGAAGTCGCAGTGTAAGTCACAGGTATACATACAATTAAATTACCTGCTTCCCATTGTGTTTCATGTTTACATTGAGAAACGCAATGAAAAGCAGGCTAAATAAAAGATCTAGAGCATTGGAGGAACGCTCAATTATACCCAATGCACCAAATTGAAATCCATTCTATGGGGCAATTCCTTGTTCTTAGCAAATACCCTTATTCCCGATTCGAAAACGCCTGGCTCATCGGGCACTAAAGTGAGTTTAAAAATGGCTCTGCTGCCATCAACATGCTCTAAATCGAACTCCTGAACCCGTTTTATAGTAACCTGACCATCCTCTATCATCTTAGCCACAACCAGTTCAACCCCAATGTCGTCGGGAAGCAGTTTTCCCATATCAATTACAACTTCTGACGTGTACTCTTTTCCAAGAACAATTGCTTGCCTTGAAATGTCGAACTGTTCAGCTGATATAACTTCCATTGATTCCCAATGCCTCGATACTCTTTTTTTCCAATTTGAGATTCGTCTGGCCAATTCTGCATCATCTTCGAGCAAACGCTTTGAACGGATGTAGAGTCTGTTGTAGAAGCGTTGCTCATAATCTTCCAACATCCGGGTTGTTGTGAACTGCGAGGCCACTTCGCCCATCGATTTTTTTACAAAACCAATCCACACGGCAGGTATATCTTCGGCATTGCGGTTGTAAAAGGCTGGAGTTATTTCGTTTTCAATAATCGTATAGAGCATTTCGGCATCTAGTTCGTCTTGAAATTCTTGCTGAACATAGGTTTTTTCCATCGGCAGAGACCAACCGGCATCCTCCTTGTAGCCTTCTACCCACCAACCATCGAGAACGCTAAAATGCAGCGCCCCATTCATAACAGCCTTCATTCCGCTGGTTCCTGAGGCTTCTAGTGGGCGGGTAGGAGTATTTAACCAAATATCAACCCCTCTTGTCATTTTTCGGGCCAGCTCCATGTCGTAGTTCTGAAGGAATAGAATTCGGCCAATAAACTGGGGCATTTTGGTAACTTCAACTATTCGTTTTATTAAATCCTGGCCTGCCTTATCGTGCGGATGGGCTTTCCCAGCAAATATGAATTGCACGGGACGATTGGGATTATTAACAATTTTCTCTAGCCTGTCCAAATCGCGCATTAGCAAATGAGCCCGCTTATAGGTTGCAAAGCGACGGGCGAAACCAATTGTTAGAACATCTTCGCGCAACTTCTCCTGAATTTCAACAATCTGTCGTGGGCTCTCGTATTTCACCATTTTGGGGTTTGCAAGCCGCTTTCGAATTAGGTCAACGAGTCGTTTCCTTTGTAAATTTCGAATTTCCCAAATTTTACTTTCAGGAACTGATCCGATTCGCTCCCAAAGTGGTTTGTTGTCGAAGCTTTTTTCCTGTCCGTTGCCCTCGAGTAAAGCTCTCCATTCAGAACCAGTCCAGGTGGGGTAATGCACCCCATTTGTAACATAGCCAATATGCAACTCGCCGGGGAAGTACCCGGGCCATAATCCAGCAAACATGTCCTTACTTACTTCACCGTGAAGCCAGCTTACACCGTTCACTTCTTGTGAAAGGTTTGCAGCTAAGTGGCTCATGGAGAATTTCTCAGTGGCATCGTTGGGATTCATTCTGCCAAGATTCATAAATTGGTCCCACTCAATCCCCAGTCTATCGGGATAGTGCGACATATAGGTTCGAAGCATATCCTCAGAAAATGCATCGTGACCTGCCGGAACGGGAGTATGCGTAGTGAAAAGGCTCGATGATTTTACCAACTCCATGGCCTCGGAAAATGAAAACTTTTCGTCGGTAATAAAAGCCCGAAGCCTTTCTAAGCCAGCAAAGGCAGCATGACCTTCGTTTAAGTGATAGATATCGGGGTGCACTCCTATTTGCTTTAACGCCCTTACCCCTCCAATTCCTAAAAGCATCTCCTGTTTAAACCTATTCTCCCAGTCGCCTCCGTACAAATGATGCGTTATCATCCTGTCTTGTTGCATGTTATCTTCATAATCGGTATCCAAAAGGTACAATTCGGTTCTCCCCACATCAACCCTCCAAATTCGGGCGTAAACATTTCTTCCGGGAAATGCAATGCTTACGGTTTTCCACTTCCCATTTTCGTGTCGTACGGGCTTTGCAGCCGATTGTGAAAAGTTTTGCAAATCGTACGATGCTATTTGCTGCCCTGTAGATGAAAGTTGCTGAGTAAAGTAGCCATACCTATAGAATAACCCAATTGCAACTAGGGGTAAGTTCTTATCTGAAGCCTCCTTAAGGTAGTCGCCAGCCAGCACTCCTAATCCCCCAGAATATAGTTTAAGCGAGGAATGCAATCCGTATTCCATGCTGAAATAACCAATTTTAGGACCCTTTCGGCCTACCTTCCTGGCCATGTACTCCCTGAAATGTTTAAGTACTTTATCGAGTCGCTCAATAAATTCATTGTCCTTTTCGAGCTCCTGATACCTTTTATAACTAATCTTCTCGAGAAAGAGAATTGGGTTGTGCTCGCATTGGGTCCATAAATTCTTATCGATTGACTTGAAAAGTTCATAAGCATCGGGGTTCCAGCACCACCAAAGATTGTGCGAGAGCTCATCGAGTGCTGCCAGTTTTTCGGGAATATGTTTCTGAATAAGAAGCCTAACCCAGTTGGGCTGATTAATTCTGAATTTTCGTTCTACATAGGGAATAACCTCGTCGCGTTCGGTTTCGATAAATTGCTGGGTACGCATTTCAACTTTTTGCAGTGCATTACTGAAAGCCAATCGGTAGTACTGAAGTTGATTTTCCCATAAAGCCACTCTCGAAACATCAGCGGCATTAATGCGCAGTTGCTCCTGCTGATCGATATTATGTGCAATGTACCCACATAAAGTTTTCGAAACTTCTTCAACCACATGCTGATCGTTTTCGTCTGTCCGATCGATTACTTTTATACCGGAATGATTCCCCTTATAGTACTGTTGAACCCACAAACCAAAACCAGCTAGTGAAGTGGTTATGGTTGGCACATGGAATGCCAAACTTTCGAGGGGAGTATATCCCCAGGGCTCGTAATACGATGGGAACACGGTAATGTCCATTCCAATGAGCAAATCGTAATAGTTCATGTTAAAAATACCATCGTCGCCATGGAGGTAACTGGGCACAAAGAATACCTTAACCCTGTCGGTTGATGCATTAAACAACCCTGCACTTTTGATTCTATTAAGAATGGGGTCGAAATCGGGGTCGTTCAGGTAGTGCGTTAAATAGGTGTTGCTAAGAATTTCCACATTGTCGGAGGCTTTGTCCTGAATATTTCGGAACACATCCTTTCTGGGCCCATGGTGACTTGCAGGAATAAGTATAAAGGCAAGCACCTCCCTATCGAGGCTATTGCATTCGTTCAGTTTTCCAAGTGCATCGATAAAAACATCGATACCCTTATTCTTAAATTCGTAGCGTCCGCTAATTCCAACAATCATGGCATTTTTAGCAACATCGTGGGCCAAAAGAGCTTCTGCTACTTCGTAAAATTTAACCCGTGCTTCAATTCGGCGCAATTTAAACTCATCGCCCGATGGAACGAATGAATTGTCGAATCCGTTGGGAGTAATCACATCTACCGGCTTGCAATGGAACTGAGCGCACTCAGTAGCTGTAATTTCACTTACAGTTGTGAAACAATCGGCTTGTTGTGCAGAAATCTTTTCGATGGACTGCTTTGAGACCACGTTAAATTCAATGGCCTTCTGCTCTGCATTATACTTGTCGAGTTTTCCATAAAGGGGCAAACCGTTGCCGGCAATGCAGCGCCCCATAACTGTGGCATGCGTGGTAAAAACCGTTCCCACCTGTGGCTTACTGTCCTTTACGTATAAAAGGCCCATTCCGGTCATCCATTCGTGGAATTGGGCCACAATTTTATGGCGGGGACTTAACTGAAAATTGGTAAAACTCTCTATTACCTTTCCGGCTGCATAACCAAAAAGGGCAGGTTCAATATAGTCCCATTGCCCCGAAATGGAATCGAGATTATACTTTTCCCAAAAAACTTTAAATACATCATTCTTATTGGGGAAAAAGGGGGTAAAATCGACTAAAACGGCTAAGGGCTTGGAGGGGATGTTCCAACGGCCTATTCGGAGCCTCAAACCCTCGTCGAATGCCTTGTTTCTCCATGAGGCAAGAAGTTGTAAATCCTCTTCGAACTCGGGATGCCGATCGGTATCGCGCCAAACATCGGGGCCAATAACAATGTAATTATTTTTATACTCTTCAACTAAGCTTGGAGCCTTTGTTGAAATCACGGTATGTATACCGCCAACCTTGTTGCACACCTCCCAACTTACCTCAAACAGGTAGTCGGGCTTAATGAATTTATCTGTCATTGCCGTTTATATTTATTTAAGGCTTTTAAAACATAAAAAACTGCCCCTTCAATAGCATAAAACTATCTGTTTACTTTTCGGCTTTAGGCGATTTGGGTTTCGCACCCTTCTTGGATGAGGAAGGTTTTTCAACTTGCTTTTTCACAGTGGCTTCCCTTTTCACCTTGGGCTTGCTAGCTTTTGAAGAATCCGAAGATTCCTTTTTTGTTGCCTTTGCTTTAGTTGGGGCCTTTTTTACTACCTTGGGTTTGCTCTGTGCAACATCCAACTTCTTTTTAAGGCCCTTGAGTTCGCTCAGTTTACTTTCATATTCTGCAATCAAACTATCAATTTTCTCGGGAGATTCCTCAAGGATAGCGGCAGGGACGAAAGAAGAAGAGTAATTATTGACCCTCATTTTAAAGTCGCTGAAGGCGTTCATGAAGTTTATAAAAGCTTCGTAGGGGGAATCGTAGGGATTAAAATACTTGTGCACATCGCCATCGCTGAACCACTTGGTGCACATGTAGTAAAAGTGGTCGCTGGTTTGCAGGTAGCGCCAATCGCGCTGGATGTCGGGGTCGTCAATTTTGCTCACCTTATCAATAAGTTCATACAAACTATCGAAAGCTTCGTCTTGCATCTCGTTGCCTAACCAGGCGGTCAGGTCTCGCTCCTCATCGGCCCAACTTATGGGGAAAGGAACGTGCAGTGGCGCAATGGGCTGATGCTTCTGAGCGGCCTGCCCTGGGGTAAGAAACTCGAAGTTGGAACGAGAGAGCACACGACCGGGCAACGCTTTCATGAAGTCGAAAATACCCGTTTCAGCCCATTGATGCTCGCCAAAGGTTTCGTAATCCATAAAAAGATTTATCATCTCCTCCTTGGAATCGATAGAATTGAGCCAATGCACATACTTTTCGGTAGTAAGTGGCCATTCGGCCCAACCCCTATTCGAAAAGCGGAAGGCTATATCGTCGCTCATCTGAAAGTTTTTCAATAATAGCTTAAGCTTAGGATCGATGGCGTTAGCATAAAGGTAATTGGAGCTTTTC
The DNA here is from genome assembly GCA_964479665.1 of uncultured Rikenellaceae bacterium. Taxonomy (GTDB): domain Bacteria; phylum Bacteroidota; class Bacteroidia; order Bacteroidales; family Tenuifilaceae; genus UBA2287. The sequence goes on along the minus strand of CAYZNN010000014.1, from coordinate 10,641 downwards.
CACCCCAAAATATGCTTTGCACCCTCAGTAAGCATAGCCTTGAAGCCCATGTCCGATACCATTGCACCAATCTCATCGGAGTAAATGAGCTCGGTATTTCTGAAAGTAGTGGGCTCAACGCCAAGCAGCTGCTTAACCTTTTGTTTCTGGCCGTTCACCTGTTTCTCAAACTCCTGACGGCTCTTAAGTGCCGAAAGGGAGTGCGAGTAGGTTTCGGCCAGGAACTCAACGCTTCCGGTTTCGGCAAGCCTGCGGAATGTATCGAGCACATCGGGAGCATACATTTCCATTTGGTCGAGCGCAGTGCCTGAAATGGAGTATGAAATACGGAATTGGGCCCCGTACTCCTTAATGAGCCAAAGCATGAGGTTATTGGTAGGCAAGTAGCACTTTTCGGCTACTTTGCGCATTATGGTTCGGTTTGCAAACTCGTCGAAGTAGTTATGGTACTGCCCAATATCGAAGAAGCGGTAGCGGCGGAGCCTGAAGGGTTGGTGCACTTGAAAATAGAAGCAAATCGTTTTTTTCATATCCGTAGGTAATTATAATTTCTACTAGTAAAATTGTTGCTGATTGGTGTCGAGTACCGTACGGTAAACGTTCACCACTTCACGGGCAGCATTTTCCCATTTAAGGCTATTCACCTCTTCCTGTCCGTAACGTATAAAATACTTGGCCAATGCCTCATAATTAAGAAGTCCGTATATACAATCGGCCATGGAATCAACATCCCAAAAATCGACCTTAAGCGCATGGCGAAGAATTTCGGCTACCCCCGATTGCTTAGAGATAATTACCGGGACACTGCTACGCATTGCCTCCAGAGGGCTTATGCCGAATGGCTCAGAGACTGATGGCATAACATAAACGTCGCTCATACCAAACATCCGATTCACCTCGGGGCCATGCAAAAAACCGGTAAAGTGAAACTTATCGGCAATTTCGAGTTCAGCAACCCGCCGAATCATTCGGTAAAGCATATCGCCACTTCCGGCCATAACGAATCGAACGTTGGGATACCTTTTAATTACCTTGCTTGCTGCTTCAACAAAGTAGTCGGGGCCCTTCTGGAAGGTGACTCGGCCCAGGAAGGTAACCACCTTTTCGGGAACATTCTTTTTGTACTCTGGATTATCAATGTATGCTGAAAAGTCGACTGCATTATGAACGGTAACAACCTTTTCCTCTGGCACACCGTAACGTTCAATAATTATATTTCGGGTGAGGTTGCTAACGGCAATAATTTTATCGGCCATATGCATGCCCTGCCTCTCAATATCGTATACACCTTGATTAACATTTTCGCCGCTTCGGTCGAATTCTGTGGCATGCACATGAATTACGAGCGGTTTCCCCGATATTAGTTTGGCAGTAATGCCAGCTAGGTAGGTTAGCCAGTCGTGTGCATGAATTACGTCGAATTGATTATTTCTGGCAATACTTGCAGCAATCATGGCGTAGCGAGAAACCTCCTCCATGAGATTCGATCCATACTTTCCTGAAAATTGGAACTTCACTGACGATGAGGAAACTTTTTGGCTGCTTCCTTCGAGTTGCGAACTAGCAAACATTCTTTCGAATTCCTTGGGGCCTATGTACGGTATAAGATTGGATCCTACCTCTAAATAGCTGATTTTTTTCCAAAACTCCTCCAACTCTATGCTCATGTGGCCAACATCCACATCCTCGGCAGGAACAAGCCTAACCGACGACTGGTCCTCGTCGCCAAAGGCTTTGGGCACAACAAACAGAATTTCAACATTATGCTTTGCCAACCCTCGGGTTAGTCCAAAGCATGCCGTACCCAATCCGCCTGTTATGTGGGGAGGAAACTCCCATCCAAACATTAATACTTTCATGATATAATTGGTTCTTTTACTTAAGGTTCTGATGAAAAACGATGATTATTGATTGGCTTTAAACATTTTCAAAATTCGAATCACTTCAGCAACGCTCCAGGCTTGCGATATTGCTCCTGTTGGTCGCTGGGGTGGGTCGCCGTCGTATACTTCGGAAATGGAACAAATGCCATACTTGCACATATCCTCCTCGAACGATGAGAGGATATTTTTTGCCAGAGAATTGGCAGCCTTGCCGTGAATAAGGTAATTGGCTTCTACAAAATGTCCCAGCAGCCATGGCCATGCAGTGCCCTGATGGTAAGCTGCATCGCGAGTAGATTGATCTCCCTCGTAGCGACCTTTATAGTGAGGATTTTTGGGGGCAAGGCTTCTGATCCCATTTGGTGTAAGCAACTCCCTCTCAACAACATTGAGAACGCCTCGTTTCATTTCATCGCTTATTGGGCTGTAAGGTAACGATGCTGCAAATATTTGGTTAGGGCGAACAAAAACATTCTGGCCGCTTTCGTCTACAAAATCGGCTAAATACTGCTTGGCTTCAAACCAAAAAACTTTTGGAAACCAATGCTCAATTTGAGCGGCTATTGGCTCCCATTCCTTCACAAATTTATTATCTTTATTGGCCTTGGCCAATTCGATGGTATACTTTATGGCATTGTACCATAGGGCATTAATTTCAACTGGGTAGCCAATGCGAGGAGTAACAGGCATGCCATGGAGCATCGCATCCATCCATGTAACAGCAAAGCCCTTCTCTCCGGCCCAAACCAATCCGTTGTCGTGCATTTTAATGTTAAATGGGAGCCCCTTGCGGTATGCTTGAAGTATTGACTTCATTTTCTTTCCATACTCCTTCCAAACCTCAGCATGGAGGCTGGTATGCTTGGCGTACTTTTGCAAAGTCCAGAAAAACCAAAGGGGAGCATCGGCCGAATTGAATACTGCTGTTCTCCCCTTGCCAACATTGGGAAAAAGACCATCCTTCAGTTCCGACGCAAGGGTATCAATTACAGCTTTACAAGTTTTAGCGTCGTCGAACGCCTCGAGAGTTAACCCGGGCAGGGCAATAAAAGTATCGCGGCCCCAACGACCAAACCAGGGGTACCCAGCAACCACTTCGGTATTTTTTCCTTTCTTAACTATAAACTGATGGGCAGCATTTTTCAGGCAATTTTCAAAACTATTTTTTAATGGTCGCCTCAAAACTTCGGAATTGAACTTACGTGTTAGCCCAGCGGTTTCTTGCTCAGAGGTTGCGGCAGAAAAAATAACGCTTTCGCCTTTTTTTATGGGCACCTCGAAAAAGCCAGGAACAAAAAGATCTTCATGCCCTTCGTAGCCTCTGTTTATTTCCTCTTTGTATTCAATATTGTAATACCAATCGGGAACTGCAACAAATTCATTTTTCTTATTGAGCTGCAAATGTAGGTAAGGGAAACCGTTGTAGAGTTTGTATTTAACCCCATTGTTTATTTCTCGATAACGCTTGTCGGCAATAAGGTTTGCCTTGGAAAGGCTGTGTATATTTCGAAAAGCCAGGAAAGGCTTAATGCGTAAACGTGTGGGGCTATGTGCGTTAATAAGGGTGTAACGAATTAGGAACTGCTCCTCGTTGTGTACAAACAGGAGTTCCTTTTGCAGAATTACCCCTCCTACCCTGTATGTAAGCCGTGGAGTTGGTTCGTACTGAAAATCGACAATGTACTTATGGCCCCGAGGCTCATAAATGCCCGGATACCGATGAATGCCGAAATTGAACGACTTACCATGCTGAATAACCGTTTCGTCGACCGAAGAGAGTAAAACATGGTTTTCACCTTCGAACTGATCGAGCGGGAGAACCATAAGTCCATGATATTTTCGTGTATTACAAAGCACAATTGTTGTGCTAAAGTAACCACCTGCCCTATTTGTGCTCAATATTTCTCGGTTGAGCGAATACTCCAGGTTTATTAACTCTTTACTGTCGAATTTCAAGTAACTCATAGTAGCTTTCTTTTAGTAGTTCCTAACTCTGTGTTTGCAAATATTTAACCCTATATTAGCTGCGTTAAACTGATATTTTGTGGCCAATACTTTCAATGCTTTTACAAATACTGATTATTTTTTCTAAACCCTTTTACCTTGAGCAACTTACAACGGAATGAGCAACAATACAAATAAACAACACAATATATAAATTTTTAAGCAATAATGGGCACCCTGGTCCCTTTAATTTACGTTAACGTTTTCTGTAAATGCAATTAATTTTAAAACTATGAACTATAACCTATGGAAAGGCAACCAAATATGGGTTATTGCGAGGCAATGGCAATCGTACTTGGTTGTATTTTATCTCATATTTTTTGGTTGTAACACATCCGGTTCAAAAACTACCATTGAAGGCACAATAGTTAATTGTGGCTCATCCGTTGTTGTTATGAGTATAGTTTGCAATAGCGGGCAGGTTAGGGTCGATTCTATAGATATTAATTATAACGGGCATTTCGAACTTGCGGTGAACTTAAACGAACCCACCCTAATTGCTCTAAATTCTAATTGCCTTCGGATCCCAATTTTACTATTAGCTGAGCCTAACGAGAAAATAACCATTGAGGTAAACGATATTCAAAAGCCAAACTATTTAGTTTCCGGATCCCGAGGATCGATTCTTTTAAAAGAGCTTTCGGCTCGGCATTATGCTACCATTTACAGTATCGATTCTTTAGCAACAATTTTTAAAAGCAGCATAAACAGCGAGAAGTTCGATTCGGTTCGAACCTCAATTACCGAACAGTATTCGGATCTAATTGCCAACAATAAAAACTACGTATCGCGGTTTGTAAAAACGAACCGTAATAGTTTTGCATCGCTAGTTGGTCTGTTTACTCAATATCCCAACGGTCAATTGGTATTAAATCCACAGGACGATTTTGAACTTTACAATCTTGTAAGTACATCACTTGGCCAACTATATCCATCAAACGATCATATAGCAAGCTTGAAGAAAAAAGTTGAACACATTCAAAAGCAAAACGAACTACGTGGGCTACAAAACGAAATGCTAAAAATTGGCGAAAAGATTGATTTGAAATCAATTCCTTACACTAATGAAATTCATGCCGAAAGGGTTTCCCGTGCACGCTACATCCTGCTCGATTTTTGGGGTAGCTGGTGCATACCCTGCAATTCCTTTAGGCTTAGCCTAATTGATTTACACAGCTTGTATAGCCCAAAGGGATTTGAAGTTGTCCAGTTTGTCTTCGAGAAAAATTGGCAAAAAACTTTAACCGATAGCATTCCCTGGCCCCTTGCATGGGACACCAAACTTTGGGATTCCGGGTTCGCTCAGGGGCTGGGAATAAATAGCATTCCTGCCAACTACCTTATTAACAAGCAGGGTATTATTATCGAAAAAAATCTTTCGGCTCCCAAACTAACTGAGGCTCTCGAAAAACTTCTTGGGCCCATTCATAATCCTTAAAAAATAAATTGGTTTCATTAAATTTGCATCATAAAAACAGGTTCAATCGCTAATTTTCAGAAAATGACAGCTAAAGCCAGGGTAATATACCTAATATCAGTTTCACTTTTAACAATTATTGCGTTGAGTTGTGGCCCAAAGCCCAAGTCGACAGTTGAAGTAATTTTTGAAAACCTCGAAGGGAAAACCAAGGTTTCACTTTTTATTCAGGAATTTAAGGCAAATCGATTGGTTTCCACATTGGAAGTTACGCCCAAAAAACCCAAAGCACATTTCAAGTTGCTCGAAGGAGGAGAACCCCTTATTGTGCAAATAGTTACAGAAGGCAAGAGCAGAAGCGAAACGCTTGCTATTGTAGAAGAGGGACAAAATGTTCGACTCTTTATCGATCTTAACAAGCCCTCAAACTATGCGGTAGAAGGATCGGAAGAATCCATACTGGTTAAGAACCTGAATGACAAACTTCGATTTACTCGAAGGAGCCTGGATTCATTAAACAACCTTCTTTCGGTTGCTACTGAGCGGGCAACAATTGAAAAATTGAAGCTAGATTCCCAAGCTACCATCGATTCTCAGAGGGTTTTCAGCACCCGCTTCATATGGGAACACACTATGGCGCGAGCCAGCGTAGTAGCCCTATACCAGCAACTTGGCCCCAATGTTTATGTTTTCGATAGGGCTGAGGATTTACAACTCTTCAGGGTGGTTGCATCATCGCTCATTGCCCGTTTCCCAGAGTCGAACTACGCAAAGGGAATGGTTAACGATATAAACGAAATGACCCGAAGGCTTAAAAGCCATCAGGTTCTTAACCTGATAAAAGAATCGAAGCCTACCCTACCCGACATTGTGATGCCCAACACTAAAGGTGACACCGTGCGACTTTCATCGAATATTGGAAAGGTGATTATACTCAATTTTTGGGCTTCGTGGAATGCTAACAGCATGGTGGCCAATCAGGAACTAGCAAAACTAAGCAACGAGTTCGAGGGCAAGCCGCTTGTAATTTTCAACGTTTCAATGGATAGCAATCGCGAGGTTTGGGTAAAGGCAATTGAGCAAGCAAATTTCCCGGGAATTCATGTTTCCAACTTGAATCCATCGGGGTCTGTAGCCGCAAGTATATACAATGTTACCAACCTGCCAACCAATTTTGTTATCGACAAAAATTACGACATCATTGGCCGCAACGTATATGGCGAATCGCTGGTTCGAATGGTTAGCGAACTATTAAAATAGATCGATGCTCCCAGAAAAAAATATATATTTCGCATCCGACTTTCATCTGGGGCTGCCCAGTTACCTTGAGAGTCGCAACCGGGAAGTTCTTCTGGTTCAGTGGCTCGATAGCATTAAATCGGATGCATCTGAAGTATTCTTGGTAGGCGACATATTCGATTTTTGGTACGAATACAAAAGGGTTATCCCCAAAGGTTTTACCCGATTCATGGGTAAGGTTGCCGAACTTACAGATTCAGGCATCCCGGTTCATTTTTTTACTGGAAATCACGATGTTTGGATGTTTGGCTATTTCGAAAAGGAGCTTGGGGTTAAAATTCACACACAACCCATTGTAAGGGAATTTAACGGCAAACGTTTCATCATTGGCCATGGCGATGGGCTTGGCAAGGGCGATTATGGATATAAGCTGCTCAAAGGAATTTTCACCAATCGAACCTTACAGTGGCTATTCTCACGCTTGCATCCAAATTTTTCAATGTGGTTGGGTAATCGATGGTCGGTTAGAGGCCGTTATTCCAAAGAAATATCCCACAAGTTTCGTAACGAGGCAGAACTTATTACTCGTTATGCACGAAGGGAGATTGAGCGAGGAAATGGCTACGATTTTTTTGTGTTTGGCCACTGGCACTCACCCGTTGTTTACCCTTTAAATTCAACAGAAACTCTGGTTCTACTGGGCGATTGGATTGTAAACAACACATATGGCAAGTGGAACGGGAAATCCTTTGAGTTACTTCGCTACAGCACGGGTGTGTCGGATTTGGTTGGTAATGTATAAATAAAACTGCAATGGATCAGTACTTACAGCTATTAAAATATACTCTAGAAAACGGGGTTGAAAAAACCGACCGAACTGGAACCGGAACAATAAGTGTGTTTGGTTATCAAATGCGTTTCGACCTGATGGAGGGATTCCCACTGCTTACCACAAAAAAACTCCATTTGAAATCGATTATTCACGAGCTGCTCTGGTTTTTAAACGGGGACACTAATATAAAATACCTTAACGATAATGGCGTAACCATTTGGAATGAGTGGGCCGATGAGCAAGGAAACCTCGGTCCGGTTTATGGTTACCAATGGCGCAGCTGGCCAACAGCCAATGGTCGACATATCGACCAGATAACGCAGGTTGTTAATTCGCTCTCCCAAAACCCCGACTCGCGTCGCCATATTGTTTGTGCATGGAACGTGGGCGAAATTGAGAATATGGCTCTTCCACCCTGCCATGCCCTATTCCAATTCTATGTTGCCAAAGGCAAACTATCGTGCCAGCTTTACCAGCGCAGTGCCGATATTTTTCTCGGCGTTCCCTTCAACATTGCATCTTACGCCTTACTAACCATGATGATGGCCCAGGCCATTGGCCTAAAACCGGGAGATTTTGTGCATACCCTTGGCGATGCCCACATCTACCTGAATCATATTGAACAGGTTAAACTACAGCTTACACGCGATCCGCGTGCGCTCCCTAAAATGGTCATTAACCCTGATGTGAAATCGATATTCGACTTTAAATACGATGATTTTAGGCTAGAGGGCTACGATCCGCACCCACATATTAAGGGAGCCATTGCGGTATAGGGTTATTGGTTCTCGGTTATTGATAATCAGTGACTGGATGATTGCCCCTCCAAATAGCTATTGGGGGATTAACTGATGGGGTGAAAACCGAAACCCGAGGACTGGAGAACTGACAACTGACAACTGACAACTGAAAACCGAGAATTAAAAACTAACTACACACCGAATGCCCCCAGTTATTTCAATAATTGTAGCCATTGCCGAAAATAATGTAATTGGAGCTAATAATCAGCTTATTTGGCATATTCCGGAAGATTTAAAGCGCTTTAAGGCGCTAACAACTGGTCACCACATCGTAATGGGGCGAAAAACCTTCGAAAGCATAGGCAGACCCCTACCCAAAAGAACCAACCTTATTGTAAGCCGCAATAGGGAATACGTTGCCGATGGATGCATTGTTGTTGCTTCATTGGAGGAGGCACTTACGGTGTCGACCAGCGAAAGCGAAGTTTTCATTATTGGTGGGGGCGAATTGTACCGGCAGGCCCTTCCATTGGCACACAAGCTTTACCTCACAAGGGTTCACAAAAGCTTCGATGGCGATACATTCTTCCCTGAAATTATTGAAGCAGATTGGAAGGAAGTTTTTAGCGAAGAAAAAAAGCCTGCGTCTGATAGCGAGCTTGGGTATGCGTTTGTGAATTTGGAGCGGCGATGAGCGTAAAAAATCATTTCAAAACGCTGGTCAACGGCATTGTTAACACAAATGAAAATATCCTAGGCCTTATAGCAAAGTTGGAGCGAGTAAAGTTAGGGCTGCTTATATAGTAAACATCAAAATTCTTGTTATTCAAAATGTTGCTGCACCTGTATAGGAGTTGAACTTTGCTATTTTTCGGCCTTAAGCTATAGTGTAAATTTAAGAATATGATTATCCGTAATTGTACCTATGTTTTCCATATCAAGTATCTTCAACCGCTGCAACTAGGAGTCTATCAAACAGATTAACTCCAAAATACCGTCTATTTGTGTTGTAACAAAATTCATTCAAGTAATTTTGCAAATATTCGTCTTTTGTTTGGTGGTTTATTCCAAGAAGATTTCGCTTCGCGTTACTTATCATGGTATGAACCCACGGTAGAGCTTTGGAGGCCTCTTTCGGTGGGACTATCTTTTTTATGTGTTTTTTGCGCCTACCTCCCTAATCTTACTGAAACCTCGCCATCCATCGCTTTTGATTACAGCCTCTGGCTTTGCATATGTTGACAAGGTATCATTCATGGTGCTGGACGATGGGTTGGGAATAACAATCATCTTAACGTACCGAAAGGCGGTCGCCCTCACTTCGGGTCAACCTTAGCCATAACCAGCACTGCACTTTGCTCCTGGCTACCACGACCACGCTTGGTGGGTTCATCGGAGGATGCATCGCTGTGCGTTTTGAAGAAAGCGTCGTCCAATTCCACTACGCCGTCCGTTTCGTACTTGTCATCCCTCAGCCCCATGGTAGCCCTGATTTTATGCATCATCGTCCAAACCGGCTCATAGCGTTTATGACCCAACTGGCGCTGCACCTCAGCGGCAGATATGCCTTTCTTGGTCATAGACATGAGGTAAATGGCGTAGAGCCAGTACCGGTAAGGCAGCTTGGAGGACTCCATTACCGTTCCGCTTCGCAACGTGGCTCTGTAGCCACACGCCTTGCAATCGTGTGACTTATGTGCCCTATTCCAGTAGTGAGAAGTATGTCCGCATCGCGCACAAACAATGCCTTTCTCCTCCTTAATTCTCCTGAAATGTTGAATGCAACTGTTCTCATCAGGATGCTGCTTTACAAAATCTATAAAATTCATTTTCAATTAATTTTGTACAAATATAATACTTTAGGAACGTTAGCGGATAATCCTATAATATTATATTCAGATGGTCAGAAAAATCATAGTATGTGCCGAGAATATTGTAAGTGTAGCTGGTTTCGTTGTGATAACCGCCGGGTAGCGAAGTCCACAAACGATAGTATGCACCTGTTATGTATTCTCCTTCAGGATATTCGAAATTTTGGTAATAATTATCGGCAAAAAGAATATTTTCGTAAAAAGAAATTGGAGCATCAATGGTTTGTCCTGTACCGAAGGGAAGATTTACACCTTGCGGGTCGGCAGAAGTGAGCGGGTGCGGGTCGAGTGCAGAAACGTGTTCAACGTCTATTCCTTGCAAACCCAGCAATCGTGCAATTTCAAACACCATTCCACCACCGCAACTGTGTCCGATTAAATGTATTGGTAATTGTGCAAGAGGGATTTGTCCGTTTTGACTTTGATAAATCTTTGGAGCAACGCATGCTACAACTTCTTGTGCGGCAATACCTTTTGTAAGGTTGTTTGATACGGCTGTCCAATTTACTAAAACTACAATTTCGGCATTATTGGAGTTTGGCAAATCGAAGTTCCAATCCGACACTGCCGTAGTAAGATGACTTAGCCCCCTAAATGACTGGGAAGTACTCCCCTCTTTCAGACCACGGATTAACAAAAATAAGTTTTTTTTTAA
>CAYZNN010000013.1:0-79513 GCA_964479665.1 uncultured Rikenellaceae bacterium | reverse complement strand
GTTCTGATGTTCAATCGTTCTGATGTTCTGTTGTTCTGCTATTCAATTGTTCAATATTTAACGTTTCAATCTAAGCTGTAGCTTTTTTGGTTCCTTTAAGCGAAAGAAGGAGCAGGTAGCCAAAGCAAAAAGCAGGAATAACGAACGAGAAGGTGCTCATTTGCAGGTCGACCATTTTGCCCATGAAAAGTGGAATAATTGCTCCACCCGAAATGGCCATACACATCAATCCGCTTAACTCGTTGGCGGCTTCGGGTTTCTCCTCAACCGTAATAGAAAAAAGCAATGGCCAAATGTTGGCAAAACCCAATCCGCTTACAATAACACCTACAATGGCTAGGGTTGGATTTCCGATTGTTAAGAGTAATATTCCCGCCAATCCCATTAGTGCTGAAATGCGGAAAAAATTTCGCGGATTAAGCACCGTTAATGTTACGCCTCCAACCAAGCGACCTATGGTTAAAAGAAGGAAAAACAGAGGCGCTCCATATGTGCTCGCATCATCGGGCGACATGCCAATGGCCTTATTCAAAGGCAAAAGGAAGCGAGCCATGCACACCTCGGCGCCCACGTAGAGGAAAATTCCAATAACAGCCATCAGAAATACTGGCTTTTTAAGCAGCCCCATGCTCGATTTGAAGCTTGGTGGTACATCGGCTTTTGTTTCTTCAACCTTAATGAAAAGCACCGATAAAAGGGTTAACACCATTAAAATAAAAAAGACGGGAAAAGCCGCTCGCCACCCCATATCTCTGAAAATATACAGCGCAGCTACCGCTGTAACCAAATAGGCCGACGCCGTGCTTCCAATGCCTTTTACTCCTTGGGCAAATGCCAGGTTGCGACTGTACGCACCGGCAGAACTCACATCGCGCATTATGGGGTTTCCGGCAACCTGCAGGAAAGAGGTTCCAATTCCTAAAATTAGGATACAGGCCAAAAGGAGCATGTAACCTGGAACCGCAATGCTTGGTATAAGAAGTGCCATGGCGTTGAGGCCAAGGCCCATGAGCAAAAGATTTTTCTTGCCTATACGAGCAGCTAAAAGTCCGCCCGGCAAACTAAAAACCGCAAAGGCAATAAACACGAAGAACGGCAGCAGCGTTGCCATTACGTTGTTAAGCTGATACTGGTTTTTCACGGCATCGGACAAGGGGCCCATTGCGTCGGCAATGCCCATGGTGAGAAATGCTAAAAAGATTGGAATGGTTTTTCGGTTCATGGTAGGGTTTATTAAAATTTTCGGTTAAGCATGGTCGACTCACGAACAATAAGGTCGACCGGTAGACTTACAATGCAGTTTTGTGTGGAATGCACCATACCGTCGATTTGGTTGGTTAGCAGCTGGAATGCCGCCATGCAAATGCTTTTTATTGGCTGGGCCACAGCCGTTATGCCAGGGTGCATAATACTAAAGTAGTCGAGGTCGTCGAAGCTAACCACACCCACCTCTGAGGGAATGCTAATGCCCATACCCCGCAACTTTGCCAGCACCGATGCGGCCAGGGCATTGTTCATGGCAAAAATGCTATCGGGGAACAGATTGGTTACGAAAAGCATTTCGAGAATGCTGTCGACCCGCTCGTTGCGCTTGGCGAATTCAACTTCAAAAATTCGGGCCCCAAGGCCAGCCTCTTTAAGCGCGGTTTTATAACCCTCAATCCGGTTGTTAATTGTTGAAATATGCGTAGGCGATATGGCCAAGGCAACGGGACTTTTATAGCCCATTTGCAGCAGATGATTCACAGCATTTTTGGCTCCATCAAAATTCTCAACGGTTACCGAGCAAATATTTTGCCCCTCAAAATGCCTGTCGATAAGTACAACAGGAAAGCATTCGGCTTTAAGGTTGAGGAAGGGCGCTGGGGTGTTCTGCGAGGTAGATACAATAAGTCCATCGACATTACGGCTTTTAAGCATGTCGATTATTCGCATCTCCTTTTCCGGATTTTCGTCGCTGCTGCAGGTTATAAGGTTATAGCCGTTGCCCTCCGAAAGGTCTTCGAGGTAGCGCGATATTTGGGAGTAAAACGGGTTCGAAATATCGGATACAATGAGTCCGAGCGTGCTCGATTTCCCAAGCCGAAGCCCCCGTGCAAACTGATTGGGGCGATAGTTCAGCTCGCGGGCTCGCTCAATAACCTTTTTGCGGGTGTGCGGGGCAATACCGTGCGATTCTCCCTTGCCATTGAGAACCAACGACACCAACGCTCTGGAAACGCCAAGGCTTTTGGCAATATCGTCGAGCGATGTCCCTTTTTTCTTGCTTATTCTCAAATGTGGTTTTTAACAAAGTTAGAAAACTAAAACGATTTAAACCTCATCGTTTAGACAAAAAAACGAGGCCATAAGCCTCGTTTTGTGATATTATTTTTCGTCCACTATCCCCTAACGAAAAGAGCTTTAATAATATGACTGGCCATCTTTGGGTTTTCCTTCAGGCGACGGGTTGAATAACCAAACCATTGCTTCCCAAAGGGAACATAAATACGCATAGTATGACCCTTGTCTACAATGGACTTACGGAGTTCGGGGGTTACCCCATATAGCATTTGAAACTCATACATGCTTTTAGGAACGTTGTATTTTTCGATTAACTTGTAAGCTCCATCAATCAATGGCTTATCGTGGGTAGCAATTCCTGGGTAAATGCCATTTTTAAACATAAACTCAAGGTCAACCAAAAAGTGGTGGTTAATTTCTTCGTATTTTTTGAAGGCAATGGCTGCGGGTTCAACGTAAATTCCCTTGCAAATACGATAATTAAGTGGCGTTTCGGGAGTATGCAAATCCATTAAATTCTCGAGGTCGGTAAGCGTTCGCTTAAGGTAAGCTTGAACAACCAAACCCACGTTTTTGGGAAATTCGGATTTTAGTTTGCGATACAACTCAATTTCCAAATCGGTACAGGGAGAGTCCTCCATGTCCACTCGAATGAAATTACCATATGAAGCTGCCTTGGCTACAATTTCGCGAATATGCGTATAGCATACATCCTTGTTGAGAAGCAGCCCAAACATGGTTGGTTTCAGGGAGTAGTTTCCATCTATACCTTCCTTTTCAATTATATCGATTAGTTCGAGGTACTCTACCTTGTTCTTTTCCGCCTCATCGAGATTTTTTATGAACTCCCCTAAAATATCGATGGTTACTTTCATGCCCATGGTGTTGAGTTCTTTCGATGCCTTAATTGCATCGGCTACGGTTTCGCCCGCAATGTATCTTTTAGAGAAGATCCAAATGAGTTTCTTTGGAAAATAGGGCAGCATAGCTGCAATCATTCTGTTGAACATAGTGCTTAAATTGAGTTAAATAATTAAATTCTTTGCCTTTTGTTTAAACCTGTTGAATTAAAAAATGGTTGCAAATGTTGGGAAATTTTTAAAAGGAAAATATGATTTTTGTTGGCTGTAGTTCGTTGATAGTTGTTGGTTGATAGTTGGTAGTTGATAGTTGGAATTGTATACAGCTTCTGAACTCGGACATAATTATCCAAATCAACATAAATTAAATTTAAGCATTAGTCTCTTCATAATTCTCTTTTTTCTCCCCACCTAAAACCATTGTTCTCCAATCCTATTATGCCCAAAACCCTATCGACTATTGTGTCGATAAGTTCAACCATATTGTTGGGTTTGCTGTAAAACGAAGGGCTAGCAGGAAAAATAATACCACCCGCAAGGGTAATGGTACGCATATTTTCAATATGAATAAGGCTGTATGGCGACTCGCGAAGAACTAGAACCAAGGATTTACGCTCTTTAAGCATAACATCGGCGCTGCGCGCAATTAGGTCGTTGCTGGTGCCATTAGCTATGCGCCCCATGGTTCCGGCGGTACAGGGTATTACCACCATGGCATCGTAGCCTGCGCTACCCGAGGCTGGAGGGGCAAAAAAACTGCTGTTAGAAAACTCTCGAACTAATTCCGACTTAGGAAAATTATCGCCCAGTTCATACTTCCAAACCTCCCTGCCAGTATCGGAGTATATAATGGCTATTTCGCTTATTGCATTGGTAAGAGCGATTAATTTCTCAACCATGCGCTGCGCATAAATCGTTCCGCTAGCACCGGTAATTCCTATAACTACTCGTTTTTTCGACTTCATTAATTAACGTCAGTTCGATGTAAGAATTAGTTGATTTATTTTTGAAAGCACAGGGAGATTTTGTATATTTAAATAGTTGACATTTAAATAAATAACCAACATTTCTCTCCATGCTAACTGACAATAAAATTACAGAAATCTTTAGTTTAGTGGACGATTTTTGCAAAGAATTTGAAAACGTTAAGGAGGGGCATCCCTTAACAGAAACAACGGCTAAAAAGCGAAGAAATCGCTCATTTGCCTTGTCCGGTTGCGAGGTGATTACTATATTGATACTGTTTCATGCCATGCAGGTAAGGAGCCTCAAGTTCTTCTACACACGATACGTGCAGATACATATGCAGAAGGAATTCCCCAAAACGGTTTCCTACAACCGGTTCGTTGTGCTGCAGCAGAAGATGGTTATGCCCATGGCGATTTTCTTGAAAACAAGGTGCTTAGGTAAGTTTACAGGCGTTTCATTTATCGATTCCACTCCGATGCGGGCGTGCCACATCCGTAGAGAAAAAATTCATAAAGTATAAAAAGGTCAGGCTACCAAGGGGCCCTGTTCGCTAGGCTGGTTCTTTGGCTTTAAACTGCACCTGATTATCAGTGACCAGGGGGAGATCCTCGATTTTATGATCACACAAAGGCACGTTGACGACCGAGCGCCGCTGAAGAATAGGGCTTTTCATGATAGAGTGTATGGCAAGCTATTCGGGGACAAGGGCTACATCGGTCAGACGCTCTTTGAGCAACTTTTTATCGATGGTATTCACCTGATAACCAAACCTAAGAAGAACATGAAGAGCAGCTTGATGCAATTGCACAACATGGCGCTTCTAAGGAAAAGAGCCCTAATTGAACCAGTCAACGACGAGTTGAAGAACATCTGCCAGATTGAACAAACTCGCCATAGTGGCTTTGAAAACTTTGTGGCCAACCTAATTTCTGGATTGGTAGCCTACTCATTCTTTCCTAAAAAGCCATCGTTGAATTTAGAAAATATTGACAGTATGCTTCTTAAGCGTGTTGCTTAGGTCGAACTCACGTTATTTATTGAGAACGACAAGGGCGATCGGGTAGTATTCTCATGGTCGGAAATATACCACACCCATAACCCGCATCAAATAATTATTGCAACCGAGTGGGCACCTATTAAACCCCACAAAAAGGAGTTTGGCTACCCCAATGCCAACTTATGGAAAGTGGCGTTTGCAAGCGATATGTACGCCTTCAGGGAACTTGAAAACCCAACAAAAATAACGGCAAAATCGTTCGATAAAAAGGAGTACGAAATAAATAGAGATTTAAAGGATCCTTTTACTCCCACAGTTCAGTTGGTAGTTAATAATGAGGAGGTTAATTAAATTGATTCAACAACGGTTGGGTTGTTCAAAACCGAGTACAATTCAATATTTTACGGAATGGGCTTCCATCGTGCTGCTTCGTTCATGGGCATCGCTTTGCAAAATGTGGTTTTACACTATGTTAAAAGTGCCAAACAATTGTTTCGAAACGGATTGGTTTGCTTTGCTGGTCTCGATGGTTACAGGGCGGTTTATAGTTTCAGGGCGCTTTTCAATCGCATCGATCAGGTTAAGCCAATTCTAACCATTCCCAACAAGGGCGATAAGAATGGGAACTTCCTCATATACAATCCAATGGATTTTTACGCCGACAGGTCGGTGAAAGGACTGGCAGAGATTTATTTGTTTGAGGATCTTGATTAATTTTTACCCACTAATCGGGTTATAAGTCCCCTAAATATTACGTAATGAAAGGGTATAACTAATCGCCAATACATTCGACCCCATAAGCCCTTAGGTCGAAATGTTGCGGTTTGATGAATAATTCCATTCCGATCGATTTTAAACTCTAGCCATCCCTCGCCTGGAAGGCTCATTTCGGCATATAGAATTAAGTGCCCCTCACTTTTATTTGCATATAAAACCCGCCAAAAATCGATGCGGTCGCTCGGTGACAAATCCTTACTGTGTGGCCTCCCTTTTCGAAATCCTATGCCCCCAAACAGTTTGTCGACCCAGCCCCTAAGCTGCCAAATCCATGTTCCGAAGTACCAACCATTGACCCCTCCTATGGCCCAAATACGATCCATGGTTGCTTCTATACTTTTTGTTTGAATTGTTCTCTTATCGAAGAAGCACCCATATGATGGAGCTATATTGGCTGGTCTTTCATTCTCTTCCAGTTGAATGTAAAGAAAACCCAACGCATTCCTCACAGATACATCATAATTCAGTAGTTCAATTTTTAAGCGTTGGCTTAAGTTATTGGGTGTGCAAACTACCGGCACCTTCATGCTTTCAACTAAGTTTTGAGCAAGCTTAAAGGAGGTGGAGGTTATAAAGTACAACCAATACGATGAGAGCTTGGGTGTCATTACGGGTACTATCCATATTCTTCGCTTGAGGGCTCTCACCTTTGCATACCCCAAAAGCATTTGCTTATATGAAAGAACGTCGGGGCCTCCTATATCGAAACTCTTACAAAAGGTTTCATCTTTTAGTAAAACTCCTGTAAGAAACTGTATTGCATTGTAAACTGCAATGGGTTGCGAAAGAGTGTTAAGCCAACGAGGGGCTACCATTAATGGCAGTTTTTCAACCAAATCGCTAATAATTTCAAACGTCGAACTACCCGAACCTATTACAATGCCGGCTCTCAGGGTGGTTAAACTATATCGGCCCTTTGAGAGCTCTTGTTCAACAGCCATTCTGGACGACAAATGATCTGAAAGGGTTTGCGCATTTACCACTCCGCTCTTGTAAATAACTTGCTTTGCTTGAGTTTGGTTAATGGCTTCCCGGAAGTTAATTGCCGAATTAATTTCCATCTGTTTGAAGTGCTTCTCATCACCCATTAAATGAATCAGGTAGTAAGCCGCATCAATATCGGGTGAATTTTACTTAAAGTCTCGGTACGCAGAAAGTCAAATTGAATCCATTGTACCAGCACTCCTACTTCTTTATTCTCATGAACTCGATTGAGGCTTCGGGCGCAACATACAATTTGGTGCCCTTGTTTCACGAGCTGGATGGCAAGTAACTTGCCAAGGTATCCGGTAGCTCCGGTAATCAGAATTTTCATTTTTAAACTTTTAAAGTAGATATTCCACCGTCAACTCCAATAATTTGGCCAGTAATCCATGAGGAATTTGGGGAAAGCAAAAAGGCTGCCGCCTGTGCTATATCGTTAACGGTTCCAATCCGCTTCAATGGATGGCGTTGCGTTGCAGCTTCACGCTTTTCGGGAGTGTTAAGAAGACCTTCCGTAAGGGGGGTTTCGGTAAGGGATGGGGCAATACAGTTTACCCTAATGCTGGGTGAAAGTTCGGCTGCTAGGGCCTTGGTAAGTCCTTCAATAGCTCCCTTGGTGGTTGATATTAACGAGTGAAAATTGAATCCCAGCTGAACTGCAACCGTTGAAAACAATACAATTGATGCATTCTCGCTTCTTTTTAAATTGGGCAGCAAATCCTGCAGCAACCTTATTGCTCCTAGTACCTGAACATTGTAGTTTTCAGAAAAATCTTCAAGTTTTATGCGCCCAATAGGCTTTAGGATTATGCCCCCTGGGCAGTAAACAAAGCCATCTATAACATCAGGTAAATCCAAGTATTCAACTTTATCGCTCCGCACGTCGAACTTAAAAAATTTTACATTGCTTATTGAAGTGGTTGGCTTATTTGTTAAGAAGGTTGCATAATCCATGTGATTTTGCGATAACAACTCAGCCAAACCGCGACCTATGCCGCTGGAGGCACCAATAATAAGATAATTAGCCATCTTGTTTAGTTTAATAGTATAAACAATTAAACAGGGGAAAGGTTTTCATATTATGCTAGCGTAATTGGCTAAATAACAGAATGGTTTCACTTTTTTGCTAATTTATTATTTCAACCCTCGTTTGTCCCAATCCTTTTTCATACATTTAAACCTGCTATTAAAACCCCGCTGGCCATGAGAACAAATTGGTACATAGTTACATTGGTGCTTTGTGTGCATACACAATTACTGATGGGCCAAATAAAAGCGCCATCGATTAGCGAAATGCGCTGGAGCTCCGATTACAATTTACACATTCGGCTCTCGAACGATACCAATTATGTAATGGACGTTCGGGCGCTTCATCATGCCGGAAGAACCATTACCGATACCTCGAGGCAGTCAACCACTTACTATCCGGTTAACCTCGATGAAGAATTTGTTGCGTACCTTAAGCAACGCAAACTTCAGCAAGCGGCCGCAGCCGCTTCCGATACATCCCGCAGGGAAACTCCACAAACCCTATGGTCTGCCCTACACAAAACGGTGGGTGGCGGTTATATTCATTTCATCAACTGCTTGATGTACTCGCTAGAGTCGCAACAGTTGAACCTTTCCGACCCCATTATGTTGCGTCCTATTACCAAATGGAAGCCCAAGCCCATGACGGCAACTTACAAGCGCACTCAAAAGTGGACACACTATATTCCCTTCGACCAAAAAACGGCTCATAAAGAGTACAAGCAGCGTGCCCGAGAGAACGACCTCCGCGATTTGCAGGGTATTCCCGAGCACTTCATCGACAGGTTTCTAGGTACATCGCAAAAAGACTTCGATAAACTTGTAAGCGAAGGGAAGCGTAGCTTTGTAGCACAAATAAATATAGTTCGGCTTCTACTTGGTGCCAAATACCTTGGCGCTAGCCAAATTTCGTTCATTCGCGATAAGGTTGAAAACGCTCTGGCGTTGTATAGCCTAAGCAACCTACCATCTATCATTATTTTCGACGATTACAATGCTGCAGTGGCCATGAGCCTCGATAAACTAGGTTATCGAATCGATTACGTTGTTTTTCGCGATCAGGAAAGGCTTTCGCCCGAAGAACAGAAACTTCGTATTGAAAAGGTTGAAGCCCTGGTTGAGGCCGTGAACGAAGCCAACGAAGCCGTATTCCGTAAACGATTATCGGGTTATTACAGCAGATAGAGCGGCGCAATTCCACAAAAAACATACCCATTTCAAAAAACATGTTTGGGTGAATGGCTATTATTCAACACAATAGCTATTTTTGTAACCTAACAGAAAACAATTATTTTCATATGGCACTCGGAAAGCGAACAAAAATTAAGGAGCTACTAAAAGGTAAGGCAGTTAATGCCGATGTTTTAACAATGGGTTGGGTTCGTACCCGCAGGGGAAATAAAAACATTGCATTTATTGCCTTGAACGACGGATCGACCATTCACAACATACAAATTGTTGCCGATGTTGAGCAGCTTGGGGAAGACTTTCTAAAAGACGTGTCAACCGGTGCTTGCATTAGCGTTGAAGGAAATCTGGTTGAATCGCCTGGTGCCGAGCAACCTTTCGAAATTAGGGCTACGCGAATTGAAATTTTGGGCAAGGCCGATCCTACAACATACCCGCTTCAGAAAAAGGGACACAGTTTGGAGTTTCTTCGCGAAATTGCCCACCTACGTCCTCGTACCAATACTTTTGGTGCGGTGCTTCGCATCCGTCACGCCATGGCATTTGCCATTCATAAGTATTTCAACGACAAGGGTTTTTACTACATTCACACACCCATAATAACCGGTTCCGATGCCGAAGGTGCAGGCGCTATGTTCAGGGTAACCACCCTCGACGTTAACAACCCACCACGCACCCCTGAGGGCAAAGTGAATTGGGCCGAAGATTTCTTTGGGAAAGAGGCCAACCTCACCGTATCGGGTCAACTCGAAGGCGAATTGGCCGCATTGGCCCTATCGGACATATACACGTTTGGCCCTACTTTCCGTGCCGAAAACTCCAATACTCCCAGGCACCTTGCAGAATTTTGGATGATTGAACCCGAAATGGCTTTCTACAATATTAACGACAACATGGATTTGGCCGAGGATTTTCTGAAATACTTGGTTCGCTATGCGCTCGATAATTGTAAGGACGATTTGGAATTTTTAAATAAAATGTGGGACAAGGAATTGCTTGAAAGACTGCAATTTGTTGTAGATAATCCCTTCGTTCGGCTTACTTATACCGAGGGGGTTGAAATACTTGAGAAGGCCGACCAAAAATGGGAGTTTCCCGTTTTCTGGGGAGCCGACTTGCAGAGCGAGCACGAGCGTTATCTGGTTGAAAAGCATTTCAAAAAACCAGTCATTCTTACCGGCTACCCAAAGCAAATTAAGGCTTTCTACATGAAGCAGAACGACGATGGCAAAACCGTTCGAGCGATGGACGTGCTCTTTCCAAAAATTGGCGAAATTATTGGCGGCTCCCAGCGCGAAGAGAATTACGATAAACTTTACGCTCGAATAAAGGAAATGGAAATTCACGAAGAACAACTCTGGTGGTACCTCGAAACCCGTAAGTTTGGAACGGCGCCGCATAGCGGGTTTGGACTTGGTTTCGAGCGCTTGCTGCTCTTCATTACAGGTATGTCAAACATTCGCGATGTTATTCCATTCCCCCGTACCCCAAATAATTGCGAATTTTAAATACAAGTAGGCTATGCTCAAGCAGAAACTTCAGCAGAAACTTTTACAGAAACTCTCTCCACAGCAAATTCAAGTAATTAAGTTGCTGGAACTGCCTACTATGCTGCTTGAGCAACGAATTAAAAAAGAAATTGAGGAAAACCCTACCCTCGAAGAAATTGGAGGGATAGACGACGAATACCAGGCAGAAACTGAGACCCAGAACGATGATGTAGATGGGAAAGATGAGGATGAATTCTCGCTTGAAGATTACATAAACGACGAAGATGTTCCCTCATACAGGCTGGTTGCCAATAATTTCTCCAAAGACGATAGGCGAGAGGAGGTACCCTTTTCGGTTGGTCAAACCTTTCACGAGCATCTCGAAACCCAGCTTGGACTTAGAATTCTTTCAGAAAGAGAACGCAGCCTGGCCATTTACCTAATAGGAAACCTCGACGACGATGGGTACCTGCGCCGGAAACTGGTAAACATTGCCGACGACCTAGCTTTCTCAATGGGAATTGAAACCTCGGAAGATGAGTTAGAAAAACTGCTTTACATAATTCATGAGCTTGAGCCCCCCGGTGTTGGGGCTCGCGATCTGCAGGAGTGCCTTTTACTTCAGGTAGAGGCTAAAAACCCAGCTCACCCCGAAATTGCCACGGCACGAAAAATTCTCAAATACCATTTCGAAGAGTTTACCCGCAAGCATTACGATAAAATTCAGGACCGACTGAACCTGTCAGACCAAGAACTCAAAGAGGCCGTTGACGAAATTCTGAAGTTAAACCCAAGGCCCGGAGGCTCCTTTTACGATCCCATCAACAGGGCCGCACAGCCCATTATCCCCGACTTCATTCTTGAATTAACTGACGGCACCCTGCAGCTGAGCCTTAACTCGCGGAATGTACCCGAATTGCGTATCAGTCAGGAGTACAGCGAAATGATCGAGTCGTACTCGGTAAACAAGGAAAATGCAAGCCGCCAGGAGAAGGAAGCGGTGGCATTTGTGAAGCAAAAAATCGATTCGGCCAAGTGGTTTATCGATGCCATTAAGCAACGTCAGAATACCCTGATGAATACCATGCAGGCCATTCTCGACTACCAAAAAGAGTACTTCAGGGAGGGCGATGAAACCAAACTCCGACCCATGATTCTGAAGGATATAGCCGAGATTACGGGTCTCGATATTTCTACCATTTCACGGGTGGCCAACAGCAAGTACATACAAACCCACTTTGGAATCCTTCCGTTAAAGCACTTCTTTAGCGAAAGCATGCAGAACGATGCCGGCGAAGAGGTTTCGACTAAAGAGATAAAAAAAATACTACAGGATTGCTTGGAGGCCGAAAACAAGCGAAAGCCCCTGACCGACGAAAAACTAATGGACATTTTGAAACAGAAGGGTTACCCTATAGCCCGCAGAACTGTTGCAAAATACCGCGAGCAGCTGGGTATACCCGTGGCTCGACTTCGTAAGAAACTTTAGCACTGGAGCCAATGAAAACAATAATCAGCCGTGTACTTGCCCACGTTATTTCAGTGCTGTTTCACCCATTAAACACCCCAACCATCGGTTTAATTTTCATTTTTTCTGCTGGTAGCTACCTTTCGCTTCTTCCCTTTGAAGCAACGAAACTTATAACTCTAGTTGTTGGTATTAACACCTTGGCTCTACCTCTGATAATGATTCCGCTTTTCCAGCGGTTGGGCATTATAAAAAGCATTCATATGCCCAGCAATAGGGAACGTTTGGTTCCCATCGTTTTTACGCTTATCCCATATTTTTTCTCGTTTTATTTCCTCCGTAAACTACCAATTCCTGTAGTAGTGCCTAAGTATATGCTAGCAGCATCGGTTACCGTTGTGCTTACCCTTATTGTAACTATTTGGTGGAAAATTAGCATTCACATGGTTGGTATTGGTGGACTTGCTGGTCTTATCTTTTCGTTTTCACTGCTTTTCCAGGCAGAAGTTCTTGTGTTTCTGGTATTATCTATTTTTGTTGCTGGCCTTGTTGGTTGGGCACGACTGACACTTAAGGCCCATAATCCCCCCCAAATTTACACAGGGTTCGTATTGGGCTGGGCAACAATGATGGGCGTTCTGATGTTACTTTAGTAACCAAATCCTGACATACCATGATTAAGCTAATCTCGCTGCTTTTTTTCGTCATTACATCTTCGCAATGCACAATGAAACAGGATGATAAACCACTTAGGACAACCGTTGCACAGGTCGATTTAGAACTTTATGCCGGTAAGTGGTACGAAATTGCGCGTTACCCGCATTCCTTCGAAAAGGGCCTTGTTGGGGTTACCGCTACCTATTCACTGAAGCCAAACGGACGCATCGAAGTTCTTAATCAGGGTTTTAAAGGCTCACTTAATGTGAAGCGGAGTAAAGCCAAGGCCTGGGCTAAGGTCCCCAACCCTCTGGAGCCTGGCAAACTGAAAGTATACTTTTTTTGGCCATTTGGTGCCGATTACTACATCCTCGATCTCGATGAAAACTACCAATGGGCGCTGGTTGGAAGCAGTTCAATGAACTACTTGTGGATCCTAAGTCGAACACCACAGATGCCCAACGAAGTTTACAATCAAATTCTTAAAAAGGTAATCGAACTGGGTTACGATATTGAAAAACTCGAATTGGTTGAGCAACCATTAAACTAAGCGTATGCCCCCCCGGAGATTTTCGGCCAACTACATTTTACCCATTAACGGAAAACCCATTCGTAATGGAGTAATTGGTATTGATGAGCAGGGAACCATCATTGAGATTATTGAACAGGAGGATCAACAAAAAGAGTATGCGCATACCGAATTCCGGAATGGAATTATAGTGCCCGGCTTTATAAATGCCCACTGCCATTCCGAACTTTCGCACATGAAGGACAAAACCCAGCAAGGAGGGGGTATGGCTCAATTTTTACTTCAGGTAAACGCCTACCGCGAAGCCCCAGAAAGTGAAGCGGAGCGAGCCGTTGAACAGGCCTTAAAGGACATGTATTTTGAAGGTGTATCTGCTTTTGGCGACATATGTAACTCAACATTAAGCTTCGAAGCAAAAAAAAGAAGCCCTCTAAAATGCTTTAATTTCATTGAACTTTTAGGTCTAAGGCCAGAGTCGGCGGATCTAATTATAGAGCGGGCTAAGGCCATTTTACAAATAGCTGCTGATGCTGATTTGGGCCACAGCTGTATTACGCCGCATTCTACCTATAGCCTTTCCGAAACTCTATGGCAAGCATCTTCGCCCGCTTTCAATGGGCAAGAAGTTATATCCATTCATTTTGCCGAAAGTTTGGCCGATTTTGCTTTTAGCAAAAGCCAAACCGGTGACTTTGTAGGGGTGCTAAACGAACTTGGATTGCCAACCAACACTGCGCCCAAGGGAAGCCCTCTCGATATCCTGATGCGGTGTATAAACCCTGAAGCAAAGATTATTCTGGTACATAATACCTATCTGCCAGCAGAAACAATAGAAAAAACGGCATTGCACTTTCCCAATGCATACTTTTGCTTCTGTCCCCAATCGAACCTTTTCATTGAGCAGAAACTTCCTGCCATTCCTCAGTTCCTGGCCCACAGCAACAGGCTACTTGTTGGAACCGACAGCTATGCATCAACCAATAGCCTTTCAATGCTCGAGCAGGTTCGAATCATTACCTCAAACTTTCCTTCCGTTTCCTTCAACGAAGTTATTACCTGGGCAACCCTTAATGGGGCTCGTGCATTGGGTTTTCATAACCATTTGGGAAGCATTGAAATGGGGAAAAAACCCGGGCTGGTACTCATCACACCCTTTAATTTTGAAAAATGGGCTCTCCTTCCGCAAAGCAAAGCGCGACGACTAGTGTAACAAACAGAATAACATGCATTTACTAATTTCACAATTGATTTATTGTTAAAACAAATAGCCTATTTGAACAGGATTGTTAACTTTAGGCTTTCATCGTTTATGCATGGCTACCTTTCTTTTCGATAGTACTATTTTTGGCCCCGTTAAAAGCCGGAGGCTTGGCATTTCATTGGGTGTGAATTTGCTGCCCAATAACTGCAAAGTTTGCACCTATAACTGCATTTACTGCGAGTGCGGGTGGACCCATTCCAGCGACCTGTCGGGCGGACTACCCTCGCGCAGCGATGTGAAAAAATTTCTTGAAATAAAACTCAAGGATATGCGCGAGCAGGGAAAACCTATCGATGCCATTACCTTTGCTGGCAACGGAGAACCTACCATTCACCCCGAGTTTCCACAAATTGTTGCCGATACAATTGCTATTCGCAACCGTTTTTTTCCGAATGCAAAGGTGGCTGTACTTTCGAACTCCATGACGCTGGACAATACCGATATTCGTATGGCCCTAATGAAGGTAGATTACAATATACTGAAACTCGACTCTGGTTTCGACCGAACCATTCAATTGCTCAATCAGCCCAAAAGACCCATAACCGTTGCTGAAATTGTTTCGAACCTTAAACTATTCGATGGGCAATTCACCCTGCAAACCATGTTTGTTAAAGGCGAGTATAGAGGCGAAACGGTTGACAATACTACACCTGAGGAGCTGAATAAGTGGATAGAGATTGTTTTGGAGCTTAAGCCGCGCGATGTTATGATTTACACCATTTCGCGAGAAACCCCTTTGAATACTCTAAAAAAAGTTAGCCTCGCTGAACTAAATTCTATTGCTGCAAGGCTCGAAGAATTAGGAGTAAGCGTACAAGTGTCAGGGTAGTTTTGTTTTACGTTTTCATTGAAATAGCGCATAAAACTTTGGAGCACATCATGAATAAAGAATTTTTTACGATGAAAATTTTTGAAGGGAAAAAAAGAGTACTCATTTGTCCGCTGGGCTGGGGACTGGGCCATGCTACCCGAATGATACCAATAGTAGACTATTTACTCGAAAAGGGCCTCGAAGTTGTAGTGGCTGGCGACGAACATGTAAAACCCGTATTTCTTAATCGATACCAAAACCTCGAGTTCATCCACTTTCCTTCACTCCATGTAAAGTTTAGCCGATGGCGCAATCAGCTGATTCCTCTTATTCGTATTGCCTTTCGGGTTTTTAATGCCACCCAGCGGGAGCATCGGGAGTTGCAGAAACTGATAGCACATCACAATATCGATTTGGTAATTTCGGATAATCGTTATGGACTCTATTCAAAAGAAATTGACTCAGTATTTATCACTCACCAATTGAATATACTTTTCCCCGAACCCTTTGGCTGGTTCGGATTTTTGGGACGTTGGTATGTTCGCCGGCATGCTCATAGGTATACTGAATGCTGGATTCCTGACAATATTGAAGGAATTCGTATTTCTGGTGCACTGAGTTGCAGCGCTAAAATACCCCGTAATGCAAAACTTATTGGGCTTCTTTCGCGTTTTGCTTCTCTTAAAACCAGTGCAACCGACGAAAAGCACTGGGATTTAGTTGTTATAGCTTCAGGACCTAGCCCCCAACGGGAGATTTTCATAGAGAAATCGATTCTACTAGCCCAAAAACATAATCTGAAAACTCTCATTCTTTGTGGAAATCCAAAGGGAATGGAAGAAAATTTTGTGAATGAGAACATCCTACTGCTTTCGTCGCTATCCGATGAGGAAATGCTGGAGGCCGTTCAATCGGCCAAGTACCTTATATGCCGCTCGGGCTATAGCAGCATAATGGATCTGATTGCCATGGGCAAAAGAGCCCTGTTGGTTCCAACTCCCGGACAAACGGAACAGGAGTACTTGGCCCGTTACCTAAAAAAAATTGGGCTTTTTACGTCGTGCAACCAAAGCCAACTACTCGATGTGGGTCTTGCCGAACTTTCGAATAATCAGCTTGAGCCCCGGAATGTTTCATTTTTCCCATTGAATAAATAAAGTTGAAGCAATGACATTTCGCCAAAGCATTATATGCCTATGGGCAATGCTGCTCGTTTCTGCAACGCAGGCACAGCAAAAAGATTTTGCCCAATACGTAAACCCGATTATTGGTACCGATTTTCATGGGCACACCTTTCCGGGGGCCACTCTTCCCTTCGGGTTGGTTCAGCTAAGTCCCGACACCCGCCTAACCGGTTGGGATGGCTGCTCGGGCTACCATTATAGCGACTCGGTGGTTTACGGCTTTTCGCATACCCACCTCAGCGGAACAGGTGTTTCCGACTATGGCGACATTCTGCTTATGCCAACCGTTGGCAAGCCAAAATTCAACAATGTAGATTATTCCTCGTCTTTTAGCAAGAACAATGAAAAGGCAACGGCTGGTTACTACTCCGTATTCCTCGATAAACCCAAAGATTTGGCCGAACTTACGGCTACAACTCGGGTTGGCATGCACCGCTACTCTTTCCCAAAAATCGACTCGGCCAACATTGTGCTCGACCTTGAGCATCGCGACGAGGTAATCGACTCGTGGGTTCGATTTGTGAGCAAAACGGAAATTCATGGCTATAGGAGATCGACTGCATGGGCTAAGGATCAGCATGTTTACTTTGCCATGCGCTTTTCGAAGCCATATGCTGGGTTACACATTGAAAACAAAGCAACCGATGCTATGCAACTGGCTGGCGAGCTAAAAAAGTACCTCGCAGGCGAGCTGCGAAGCTTCACCCTGAGCGGTAAAGCCCTGAAAGTAAACTTTCGGTTCGAAAGCAATGGCGAACCCATACTGGTTAAGGTTGGTATCTCGGCAGTAAGCGCCGAAGGAGCTGTAAAAAACCTCGAAGCCGAACTCGACCATTGGGATTTCGAGATGGTAAAAAGGCAGGCCTACTCCGTATGGAACAACGAATTGAACAAAATTGAAGTTGAGGGTGGCACTAAAGAGCAACTTATAACCTTTTACACCGCACTTTACCATTGCTTTATTCATCCAAACATTTTTAACGATGTAGACGGAAACTACCGGGCTGGCGACCAATCCATTCAGAAGGCAGAAGGATTCGACTACTACACCGTTTTTTCGCTGTGGGACACCTACCGAACATTACATCCGCTGCTTACAATTATTGACACAAAAAGAACTACCGATTTCATAAAAACGTTCCTTTCGATGTACCAAACCCGTGGACTGCTTCCTGTGTGGGAACTGGCCGCCAACGAAACATTTTGCATGATTGGCTACCACAGCGTTTCGGTAATTGCCGATGCGTGGGCAAAGGGCATTCGCGAATTCGATTCGAAACTTGCCCTTGAGGCAATGAAAACAAGCGCAAACAAGGATCACTTTGGGCTCGACTCGTACCGCAGGTATGGCCATATTGCTGGCGATATGTACCACGAAGGGGTTTCGAAAACGCTCGAATACGCTTACAACGACTGGTGCATCGCGCAGTTTGCTCGGAGCATCGGCAAAAACGACGACTTCAACTCTTTCATTCAGCGTTCGCAGTACTACAAAAACATATTCGATGCGCAATCGGGGTTCATGCGCCCCCGCATGAATGGAGGCTGGAAAAATCCCTTCGACCCTACTGAGGTCGATTTCAACTTTACCGAGTCCAACAGCTGGCAGTACAGTTTCTACGTTCCGCACGATGTGTCGGGGCTTATTGGGCTGCACGGCGGAAAAACTAATTTTGAGCGTAAACTCGACGAACTTTTCACAACCGAAATGGGGCTTTCGGGCCGCCATCAGGTGGATATTACCGGACTAATTGGCCAGTATGCCCACGGAAACGAGCCAAGCCATCATATGGCTTACCTCTATAATTTTGTAAACAAACCTTGGAAAACGCAGCAGCGCGTTCGCCAAATAATGGATAACCTCTACTCGCACCACCCCGATGGCCTTTCGGGCAATGAGGACTGCGGACAAATGAGCGCCTGGCTGGTAATGAGCGCCATGGGATTTTACCCCGTTACCCCCGGCGATCCCACCTACACCATAGGTACTCCTTGGTTCAGTAAAATGACCATTAACCTCGAAAACGGCAAAAAATTCGTTGTTACTGCACCCAACGTGAGCAAGCTGAACTTCTACATTCAAAGTGCAAAGCTGAACGGGAAGCCATACACAAAAGGATTTATTACCCACTCCGATATAATGAACGGCGGAACGTTAGCGATTGCAATGGGAAGCAAACCCAACACCAAGTGGGCAACCCGCGAAACCGATGTGCCCAAAACATCGGTTATCGACAATCATATTACTATTGTGCCATTTATTAAGGCGCCATCGCCCACCTTTACCGAAAGCATTGAGGTGACCCTCGAAACCATACAAAGGGGAACTAAGGTTTTTTACACCATGGATGGTAGCGAACCCACAACGGCATCGATTCATTATCAGAAGCCCATTGTTTTAAATGCTTCTACCACCATAAAAGCCATTGCGGTTAGTCCCATTGGCGTTGCTAGCCAAAGCATTGAGGCAAAGTTTTCCAAAATAAAGGTCGACTGGGCCATCGATATAAAATCGAAGTACAACCGGCAGTACACTGCTGGTGGCCCCGAAGGGTTAATTGATGGGATTAGAGGTGCCAAGAACTTCCGCCTTGGCGGTTGGCAGGGCTACCAGAATCAGGACTTTGAAGCAATAATCGATTTGGGAAGCGTAAAGCCCATTTCAAAACTCTCTGCAGGATTTCTGCAGGATGCCCGTTCGTGGATTATGATGCCCAAAAGCGTTGAGTTCTGGGTATCGACCAATGGCGAAAACTTCAACCTAATTGCAACTGTGGGGCATACCATTCCCGATAACGAAATGGAATCGGTAACGGCCGACCTTGCTGCGCAAGTAAGCGCAAGTGGGCGCTACGTAAAGGTTATTGCCCGAAACTACGGAGCCCTGCCCCAGTGGCACTTGGGAGCTGGCTACCCTGCTTTTATATTTATTGATGAGGTGATGGTGGAGTAAGGCACTAGTATTTGGCAAGGTAACTCTCAAGTATTGCAGCACATTGTTCAACGGCGTTGTTGCAAACCCTTTCAAACAGCCCCGATTCTATAGCAGCGGCTTTTGCTTGGGTGTCTTTCAGGTCGATGCCGAGCAACGTTGAGCATTGTGAACTTCCCAGCGCTTTTTCACACTCGTCAACATATTCTCCAACAATTTTCGAAGTAAGTTCCTTTCTCTCAGAATCGCCATGCTGGGAATTGCCAAATTTTTGACCAATTACAATAGCACCTGCACTAATTGCCCCGCAAATGGACTGCCTACGGCCAACACCTCCACCCAAGCCCGAGGCAGCCTTGAAGCATAAGACTTCGGGGAGGCCGTTAGGTGGACCGTAAGTAGCCAGAATGGCTTGGGCACAACTGGAGCCTTCGGTAAAAAGTTGAAGTGCCCGCTTGCTCAATGTGTTTGTGTTTTTATATTGCATAAAAACTTTTTAAAAGGTTAGTCAGTTTATCTATTTTCTAAACGAAACAAAAATGCGATTTGCTTTTCGATATTGGAAATCGATTCTTTGGGTTACTTTCATTTTTTTGGTCTGCCTATTACCTACCAGCGGTAGTTCAAAAACGCTTCTTTTCCGCATTCCCCATATCGATAAGGTTATTCATCTGTTACTTTTTGGGGTGCTGGGTATTGCTTTGCATTCCGACTTTAATATTTACCTCGAGGGGAGAAACCCCAATAGGCATACTGCTCTGGGGATTATAGGTTTTATTGCCTTGTTTGGCCTATCGTTGGAACTTATACAGCACTTTTTCATGTCAACTCGCTCGGGGCAACTACTCGATTTGCTTGCCAACTATATAGGTTACGGGTTATCAATAATTGTTTCTCCAAAAACAAATTTGTGGTTACAAAAGTTCAACAGGCTTTAGTGTTGTTGCCATTTTGAATTTGTTGAAACCCATTGCCACAGGCAGCTTCAAACGTTTGAAAGCTGTACTTTTTGTGCTAGAATAGAGTTAAAATTGGAGCGGTTAATGGTTGGGTGTAAATAAAGTACTAATTTCGCTAGCAATTTGTTATAAAACAAATATTCAACAAAGTTATAAACCTAATAATTTACAGAATGTCATTGCGATCATTTACAATTGCAGCGCTTATTGTGCTATGCGCCCAAACCACATTTGCCGAAAAGGTGAAACGCGAAAAATTCGGAAAGTTTACCCACGAAGAACTCGAAATGAAAGTGTACGATAACGACACAACTGCCGATGCAGTGGTACTTTACCAGTATGCAGAGTTTAATCCTACAAGCGGCTCCTACCGCTTCCACCAACGTATTAAAGTTCTAAAGAAATCTGGTACAAGCCATGCCAACATGGCTTTTCAGGGGCAGGTTAAATAGAATATTAAAGCATCTAGTTACAATATCGTTGATGGAAAGCTCGTTCCAACAAAATTATCCAAAGAATCTGTTTTTGAAGAACGAGTAACAGGTAGGGCCTACAATACTCGTATTGCATTGTCGAATGTTACTGTTGGGTCAATTATTGAGGTTGAGTACTCAACAGAATTCATTCCCAATTCTATCGAAATTCAACTTAATATTCCCGTTGTATATAGTGCAGTAATTTTCCCTAAACATCCAAATATTGATTTTGATATAAAAGAAATTGGAGCCCTAGGAGCTGTTTATGCTAAAGATGATATTTGGATCTATAAAGACATTCCAGCGTTTATAAGTGAACCATACTTAATAAGTGATAAGGATTTTAGGGTTAGAATGGAGATTGAAGTCAAAAGTCAAAATTATGGAGAATACTACATAGGACTACTTGCAACTTCATGGAAGGATGTAACAAAAATTTTTTTAGAAGATGATTACTGGGGGAAAAAACTAAAGGATTTTAATTTTCATTTAAATCCATTGGCCGACAGCATAAAAAAGGTTGGCAAGAATGACGAGGAAATGGCAGAACTTGCATTTAATGCTATGAAAAGAATAAAGTGGAATGGATATGTAGGAAGGGGTTTATCTCAAGAACTTAGTCAAACATATCAACTTAAAAGTGGAAATGTTACTGACATTAATGCGTCATTATATGTTTTGCTTCGCAAATTGAATTTAAAAGCATATCCTATAGCTTTAAGTACTAGGGCAAATGGAAAAATCTCAATGTACTCACCAACAATAAATAAGTTAAACTATATAATTGTTGGCGTTGATTTGCCATCTGGTAATAAATTTCTTGATGCATCGGAAGAGGATGCCCCCTACGGTATTCTTCCTAGCAGAATATTGGGGTGCCTTGGTCATCCGTTAGACCCTAGCAAAAAAGAATGTTCAATATTAATCGAACCCCAAAAATCGGATAAGCGCTCGTCGGTTTCCGAATTTACCCTCGACCCCTCGGGGAAAATAGTTGGAAAGGTTACCATTAACCGCGACGACTATAATGCCATTGATTTTAAAAAATTCCTACGTTCTAAAACCGACCACGATACATACATTCAGGAACTCGAATCGGCCAATCAGGGTTGGTATATCGATAAATTCAATTATATTAACCTGAACGATCCCTATAAACCTTTTATTAATGAGTACGATGTGAGCTACCGCAGCTCGCTGGGTGGAAGCGAAATGGTTTCATTCAACCCCTTTGTGCTTGTTAAGCCCACCTTCAACCCCTTTGTTCGCGAAACCCGCAAGTACCCCATCAGCTATCCTCAGCCCATCGAACATGCCTATACGGTAATTATAAATATTCCCGAAGGCTACCAATTCTCAGAAATTCCTAAAAATGGTGAATTTGTAAACCGCGACAAAACTATGAAGTTCGAGTATAAGGCTCTAAGGGTTGGAAGCAAGGTTACCATAAATGCCAAATTCACGGTAAGCAAGTTGCAATACGAAACCGTGGAATATTTTAGCATTCGCGACCTATTCGACAAAATGATGCAGAAGTTTAACGAATCGGTAATTATAAAAAAGGTATAGTATGAAATTGAATATATTTAAGAGGGGTATTGCTGTAGCCATACTTTTTTCACTTACAGTCTCGGCAAGAGGACAGGACTGGGCCTCCTCAAAAATTTCGGCCGAAATGAAACTGAAAGCCAATGCCGTTATTCGGCATTACGAGAACACTATAACCATAAATGACAAGGGTGAAATTGACGAGACCGTTCGATCGGTGGTTACCATTCTCAACGAGAAGGGTTCGAGATTCAATCAAATGGTCGATTTTTACAATAAATACAGCACCATTTCGGGTATAAAAGGAACCATTTACGATAAGAACGGTAAAAAAATTAAATCGGTTCCCTCGGGCGATATTCGCGACTACAGTGCCATACAGGGCTTCTCGCTTTACGAAGACAACCGGGTTAAGGCGTACGCCCCCGACATTGGCGACTACCCCTACACCGTTGAGTACAGCTACAGCAAGAAGCATAAAAGTTTTTTTATACTGCCGGGTTGGCAAGTTTACCCTGGTTACAACGTTGCTGTTGAAAAGTCGGTATTCCGGCTAACCCTAAGCCCAAACGCAAAAGTAAAGTATAAGGGGAACAACGTGTTCAACATAAAGCCTACGGTAGTGGATAATGGGAAAAAGGGCACAACCACTACGTGGACTGCACTTAACATGCCTGCCATTGAAAACGAACCCTATTCGGGCTATCTGCATCAGGAAACACCCATGCTTATGGTTGCCCCAGAATCATTTACCATGGATGGTTACTTTGGCTCTAACAACTCGTGGAAAGAACTGGGCGACTGGGCTTACCGCATGGGCGAGGGCAGAGCAACTGTGTCGAAAGAGGAAAAGGCCAAGGTATTGGCCCTTGTAGCCGATGCCGATTCGGATTGGGAAAAGGCCAAGCGAATTTATGAGTACATGCAGAATAAGGTGCGCTATGTAAACATTGCCATTGGCATTGGGGGTTGGCAACCATTTCCTGCTGAAACAGTAGAGAGGCTTTCGTACGGCGACTGTAAGGCACTTACCAATTACATGCATGCCCTACTAAATTTGGTTGGAGTTAAATCGAACTACTGCCTGGTGAAGGCGGGAGAAGATATCCCTAACATTGACCCAAATTTTGTGTGCAGCCAGTTTAACCATGCTTTTCTAATGATTCCCTTCGGAACCGATACTGTATACGTTGAGTGTACCAACCAACAAATGCCCTTTGGCTACAACGGTACCTTTACCGACGACCGAAACATTCTGGTTATCGAAAAGGACAATAGCTACCTGAAACGAACCAACGTATACAACAGAAACCAAAACCGGATTGTGGGTAATTACACCTTCAAAATTGCCGAAAATAGCGAAGCCAAGGTTTCGGTTAACAACCTGTTTGTTGGGGTGGCCAGCGAAGAGGGCGAGTGGTTCAAAAATCAGCGTCCCGAAAGGCAAAGAGAAATTGCTTTACGTCGATTGCAACTGCCACAAGCAAAAATTTCGAGCATAAACTACGTTTACAAAAAGCAGCGAATACCCGAAGTTATTGAAACCATTGTCGTAAATGTTGCTCAGTTGGGACAGGTAACTGCATCAAAATCCATTGTCATACCCTTCAACCTCGTTTCGCAAATCGACGATATTAAAAGGGTAAGCAATCGGAAAACGGGCATTGAAATTCGTCGCGATAAGCAGCTGATCGATACCATTCGGTACGAAATTCCTCGTCGCTTCACCTTTGAGCAAATTCCGCAAGCCGCCACAGTTGAAAGCGAGTTTGGAACTTACAAACTCGAAGTAGTAGCTGGCAAAAATGAAATAACTTTCATCCGTACGCTCGACTGGAACAAGGGCAGCTACAAGGCCGAAAAGTACGACGAACTTTTCCAGTTTCACCGTAAAGTTGGAGAAATAGACAGGCAAATGCTGATTTTGAAACCCATCTAGGGTTTTTAGGGAATAATGACAAGGGCTCGAATTGTAAATTTTCGAGCCCTTGTCATTACAAAACCTATGCCCTGCTAATTTCCACAAATATCTTCTAACTCCTGAGCTACTTTTTTGCTTTTGGCAGAAGTCAGGTTCAAACTCAATAAATATTCGGGGTTCTGAATGAGTTGCCTGCACAGAACCGCCCCCTGGTCGAGCAGTGTTTGAATTTCGCCCTTGGTAAGTGTTGTTAGCACCGTTATAGGGAAGAACCGTTCGCGTTCAATTATCTCTTTCAAACTGTTACCTAAGGGAAGGTCCCAACTTGTCAAATGCAAATTGGCGCATTTTCCATAGTCCTGCGCATCGGTAGTAAAGCGGGTGTTGGTAAAAATCCAACCCTCAAAATTCATATCCGAAAATCCTGGGGTTTCCCTACGCTTTTTAACAATATCGTCAACTCTCGAACGAACATACAGTGGCGTTTGCACATTCGAAACCTTACCGGGACCGTTGTGAAACTTGCATTCAACTAGGCACTGCAAGTTTCCGTTGGTGGCAATAACATCCATCTCGTGCTGAACACAGCAGCCATCCACTACCACTCCCACTTCAACATTAAAGCCACGGGCTTTAAAAATTTGACCGACAAAATGCTCAAACGGGTAACCAGTAGGGCCAAGATCCATTAACGCTTTTTTTAAGCTGTAACGGGCCGCTAGGCTTCGGCGTTGATTTCGAAGCAGCTGAAAAGCTTTTTGGTAAATCATTTTGGTAGAAACACCGCTGCTAAGCCAAGCTAAAATGCTGCTAACCACATCGTCCACTTCCAAATCGGAAGCCCCAGCCCGAAGCAACGATTCCTCCAACTTCTGCTGGTTAAAGGGCTGAAGTTCGCCCGATGCTTTTTTTACAATAATTTTCGAGTTCATGCCTAAACTATTTCGAAGAGTTTTTCAATGGCCTCTCCCTGGGGAATGTTTAAATGGTAGGCTAATATACCCAATTTTTTGGCACCCTCCACATGCTGAATCGAATCGTCGATGAAAAGTGTTTCATTGGCTATAAGGTCGTTTTCAGAAAGAATATGCTCAAAAACTTCGGCATCGGGCTTTCGCATTTTAACTAAATGAGAGTAATACTCCCTTTGAAAGTAGCCCGAAAGATTGTTGATCCCGAAACTCTCCCTGAGCAATAGGTTGTATGCCTCAAAATGTATGGCGTTTGTATTACTTAGCAGAAAGGTGCGGTAATGCTGTTTCACTTGGCTTAAAAGGTTAAGCCTGTGCTGAGGAAAGTCGAGCAGCATGGCGTTCCAAGCAAAATCAATTTGCTGGTCGGAAACACTTTGAGCGCTCAGTTTTCGCAGTTGGCTTCGGAATTCGTTGGGAGCAATAAGGCCCTTCTCGAGCCCATCGAACAGTTCGATTTGTTGAGCCTGTGTAAAAAGCTTCTGAAAGTTGGTATAGCCCAATTTCACAAACTCATCGATGGTTTTTTGGTAGCTCAGATTTATAATAACTCCGCCCAAATCGAAAATTATATTGCGAATATTGCTTGAGCCGAATGGCTTAAAAATGGGTTTCGACATAAAAAAGTAAGGTTAACCGTTTGATAATTCCAATGCAAATATGTAGTTTTGCAGTCCAATAAAAAAGCCTTCGGACTTTTTTTGGGGCCCATAGCTCAGCTGGTTAGAGCACCTGACTCATAATCAGGGGGTCCTTGGTTCAAGCCCAAGTGGGCCCACATTAAAAAGCACTTGCAAAAAATGGCAAGTGCTTTTTTGTTTGTATTAAAACAAAAAGTTTCTATTTACTTGCAAAGGCCAACGCAGCAATGCTCACTTTACAATTGGGAACTTCGAGAAGTTTTTGAGCACAGGCCTCAAGGGTTGCTCCCGTAGTTATTACATCGTCAACCAGAAGCAAATGCGTTCCTTCCAGTTCCTTCGCATTAGCAAGTTTAAAGGCACTAGATACGTTAAGTACCCTTTCGGCGCGGGTTTTACGGGTTTGGGTTTCTGTAAATTCGCTGCGAAGCAGGTGTTGGGTTGAAACCTGTGTTCCCATTCCATGAGCCATTCCCCTGGCAATCATTTCGGCCTGATTATAGCCTCGTATCCGCTGCTTTTTGGGGTGCAGGGGCACAGGAACCACATATTTAATATCGGAATAGTATTCCGACTCCTTTAGCAATTGCCCAAACTCTCGCCCCAAATGTACTCCAATTTCGGGTTTGCCTTTGTACTTTAACTTGTGGAGCAGGGGCCTGTAATGGCTGCCTTTGGCGTAGAAAAAGTATGCGCAAGCATGATTAATCTTTACCCTGCCCCAGAAGGTTTGGGCTACCGGATTGTCGGGTTGTTTCCAGTAACGAGTAAGGGGAAACTTGTATTGGCAGCTGGTGCATACAATGGCTTCCCCTGTAACAAGGTCAACCCCACAAACATGGCAAATGTTCGGGTAAAACAAATTGAAGAAGCCCTGAAAAGCTTTCTTCAGCATATTGGTATTTACTTAGATCGTGACCACTTAACCTCGCGGCCAATAAGCGAGAAGCCAATGTACCCCTTAACCGATAATACGTTTGGATCGTCATCGAACCACATGATGCATTTGTAGGTTTTTCCGCTCTTGGGGTCGTAAATGGTACCGCTTTCCCACTCATTGTTCGACTTATTGAAAACGAATCCATCGAGTAAGCGTAACCCCATTATGGGACGGTTTTGCAGTTTAGTGTCAGGGTTCTTGTCGTCAACCTTGGGCTTGCCATTTTTCATTGGCTCCTTGAGCCAGGTTATTTCACCATGGAACTTTCCTTTGGCATCCTTGGAAATGGTGACTTTGCTGTCGCCATCCTGAGTTAACCATACACCCAATACTTTGCTTTCGTTTTGTGCAGACACATTAAGCCCCATTAAGGCCAAAAGCGAAAAAAGAAATAGGTTTCTCATAAGCTAATAGGTTTTAAAAAACTAATGCAATATAGCTTTTTTATTGAGAAAAATGACTTTATTGCACGATTTGCAGTTTAACGTTTGCCGTACTGTTGATCATAATATTTTGTGTAGTCGCCCGAAACAATATCATTAAGCCACTTCTCATTGGCAAGGTACCAATTAACCGTTTTTTCGAGGCCTGTTGGGAAATCGACCGAAGGCACCCATCCGAGTTTTGCCTGAATTTTCGACGAATCGATGGCATATCGCAGATCGTGGCCGGCCCTGTCGGTAACATAGGTAATCAGATTGGCCGATTCACTCTCGCCCCTTCCAAGCGTCTTATCCATCACCTTGCAAAGCAAGTGGATTAGATCGATATTTTTCCACTCGTTATTTCCCCCCACATTATAGGTTTCACCTAGCTCTCCACTGTGGAAAATGGTGTCGATGGCCGATGCGTGATCCTCTACATAAAGCCAATCGCGAACATTTTCTCCTTTGCCATAAATGGGAATGGGTTTCCTGTTCTTTATATTATTAATTGCAAGGGGTATAAGCTTCTCGGGGAATTGGTTGGGTCCGTAATTGTTTGAGCAGTTCGAAATAACAATGGGCAACTTGTAGGTGTGATAGTAGGCCCTTACCAAATGGTCGGAACTGGCCTTCGACGCAGAATAGGGACTACGAGGATCGTAAGGGGTTTGCTCGGTGAAGAGCCCTTCGTTTCCCAAACTTCCGTATACCTCATCGGTTGAAATGTGGTAAAATCGCTTCCCTACGAGGTTTGCTCCCCACTGCTTGCGTGCAGCATTCAGAAGGTTCACGGTGCCTTCAATGTTGGTTTTAATGAACAAAAGCGGATCGAGAATGGAGCGGTCCACATGCGACTCGGCTGCCAGATGAATTACACCATCGGGGTTAACCTCAGCAAAAAGTTGCTCCATGGCCTCTCTGCTAATTATATCGGCTCTCACGAATCGATAGTTAGGTGCCAACTCTACATCCTTCAGGTTCTCTAAATTTCCAGCGTAAGTGAGGCAATCCACGTTCACAATATTGTAGTTGGGGTAGTTGCTCACAAACCTACGCACAACGTGCGAACCAATAAATCCTGCACCTCCAGTTATTAAAATTGTTCTTTTCATATTTAAGTCGTTAAAATATTCCTCTATGTTTTTTCTCCCAATTCCAAGCGTTTCGCAGTGATTCGGAAAGCTCGGTTTGGGCATACCAGCCCAAAACACTATTGGCTTTTTGGGAACTTCCGTAAACTAGGGGCACATCGCCCTGCCTGCGGGGTGCAAAAGACCGCTTTACATTCACTCCGTTAACCCTCTCGAAGGTTTTTACCACATCGAGCACCGAGGCACCCTTGCCCGTCCCCAAATTGAATACCTCAACTTTATCGGTTGTTTTTTTAGCAACCAATCTTTCAACAGCCGTTACATGTGCCTGAGCCAGATCCACAACATCAATATAATCGCGAACGGCTGTGCCGTCGGGGGTTGGGTAGTCGTTGCCAAAAATTTTCAACTCTTCTCTAACTCCAGCTGCCGTTTGGGTGAGAAATGGCACCAAGTTACTGGGTGACCCCAGTGGAAGTTCTCCAATTTGCCCCGATGGATGGGCCCCAATGGGGTTGAAGTAGCGGAGCGAAATGCATCGGAAACTGCTGTTTACCCTTGAAGTGTCGGTAATTATTTCCTCGCACATTTGCTTGGTTCGGCCATAGGGCGAAGTTGTGGGCTGCATGGGCATAGCCTCTGTAACTGGCGATGGGGCAGATTCGCCGTAAACTGTACACGACGAGGAGAAAACCAGCAAATTTATTCCCTTGGTCTGCATGGCTTCGAGCAGCGCAATGGTTGAAAGGAGGTTGTTTCTGTAATACTTCAGGGGTACACTTATCGATTCGGCAACCGCTTTGTGAGCGGCAAAGTGGGCAACGGCAGCAATTTCTTTGTGCTTTTCAAAAATACTAAGTAACTGTTGCGTATCGGTGCAATCGGCCTCGACTACCTGAGGTCTAACTCCGCTAATGCTTTCAATTCTTTCGATTATGAATCGCTCCGAATTGCAGAAATTGTCGACAATTAACACTTCGAAGCCTGCAAGTTGAAGTTCAACAACGGTATGCGACCCAATAAAACCGGCTCCGCCGGTTACTAAAACCTTCGTCATAAGCTATACTAATTGCTACCCTTTCCGAAAAGTGAGCGCACCAACTCATCGATACCTCCCACTTTAATAATTTTTATTTTGTAATCCTTGCTGTCAATTCCCTTCAGGTGGTACTTCGAAACGTATATCCGTTCAAACCCTAACTTTTCGGCCTCGGCAATACGCTGATCGATTCGGCCAACCTGCCTTATTTCGCCCGAAAGGCCAACCTCAGCTGCGAAACAACATGAACCCGCTATGGGTAAATCGAAATTCGAGGATAGTACCGAAGCAACCACCGCAAGGTCGATTGCCGGATCGTTCAGCTTAATGCCTCCTGCCAGGTTTAAAAATACATCCTTAGTGGCCAGTTTGAACCCAGCACGCTTTTCAAGTACAGCTAAAAGCATATTGAGCCTTCGCCCATCGTATCCGGTTGTTGAGCGCTGTGGGGTACCGTATGCAGCGGTGCTAACCAGCGCCTGCGTTTCAATAAGAAATGGCCTGCTGCCATCCATTGCAGCAGCAATTGCAACGCCGCTCAAGCCCTCGTCGCGATGCGAAAGAAGAATTTCCGAAGGGTTGGACACCTCAACCAGACCATTGCTTTGCATTTCGAAAATACCTATTTCTGCGGTTGATCCAAACCTATTCTTAATGGAGCGCACAATTCGGTATAGATAGTTACTGTCGCCTTCGAACTGAAGCACCACATCAACAATATGTTCTAGCACCTTGGGGCCAGCAATGCTACCATCCTTGGTAATATGGCCAATAATTATTACGGGAATCCCTGTGGTTTTGGCGAAGCGCATTAGGTTGGCGGCACATTCGCGAACCTGCGAAACCGACCCTGGCGACGATTCAATTAAATCGGAATAAACCGTTTGAATGGAGTCGACTACCAAAAGGTTGGGCTCCACATTTTGGGCTTGGGTAATAATGTTCTCCAAAAGTGTTTCGTTGAGTATAAGGCACTCATTGTTGCCGGGTGTAAGCCTATCGGCCCTCATTTTAACCTGCTTGGCGCTCTCCTCTCCCGAAACGTAAAGAACCTTTAGGTTTTTAAACCTTAGTGCCAGCTGCAATGCTAGAGTAGATTTGCCAATGCCGGGTTCGCCACCCAGCAATACTACAGAGCCACTAACCAACCCGCCTCCCAGTATGCGATTCACCTCGCCCATGCCGGTATCGATACGCTTCTCGCTGGTGGCCTCAATATCCTTTAAGGGTTTAGGTATAGCACTTCGAAAAACATCGACAAGGCCAGAACGCGGTTTTTCCTTGGCTATCCGCTCCTCAACATAGGTATTCCATTCGCCACAAGAAGGGCAACGGCCAACCCATTTAAGCGATTCGGCCCCGCAATTCTGACAAACAAAACTCGATTTGGTTTTTGCCACAAAAAAATTCTACTTGGTATTTTCAGCCTGCAAGTTAGCTTTCTTTTGCTGAAAAAAAAGCAGCAACATGAAGAAGGCCCCCAAGGCAAGCACCAGGAGTGTTTGCGATTCGTGCGAGATGGTGGCATAAATGAGCCCGTCCTCTTTACTAATTCCGTAAATACCAAGGGCCATGTATACAATTACATGGAATGCTCCAAATCCTCCCTGAACAGGAGCGGCCATGCCCAAGGAGCCAACTACAAGCAAAAACAGCCCGTCAGCCGGAGATAGGCCTGCAGTTGCATCGATTGCAAAGAAAACTAACCATGTCATAAGCCAATAGCAAGCCCATATGGCTATGGTGTAGCCCGCAAATGCGGCTTTACGTTTGGTTTTCAGGAGCGATTTGAGCCCGTCGACCACTCCCCAAAAAAGAGCGCTTATCCGATGCCGAAGCTTTGTTCCAAAAACGTTCCTGCGGAGTAAAACGATACTAACAACAATGACGAGCAGAAGTGCTATTGGAATAATAGGAGATATCGATAGAATACTTTGAAATTTCTGGCCCAAGGGAACTATAACATCGTTTAAAAGAAATTCACCAAAGAAATTAATTTGTACAAAAAGTACCGTAATAAGCAAAATAAGCATGATAAGAACATCGAGAGCCCTTTCGACAATTACAGTTCCCAATAGCGACTCAAAGGGCAAACCATCCGTTTTCCGTAGCGAGATGCAACGAGTAATTTCACCTATACGAGGAAATGCCAGATTGGCCAGATAGCCCACCATTATGGCGCTAAGCGTGTTTTTAAAGGAAGGTACTTTGCCTAGCGGTTCAATCATAATTTGCCAACGAAGGGCGCGGAAAATATGGGCAATAAAACCTGCAAGCATTGCAAGGGCAACCCATTCGTACTTTGCATTACGAAAGCCTTTTAGCATCACTTCGTAATCGACTCCACGGAATGCAAAGAACAACAGAACTATTGCCAAGGCAATAAATACAAAGAGGTTCAGTTTGGACCTTAAAGAAGCTTTCACAGAATTGAATTTTGATTATACCAGCCGGTTCGTCTCTGTATCGGGAAAAATAACTGAGGGCTTAAACTTTTTGGCTTCCTCAAAATCCATGGAGGCATACGACATTATAATAATAGTGTCTCCTACGGTGCATTTACGGGCAGCGGGTCCGTTTAGGCAAATCTGTCCGCTTCCACGCTCTCCCTTTATAACATATGTGTCGAGGCGTTCACCATTGTTTATGTTTACAATGTGCACCCGTTCGTTTTCAATTATGTTCGCTGCCTCCATCAGGTCCTCGTCGATGGTAATACTGCCAATGTAATAAAGGTTGGCTTCTGTAACCTTAACCTGATGAATTTTTGACTTTACAACCTCTATAAACATATTTTGGTGCATTTAAAATTCAATATTATCTATAAGCCTGATTTTCCCAGCCCAAACAGCAATGCAACCTACCAGCGGGCTGGCTTCGGTCCAATTGGCAATGGGCTCAAGGGTTTTCGCATTGGCAATTTGAAAATACTCAACCCGTAGGTTTGGGTCTGCATTTATTTGGCTTTCAACCCATTCTATTGTTTCTTTTACGTTTTTTTCG
The DNA here is from genome assembly GCA_964479665.1 of uncultured Rikenellaceae bacterium. Taxonomy (GTDB): domain Bacteria; phylum Bacteroidota; class Bacteroidia; order Bacteroidales; family Tenuifilaceae; genus UBA2287. The sequence continues at coordinate 47,080 of CAYZNN010000013.1, read as the reverse complement.
TTTTTAAAGTTACGGGCCTGCAGCAGGGTTCTGTAAATTAATGGAGCACTATGCCTGTGGTCGGTGGTGAGTAAAAGGTTTCGAGAACTCTTTGCTAAGCCATCGCTCTCGCGTGTGGTTTCGCAGGCAACTACTTCAATGGGGTAATTGAGCATAGCAACCATTCGTTGAATTATGGCCAATTGCTGAAAGTCTTTTTTGCCGAAATAGGCACGGGTAGGTTGCACAATGTCGAACAAGCGACTTACTACTTGTGCCACTCCTTTGAAATGGCCAGGGCGAAATTCACCTTCCATTACCTTGTCGAGATTTCCAAAATCGAATACTCTAGTGTCGGGCTCAGGGTACACTTCCTCAACGGTTGGCGCAAAAACTATGGTTGCACCGGCCAACTCGCACCTTTCGTAATCGAGCTCGGGAGTTCGCGGATAGCGCTCAAGGTCGGCCTTATCGTTGAATTGGGTGGGATTTACAAATACACTAACAACAACGGTTGTGTTTTCGGCTACGGCGCGTTCAATAAGTTTCACATGGCCCTCGTGCAGTGCTCCCATGGTGGGCACTAAGCCAACAGTATGGTTTTTCCCTTTTAAAAGGGCAATGTATTTAGTTAAGCCTTCGGTGCGTTCAAAAACAATCATCTGTATATCGGTATATCGGTAATATCCCTTAGTTAAAAACAACGTGCAAATGTCGCACTTTTTTTTCATATACCATTTCTAATCATATTAATAATGAATATACCCTTGGTTGCGCGAAAAAAACGCAATAACAGCACAAGCATTGTTGTTAATTTTTTTTATACTTTTGTAGTTTTATTTGTAATTGCTTCATGTAAACAATCTCTCAATTATTTTTTTCCTTAAAACCCTTTTTAGTGCATTAACGTTTTAGGTAGTATTTGGCTCACGTTGTTGTACAAAAGGCTAGTAAATAAGTAAAACCCAGTTTGAATGAAAAGCGTAAGGGTACTGTTCATTTCACAGGAAATAACTCCCTATTTGCCCGAAAGCGAAATAGCCGTTATTAGTCGATATTTACCACAGGGTATACAGGAGCGAGGAAGGGAAATTAGAACCTTCATGCCGCGCTGGGGGACCATTAACGAAAGACGCAATCAACTTCACGAAGTTATTCGGCTCTCGGGTATGAATTTGGTTATTAACGATACTGATCATCCACTCATTATTAAAGTTGCCTCCATTCAGAGCGCCCGAATGCAGGTATACTTTATCGATAACGAGGACTATTTTCATAGGAAATTCGAGGTGAAGGATGCTGCCGGAAACTACTTTGACGATAACGACGAGCGGGCCCTGTTTTTCGCCCGTGGTGTGTTAGAAACTGTAAAAAAGTTGCGCTGGTCGCCCGATATTGTGCATTGCCACGGTTGGTTTCCGAGCTTTATACCTTTACTTGTAAAACGGGCTTACCGGGAGGATCCAGTCTTTGCCAAGTCAAAGGTTGTTTATTCTTTATACAACGACGAATTCAATAACACTTTTAACCCCAATATTAAATCGAAACTAGTTGAAATTGAGGGCGTAACAAAAAAGGATGTTGAAGTTTTTAAATCTCCCGATTTTATAGGGCTAAGCCAATTGGCCATTAATTACTCCGACGGAGTTGTGCTGGGCGATGAGTCGATAAATAATTCTGTATTGGAATATATTAAAACCACAAACAGGCCCGTTCTATCATACCAGAATAAAGAAAACTACATTGATGCTATTAACCTTTTTTACGACCAGTTTACAAACACTACCGAAAATGCTAAAAAGAAATAATTCTCGCCTAGGAATGAAGAGCCTTCGATTCTTAAAAATTTTTTCCGTCTCAGCCTTTGCTTTCGTTTCAATTACCAGCTGCTATACCCCCTCAGATTACCTAAATACTGATTTTATTCCCGACCACGAAAGGCTGTATGTAAAAACCGACACTTCGTTCATTATGTCGGCACATACCATTGAGTACGATACCGCTTATATTATGGGTTTCGAGGATATTGTTTTGGGGGCCATAAACAACAACGTTTTTGGTAAAACCCGAGTGTCGTTCATGAGTCAAATTCGCCCATCGTTTCTCAACCATAAATTTGGAACCAATCCAGAAGTTGATTCAATTTTTCTTTTCCTGAAGCTCAACGCATTCTATGGCGACAAGTCGGTACCTGTTACCATTAATGTTTACGAACTTGCCACTCCTTTTGACAAAGACTCCTTATACAATGCCTTTTCACCTGTTGGCGACATGATTAATCCCACACCCATTGGAACAGCATCGTATCAGGGTGAATCGTATGTAAAGGTTCCCATTAGCAACGAATGGGCACAAAAATTAATTACCGCTGACTCGGTAACCATGGCAACCGATACTAGTTTTGTAAAATACGTTTATGGGCTATACGTTTCGGCAGAACACCTCAATGTGCCGGGCAAAGCAATGTACTACTTCACATATATGTCATCTCTTAACAACCTTAGTCTTTATTATACCAAAAACGAACCCGATACAACCTTTCAGGTAAAGTTCGACTACCAATTTACCTCATACTCACACCGCAATATTCGCATTGAGCACGATAAAACCGCTGCCACTCCAGGAGAAGCCATTGTTGGATTGAACGACACTATAACGCAGGATTCGGTTTTCTACCTTCAGGGCTTAGCAGGCACTAAGGGACTGATAGAATTAACCGACATTGCTGCCTGGGCCGACTCAATGCCCGTAATTATTAACCGAGCAGAACTTCGCATACCCATTACAAATGCTCCTTTCTTTGAGCAAGATTCCTCACAAATGCCCATAAGCATATTCAAAAAGGTTTCGAACAGTCTCGTACCTATTATTGACATGTCGGGTAATAATTTTGGAGGAACTTACAGCAAAAGTAAAGGGTACTACAGTTTCAACATAACCAACCATATTCAGGACTTGCTGCTACTGCCCAACTCCGATTTGGATATCTACCTCGAACCTCGAACCCGGTTTTCTCGTGCAAACCAAACCATTCTTAGTTCGTATATTAACAGTAATAGAATTAAACTCATAATAACCTATACCAAATTGTAGCAGATATGTGTGGAATTGTTGGTTATATTGGTCATAGAGAAGCCTATCCGGTAGTTATTAATGGTTTGAAACGGCTCGAATACAGGGGCTACGACTCGGCAGGTGTTTGTATTGTCGACAAGGAACCAATTATATACAAAAGGAAAGGAAAAGTAGCCGAACTTGAATCGTTCATTGCCAATAAGAATTTAGGTGGTAAAATTGGTATTGGCCATACACGATGGGCTACCCATGGCGAACCCAACGACGCAAATGCGCACCCCCACATCTCAATGAACGGTAAGTTCATTTTAATTCACAATGGCATTATTGAAAACTACAATACGTTAAAGTGCCGACTCGAAAAGCGAGGTTATACCTTTGCTTCCGAAACCGACACCGAGGTGCTGGTTAACCTCATTGAATACATTTACCTGAAGGGTAACGTTTCGGCCGAGATTGCCGTGAGGCTTGCCCTCATTAAAGTGGTTGGTGCCTATGGTATTGTTGTAGTTTGTCGCGACGAGCCCAACACCTTGGTTGCCGCACGAAAAGGTAGCCCACTGGTTATTGGCGTTGGAGAAAATGAGTATTTCGTTGCTTCCGATGCTACCCCCATTATTGAGTACACCAATAGCGTGGTGTTTCTGAACGATAACGATGTAGCTATTATACGCAAGGGAGAACTTACCCTCAAAACCATTACCAACGAGGCTCTCACACCTAACGTGCAAGTTCTCGATTTAGACATTGAAGAGATTGAAAAGAATGGTTACGACCATTTCATGCTGAAAGAAATTTTTGAGCAGCCCCGAAGCATTACCGATACCTTTAGGGGTCGAATTTCGTCCGACAAGGCAGAGGTTCACCTGGGTGGGCTATACCACGTTTTACCCCAAATTATTAACGCTAAGCGTATTATACTAATTGGCTGCGGAACATCGTGGCATGCGGCGTTGGTTGGCGAGTACCTCATAGAGGAGTTTTCCCGAATTCCTGTTGAGGTAGAGTACGCATCGGAATTTAGGTATCGAAACCCTATTATTTATAAGGACGATGTGGTAATTGCCATTAGCCAAAGCGGTGAAACGGCCGATACGCTTGCGGCTATTCGTTTGGCCAAAGAGGCAGGTGCTCTTGTGCTGGGTATTTGCAATGTGGTGGGTTCGAGCATTCCCCGCGAGACGCACGCTGGCGTTTACACACATGCTGGCCCCGAAATAGGTGTTGCATCAACAAAAGCCTTCACGGCACAGGTAACAGTACTAACCATGATGGCCATGCTAATTGGTCGGAAACGCGATATTATTAGCACAAATCGTTTCAACGAACTCATTGGCGAACTACTTCAGGTTCCTCAAAAAATTGGAAAAATTCTCGAAACCAACGACCATGTTAAGCGAATTGCCGAAGTATTCAAGGATGCTAGCAATTTCCTTTACTTGGGGCGTGGCTACTTTTTCCCCGTTGCGCTAGAGGGTGCTCTTAAACTAAAAGAGATCTCTTACATACACGCCGAAGGCTATCCTGCAGCCGAAATGAAACACGGTCCCATTGCGCTTATCGACGATAAGATGCCGGTTGTGGTTATTGCCGCCAAGGATAGCAGCTACGAAAAAGTTGTGAGCAACGTGCAAGAAGTTAAGGCACGTAAGGGTGTTGTAATTGCTATTGTAACTGAAGGTGATACAGTAATTAGGGGCATGGCCGACCATGTTATTGAAATTCCCAAAGCGGGAGAGATTGCCGAATCGCTTCTCGCAGTGGTACCACTTCAGCTTCTGGCATACCACATTGCCTTAATGCGCGGCTGCAATGTTGACCAACCTCGTAACTTAGCCAAATCAGTTACTGTTGAATAGTTGTTGGGGATGCAAATAAGCGTCCCTTTTTATTTTAGCATTATGATACAGCCAAATACCCTTCGTTTCCTCGAGCAACTTAAGTTGAATAACAACCGCGATTGGTTTACTTCGAACCGTATGGCATTCGAGGCAGCCCGCAGTAACTTTTTTGAGTTTATTAATAGTACTATTGCCGGCATACGGGCATTCGATCCTTCCGTTGGTTCGCTCGAAGCTAAGGAATGCACCTTCCGAATAAACCGCGACATACGCTTTTCGCTCAATAAGGAACCCTACAAAACCAACATGGGGTCATATATGGCCCGGGGAGGACGAAAAAGTTCCTTTGCCGGATACTACTTTCACTTAGAACCCGGTGCTTCCTTCATTTCGGGTGGTATTTATATGGCTCCACCTGAGAACATGAAAAAAATAAGGATTGAAATGGATACCTGTTCCGATGAATTTCTGTCCATTATAAATAGCAAGACCTTTAAGGGGTCGTTTTCAGCATTCGATTCGGAGTCGCTAAAAAGGGTTCCTCAGGGATTCTCGGCCGAATCGCCAGTTGCCGATTACCTGAGGATGAAGCACATTACCCCCTTCCGGGAGTTGAAGGACATCGAACTAACTACGAATGGTTTGCTTGGCAGCACGCTGGATGCCTTTAAGAACCTTCAGCCCCTTATTGCCTTCCTAAACAGAGCGCTGGGAGATTAGTATTCTGGCTATGTGAGTCGAGGCGTATTTAATTCTTCTATGCCCTAACGCCCCTTGAGGAGTGTATTCTTCTACTATACCCGCTAAAACTTCCGAAAGCCAATTATTTCTCGAACCTCTTTAATGGTTTTTGTTGCACTTTCTCGAGCCCTGTCGGCACCCTGCTTGGCTACTTTCCTCAGGTAGTCCGAATCGGCTAGTATGGCCTCAATTCTTTCTCTGAATGGTGAAGTAAATGTGGCAATATCATCAGCCAATTGCTTCTTCATGTCGCCATAGCGAATTTCGCAATTATTGTACTTTTCCTCATAAAAAGTAAAAGTTTCGGGTTTCGAAACTGCCTTCATAATGGAAAAAAGGTTTTGAATTGCTTCGGGCTTGGGCTGATTAGGCTGGGTAGGGCCACTGTCGGTAACGGCCTTCATAACTTTTTTGCGAATCTCTTCGGCGCTATCCGAAAGATAAATGGCATTCCCTTCCGATTTACCCATTTTTCCACTGCCGTCGAGTCCCGGAATTTTTACCAACCGTTCACCAAAATTGTACGCAACTGGTTCGGGGAAGTACTCAACATTGTACAGGCGGTTGAAGCGATTGGCAAAGGTTCGAGTCATTTCGAGGTGCTGCTCCTGATCTTTTCCCACGGGAACTTTGTGTGCCTTGTGAATAATAATGTCGGCAGCCATAAGGGTAGGGTAAGTAAGCAGGCCAGCGTTCACATTGTTGGGTTGGGTGCGGATTTTATCTTTAAACGATGTGCAGCGCTCCAACTCACCAATATAGGCATTCATATTGAGCAACAGGTAGAGTTCGGGGATTTCGGGAATGTCGCTCTGAACATACAGAGTGGCCACCTCGGAGTCGAGACCACATGCCAGGTACTCGGCCAGCACCTGACGAACCGACCCGTGCAGATTTTCGGGCGTGGGATGAGTAGTTAGCGAGTGGTAATCGGCAATGAAAAAGTAGCATCGATTTTCGTGCTGCATTTTCACAAAGTTTTTAAGTGCCCCAAAATAGTTGCCCAAATGCAATTTTCCGGTCGAACGTATTCCACTAACTACTATATCCATTTATTTAATGCTTTAAATTTTCGCAAAGATAACAAACAACTTCAAAATGAGTTAACGCTTCACGAATCATTCCCATTCGCTTCGTTTTACTATCTTTGCAAATTAAATACTACCCAACATGGAAGGCACAAGATTGGCCAAGGTGGCCCGGCAAATACAGAAGGATTTGAACGAAATTTTCCAACGGCAAGCACAATCGCTATTTCCCGGGCGCATGGTAACTGCTACCATGGTTCGCGTAAGCCCCGACCTGGGAGTAGCTAAGGTTTTTCTGAGTGTTTTCCCCTCGAACAAGGCTGAAGCAACCCTCGCCATTGTTAACCAAAACGCAAAAACCATCAGGCACGAGCTGGCCCAGCGGGTTAAGCAGCAGTTTCGTGTTGTGCCCGAACTTATTTTTAATATCGACGACTCGCTCGATTATATTGAGAATATCGACCGCCTTTTGAAGCAGTAACCCATGGTTAAACTCTTTGTTTCGCTGCTAAGCCGATTTATTCCAAGGCATCATCTTCAGCGCATTGCTGCGATAGGACTACGAATTGTTTCGCCCTTTTATTATGGAAAGCGTTTCGAAGATCCCATAACGGGCCGTACCTATCGGAAACTGCTACCCTACGGTCGATTGCATTCGCGTTCCAATGCGCTTGCCCCTCACTCGCTATCGCTCGAAAGGCACCGGCTTATTTGGCTTTATTTAAAAGAGAAAACCCCTTTTTTTACTCAAAACGTTAAGTTGCTTCATATTGCCCCTGAATATTGTTTTCTGAAACCCCTTGGTAGCATGCCAAACATCGACTACATAACTGCCGACCTTATTTCCCCATGGGCTAAGGTAAAACTCGATGTGCAGAATATGCCCCTGCCCGACAACGAGTTCGATGCTATTCTTTGCAACCATGTGCTGGAGCATGTTCCCAACGACCAGAAAGCTATGAGCGAACTATTCCGCATTATGAAACCCGGAGGATTCGGCATTTTTCAGGTGCCCCTCAACCCTTCTCTTGAAAAAACAAGAGAAGAGGAATGGGTAAATACCCCCGAACTTAGGGAGCAACATTACGGTCAGCGCGACCATGTTCGTTTGTATGGAACCGACTATGCACACCAATTGCGATTGGCTGGGTTCGAGGTTACCGAAGACGATTTTGTGAAGCAACTGCACCCCGATGTGGTAGTTCGCTACTGCCTACCAAATGACGAAATAATTTACCTTTGCCGTAAACCCATCGCTCAATGAATTTTCCATTCTATATAGCACGTAGATACCTGTTTGCAAAAAAATCGCACAACATTATCAACATAATCTCGGGTATTTCGGTAGTTGCAATGGCTACCGGTGTTACTGCTTTGGTGGTCATTCTTTCGGTTTTCAATGGGTTCGATTCACTTATCCGCAATATGATGTCGGCATTCGATGCCGATTTAAAAATTGAGCTTGTTGAAGGCAAAACTTTCCCCGATACCCTTGCCCCCCTTCAAACGCTTCGTAACCTCGAATCGGTAGCCGTTTTTTCTGAAGTTCTTGAAGAGAACGCTCTTTTTAAGTACGGTGGCAAGCAGCACATAGGCATCATGAAGGGTGTCAGCAAAAACTACGGCGAGCAAACTGGCATTGACTCCATGATTATTGATGGGGAGTTTCTGCTGTGGCGAGGCAGCCAGCCCTTGGCTATTATGGGTCAAGGAGTAGCTTACTACCTCAATGCCAATTTGGCCCATTTCGATCCGCTCGAAATATACTTGCCCCGCAGAGAGCGGCATCATGGTATATCGTCGGCCTCAGCCTTTTCGTCAAAGTTAATTACGCCATCGGGTGTGTTTGCCATAGAGCAGGAATTTGACACGCAGTACATTATTGTTCCCATTGAGTTTACTCGTGGACTAATGAATTATAGCAATGAGGTTACCAGCATTGAACTGCAAATTCGAAAGGGGTTCAACCCCAATCGTGTTCAGCGCGAGGTTCAGGCTATTGTTGGGGACCGGTTCCGGGTACTCAACCGCTACCAGCAAAACGAGTCGCTTTACAAAACCATGAAAACCGAAAAGGTTGCCATCGCTCTAATTCTAGGTCTTATTCTTATTATTGCCTCATTCAACCTCATTGGCTCACTTTCAATGCTTATAATCGATAAGCGAAGCGATGTGGAAACCCTTCGGAGCCTCGGAGCCGATAATCGAATGATTCAGAAGATTTTTCTCGCCGAAGGACTTTTGGTTTCGGTTGCGGGTACGGTTATGGGAATTCTTTTTGGATTGGCCATTTGCTTTGTTCAAATTGTATTTAAACCCGTTAAGCTGCGGGGAATTGGTACATTCATAATAGATGCTTACCCCGTGGCGGTTCAGGCTGTTGATATATTATCCATTTTTATTTTAGTAATAGCCTTAGGCTATTTGGCCACTCGGTTTCCGGTTAGAATCATTACCAGCCGTATTTTTGCAATGGAGGACGGGTCCAAAAAATAGATACCTATGGAACCTCTATTGAAAGTCGATAATTTGTCGGTTAGGTTTGGCTCCTCGGTAGTGTTAACGGGGCTTAATTTTGAACTTTTCAAGGGTCAATCGCTCGGAATTGTTGGCGAATCGGGGTCAGGCAAATCGGTAACTGCGCTGGCAATAATGGGCTTGCTTCCCTCTTCGGCAAAAATTGCAGAAGGCAAAGCCATATTTCATCCCAATTCTAAAGAGGAAATTAACCTTCTTGAATTGCCACAAAAAGGAATTGAAAGGGTAAGGGGGAAAATGCTCTCCATGATTTTTCAGGAACCCATGACCTCGCTTAATCCCTCGATGCGATGCGGGCTACAAGTTCAGGAAGCTGTTTCGCTTCATTTGGCATTAACAGGAAAAACCGCCAGGGAAAGGTGCATATCGCTCTTCGAGGAGATGCAGCTACCCGACCCACAAAAAGTATACAGAAGTTATCCGCACCAGCTGAGTGGTGGGCAGATACAGCGGGTTATGATTGCCATGGCACTTGCTGGAAACCCAGCCCTCCTCATTGCCGACGAGCCCACCACAGCCCTCGACGTAACCGTACAAAAAGAAATAATTCATTTGCTTCGGGAAATTCAACGCAATAGGGGTATGAGCCTGCTGTTCATTAGCCACGACTTGGGTGTTATTTCCGAAGTAACCGACTGGGCCATTGTGCTAAGCAAGGGAAGGGTGGTAGAGACAGGAAAAACCAATAGAATCCTTACAAACCCAGTGGAGCCCTACACAAAAGGGTTGGTTGCTTGTAGGCCACCCATCGATAGCAGACCAAGCAGGCTAATGACTGTAAGCGATTTTATTGAAAGTAATGGCGATGGGAACGTACTACATACCGTTGCAGATGAAGGCACAGCGCAGCTCGACAGTTCGCCCGTTTTTGAGGTTAGTAACCTAACGGTTCGTTACATAATTTCACGTTCGCTGCTGAATAAGCCCAAACGGAGTTTTACAGCCCTAAACAATGTTTCTTTTAACCTTTTTCATGGTGAAACCCTTGGGGTGGTGGGCGAATCGGGATGTGGGAAAACCACGTTGGGGCGATCGCTGCTTGGCTTAATCGAAAATCCTATCGGCATAGTTAAGTTTAAAGGGAAAAACATCGGTCAGTTTGCTACCTCCGATCTGAAGAACTTCCGCTGTCAGGTTCAAATTGTTTTTCAGGACCCCTACTCGTCGCTTAATCCTCGCCTAACCATTGGCGAAGCCATAATGGAGCCCCTCAGGGTCCATGGGCTTGTTAAGGGAGCCCACCAACGGAAAGCTTACGCTTTGAGACTGCTCAATGAAGTTGCGCTTCCTCCCGACTGCCTTTACCGTTACCCTCACGAGTTCTCGGGCGGCCAGCGCCAGCGTATTGTTATAGCAAGAGCGCTTACTCTTGAACCCAAGGTTCTGATTTGCGACGAAATGGTTTCGGCGCTGGATGTTTCGGTACAGGCACAAATTCTGAATATTCTGAACGATCTTAAGCGGCAACGAGGCCTCACTTACGTTTTTATTTCGCACGACCTGTCGGTGGTTCGCTACATGAGCAACCGAATAATGGTGATGCAAGGCGGCCAGATTGTTGAAATGGGGAGCGCCGATACCATTTTTTCTTCACCCCAAACCGAATACACCAAAAAACTGCTCAAATCGATTCCCGGAAGAAGTGAGGACTTTTAGAAAAAGTCCTCTTCCCAAATTTCACCGCTAGCCTTGGGGTCAATGTCGTCACAATCTAACTTAACATTGAGTGAGCGTAAGGGTTTTTCCCATTGGTCGAGCTGTGTATATCCTAAACGGGGGTCCTTATAAACCCTGTCGAGGAAAAGGGCAAATATGGGGAGTGCCATATTGGCTCCCTGTCCCATGCCAATGGTTTGAAAACGTACCGAACGATCCTCGGCGCCTACCCAAACACCTGCCACCAAGTTGGGCACCATGCCCATGAACCATCCATCGGAGTGGTTCTGTGTGGTTCCTGTTTTTCCGGCAATGGGAGCAGTAAAGTTATAGCGAGAACGTAGCCGAATGGCTGTTCCACGGTTTACAACGCTTTCGAGAAGGTTCACCATGAGGTAGGCAGTTTGCTCGCTTATGGCCTCATTCTTTTGGGGGGCAAAGGTGGCAAGCACATTACCATTCCGATCCTCAATTCGGGTTACTAGTAAGGGATCGACATGCACGCCCTTGTTGGCAAAAGCGCCATAGGCTCCCACCATTTCGTAAAGCGAAATCTCATAGGTTCCAAGGAAGATTGAGGGCACCGGATCTATTCGACTTGTGACACCCATTTTCTTAACAATATCGACTAAGGCATTGGGATTGAACTGCTTAATAAGCCATGCCGAAATGTTGTTAACAGAGTTCGACAGTCCCCATTTTAAGGTTACCATTTTACCATCGTACTTGGTATTGCCCGAGTTTTTTGGGGTCCATGTAGAGTCGGCAACCTGGAAGGTTTGTGCAACATTTGGAATGGTATGGCATGGAGATAGCCCCTCCTGCATGGCCAGAGTATAGAGAAAAGGCTTAATGGTTGAACCAACCTGTCGCTTACCCTTGTTAACCTGATCGTACTTAAAGTGCTTGAAGTTGGGGCCGCCCACCCATGCCTTAACGTTCCCGTTTCGTGGGTCCATGGCCATGAAACTGGCCCTCAAATAGCGCTTGTAGTGTTTAATCGAATCGAGGGGGCTCATTAGCGTGTCGCGTTCACCCTTCCATGTAAAAATGGTCATAGGCACCTTCGTTCTGAAAGCCCTACGGATACTATCCATTGGTACCCCTCTATTCCTAAGCAAGCGGTATCGATCGGTTTGCCTCATGGCACTGTTTAAAATGGAGTTTATCTGCTCATCGGTCAGTGCATCGGCAAATAGTCTGTAACGATGTGCTTTCTGCTCCTTGTCGAACTCAACCTGTAAGAAAGTTCCAAGGTGATTTGCAACCGCCTCCTCTGCATAGGCTTGCATTTTGCTGTTAATAGTGGTATAAATTTTAAGCCCATCGCGATACAAATTGTATGGGGTTCCATCGGGCTTCAGGTTTTTGTTACACCATCCGTAAAGCGGGTTATTGGCCCACTGAAGAGAATCTTCGACATACATACTTCGAGTAAAATATGCATTGGGGTCGGGCTTAGGTGCACTTAGCATAAGTCTGAGAGATTCGCGAAAGTAGGTTGCCAAACCCACATTGTGATCCTGCACCCTAAAATTTAAACTAATAGGAAGTTTTTGAATTGAATCCGATTCGGATTTTGAAATAAACCCATACTTACCCATTTGCGATATTACATGGTTTCGCCGCTGCAACGCTCGTTCTGGGTTTCGAACCGGACTGTAACGAGTGGGCGCATTTACAACCCCAATAAGCATAGCTGCCTGTTCAACGCTAATTGAGTCGGTAGGTACGTTGAAAAAAGTTTTTGCTGCCATTTTAATTCCATACGCATTGCTACCAAAGGCAACAGTATTTAGGTACATGGCAATTATTTCGTTCTTGGTATAGTTCCTTTCAAGTTTAACAGATGTGATCCACTCCTTAAATTTGGTAACTACCAGATTGGCTTTTCTTATTATTGTAGATCTGCGATAGAGCGTATCGCGGGGAAAAAGATTTTTAGCTAACTGCTGAGTAATCGTGCTTCCACCACCACTTCCCTCTTGTCCCATAAGCAGGGTTTTAACTATCACACGCCCCAAACTTCGGGCATCGATTCCTGAATGACGATAAAAGCGAACATCCTCGGTGGCAATGAGAGCATTTACTAAATTGGGCGCCAGCTCTTCAAATTCCACAAAACTTCTGTTCTGAACAAAGTAGGTTCCCAGAACCAAATTGTCTTCCGAGTACACCTCGGAGGCCACGTTGCTTTTGGGATTTTCCAACTCCTCGAATGTTGGAAGGGGGCCAAAAACCTCCATTCCAATCATTACAAAAAGTCCTATACCAATAACCCATGAAAAGGCAAATATGCCCCAGAACCATAAAATAAATTTTTTCGAGAATGCCATACGTATAAAATTTGCAGTAAAGTTAACCATAATTCATTTTGCAAGGCACTATTAACATAATATTAGAAAGAATGGTGTATGAAAAGTACCTCATCTAATTCGGTTCAACGGGTTCAATATAGTTTGATATTTGTTTCGCATTTTAGCAAATTCATTTCCGTTTTTTTTCTTGCATTACCTACACCCTCAGTGTTTATAGGCTTTAAACATATAATTTATGTAAAATTTTGTAGTTCGTTTTGTAATTGCTTTACTTTGTGCCGTTTTACTTGCTAATACCATATTATAAATGATAGAGAACTTGGTAATTGTTGAGTCGCCTGCCAAAGCCAAAACCATTGAAAAGTTTTTAGGTAAAGGGTTTACGGTAAAATCGAGCTTTGGGCATATACGCGACCTGTCGAAGAAAAAGCTGGGAATTGATATCGATAACAACTTTAAACCTGAATATATTGTAAGCGACGACAAAAAAAAGGTAGTTGATGAACTCCAGAAGCTTACCAAGGAGTCGGAAACAGTATGGCTCGCTACCGATGAGGACCGCGAAGGAGAAGCCATTGCCTGGCACCTTTGCGAGGTGCTAAAGTTGTCGCCACAGAAAACCAAGCGTATAGTTTTTCACGAAATTACCAAGGAGGCTATTCAGAAAGCTGTTGAAAACCCCCGTTATGTTAATCAGGACCTAGTGAATGCGCAGCAGGCACGTAGAGTGCTCGATCGACTTGTAGGCTTCGAACTATCCCCTGTCCTTTGGAAAAAGGTTAAGCCATCGCTATCGGCCGGAAGGGTTCAATCGGTAGCCGTTCGGCTTATTGTAGAAAGGGAACGTGAGGTACTGGGCTTCAAGTCGGAATCGTTTTTCAGGGTAACGGGCGCATTCCAAGGACAAGGAAAAATTAAAGCTGAACTTAACGATAGAATTGAAAAAGAGGCTAAAGCACTTGAATTTCTCGAAAGCTGCAAACACGCCAAGTTTACCGTTTCCGACATTTCTAAAAAGCCGGCCAAAAAATCGCCTGCGCCCCCTTTTACTACCTCTACCTTACAGCAAGAGGCAAGTCGGAAATTGGGATTCTCCGTTTCTCAAACCATGACCCTTGCACAGCGTTTATACGAAGCCGGCCATATTACCTATATGCGTACCGACTCCGTTAATCTTTCTAATGCTGCCCTTGCGTCGGCCAAGAGTTTAATAGAGAAAGAGTTTGGACCTAAGTATGTGCATGTGCGTAATTTTAAAACAAAGGCTAAGGGCGCACAGGAGGCTCACGAAGCGATAAGGCCAACCTACCTCGAAAAGCAAAAAGTATCGACAAACACTGGCGAACAAAAATTGTACGAACTCATTTGGAAAAGAACCGTTGCCTCACAGATGAGCGAAGCTCAAATTGAAAAAACTGTTGTCACAATCGATATATCCAACTCAAAATACAAATTTTTGGCTACTGGCGAAGTGCTCCTTTTCGATGGTTTTTTAAGAGTATATTTCGAGTCAACCGACGATGATGTGGACGAAGCAAACGAAGAACTTTTACCTCCCATGAAGGCAGGTGAGTTGCTCGATCCGCTTGAAATTTTAGCAACCCAGCGTTTCACCCAGCGACCTCCACGGTACACAGAAGCCAGCTTGGTGAAAAAATTGGAAGAATTGGGAATTGGCCGCCCGTCAACCTATGCCCCCACCATATCAACCATTATTTCACGCGGATATGTGCTTAAGGAAGATCGGCCCGGGAGCGAGCGGAAGTACATAATCCATTCCCTAAAGAAAAGTAAAATCGATTCGAAAGAGAAAACTGAAACGGTTGGAACCGAAAAAGCTAAACTTTTTCCGAGCGATATTGGCATGGTTGTTAACGACTTCCTAGTTGAACATTTCACCAATATACTTAACTACAACTTTACTGCTTCTGTAGAAGAGGAGTTCGACCTAATTGCCGATGGCAAAAAGGAGTGGACCTCAATGATCGATCGATTCTATAAAGCTTTTCATAAAAACGTTGAACGAACCATAAAGGAATCGGACTACAGTAAGGGCGAGCGAGTTTTAGGTCTCGATCCCAAAACGGGTAAAACCGTATCGGTTCGAATTGGCAGGTTTGGTCCTGTGGTTCAAATGGGAGAGACTAATGCTGAAACCGGCGAAAAGCCCCATTACGCAAGCCTCCTTAAGGGTCAACTGATCGAATCGCTTACGCTCGAAGATGCCCTGTCGCTATTCAAACTGCCCCGTAGCGTAGGTAATTATGAGGAAAAAGAGGTAGTAATTGGCGTAGGGCGCTTTGGCCCCTATGTACTGCATAATTCCAAATTCATTTCTCTTAAAAAAACGGATGATCCCTTAACCATCGAATTGGCAAGAGCAATAGAACTGATTGAAGAATCGCGCCAAAAAGCTGCTGAAAGGGTTGCAAAACAATTTGAAGAGGATTCGCAACTCCAAATACTCAACGGCAGATGGGGCCCTTACATCTTTTTTAAGGGGAATAACTACAAGTTGCCTAAAGGAACCGCAATTGATTCGCTTTCCTACGAAAAATGCCTTGAATTTGTGAACGGGCAGGAACCAACTAACTCAAAGAAGGGGAAAAGAACAGCCAAAACAACCAGA
This sequence comes from uncultured Rikenellaceae bacterium, assembly GCA_964479665.1. Lineage (GTDB taxonomy): Bacteria > Bacteroidota > Bacteroidia > Bacteroidales > Tenuifilaceae > UBA2287. The sequence continues at coordinate 31,275 of CAYZNN010000013.1, read as the reverse complement.
ACCAAAAAATAGCCATGCTATCACAAATCCTTTCGCCTGCTATTGTTGACCTGCTCCCAGAAGGTCTTCCTAAAAACGTATCGATGCTTGGAAGGGTGAAGTTTTTGGACTCGAACCCAGACACCATAGAGCGTGAGTCTCTGGCAATAATTGGGGTTTGTGAGGATCGAAACTCCCCATTCAAGGGAAGTTCACTATCGCCCAACATCATCAGGAAGTATCTTTACTCCCTTTCAGGAGCTCTGGTACATAAAAACATTTGGGATTTGGGTAACATTGCCAATACCAACTCGCCTTCCGATACCTATGCTGCTCTGCGTTTGGTTATTGAATTGGCTCTAGAAAAAGAGCTTACCCTAATTGTTTTAGGTGGAACCCAAGAATTAACGTACCCAATATACCAGGCCCTAAGCAATGGGGAAAAAAGCATTTCTATAACAATTGTCGATTCAAAAGTTGATTTGGAACCCAATTCTTTCGATTTTTCACCAAGCAGTTTTTTAAATCCCATTTCAGAGGCCGAAAGAGAGAGGCTTTATTGCTTAAACCTCATCGGGTTTCAGGGGTATCTTACTAACCACGAGGCAATACGCCTTCTCGAATCGAAGCACCACGAACTATATCGATTGGGCTTCCTGCGCAATGGTATCCAAGAAGTAGAACCCGCTTTCAGAAACTCACAAATTACCAGTTTCGACCTTTCGAGCATCCGGCAAAGCGATTGCCCATCAACAAACTGTCCTACTCCCAACGGCCTTTACGCCGAAGAAGCTTGTCAATTGAGCCGATTTGCTGGGTTAAGCAATAAAACGAAAATTTTTGGTTTGTTCGAACACAACTTCCAGAACGACACCTCGGGCCAAAGCGCTCACTTGGCGGCCCAAGTGGTTTGGCACTTTATCGAAGGTTTTTATTCTCGAAAAAAGGAAGGGAAAGACATTCAAAACAGAAAATTTAAGCGATTTTTCATTAAAAGTCCAATTCCCAATGTAAATATGGTTTTCTTAAAGGATATTGTAACCCAATCCTGGTGGATGGAGTTATGTAACGAGCAAGATAAGGGCAAAGAATCCATTATTGTTGCCTGCTCGCATAGCGATTATATTGCCGCCAGCAAGGGCGATGTACCCGAAAGATGGCTCCGCGCTTCCAGCAGAATGATTTAAATCACCTTTGCTCTTTGCGCCACATATTAAGGCCTATGGTCAAAAAAATCATCCTTTTAAGGGTTTTTTTCTTCCATTGGGTAACCTATAAGGCTAAAGGAAAGTATAAGCCATTGTTTCTTTGGGTGGTTTATTAACATTAAATTGTTGATAATTTTGTTGGAATCTATTTTTTTATTTACTTTACCTTCCGTTTCATAAATAGCAAGAATTAACCACAAATGGTTGTAAAGAGATTTTTCGCTTTCATACTGATTGGGCTTCTAACCATTACGGTTTTTGCTCAACAGGATCCACATTTTAGCCATAACATGTTTAACCACATGGCCATTAATCCTGGCTTTGCCGGAAGCTCAGACATGATAAACGCAACTGCTATTAATAGGCTACAGTGGGTTGGTTTTGGCGATGGCGCTCCGATAACTACCGTAGTGAACATTAATTCTCCTTTTACCCTTTTTGGCAAATCGCATGGTGCTGGATTAAACATCACAAACGATCGATTTGGCTTTAATTCCGATATTGGCGTTGCTTTATCATACGCATATCGCTTCAAAATTGTGCGTGCCGGCAACTTGGCTATTGGTATAAATGGAGGGGTGGTAAATAACACCATGAACCCAACATGGAATTTTCCTGTAGCATCGGGCGATGTTGCAGTGCCACAGAAGGAAGAAACCTCGGTGAACCTAGACTTGGGCTTGGGTCTATTTTACAATAATGATCAAATGTATTTCGGCTTTTCGGCTACCCATTTAAATCAGTCGAAAAACAACAAAGCCGTTAACCCTTCGCACTATAAAACGCATTTCTACCTTTGCGGAGGTTATTTTCTTGCTCTTCCCAATAAACAGTGGGAAGTAAACCCCTCCGTGTTTGTTGGAACAACCCTTTCTACATCAATATTGTCTCTAAATACCAACCTAATTTATAATAAAAGGTTTTGGGGCGGCGTTTCATATCGTGTTGGTGAAGCTGTGGCTGCCATGGTTGGCGCCGAAATTTTTAGCGGGCTTCGAATTGGCTACGCTTTCGATTTCTCTACAACAAAAATCAGCAGTTACAACAGCGGATCACACGAATTTATGCTCGGCTACAGTTTTACGCTAAAAAAAGAAAAGCCACCACAACAGTATAAGAGCATAAGATTTTTATAGTTAATTAAGGCGATTTTAAAATATTTTACGTTATTTGCATTAATAAACGAAGTGCTATGAAAAAGTTTCTTGTTCCAGTTGTTTTCGTTGCGGTACTACTAAGTGGATGTGCTTCAGGCGATAATGGTGAACTCGTAGGGGTTCCTGGTAGAAAAGGCTACCAAGATCCTACCCCATACAACATGGTATTTGTTCCTATGGGGTCGTTCAACATGGGAAGCAACGATCAGGATGTTGCTTGGGCAATAAATGCCCCAGTTAAAACCATTTCGGTTGACGCCTTTTGGATGGACCAAGCTGAAATTACCAATAACCAATATCGCCAATTCGTATTTTATGTTCGCGACTCCATAGCACGCCGTAAACTATCTGAACAAATTGACGACTTTGCCATTTCCGAAGATGAATTTGGAAACGAGATTGATCCCCCAGTTTTGAACTGGGATATTCTCATTGACGGTCGCGATGAGGAGCAAAATGAAATCCTCAATGAGATGTACTATACCAAAGGTGAGCGTTTCTATAATCGGAAAGAAATTGATACCCGAAAGTTAATGTACGAGTTCTTTTGGATTGACCTGAAGCAGGCTGCACAAAAAAAGAATCGCTTCAACTTCGAAACTGGAGTTTATGAAGAGAACGCTGAGGTAATTAACAATATGGGGGTTTCTGTAAAGGTAACCGATCGTTCTGCATTTATTATCCGCGACAAGGTTAATGTATACCCCGACACACTTAGCTGGATTAGTGATTTTACATACTCTTTTAACGAACCCTACGCTACCCATTATTTCTGGCATCCTTCATTCGACAATTACCCAGTTGTTGGTGTTTCGTGGAGGCAAGCTTATGCCTTTACCATTTGGAGAACCCAATACCTTAATAAATTTTTAGCTCGTGGTGGATATTCATATGTTTCAGACTTCCGTTTACCTACTGAAGCAGAATGGGAATATGCTGCTCGTGGCGGATTAGACCTTGGAATGTATCCATGGGGTGGCCCCTATACTCGAAACTCAGAAGGCTGCTTCTTGGCTAACTTTAAACCGCTTCGCGGTAATTATGTCGACGATGGTGGTTTTACAACACTCCCTGTTGCCAGTTACCAGCCTAACGATTATGGATTATACGATATGTCGGGTAATGTTGCCGAGTGGACTGCCAATGCTTTCGACGAAAGCGCATACTCCTTCATTCACGATATGAACCCCGATTATAAATACAATGCAAAGCCTAATGATCCTCCTGCATTAAAACGCAAGGTTGTTAGAGGAGGTAGCTGGAAGGATATTGGTTATTTCCTTCAGGTTGGGGCTCGAACCTATGAATACCAAGATACTTCAAAGTCGTATATCGGTTTCAGGTGCGTACGTTCTTATCTAGGCTCAAAATAGTTACCCTTGACATCCACCCTAACAATTTAATCATATGGGATTCAACATATCTGAAATAGTACAAGGTAAGAAATATAAGAACTTCATGAAGTACCTCTACGGTTGGGGTGCTGCAGTTGTGCTTGCCGGAGCACTTTTTAAACTTCAGCACTGGCCTTTTGCTGGTGAGATGCTAACCATAGGTATGACAGTTGAGGTTATCATTTTCTTCTTCTCAGCCTTTGAGCCCATTCACGAAGAGGTTGACTGGACTTTAGTTTATCCGGAACTTGCCATGATGGATGATGAAGAAGAAATTCGAAACTACAGAAAAAACAACGAAGGTCTCAACGCTGATTCACTAAAAGAGGCATTAGTTGCCGCAATTGGTGGTGGCGTTGCTGTAAGCCACGGAGCCCCCGCTGGCTATTCTGATAAGCTGAACAGAATGCTTGAAAGCGCAGAACTGAGTCCCGAACTTTTGGAAAAGGTTAGTAAGGGCCTTAATAAGCTGAGCGAAGCATCTGCAAAAATTGCCGATATTTCAGAGGCAGCATCTGCAACCAATCAGTTTACCGACCGGATGAAACAAGCAACTGGTGCCGTTTCGAACTTCACCAACAGCTATCAACAAAGCGGCGAGGTTCTCAACGAATCGGTTAACATTCTCGCTGAGAGTTTCCAAAAAACCGCAGGCAATGTTGCAGAAAGTGGACAAAATTTCATGAGCGGTGTTAGCCGTTCGGTAAATAGCCTTGAAGATTCTTTATCTAAAGCTGGCGAAACAGTAAGTCAGCGTATAGTGCAGTCGGGCAATGAGGTTGCCTCGCAGATTAGTGGAGCAGCAGCTAACCTCACTGCAACATATAGCCAACTTGCCGATGCTATGCGCGCCAATGGAGAAGTTGTTTCTAAGGATAGCGGAAATTACCATGAACAGCTCGAAAAGTTGAATAAAAGCATGGCAGCCCTTAATGCAGCTCATGAACTACATTTGCAGGGAACAACCGAACGTCTAAAACAATCTGAATCGGTTTATTCTGGGGTAGAGGGTATGATAAAGAAGTTAAATATGTCTGTTAGCGAAACCGAGAAGTTTACGGAAGCTCTTGGCTTACTGAATAAAAACATCTCTAATTTAAATACCGTTTATGGCAATATGCTTTCGGCCATGAATGTTATGTCGAATGGTAAATAAATTTCACCTTAGGTAATATCCAACTATGGGTCACGGCAAAGAAACCCCAAGACAGAAAATGATAGGTATGATGTACCTAGTGCTAACGGCCATGCTAGCCATGAACGTTTCGGCCGAGGTACTCGATGCTTTTGTTCTTGTGGAAAATGGATTGTCTCGAACAACCCGAAGTTTCAAAATAAAGAATGAAAAACTATACGACCAAATTGATAAGGCATACACGCTAAATCCCACCAAGGTCGGCCCCTGGAAAACGAAAGCCGACGAAGTTAGAAGCCGCGCAAGCGAACTATTAACATACGTACAAGATTTGAAGTTAGAAGTGGTTGTAACCGCAGAAAAAGAAAAATCGAAAGCCATTTCTGAAGACAAACAGGTTGATCCTGCAAAGCTTGGAAAAAAGGGAGATTTGAATGTAGGCAGCCAGGTTCTTATAGGTCCAGCTAAAAATGGTAAAGCGTTTGAACTTAAAAATAAAATCATTTCGTTTCGTGAGTTCTTAGTGTCGTTTGTCGATCCCAATAAAGCACCTCAGCTAATTGAGTCAATAAACAGCATTCTCAACACTGAAGATCCTCCCAGAAAAGATGATGGTACCATTCACACTTGGGAAACGTCTCGTTTCGATCATCTTCCTTTGGTTGCAGTTTTTCCACAGCTTACCAAGGTTCAGGTAGACGTACTTAATCTTGAATCGGAAGTTGTGAACTACCTGTTACAACAGGTTGATGCCGATGATTTTAAGGTTAACAAGATTGATGCAGTGGTAATACCAACCTCAAGCTATGTAATTCAGGGGAACGAGTTTGCCGCCGAAATATTCTTAGCTGCTTCTGATACTACCCAAAGCCCTCAGATTTATATTGGACGTGTAGAATCATATAGAAACGAGTCGGGGGAGGTTGATTACAAAATTGTGGGAGACTCTCGTACATTACCCATTGTTAACGGAAGGGGAGTGTTCAAAGAAAGAGCCTCAAGGTTAGGAAAAAATTCATGGTCTGGCATGATTGAAGTTACAGGACCTACAGGTAACAAGATTCGCAGACCATTTAAGCATGAATACTTAGTAGAAACCCCCAACATTGTTATTTCACCAACCAAAATGAACGTTTTCTACTTGGGGATAGAAAACCCTGTAGATATTTCAATTTCGGGTATTGCAATGGATAAGATCAGCGCCCAAATAGATAGAGGAACCATTAGGCGTAAAGGGGATAACTTTGAGGTTATCCCTGGGGCAGGCGCTACTTCGTGTCAAGTAACCGTATTTGCCGAGGTTGATGGCCAGAGACGCAACATGGGTTCGAAAACGTTCCGTATTAAGAAGGTGCCCGACCCGCTTCCCCAGGTTATTGGCGTAACCGGAAAAACCGTTCCCAAAAACCTACTTGCTGCATCCTTTGGCGTGCTTGCTCAAATGCCTCCCGATTTCGACTTCGATATGAAATTTACTGTTACTGGCTTCACCGTTTCCGCAACCATTGGAGGCTTTCTGCAAGAGGAAGCCGCAAGGGGGCAGACTTTCACCGAGGGTCAAAAGAGGATTATCAACAACCTCCGAAGCGGTCAGGTTCTAAATATTACCAATGTTAAAGCGGTTGGCCCCGATGGTGCTTCCCGCGACCTAAACGACTTAGTCTTTAAGATACAATAACTATAATGAATATGAAAAGGATTGCTGTTCTCTCGTTGTGTGCGTTCTTCTTCTTCTGCTTGGCAGGCGAATTGTTTGCTCAAAAAGGATCCGACCCCTTAGTCCCCGATGGTGTGTACATAAGGGAAACCATGCCACAACGTATCCCCATACCCTACCCTCACCTAAGGGAAGCAGATATGATGTGGACCAAAAGGGTATGGAGAACTATTGACCTTCGTGAAAAAATGAATCATCCGCTGTATTATCCAACCAGAGAGATGTTCGATAGAAAAAGTTTGGCACAGCGACTTGTTGAGGCCATTAAGTATAATGAGATTAATGCCTACGACCCTGACATTGACGATGAGTTTTCTACTCTAATCTCTTACAATCAGATTCTCCAAAAACTTGGGGCCCTCGATGAGGAAAGAGTTCAGTTCAACCCTCTTACCAATACCGAGGAAACAGTGGTTATTAAAGGGGAAATTAAATGGGGAGAAATCAGGCAATTACTAGTGAAGGAAGAGTGGTTCTTCGATAAGCAGCATTCTACTCTTCAAGTTCGAATTATTGGAATTTGCCCCGTTCGGGTTTACTATAAAACCCTTCGTACAGGTGGAGACGAAAAAGAAAACTTGGGAGAGCTTACACGTGTGCAGCTTTTCTGGATTTATTACCCACATGCTAGGCCCGTTCTTGCTAATACTGCCGTTTTCAACGAGTTTAACGACGCTCAAAGGAACTCATTCGATGATTTATTCTTTAAGCGCAGATTCAGTTCTTACATATATAGGGAGTCGAATGTTTATAATAACCGCGCCATAAATGAGTACACCTTTGGCGGGGTTCCCAATATGCAAGAGTCTGACAAAATTCGGGAAAGCATTTTTACTTTCGAACACGATCTGTGGGAGTACTAAACTAAAACACAATAAAAAAAGCGAGGAGCAAATTGCTCCCCGCATTTTTTATGCAAATTGATCGCCCTTTTCGGCAATTATCTCCCCAAGGTATGTTTTAATATCCTGCTCATTGTCTTTTTTGCAAATTAATAGAATACCATCCGCCTCCACAACAATGTACCCCTCTAACCCCTGAAGCAGAACCAGTTTGTCGGCAGGCATCTGTACAATACAGTCCTTAAGGTTGTGAGCAACTACATTTTTGCCAACAATTGCATTATTCCCATCATCTCGTTTAGAATTAAGAAAAAGCGATCCCCATGTTCCCAAATCGGACCAGCCAAACTCGGAGCAAATGACGAAAACGTTACCTGCCTTCTCCATAATTCCATAATCAATAGACACGTTATTGCACTGAGAGTATACACTAGCTACGGCAGTGGCTTCTTCCGAAGTGTTAAAGAAACTAAGGGATTCGGCAAATAGTGATTGGATATCGGGTAAATGTTTTACAAATGCCTCCTGTATTGATTTCAGCGACCAAATAAACATTCCAGAGTTCCAGTAAAACTCTCCGCTTTGGAGAAAAACCTGAGCTAAATCGAGGTTCGGCTTTTCAGTAAACGTCTTTACTTTAAACAAATTTGGTATACGCTTCTCTGCCTGCTTGCCAATCTGAATGTAGCCATAACCGGTTTCGGGACGGCTGGGCTTAATGCCAATTGTAAGAAGTGCATTGTTAAACGAAGCAAAATCGATAGCAGTTGAAATGGTTTTAAGAAATGCTTCCTCGTTTAAAACCAAATGATCGCTAGGTGCAACCACAATACAGGCATTGGGGTTTCGTAATGCAATTTTTTGAGTAGCATAGGCTATACAGGGTGCAGTATTTCGACGCATGGGCTCAAGTAGCACCTGATCTTCTGAAATTTCGGGAATGTGCTCTAATACCTGTTGCTTATACATATCGCTGGTAACAATGTAAATGTTTTCGGTATTGCAAAAACGGCTGACCCTAAAGTAAGTTTGCCTTATAAGTGAACTTCCGGTACCTAAAATGTCGAGGAATTGCTTCGGCTTGTTATTGCGGCTTAGCGGCCAGAAGCGGCTACCAATGCCACCAGCCATAATTATACAAAAAACATTACTATTGCTATTCATTTGAAAAATGATTGGTTTTGATCTGCAAAGGTAAAAACAAAAGTTCACGCAGGTAGGAATTGAATAGCATTAATACCAATATGTAATTATTTTTATAATTTTGACTTATGAAAATAATTGAAACCGTAGGTTTGTACATTGTTTTTCTGCGGAAAGTTTTTACTCGTCCGCAGAAATGGGGCATTTTCTTTCAGGAGATGGTGAAAGAAATTAACAAACTTGGAATTAAATCCATAGGTATTGTTGCCATTATATCTGCTTTCATGGGTGCGGTTATAACCATTCAGACTGCATACAATACCGAGAATCCGTTTTTTCCTGCTTACCTCGTTGGGCTTGCAGCCCGCGATAGCATTCTATTAGAGTTCTCATCAACCATTGTTGCCCTTATTTTGGCAGGTAAGGTGGGCAGCAATGTTGCCTCCGAAATTGGCACCATGCGGGTAACGGAGCAAATTGATGCCCTTGAGATTATGGGTATAAACTCGGCTAATCACCTAGTGCTACCCAAAATTGTTGCCTCCGTTATTTTTAACCCCTTACTCTGTATTCTTAGTATGATTGTGGGAATTGTAGGTGGGTGGTTTGTTGGTTCGCTCACGGGGGCTGTTACGTCGCAAGATTTTATTGATGGCATACAGGCTTTTTTTATCCCCTTTTACATAACCTATTCCCTTGTTAAAACTGTAGTTTTTGCTTTTCTTCTAACCTCAATTCCTGCTTTTTATGGTTATAATGTAGAAGGAGGCTCACTTGAAGTAGGCCAATCGAGCACGAAGGCAGTTGTTTTTAGCAGTGTTATGATTTTGCTTTTCAACCTTATTCTAACCCAGTTGCTACTATCATGATACGCGTTGAGAACCTCTCGAAGTCGTTTAACCTTCGACCTGTGTTAAAGGGTGTTTCGGCCGAATTTGAGCGAGGCAAAACCAACCTTATTATTGGGCAAAGCGGTTCAGGTAAAACTGTTCTTCTTAAATCGATAGTTGGGCTCCACGATATTGACGAGGGTAGCATATACTACGGAGATATCCGATTCGATACCCTACCTTTTGCACAAAGAAAAACCCTCCGCCAACAAATTGGAATGCTTTTTCAGGGTGGAGCGCTCTTCGATTCCGCTACAGTTGAAGAGAATGTAATGTTTCCGCTGAATATGTTTACCGACATGAATAAGTGTGAAAAGCGCGACAGGGCGAACTTTTGCCTTAATAGGGTTAACATTACCAATGCCAACCAACTGTTCCCGTCGGAAATTAGTGGTGGTATGAAGAAACGGGTTGCCATTGCCAGGGCTATAGCCCTAAACCCAAGTTTCCTTTTTTGCGATGAGCCCAACTCTGGCCTCGACCCCAAAACTTCTATTGTTATTGACAATCTAATAAAAGAAATTACTGAGGAGTTCAACATTACCACGCTTGTAAATACCCACGATATGAACTCCGTTATGGGAATTGGCGACAAAATAATTTTTATTCACAAGGGCCAGAAGTGGTGGGAGGGCACCAAGGAAGAGATTCTCCACTCCGACAATGAGGAGCTGAACGAGTTCGTTTTCGCTTCGAAACTGGCAAAGCAAATACGTTACGGGAAACGCGAAGCCTAGTTTTTATCGCTGTACTTTTTTAATGTAAATGAAAACGAGGTTCCCTCGTTGACGCTACTGCGTGCGCTTATGGTTTGCCCATGCGCTTCGACAATATGCTTTACTATAGCGAGGCCAAGTCCCGTGCCACCTTGGTCGCGTGAGCGGCTTTTGTCAACCCTATAGAACCTCTCGAAAATACGAGGGATATCGGCCTGTGGAATGCCGATACCGTTATCGTTCACTTCAACCATAATATTCTCGAATAGGTCGGAAAAAGAAATGATGGTTCTTCCTTCCTCGCGTCCATAACTAATTGAATTTACAACCAGATTCACCAGTGCCTGGTAAATTCTTTTACGATCGACCAGAACCCAAATGGGTTTATCGTAGCTTCTGTCGAAACTGAGCTTAATTTTCCGCTTTTTGGATCTCAGCTCCTGCGCTTCAAATACCTCTTCGACAAGTTGCACTATGTTAACCTTTTCTAATTCGAGCCTGAGCACCTTCGATTCAAGTTTGGAAATCATGTCAAGGTCGTCGACAATAGCAATAAGGCGATTTATGCTTTTCTCTGCTCTTTCGAGGTAGTTGCGGTTAATTGTAGGGTCCTCCAATCCGCCATCGAGCAGCGTAAGAACGTAGCCCTGAATGTTAAAGATGGGTGTTTTGAGTTCGTGCGAAACATTACCAATAAACTCCTTGCGGTATCGCTCCATTTCTCTAAGGCTATCAATTTCTCGGCTCTTGGTATTAGCCCATATAAGGACCTCGCGGTTTACATCGTCAACAATATCGCGGTCATCGAGTTTAGTTTTCAGGTCCCTACCCGAAATGTTTAGGTTATGAATGGTTTTATATACCGGGTATATTTTTTGAAATACAAACTCGTTCAGAAAAAATTGCGAAATAATAAATACCACAATGAAAATAAATAGAACACCAGCAATTGCTGCAAGTATATAGTTTAATGAAGCATTCCATAGCACAATGGAAAAGACAACTCCCGATACAAGCGCTGCAATTAATGCTATAATTATGGCAATGCTCCGTGGCGTTGAGTTGTTCATTTTAAATTTTAGTTTATTGTGCCAATTTCTGAATCATACCTCCCTCAATGTACTGCTTTAGAAGTTTGGCAATGTATTTTCCAACCACATCGAATTCGAGGTTGACTACCGTACCTATTGTAAACTGATGAAAGTTGGTTACTTCATAGGTAAAAGGAATTATGGCAACCTGAAAAGAACTGGGTTGGGAATTTACAACCGTTAAACTAACTCCATTAACAGCTACAGAACCCTTTTCAACGGTTAAGTTGCCCTTGCTAGGATCGTACTCGAAAGTGTAGTACCAGCTGCCCTCGGCTTCTTCTACTTTAGTGCAGATTGCGGTTTGATCGATATGCCCCTGCACCATGTGCCCATCGAGAAGGCTCTCAATTTTCATGCTTCGTTCAACGTTAACCTTGTCGCCTACTTTTAGCAGACCTAGATTCGATTTTTCGAGAGTTTCCTTGATTGCAGTAACCGTGTAATTATTGGCCTCAATATTTACAACTGTTAGGCAAACGCCATTGTGCGAAACGCTCTGGTCAATTTTTAAGTCCTTTGCAAACGTGCAGGTTAAGGTTATATGCAGGTTGTCCTTTTCGCTTCTGAGCGATACAACCTTTGCGGTTTCTTCAACAATTCCTGAGAACATGACTTGGGTTTATGGGTTAATAATACAATGTTTGCAGGCAGTAAAAATAGCCCAAATTTCGAAATAACGAATTAAAAAAAGGTTAAGTAACAACGCTAACGATAGCGCTTAAAACTATTTTTCATACCTTTACAATGCTTTAATAACATTAACACCTTAATAAGCCATGCAATTACTCCAAGTTATTTGGAATATTGACCCGGAGATTTTCTCCCTTGGGCCACTTTCAATCCGTTACTATGGGCTCCTATGGGCCCTATCGTTCGTTTTTGGTTACCTCATTTTCAATTGGTTTGTTAAGCGCGAGGGTCTGCCCGAGGGTTTCCTCGACAGTTTAACAATGTATACCTTTATTGGTACAGTGGCTGGTGCCCGCTTGGGGCATTGCCTTTTTTACCACCCCGAACATTATTTAGCCAATCCCCTCGAAATTCTCAAAATTTGGGAAGGTGGTCTGGCAAGTCATGGTGCTGCTGTTGGAATTATTTTATCGTTATATCTTTTTTGCCGAAAACACAAGCGCAGCATGATTTATGTGCTCGACCGTATTGTAATACCAGTTGCTCTCGCTGGGGTTTTAATTCGGCTTGGTAACCTTATGAACTCTGAAATATATGGCGTGGAAACCTCGTTACCCTGGGGTTTTGTTTTTGTTCGCGACGGACAGCAGGTTGCCAAGCATCCAACGCAACTTTATGAGGCGCTCAGCTATCTGGTTTTCTTTTTTATTCTTCTATACATCTATATTAAAAATCAATCGAAGCCAAGCGGCGGCTTACTCTTTGGGAGTTTTTTAACGCTCGTTTTTGGTGCCCGCTTCCTAATTGAATATGTAAAGGAGCCTCAGGTTAAGTTTGAGGAAACCATGGCCCTTAACATGGGACAATGGCTTAGCGTACCTTTCGTAATTATTGGATTAGGATTTATTGTCTGGGCGCTTCTCAAGAATAAGAAAACGCTGTAGGTGGAATTATCGTAGGTTACCTTCCTTGTAAATTTGGGCAGTATCCGTTATAGCCTGGGTAATGGGATTGAATCTAAACCCTAACTCATTTCCAATTTTTTGAGCAGAATAGAATGTTTTCGAGTGGCCACTTTTGGCGGTTTCACGGGTAATTACGGGATCCTTACCTGTTACCAACGACATAATATAGGCAATTGGCCATGCCAATGACGACATCCATTTCCGAACCCGAATGGTAGGTTTCTTCTTCCCCAGCTCAACCGCAATTTGATTGAAAACCTGCTGATGCGAAATGTTTTCTGAGTTGAGCAAATACTTTTGCCCCCATTTTTTACTTTCTACTAATAGCAGCATAGCCTGAACCACGTCGGTTACTCCTACATAACCACTAACTCCGGTTGTATAAAAAGGAAACCCTTTGCCAATTGTAGAAAAGAGAAGACCACTTCCGCTATTCCAGCTGGTAGGTCCAATAATTACAGAAGGATTTACTATAACTGCGTTTAAGCCATACTCAATACCCCTCCAGACCTCGTTTTCAGAGAAAAACTTACTCCTTGCATAGGCCGATTTCTTCTTGAGTTTACCCATAGTACAAGACTCATCGACAGCCAAACCATTAACGGCATCGCCTAGTGCAGCAATAGAACTTACATGACAGAAAGCCTCAACACCATTGGCTATGCTTGCATCAACCATATTTGCAGCACCCTGTACGTTGTTAAATACCATGGACTGAGCCTTGCGGCTACTAAATGAAACCATTGCTGCACAGTGAAATACGGTTTTAATCCCACTGGTTAGCTCCAAAGTTTCCTGGTAGTCGGTTAGGTTGCATTGGGTCCATTGTATCCTCTCAAACAGGGATAAACCAATTTGTTTGTCATAAATACTGAAAAGTTTCTTAACCCTATTTACTCCCGAATGAGATCGGAAACTGGCACGAACCAGTTGTTCCCTTTTAGTTAGTTCAAACAGCAGGTGAGAACCTACTAACCCTGTGGCCCCTGTAACCAGAATCATTATTCCTTATCTTTAATTAAGGGGTCAATAATAGTATCCTTTTCCCAAATGAGTTTTTTTCCGAAACCCAAACGGTTATCGGTAAACTTTATAAAGGTTAGGTCGACAACCCAAAGGGTTGTATCCATTAGCATTGCTATGGGAAACCTTTTAATGTATGCCTTTTTCACCTTCTGGTAATACTCAGAATTGGGCTGACTTATTATTCCCTGAAACTGAACGCCCTGAATTTTCCCAATAATTGATGTTTCGAGCACAATGCTGCCTGCCACATAAATATTATGGCTGGCATAACGGATATGCTTTGTATCGTTGTCGGAAGTGAAAACCAAACAATTGTCGTTGGGCAAATAAACGTAAAAGCAATTGGCACACCAGGGCTCCTCTTCGAAGCAGGTGGCGAGCGTAAGCACATGGTGCTCGTTTATAAACTCAACAATTCGGGCATCGGGCAAGCTCATTTATTACATTTGTTAATGTAATGGCAAATGTAAGAAAATGCATTGGTTAATTGGAATTTTTTCAATTCTCGAACTTTTGCTTTGTTTTTTTAATAATTATTCATTCATTTGCAACTAAGAAGAAGCTTATATGAGCAGCAAATCTGCAAATTTTTGGTGGCACACTTGAACTCTAAACGAGGGTAATAGGTGAACCGTTTATATACGTAACGTTTTATGCCGCAGGTCCCTCCTGCGGTTTTTTTTATTTATATGGCATTGGATTATTTTAAAATATTTGATTGGACATGGTGCTGGCGGGGCCTCCCCGCCCATTCTGCTTGTGCACCCTATGGGGGTGCTTCCTCCTTTTCATAATAGGAGTTTATCCAATTCATACTAATAATCCTTTTAAAAACAAAAAAATGGAACCCATAACTTCAAATAATACCCTTATTAGCGTTGCGCCTTTAAGCGAAATGTTAAATTATAACGGCCATTATGGCGAATATGGAGGTGCCTATGTACCTCCCGTTCTAGCTGAACCCCTTGAAAAACTTGCCAGTTTTTTTAATGAGGTTGTAAAGAAAGACTCATTTCAAAGGGAATTTATTCACTACCTAAAAACATACGTGGGAAGGCCTTCTCCCCTATACTACGCAAAGAGGTTGAGCAAATTTGTAGGGTCGACTATCTATTTGAAACGAGAAGACCTTAACCATACTGGTTCGCACAAAATAAACAATACCATTGGCCAAATACTGGTTGCAAAACGTATGGGTGCAAAGGAGGTAATTGCAGAAACGGGAGCCGGGCAGCACGGAGTTGCTACCGCAACAGCAGCAGCCCTTTTAGGAATCAGATGCAAAGTGTTCATGGGCGAAATAGATGCCCAGCGCCAGGCATTAAATGTAAAGCGGATGAAACTATTGGGTGCAGAAGTGGTAACCACCAACATGGGAACCCGAACCCTTAAGGATGCTGTTGACGCCGCGCTGGGTTACTACATTGAGCACCCAGATGCATACTATCTTTTGGGTTCGCAGGTTGGTCCACACCCGTACCCTCGAATGGTAGGCTACTTCCAAAGCGTTATTGGACAGGAGGCCCGAAACCAAATACTAAACATTGAAGGTCGGTTACCCCGTTCAATTTTTGCCTGTGTAGGCGGAGGATCAAATGCAATTGGTCTTTTCTCGGGTTTTTTAAATGATACAGAGGTGGCGATATACGGTGCAGAGGGAGGTGGTGAGGCGGTACTAGAAAATACAGCAGCTACTCTTTCGTTGGGCCATCCCACTGTTTTCCAGGGAACCTACTCGTATTGCTTGGTCGACAACGAAGGAAATCCAATAGAGTCGCATTCTATTGCTGCTGGGCTCGACTATCCCGGTATTAGTCCACAGCATGCCTTCTTGAAAGATACTGCAAGGGCAACCTATTTCCCGGTTACCGACCGCGAAGCGGTAAGTGCCTTCAAGTTACTTTCGGAGCTTGAGGGTATTATTCCCGCAATTGAGTCGAGCCATGCCGTAGCATTGGCTGTAAAAGTTCTGAAGGGCAAGGCGGACCTAGCCATAATTAACCTTTCGGGGCGCGGCGATAAGGACGTAGAGCGTTCACTTTAAAGCAAGTATGCCGAAGCGGTTTTGAAAGTTTACGACAAAGCAAAAAGTTGAGCCAACATAGCTTTCAAGACTGCTTCTTTTATTTTAACGACGTTTCATTTATTTCCCTAATAGTTCTAATATCTGATTTTGATTCTATATTTGGGTCATGAAACGTTCGTCCACCATAGCTGCGAATGCCCTTTTTTGGATTACCATATTAGCGCTCGCTACATTGTCGATGCTACCTCGCAATACTCTAAATAGTTTGGTTCCGAGCTCAAGCAATGGGTTCGACTATTTCCTGCATTTTATAACAATTATCCCCTTACCCATTCTTGCGCTCGTTGCATCCAACTTTATGCAAAAAAGGGCAATGTGGTGGCTTTATTTTACTACTGCGGCTCTTTTCACAATTGCTTCGGAACTGCTGCAGCTACTCTCCAACGGAAGGAGATTCAACCCTTTTGATATTTATGCCAATGCTGTGGGTCTTATTATTGGGCTTCTTTTAGCTGTTGTAGTTTACCAAGTCAGCAAACGAAAGGGTTAAGTTGTTTTTTTACTTATATTTGTTTTTCGTTGCCTTTTTAACGAATTAAGTAACGCATTTAGGGCTTTGACTTTATAACCCTTTTAAACCCAAAATCATGATTGAATATAACTTTGTAAAAGAGTTCGTTGAGAAAAGTATTCGAAACAACTGGGATGAGCCTTCCCTGTCCGACTACCAGGGTATCAATTACAAGTACAGCGATGTTGCCAGGCACATTTACAAGTTGCACAAAACCTTTGAGGCTTGGGAAATAAAACCAGGCGATAAAGTTGCTCTTTACGGTCGGAACAATGCCAACTGGGCCATTGCATATTTAGCTATTATTTCTTATGGTGCTGTTGTGGTTCCTATTTTAGCCGACTTTTCGGCTACCGATGTACACAATATAATTAACCATTCCGATTCAATTGCTCTCTTTGCTGGCGAATTAGTTTGGGACAATATAAAGGAAAAAGAGATTGAGGGCGTTCGCGTTATTCTTTCGCTAACCAACTATGACCCTCTGGTTGAAAGAAATAACGAAATGGCCCAACGGGCCAAAGAAATAAAAGAAAGCGCTGAGCAGGACGCTTTCAATTTGACCCCAGCAGCTATTCACTACCCTGAGACCCCAAACGATAAGCTGGCTGTGATTAGTTACACTTCAGGAACTACTGGCTTTTCGAAAGGTGTTATGTTGCCACACAACAGCCTTGCTGCCAATATCGATTTTGGAAGAAAAAACATTGGACTTCAGGCAAAAGATAAAATTGTATCGTTTTTGCCTTTGGCCCATGCTTATGGAGTAGCTTTCGAGTTTTTAATGCCCTTTGCAGTTGGTTGCCACATAACATTCTTAACAAAAGTCCCCTCTCCCCAAATTATTCTTCAGGCATTTCAGGAGGTTAAACCCCGCCTTGTGCTGGCAGTACCTCTCATTCTCGAAAAAATTTACAAAAAGAAGTTACTCCCAGTAATAAGCAAGCCCATAGTTAAAACCATTCTGGCGGTGCCGCTTTTAAATAAACTTATTCATAAAAAAATAAACAGGTCGCTTACCGATGCTTTTGGTGGGAATTTCCTCGAGGTAGTTATTGGAGGTGCTGCCCTAAACGAAGATGTGGAGCTGCTTTTGCAAAAGATTAAATTCCCAGTTACAGTTGGTTACGGAATGACCGAGTGTGGTCCGCTTATTTCGTATACGGGCTGGAGAAAAACCAAAATGGCCTCGTGCGGCCAACTTCTCCCCACCCTTGAAATGCGAATCGATTCGGCTAATCCTGAAATGGAAGTGGGTGAAATACTTATTCGCGGAGAGAACCTAATGTATGGTTACTATAAAAACCCGGAGGCTACTGCAAAGGCTATCGATAGCGACGGTTGGTTACATACAGGCGACTTAGGAATTGTTGATAAGGATGGCTTTATTTTTATAAAGGGTCGAAGCAAAAGCATGATCCTTGGCCCTAGTGGACAAAACATTTACCCCGAAGAGGTTGAAGCGCGATTAAGCAATTTACCATACGTGCAGGAAACTGTTGTAGTTGAACAGAATGGGAAACTTGTTGCACTTGTATACCCCGATGCTGAAGCTACAAGCAAGGATGGTCTTAGTCCCGAAGACATTATAAAAGTTATGGAGCACAATCGACAAGAAGCCAATAAGCACCTTCCTTCTTACAGCCAATTGGCAGCAATAAAAATCACTAACCAGGAGTTTGAAAAAACCCCTAAAAAAAGTATTAAGCGGTTTTTATACCAAGGTGTCGAGGAATAGCACCTTGTTTAACAGAGTAAAACCCAATTCGAAAAGTTTTTCGAATTGGGTTTTTTTGTTGATTGTTTACTTGGAGTGCCTTTGCAAAGGAAGCGGTGGCTTCGAGAGCCTCAGCCACCGTTCTTATAATCACCGAAATCTACATATAGAAATATTACGAATCTAATCCGTTACTAGTATCCCTGTGAATTTGGTATATGGTATTGGGCACCAGTTTCGGGAGTTTTGAACACGCTAACCTCAGCTTCTCCCGCGGGTGCAACATCGGTGCAGCCGTTGTCGTCGGTCATGCTAAGTATGGTATACTTGTAAATGGTTGGTAAGTCTGGAGATATCCATACAGGACGACTTATTGCTGGAACAGCAAATGTATAGCTACTATTAAGCGTGCTGACGGTCCAACTACCTCCATGATTATCTTGAACAGTAAATTCGAACGGTGGCGGCCCTGTAAGTTCAATCGTCATTTCAACTGCCTCTCCTTCACAAATTGTAGGTGACGTGTTGAGTGCTGTTATGCTAGAGGTAGGTAAGGGCAATACAATAATTGAAATACTGTACCCTTGACTAGCACAACCCGTTACGCTATTACGAACGGTTACTAGGGCGTTGTAACTGCCAGCTGAAGCAGCCACTGGCACTGTAATGCCAATGGGACTAATTGTTAAGGCCTGGTCGCTTACATCAACAAAACCCTCACCTTCAGCTGCTACATCGAAATCGATACTGTACCTGTCGGGAGTATTGGTAGTGGCAGTATACGATAGCAACGCAGGTGAAGAGCCCCTGCAAATCCTGGGATTTGAACCAAGTGTAATAGTTGGCATGGGGTTAACGGTAACTGCAAAAGCATCGGATGTGGGTCCGCTTCCACAGGAGTTGGTTCCCCTTACGGTTACATTGCCCGAAGTGGCTGAGGTAGAATAGTTAACTGTTATACTGTTTGTATTCGCACCCGACGCTATAGAACCTCCTGTTGGAAGAGTCCAAACGTAACCCGTTGCATTGGCAATGGGGGGCACAGAATAGGCAACGCTACCTTCGCCCTGGCAAACAACGCTACCCCCCGAAATTATACCTGGTGCATCGGGTAATGGAACAATAGTAACATTGCGAGTTCTAGCAGGACTTGTACCGCATGTATTGGTTGCAGTTACGCTAATTACGCCACTTGTGGCAGTAGAACTAAATGCTACCGAAACAGAATTGCCTATTCCCGATACGGGATTACCTAATCCATTAATATTTGCACCCGTACCGCTATAGCTCCATGTATAAGTGGTAGAAGCTGCGGCTGGAACAGTATAGGTTACAGTTGCCCCCTGACAAACCGAGGTTGGTCCTGCCGAAAAGTTCGAGGGCATAGCAGCAGCAACGGGGAACGAAATGGTAACTTCGTCCCATGATGTACAGCCTCCGCTACTAATGGTCCACCTTAACACATAGGTGTTTCCGAGTTGGCCATTAAATACACTGTTGGGCGATGTTGGAGAAAGCAAAATGCCACCAGTTCCACTTCTAATAGTCCACAAACCAGTAAAAGGTGCTGGAGCGTTTCCCTGTAGGGTAACACCAGAGGCCCCGCAAAGCGACTGGTCGGGGCCTGCGCTAGCAACTGTTGGAACTGGGTTTACAGTTACCGTTGTGGGACTAACTACGCCATCGGTTCCCGCTCCATTGTTGTAAGTGAATCCTGTTAACTGGTATACACCAGACACAGGAGTTGGTAGCACATACGGAAGAGAGGTAACGGTTACAGTTGCCTGAGGAACCCCATCTATTGTATAATCTAGAGTATAATTTAGGTTAATAGGCGAAAATGAAGTGAATCGAATGGGAATTCCGGCTGCTCCACAAACGGGTCCTGTTGGATTAAATGCTGCACGTGGTTTAGTGGTAGTTACGCTTGCCGATGTGAAACTATTTGGTGTTGTAGTAATTATTAAATTGTTTAATGTTTCAACATCGCCCAAAGAGGCATTTCCTGTTGTAGTTGAGGCTCTTTCCTCCCAGCGGTTGGTGCCAGTATTAAATTCAGCAATGCGCATATCTACAAGGCCGTTCTGCGTCATTGTAGGGGTAAGATCGCTATTTGCATCCCAACCAACCTTAACTTTACCCAAGCGCGAGCCTGAGGAAGCAGCAATTGTCCAATATTCCCCTGAATTAGTCGACTCCAAGGGAGAAGTAAGGGCATTATAGGTGTTGTTGGGAGTAAAGAATTCTGAAGTAAAGTTTAGTGTAGCTCCAGAATTATTTGTAAAGGTGAAAGGGTGACCCTTAGTAACGTTCTTTCCGAGAGGATACATAAAAGTGCCCCCATTTAGCATTCGCTTAATAAGTGGTCCATTAACAAAGGAGGTTTCACTTCCGCCAGCAGGAGAAACGGATGCTGCGGAAGTATTGAAAATGGTTAATCTGTTGTTTGTTGTGGTGTTAATAACCCCCTCTGTTAGTATTAATGTGCTTCCAATTTCAATGTTTCCATTGGTTCCTATTGAGAGGCCATTCTCATTACTAATCTCTAGATTATTGAATCGACTTGTTCCCGTAAAGTTTCCTGTGGGTCCTCCTAGCGTTTGCAAGGCACCTCCAGCAAACGATACAATAGAGGTTGCGCCCGTTCCTGCATTAAATACCCCTGTGTTATAACGTTCCATTGTTCCTAATATGGTAAGTTTTCGCCTGTGGGTGTTATTGTCGAGTGTAGGTCCATCAATTACTAAACGGTGGCATATCGTTAAATCCTTATCGGGTAAGGTGCGAATGCCCGAACCTGTAAAGAACAGATTTGGCACGCTGTTGAACTGCGATGCAAGAATGGTATAATTACTCGCTCCCCCATACTCTAGCGTTCCAGCGTTGGAGCAATCGAGAAACAGATCGAACAGACCTGCGGGAAGGTTTCCACTTTCTAGATATAGAGTACCTGTTCCCTCAACTGCTCCAATATTATGACCAAAAGAAGGAGAGACAACCCTGAGGGTGCCGTTTATAACTGTTCGGTATGCAAAGCAGTAGTTAACATCGGTAGTTACCACATGATCAATGGTTATGTTAAAACCGTTTGGACCACCAACTGGGCAGGGGGGAGACGAGCCAACGGGTGCCCAAATATTCTCATCGGACCAGTTGCCATCGGCAATGGTTATGTACGATGGAACCTCGTCGGGTAAATCGCCATCGGTTACTGCTGTATAATCACCACTTATGTTGTTAGTTCCTGAAGAAATACCAAAGGATATCAGGTTATTTGTTTCATCAACATTGTCAGTTGCAGGTCCTGGTTGGGCTTTACTCCAGTATGCACCTGGCGAAAGAAGGAATGCAGCAATGTAATCGCTTTCAACGCCATTCACATCGGTGCCGAGATAACTCATCTGCATATTGCCTTGAATATTAGAAATACCAGCACTTTCAACCCTCCAATAGTATTTCAATACGCTGGATGGAACAGCTATGGCTGGATGGTGATTGTTAACTGGAGAGATGCCAATATAACCAACCGATGAATTTTGGTCGAGAGTTAAGGAAACAGGGGTATATTTACTGGGAACCCCTACGGGGAATGTGTATGATTGTGGTGTAGCCGAAATGTTGAAAAACTTACGAAAACCTTTACTGCTTGCCACTCCATCGGTTATTATCATTTTGGTTTGGCTAAATGGGGCTCCGCCCAAGTTGCTATTAACACCAAGCGACAGCAAATACTGGCCAATGTTCAGATTACCCTGTGTCATTAGCAGGTCGTTCTGCAAGGTAATGTCGTTTAGTGTTCTAGCACCTTGCGAATTGTTAATTTCCAGTCGACCAAACGAGCCTGTTCCGGCTATATCTTGCTGTATGGCTCCGTTTAGGCGTACACCACTTGTAAGTGAGTTATTATCGGTAAAGGAGCCATTATTGGTTAAATTTCCCTGAACGGTTGCCCTAATATTACCAAGGGCAAGGTTTCCGGTGGTTATATTCAGGTTACCAGCAATGTTGGTGTTGGAATTTAAGGTTACCGTTGCCGTTGATGAAATGGTAAGGTTGTGGAAGTTCGTTGCCGAAGTTCCCCCAATTTGCTGAGTTGCTCCGTTAAACGTGGTAGTGTTTGTGCCAAAGGTGTAAGCAGCAATTGCATTGTTGTTAATAAAATCTCCACGTAGGGTTACATTTCTATTATTAGCATTAAAGAAACTTTGGTTGTTAGTGAGTGTAAGAGAACCATTGAGTACCAATGGGCTAACCATCAGGTTTAGGGTTGCATTACGCGCAGTGGCTGCGGTTTTTCCAGTTATGCTAAGATTATTTAAGGATATATTAGCATCTAAACTGTAGGTTTGCGCTGCATCAACTGCTCCCTGAGAAAATATAATCTCACCTCCTGTAACGCTGCCAATTTCTGGGCGTAAGTATAGGTCGCCAAAGGTAGTTCCTCCTCCGCGAACAATGGTAAGGGTACCTCCCGACATGTTGAATCGGCTTCCAGTGTTTAGAACCTCTAACTTTGCTCGGGTAGCTAATTGTGCTCGTCCGTTAATTGTAACAGTTCCGCCACTTTGAGTATAGTTTAACACCCCTGCCAAGCTTGTGGAGTTTCGCCTAATTTGACCGTTAACAAAGAGAGATCCTCCACGAATATCGAGAGCAGAGGCCCCGCTTCCTGAATACTCAATATCGTTGTTATTATCTGGTGTAGTTGTTTGACCAATATTAACCGTTCCATTTATAAGAGTTAGTCTACCATTCAGGAAAAGATCGCTATTATTGCCATTGGTGTTACTTATTGAAACGGTTGAAGGAGTGTTTATAGTGAGCCCAGCAGCCGCCTCAATGGTGAATGGGGTAGTGGTAGAAATGGTTAAGTTTCCTGTGCGTTGGTAAATGAGCGTTCCCGATTGCAATGTGAGCCAGTTGTCGGCTGGGGTTGTTAAAGTACCCCCAATATTTACTGTAAGCGTTGTTGCCTGAGAAGTACCCTTGTTCACCCTAACTGTATTGAAAAATGTACCAGGCCCAAAAGGTCCAGGAACGCCAGGGCTGCTTGTAACTGAAGCGTTACTGGGTCCAAAGAAAATTACAGGAACAACACTTGCTCCATTGTTAAGATTAACGCTACTTGGTGTAGAAACTCCTGGTTGGTTCGCATTATTTGTGTTATTGATAAGGCTCCCTCCAATGGATAGGCTTTGATTATTAGCCCCCCCCCCTCCGGTCCACGCTGCTATTGTTCCCCAGGGGGCAACAATTACATCGCCGTGAACAACAATGTCTTGTCTTAGTCCTCCGTTTCCAATCCAAATTAATCCGCCTCCCTGTATGTCCAAATTGCCATTAACAGTGATGGTTTTTGCAATGGGAACGGTTGGTGCTGTTGGATAAGGAGTAAGATTTACCCAAGTAGGACAGAACCAGGAATCAGCATTCTGACCGCGTGTTACAAGGTTTCCGTATACAATTAAATCGGTATTTCCAAAGATTATGTTTGAACCGCCAAGGGGCGACAAAATTAAGTTACCATAGTTGGAAATGTTGTTGGGAAGCCAATAGGTTGTCCCAGCAGCAGGATTGGTTGAATACAACTCGGTAGTTCCCCTGTTTACATTGAAATCTGAAAAGTCGCCTGCCGGGAAAGCGAATGTGCTGCCCGATGTCCACGAGGTTGTAACCCTAAAGTTTCCGTTACCATTTGGATGTGATTTAA
Organism: uncultured Rikenellaceae bacterium; assembly: GCA_964479665.1. Lineage (GTDB taxonomy): Bacteria > Bacteroidota > Bacteroidia > Bacteroidales > Tenuifilaceae > UBA2287. The sequence continues at coordinate 7,355 of CAYZNN010000013.1, read as the reverse complement.
CTACGCTGAAAATAGATGCAGGATTAAAACCAATGTCTAGTGCGGATCCAACCTCAATCATCAGTGTTGCACAACTTCTTACATCAGTATTAGGAACAGTATTAGTTGTTGCAAGTGTAACAGAGTCTCGTCCTCCTATTATTACAATATCGTTAACTCCGGGTATTGCCCCAGCCGGGAGGTTGTCGGCAGGGTTATGGTTATTGGTGTTTGTATAAGACCATGTATTTACATCACCCCAAAGACCTGATTGGCGGCTATAAAAAATTGTTGGCACTCCAAAAGGGTTAGTGGGTGTAGCATCGCCAGCCGTGTAATCGCCATCAATATTATTTGTGTTGGATAGCCATGGGCTACCAATTATATTATTGGCAACATCAATACTTGCAGTATTTCCGAAACTCCACGAGAAGGTCGATTGGTCGTACCTTGCTGGTATGTAATCGGCCTCGTCGGCAGCTACATCGTCCTGTGAATAAGCATAACTGTGCGTAACCGAGCCCGCAGCCAGCCCACTAAAACCGGAGGAGCGAACCTTCCAATAATAGCGCAAGCTGATGTTTTTGGTAGTTGTGTTGGGATGCTCTGTTTTTACGGGAGTTACTGTAATGGTTCCCCATGATGAGGGGGCTGAACTAATAGAAATGGTGGCAGGGGTATACCTTACCGTAGGGTTAAGCGTTGCCACTGGAAATGAGAAGGAGGTTGAGGTGGCTGAAAAAACTTTAGACATTCCTCCATCGCCAAAGTTACCATCGAACAGAACGAAACGGTTTTCATCTGCTCCGGTTACGGTTGCCAATGAGCCTAGTAACAAATTATTTCCCTGCATATTAAGTTGCTTGTAACCAGCTGCGGAACCTGTAAAGCTGAGAATCCCGTTAACTGTAATCTTGCTCGAAACGGTTACATTGGCTATTCCATCGGTAGGTTTATTTAACTCCAGATTTCCGAATATCCCTGTACCATCCCCATCAATGGTTTGAGCAGCATCGTTAGCCATTACAATTTTACCGGTTCCATTGTGCAAACCGCTATTGTAGGCATTCGCCCAAAGGTTAATGGTGTTGCCATTATCGTTTAGGGTACCGTTTTCGAGGCGGAAATTGCCATTTACATCTATTGTTTTCTGGCTGCCTGCAAAGGTAACTGCCAATCCTGCAGCTTTAATAATTGAAAAAGAGCTAAGGGATAGAGCAGAAGCAGTGTTAACTGTGAATATTTGTGGGATGGTTCCATTTAGAATGGTGGTGTTGGTTCCGTGGGTATAGGTTGCACCACTTTGTATTGTAAAATTGCCACCAATGGTTACATTCAAGTTATTGGAGGAAAACACTCCCGTTTGAAGCGAAAGGTTACGTAGCACAGATAATGGAAATCCTGTTTCAAGCAACACAACAGTACTACTGCTTTGCCTATTAACCGTAACATTGCCTAGAGGAGCGGTACTTGTAACTAACCAGTCGGTTGCATCGGGGCTTCCCGATCCTGCATTTGGTTCGAAAACAATGGTTCCTCCGGTAACACTATAGTTTGCTGTAGATGAGCGCACTTCGAACGAACGACGGTTTACCGCATTGGGAGTATCGAAAATTCTTATTGTTCCGCCAGACATGTTAAACACGCCCAGTGCATTGTTAATGCTAAAGGTTCCTACATCGGTTCGAAGTATACCCTCATTGGCCCTGGCAGTGTTAAGGGGGGCATTTACTAAGTCGTCAACACTGGTGTATGCCGATGGGGTTCGCTGCAATCTGCCTCGCAGCTGCAATTCACCGCCCGATTGTACGTAAGAAACGAGTCCAAGTCCCGATGCGGGCCTAAACTGTTTAGCATCTACAACGCCTCCACGAATGGCAATTTGGCTGTTGGTATATACAATACCGGCCGACTCGCGGGTTGAAAGGTATCCATTATTCACTTCGAGTGAACCGATTACCTGAAGTGAATTTCCAAGTCCTTGGCTTACTCCGTTTACCAATCCGTTGCCACCCGAAACACCATAGGCGGTATTCACCTCATCGTAACTATCGGCAGTTACCAAAAGAACAACATTGGCATCTTCGATTATTAAGGCTGCACTGGCGGGAATATAAAAATCGCTATTAGGGTTCGAAACGCCATTTGTGCCTTCGGTAAGCGAAGGAATAACAATAAAGCCATCGAGCGACAAGGTACCTGCTCGAAGCCAAAGAGCCTTTTTCATGAATGGATCGGTGCCTGGATTTTCACCCGGTGCAATATTTGCCCCAAACAAGCGGAAATTTGCGTAATCCGATGAGTTAATTGTTAATCGGAAGGTTTGGTCGGTACCCTTATCAACAACTAGGTTGTAAAAATCGGTAACCCCCTCGCAAGTTAAGGTATTGTTTGTTGCACCTAAAAAGAAAACCGTTGCAAATCCAGTTGTAGCATCAAGTGTAGTTGATGGAAATGCATTGTAAATAGGAAATGGTAAATTAGTAAAACGAACCGTTCCTTCGTTTGTAAAGTTTCCATAAACCTCAACCCTGTGTGAATGGTTAATGTAGTAATTGAGGAATGGCGCTGCTCCTCCGTTAATTCCAAGTGGGTTTGTTGTTGTATTTGTTACCCCATTACCAACAGAAATGGCACCGCTGGGGAATACGTTAATATTTCCGTTAACAATTAACCTTAAGCGGGTAGGGGTATTATCATTAATTTGGAAAGTTCCGTTTACTACCTGAAGGTTGCCGAATAGTGTTAGATTGTTTAATAGAACCACACTACCAGGTGCGTTTATATTTAGGTTGTTGTATGTGCTTGGGGTAGCAGGAAGATTAATAGCTGCGTTGTATTCAACGGTTCCTCCTCCCGATATAACCAGAGTGTTAGTAACCGCATTAGGAAAATTGGCCGATGCCAACTTTAGAGTTCCTTGTCCACGAAGGGCAAGTAATCCATTGGTATAACTGAATGAACCCATATCGATAGTACCGCCAGAATTTAAGGTAATGTCGAGATTCTGGGTTGTAATATCGCTGGTAAGAGAAACGGTTCGACCGGTTAGAATTACCACCCTGTCGTTATAGCCAGGTATTGTAGTTCCTATTTGCAGGGTACCGCTGGGATCGGTTGTCCATGTTGTTGGGTTATTCCAATCGCCTGTTTGGTAGGAGTAGAAGGTTTTATAACCCATGGTCCACCAGCCGGCAAATGGGTTTGTTCCGGTAATGGTGAAAGAGTTTACCCCAAACGATGAGGTTCCGTTGTTAGGAGGGTTTTGAAATGTAGCTCCATTATCTGGAGAATATGATATGTTTTGTGATGCTCCATTTTGTTCGGCAGGATCGTACTGGAAGGTGGCACTTGCAGAGGTTCTTGCAATGCTTGTGGTGATGTCCCAATATTTATTGATGTAACTTGGATTTAATGCAACAGGAACCGCTCTAATGCTAAGCGTTCCAGTGGTTGGCGCAATGGCCGAAAGTGTCATGGGCGAATAGTACCCTCCCGAGCCAATGGGGTAAAGGGGTTGCGAACTTAGCGCATTCTTAATTAATCTTCCGCTCTTGTTAGTCGAAATCATGTTGGAGCTGCTGAATGCTCCCTGAATGGCATTGGCTGCGTTGTTCGAAATAGTTAAGTTGTAATTGTCAAGTTCGAGAACCCCTCCGTTAAGATTCAAAACGTTGCTAACCTGTACTGCTGTGGTAAGCGTTTTGGTGCTATTTCCACTGATGGTCAAATTGTTGTATGGGGTAGTGGCCCTTAATGCGGTTACCGTTTGGTCAAGGGCCCCATTAAAGTTAACAGTATTGTTGGTAGTAATGTAGTTTCCTGTTGTAAATGTTGCTAAAGGATTGAATACTCCTGCAATTCCTATGACTCCTCCGTTTGCTAAGGTTATACTAGTATTTGTTCTACCACCACTAGTTGATAAATTATAAAAGTTGTATGCTCCTATGGTTTGGGCCCCTGTAGCAAAATAGTCAACAGTGTTGGGGTTTGTAGCCAGATCGAGTGTTCCTGTAAGAGTGAATGGGTTAGCGGCAGTAACTAAGAGTATTGCGTTATACCCAATATCGCCATTGGTAAAGTTACCATTGCCAGAAATGGTTGCAACGGTTAGTCCGGCCGTATGCCGGTTGGTGAGAGTAATGCCTGTTGTTACAATATTTGAAATTGTAAGCGGCTGTGTACCCTCAATGGTTTGGTTATTCGCATTGAAAGTATAGGTTCCTGTGCCGGATACGAAACCAGCACCATTGTATACTATTCCACCTCGGAAAATAAAGGGAGGGTTACCCGTTGTTGCCCAACGACCATCAGCATTTATCGAAACCATCCCTCCAAAGAAGTTAACTCCTGCCGCAGCATTATCGTTCAGAATACCAAAAGCATTTATATTAGTCTGGCCCAATACAGAAAAATTTCTTCCAGCAATCTGCAGGGTTACTGTTGCTGTTGCACTAACCCCCGCAACGATAATATCACCCTCTACTAAAACGCCATTTGAAAGGGTTTTTGTACGGGCATTAACAGAACCTGCATTAAAATTTGAAACTACCAAATGCCTATAGGTAAGGGGCATTATGTTCTGGTTTACATCTCCATCATAGTATACGGTCTGGTTCTCGTTTCCTCCTTCAAAAGTACCCCCAAAAGCATGGGTGTTTGTTGCACCCCGTAAGTAAAGCTTATGGTCGGCATTACCACTCATATCAATTGTTCCGCCGGTCAATAGGTTAATTGGCCCGTTAACGGTTACGGTACTAGCAACCGGACCCAAATCGAGGGTTCCCGAGGTTATTCGAACCTGTACTGTAGCATCGAAAGTCTGATTTGTTGGAAGAATAACCTTTGCGAATACAGTTTTTTGGGTGTTGAATAAAAGTGGGGTTGCCAGTACGCCCGTTATGGAGCCATTTAATAACAGCGTAGCATCGGAAGTGCCTATGAAGCGTATTTCGTTGGCGGCATTAGTTCCCGTTTTGGTAATTATTCCGCCATTTTGAACAAAATCACCGGATACCTCGAGGAGCCCCGAGTTAGCATTGCGATTTGAAAGCTCAAAGATTCCGGCATCCTGTATGAAGTTATTCACCGTAAGGGTGCGGTTGTTGGCATTGCCCACTAGGCGAACAATCTGCCCGTTTGAATTCTGAAACCTGAAAGTGCCCGCAACAGTTGGGCTATCATTTAAACTTACAGCTCCCGCTTGTCCTGCTGAATTCCATGTTAAATTTCCAAAGGTCTGTCCTAATCCAGTGGGAGCATTTGTTGTAATTCCTGTAATATCGCAATTCGATGAGGCATCCCAAGTTGCAGTTGTTATATTTCCTCCGTCGCGATTATGTATATATGTTGCTCCTGCATTAAAGAAATAGGGTCCGGTATTGTTGGCCAGAATACCATTGGCATCAACCCTTACCGTTCCTGCAACTCGTACTTGGCTGTTGGCATTGTTAAATGGCCTAACGCTCATTGTATTGGCAACCGTTTCGCCCTGGATTATTAGGGTCGACCCTGCCTCAATAACTACGTCGGCATTGGAAAGCGATGCACCGGGTATGGAGTTATTTGTACCATCGCCTATGGTAATTACCCTTGCTGCACCGCTTGAAACAAAAGTTACCGATTGGTTACCGGTAATCCACAGCTGCTGCAAACTGAAACTGGCCAAATTAACACGTACCGTTGGGTTCCCCGAATTGCTATCGAAAATAACCCGAAATGTACTGGCATTGGGTACCGAAGCTCCGCCGCCTCCCCCCGAGGTGGTCGACCAATTGGTTGTACTGTTCCAGTTGCCATCGCCAGTAGTTACCCAATAGCGATCGGTTTGGGAAAATAGGGTAACAGAAGTTATTAGGGCGAAGGTTAGTAGGAGTATTCTTTTTATCATATTGCAAATATTTATTGCGTAAGGAACTATCAAACGATTTAACCGACAAATTTAACTTTATGATTCATTACTACACAGTAAAACATGTAATTATAACGCTCGTTTATCAAAAAAAAAGGGTAATTAGCCCGCTTTCGGGCAAATGAACCTCATTACTACAATAACAACACAAAGCGTGCCATTGTGTGTATTTTTGTGTTTTTCTGAACATTAGCAAGCCTGCAAGTGCTATTGCGCCCGCATATGGTGCTAATGCCTGTAATTTACAATAGCCCTAACGCATCTTTCTGCTGTTTTACCATCCCAAAGCGGAGGCGAAACTGGGGTTCTTTGCTTCTGAAGGGCAATCGAAAATTCTTGCTTTATTAGTTCAATGCTGTTACCTACTAGGATGCTCACCCCTCCATGCTCGCGAAGCGTAATGGGCCTCTCGGTATTTAACCGAAGGGTTAAGCAGGGTGTACCAAGAACTGTACATTCCTCCTGCAAACCCCCGCTATCGGTAAGCACCACTTTAGCACTCATGTTCATTCGTAACATTTCGAGATAGCCCAGCGGTTCGAGTAGGGTTATATTTGGGTGAAACAACACCCCATTTAAAAGGCTAAACTGTTGTAACTTTTTTAGGGCCCTTGGGTGGATGGGCCAAAAAATTTGTAATTTTCTGGCTGCCTCAAGCATTAAAAATTCCAGCAGCGACTCAAAAACCAATCGGTTGTCTACATTTGATGGCCTATGGAGCGTTACAATAGCATAGTTGTTTTCGGACGGATAATCCTTTTTTGTCTGGCCCGATATGCTATTTTGGTTTATAATATTTTCTAAACTAATTGCCTTAGCTTTCTGAATATTGTCGAGCAGGGAGTCGATCATAATATTGCCTACAAAAACAATTCTGTTGTCGGGTACGCCTTCTCTCCTGAGGTTTTCGGTCGAAATACTATCGGGTGTAAGGAGCAAGTCGGATAGGCGGTCGGTAACCAACCGGTTAATCTCCTCGGGCATGGTAAAGTCGCCCGAACGAAGCCCTGCTTCGATATGGCAGCAGTTTATCTGCTCCTTTTTGGCAGTTACAGAACAGGCCAGAGTAGCGTTCACATCGCCAACAACCACCACCCAGTTTGGCCTATATTGGTGAAGAACCTTTTCGAACTCAATCATGGTTTGACCTACCTGTTGGGCATGGGTTCCCGAACCAACTCCCAAGTTAATGTCGGCTTGCGAAATGCCCAGCTGGGAAAAAAATTGGCTCGACATTCGATCGTCGTAGTGCTGGCCCGTGTGAACCAGAATATGCTCAATAGCCTCATGCCCATTGGGTACTTCGTGCAGGTTGTGGTACTGAATTGCCTTTACAAAGGGAGCAATTTTCATAAAGTTTGGGCGCGCTCCCACTACCGACATTATTTTCATCTGTTTATTTTTTATTTTTCAAAGGAACACCTGCCTGCCTTCAGGCAGGGATGGTGCTCGCCATGACTCTATG
>CAYZNN010000012.1:0-82176 GCA_964479665.1 uncultured Rikenellaceae bacterium | reverse complement strand
ATTGATATAGGATAATTCTATGGGCATAAAAAAACCCAAAGGTGCATTGCTGCCCCTTTGGGTTTAAACTAATTTGTATTGTGGATTACATCATGCCATCCATTCCGCCCATGCCGGGGTGTGCCGGCATTCCGCCTCCCTTTTCCTTCTCCTCAACCATTAGGCACTCGGTGGTTAGTAGCATGCCAGCTATGGAGGCAGCATTTTCTAGGGCTACGCGGGCCACCTTGGTAGGATCGATTACTCCGCTCTGGAATAGGTTCTCGTACTTGTCGGAGTGGGCATTATAGCCATAGTCGCCCTTGCCTTCCTTCACTTTCTGAACAACAACTGAGCCTTCCATGCCAGCGTTTTCAACAATTTGGCGAAGGGGCTCTTCAATGGCGCGTTTCACAATCTGTACGCCAGTGGTTTCGTCGGCGTTGGCTCCGGTAAGCTTCTCGATCGACTCGATGGCGCGAATGTAAGCTACCCCGCCACCAGGAATAATACCCTCCTCAACTGCTGCGCGGGTTGCGCTCAATGCATCGTCAACACGATCCTTCTTCTCCTTCATTTCGGTTTCGGTAGCTGCACCTACGTACAGTACGGCAACTCCACCAGCCAGTTTAGCTAAGCGTTCCTGTAGCTTTTCACGATCGTAGTCTGAGGTGGTGTTCTCGATTTGCAGTTTAATTTGGGCAACACGCTTGTCAATATTCTCCTTCAATCCACCTCCATTTACAATGGTAGTATTCTCCTTATCGAGGGTAATTTTCTCTGCTTTACCCAGCATGTCCATTTTAGCAGCATCTAAACGAAGGCCTTTCTCCTCGGAGATTACTACACCACCGGTAAGAATGGCAATATCTTCGAGCATTTCCTTACGGCGATCGCCGAAACCTGGAGCTTTAACCGCAGCAATTTTCAGCGAACCACGCAATTTGTTAACCACCAGGGTAGCTAAAGCTTCGCCCTCCACATCTTCGGCGATGATAAGTAGCGAACGACCATTCTGTGCCACAGGCTCAAGAACGGGCAGCAAATCCTTCATGGTCGATATTTTACGGTCGGTTATAAGAATGAATGGGTTCTCGAGTATGGTCTCCATTTTGTCGGGGTTGGTAATGAAGTATGGCGAAATGTAGCCACGGTCGAACTGCATACCCTCAACTACCTCAACGGTTGTTTCAATTCCTTTGGCTTCCTCAACTGTTATTACACCCTCTTTCTTTACCTTTTTCATGGCCTCGGCAATGAGTTTACCAATTTCTATGTCGTTGTTGGCCGAAATGGTAGCTACCTGCTCAATTTTCAGGTAGTCGTCGCCTATGGCAACCGATTGTTTCTTTAGGTGATCGACCACTGCTGTAACGGCTTTGTCTATTCCACGCTTCAGGTCCATTGGGTTTGCTCCTGCTGTTACGTTTTTGAGTCCAACATTAACAATCGATTGGGCTAAAACGGTAGCAGTAGTTGTTCCATCGCCGGCGTCGTCGGCAGTTTTGGAGGCAACCTCCTTAGCAAGTTGTGCACCCACATTCTCGAGTGGATCGCTCAATTCAATTTCTTTGGCTACGGTTACACCGTCTTTGGTAATTTGGGGAGAACCAAATTTCTTCTCAATAACCACATTGCGTCCCTTGGGGCCCAGAGTTACCTTAACGGCATTGGCCAGTTGGTCAACTCCCTTTTTAAGCTGCTCGCGCGCTTCAATATCGTACTTTATAATTTTTCCTGCCATAGTAGTTTATTTTTACTTTTGGTTTATGTTAAAATTTGATTTGCAATTAAACAATAGCCACAATGTCAGACTGCTTCATAATGAGGTAGTCCTTTCCATCGACAGAAATTTCGGTTCCTGCATACTTACCGTAAAGCACAACATCGCCCACTTTAACCTCCATGGTTACATCCTTGGTTCCGGGGCCGGCGGCTTTTACGGTACCTTTTTGGGGTTTTTCTTTGGCGGTGTCAGGAATGTAGATTCCGCTGGCAGTTTTCTCTTCTGCTTCCATGGGCTCAACCAGAACCCTATCGGCTAATGGCTTAATTTTTACTTCAGACATGTTGGTATGTTTTTAAAGTTAAACAATTATTTATTTACGCAATGAGTATAAGCGAATGGCATGCCAAAGGGTAAAACTGCCTATTCTGCAACTGAAAACCTGACAAAATCGCTTTTAATTTAAAATGCAATTAGGCATTGTTTTGTAACACATTAAAAAACAAAGAGGTGCCAGAATGTCATTCTGGCACCTCTTGAATAATCAATATTTATTTTTTTATTCCTGCTCGGGCTTTTCGCCTTCCTGTTCAGGATTAGCCTGAAAACCGGGTGCTTGCTGAGGGTTTGGGGTATTTTCAACCTTGTCCTGAATAGCCGAGCGGGGTCCTTCTTCCGTACGATACTCAATAGAAAATGCAGCCAGAAGGCTCAATACTAGCAATGAGATTGCGAGTGTCCATGTTGCTTTCTCCAAAAAATCGGCAGTTTTTCTAACTCCCATTACCTGATTCGACGAGGCAAAGTTGCTGGCCAAACCGCCACCCTTGGAGTTTTGAACTAGCACTATTAGTGAGAGCAGAACGCTCACGATGATGATTAGAACGGAAATAACAAAGTACATTTCGGTTAGGTTTTAATTATTAATTGGGCTTTTGGCCTCTTATTTTTTCAATTTGACCCGCAAAGTAAAAGCTTTTTTCTGGAAATTTCAAACTTAATTTCTCGTAAATTGAAATTGCCCTATCCATTAGGCCTTGAGCAAGGTATATTCGAGCCAATGGCTCGCTTATTAGGTCGTCGGGCTCCTGAAGCGAAGGTAACGAAATGTCCTCGTTTTCGGTTCGGGCCTCCTTGGGGTCGGGCGGAACAATTCGCGGATTAGCTTCAATAAAAGCATCGATTAAATTTCGCTGGTTCGTATCGGGCTGAATTACTTCGGTAGTAGTATCCGGTGCTTTTTCGGTTTGTTTGGCCCAGTTGGGTATGAGCGATTGGTAATTACCATCGTCAATAAAATCGCTCGGAATTTCGAGAGTGTATAGCTGTGCGTCGATAAAAGTGCTTTCGGGCGGCTTGTGTTCCTTTTTCCCCTTTTCTTCATTGGCAGGTTGAGCATACTCACCCAAATCGAGCAGGTCGGTTTGATGCTGCGAATTTGCTTCTGGTTCAGCTTCGATGGTCATAACCTGCTCCGCAGAACCCGACTCATCGACTAGAGTGAGAGTGGCCTCAGTGGTTCCGAGTAGCATCGATTCTGTGGTATTGGCGTCCTCCTTTTCAGAGCCTACATTTTCTAATTGTGCTGAAACAATGGGATTAAGTATGTTGAAAAGCCGTTTACGGTCGGTTACAATGGCCGAAACCTGCGAAAAGGTCTTAGTATAATCGGGGTTGCTCCTATCGGTGTGCGCAAGGAGCATGAGTACTCTGGCGGCCACAAAGTAAGGGTAATGCTGTAAAATGCTATCCAGCATTTGTGTGTCGGGCTTGTGATCGATACAAGCGTAGAATTGTTCCTTATTCATGGCTTACCAGTTTGCTACGGAACTATTAAAAATATCCTCTACCAGTTTCTCAACAATTTCGCGTGCCAGTTCGCCCTCAAGGTTATTAAAGGGCAAACGGCTATCGTAATCGGCAAAATGACTGAATGTTTTATCGAAATTCTGTTCGGGATCCTTCATGTTCACATATTTTACACGAATTGATATGCTAAGCCTGTTTTGGGCGGCAGTTTCGTTGCCTTGAATGGCCACAGGCGAAATTTGGTAATCGCGAATTTCGCCAGAAAAGTTGAGGTCGCCAAAGTCAGATACCAGGTTTAACTTTGTTTGCGTAGCAAATCTGTTTTTTAGTTCCTCTGTAAAGTAGCTGCTCAGTGTGGGATTCACAATGGGAGCCAAATTCTGAAAGAATGCAACGCTTACGGTTTTCACATCGGGCGAAATGGATGCCCCAGTAAATGAATATTTCATAGAGCAGCCAACCTGAAAAAGCGAAAAGAGCACGATGACTGCCAATATTTTTCCTTTGTTTATCATTTCTTGTTGGTTTGCTTATTATTCGAGATTGTACTCCTTAATTTTTCTGTAAAGTGTTCTTTCGGAAATACCCAGCTCCTGAGCGGCATTCTTTCGTTTACCTCCGTGTTTTTCGAGGGCTTTTACAATAAGTTCCCGTTCCTTGTCGACAAGTGAAAGCGATTCCTCTGTAATCTCTTCAGTATCGTGTATAATGGGTTGGTCATTAACTATGCTTACGCTCTCGGGCTGAACTATGGGGCCCTTGGTTATAAGATCGCCCCCTCTGTAAAGGTTGCTTATTATGTTTGCAGCCTCGTCGTGTTGGAGGTTCCTTGCTGGATCATTCTGCATAATTCCGAGAACCAACTTCTTGAGCTCGTTCACATCGTTGCGCATATCGAAAAGAATTTTGTATAATATTTCCCTTTCATTGGCAAACGAAGGCTCTTCGTGCCCTCCGTTAATAAGAGCTGGTAATTTTGCGCTAAAGTAGTCGGGTAGGTATCGCGAAAGTACCTCGGGTGTTACGGTTCGTTGCTCCTCAATTACCGATATTTGCTCGGTTACGTTTTTCAGCTGGCGCACATTTCCGGGCCATTTATAGTTCATGAGCATTCTGCGTGCATCGTCGTCGAGGGTAATAGACGGCATACGGTAGCGCTCAGCAAAATCTACTGCAAATTTTCGGAATAGGAGAGGTATATCCTCATTTCGGTCGCGCAAGGGTGGAACAATAATGGGAACGGTATTCAAACGGTAGTACAGATCCTCACGGAAACGGCCATTTTCAATAGCCTGAAACAGGTTCACATTGGTTGCAGCTATAACCCTTACGTTGGTTTTTTTCACTTTCGAAGAACCCACCCGAAGGTATTCGCCCGTTTCGAGCACACGCAACAGGCGGACCTGGGTTGAAAGGGGAAGTTCGGCAACCTCATCGAGGAATATAGTTCCGCCATTGGCTACTTCGAAGTAACCCTGACGGGCTTCGGTGGCACCCGTAAAGGAGCCCTTTTCGTGCCCGAATAGTTCTGAATCGATGGTGCCCTCGGGGATTGCTCCGCAGTTAACAGCTATGTACTGCCCGTGCTTGCGGGCACTGAAGGCATGAATTATCTGAGGGAAAACTTCCTTGCCCGTACCACTTTCACCGGTTATAAGCACCGAAAGATCGGTTGGAGCTACCTGTCGGGCAATATCGATGGCGCGGTTAAGGCCAGCCGAATTACCTATAATTTCGAAACGTTGTTTTATGCGCTGAACATCCATAGTTTTTAATAAATCGTTCACAACTGACAAAATTACATAAAATAGATTTAAGTAGTTACATAATACAATGGTTTAAGCGAGTTTTTCCCAAATTTATTACATTTTAGCTGCTGTATATGCTGCCAATTCGACAAAAAGGGCAGGTACCAATTGCCCTGCCCTTTCAATATCCCTTTTGTTAAAGTTACAATTTGCGTTTTACTTCTACTTCTTGGAAGGCCTCAACAATGTCGCCAACTTTAATGTCGTTGAAATTGTTAATGTTCAGTCCGCATTCAAATCCATGCGTTACCTCTTTAATATCGTCCTTGAAGCGCTTGAGAGAGCCCAAATCGCCGGTGTAAACAACAATACCTTCGCGAATTAGCCTAACTTTCGAAGAACGTATTATTTTTCCTTCCCTCACAATGCAGCCAGCCACCGAACCAACCTTTGTAATTTTGAATACGTCGAGTACTTCGGCAGCTCCAGTAATTTCTTCCTTAATTTCGGGCGAAAGCATTCCTTCCATAGCGGCCTTCACTTCATTAATGGCATCGTAAATAATGGAGTACAAGCGGATATCGATCTGTTCTTTCTCGGCCAGCTTACGTGCGCTGGTTGATGGACGTACCTGAAATCCGATAACAATGGCATTGGATGCAGCTGCCAGCAGGATGTCCGATTCGGAGATCTGACCCACTGCTTTATGGATAACATTAACCTGAATTTGTTCGGTTGAAAGCTTAATGAGCGAATCGGACAACGCTTCGATGGAACCATCTACGTCGCCTTTGAGTACAATATTGAGTTCCTGGAAGTTGCCAATGGCAATACGCCTACCTATTTCATCGAGGGTTATGTGCTTACGTGCTCTCATGCCCTGCATGCGTTGTAGTTGCTCGCGCTTATTGGCTATCTCTTTGGCTTCCTTGTCGGAGTCCATAACATTGAAATAGTCGCCTGCCAAGGGTGCTCCGTTCAGTCCAATTACCTGAACTGGCGAGGAAGGACCTGCTTCCTGAATGCGTTTACCCCTTTCGTTGAACATAGCCTTAACGTGACCGAAATAGGTTCCTGCAAGCATAATATCGCCTTGGCGAAGGGTTCCGGTTTGCACAAGCATGGTGGCAGTGTAGCCACGTCCTTTGTCGAGCGACGACTCGATAACTGTTCCCACCGCTTTCTTGTTGGGGTTGGCCTTCAGGTCGAGCAACTCGGCTTCGAGCAGAACCTTTTCGAGCAGTTTTTCAACATTTAACCCCTGCTTGGCCGATATATCCTGGCTTTGGTATTTGCCTCCCCAGTCTTCTACTAAGTAGTTCATGTTTGCCAACTCTTCTTTAATTTTCTCGGGGTTGGCATTGGATTTATCGATTTTGTTTATGGCAAACACAATGGGTACGCCGGCAGCGCTGGCGTGATTGATAGCCTCAATGGTTTGGGGCATCACATTGTCGTCGGCAGCCACTACAATAATGGCAACGTCGGTAATTTTGGCTCCACGGGCGCGCATGGCCGTAAAAGCTTCGTGGCCAGGCGTATCGAGGAATGTTATTTGGCGGTTCTCATCTATTTGCACGCTGTATGCACCAATGTGCTGGGTTATACCCCCGGCCTCGCCAGCAATAACATTGCTTCGGCGGATGAAGTCGAGTAGCGATGTTTTACCATGATCGACATGCCCCATAACCGTCACAATGGGCGGGCGATGTACTAAATCCTTGGGGTCGTCCTCTTCAACGCCAATGGCTTCCTGTATTTCAACGCTTACAAATTCTACTTTATAGCCAAATTCGTCGGCAACTAGAGCCATGGTTTCTGCGTCGAGCCTCTGGTTAATGGATACCATAAGTCCCAGGTTAATGCATACCTCAATTACGCTGGTAGCAGGAACCTCCATCATACTTGCCAGCTCGTTAGCCGATACAAATTCGGTTACTTTTAGAACCTTCTTATCCTGCTGCAAGCGCTCCATTTCTTCCTGATGGCGGGCACTCACCATATCACGCTTTTCGCGGCGATACTTCGATGTTTTTGTTTTGGAACCTTTTGAAGTTAACCTTGCAAGTGTTTCCTTAATTTGGCGTTGAACATCCTCTTCGTTTACCTCTTGGCGCAGCTGCTTTTTCTTCTTCTTTTTCTGGTTTTGCTGGTTTTGTTGATTCTGAGAAGTTTTTGCTTGATGCTGCTGGGCTGAACCCTTATTGGGGTTGGACGAGGGAATGGCAACCTTCTGGTTCTCTTTCTTTATCCTTTTCCGTTTTTTCTTTTTATTGCGTTCACTCTCTGCATTTTCTGGACCCTGAGCCTTCTTCTTGGCTTCGAACGACTCGAGATTGATTTTACCAACAACACGAGGGCCACTCAATTTCTCTACTTCCGAGCGGAAAAGTTCACTTCCCTTTGGAGGGGCCACTGGTGCTTTTTCCTCTTCAACATTGGACCTCTCTGTAAATTTTACTTCTGGTTTTGCAGATTGAAATTCCTTACGAGGAGGGATTTCTGTTTTTGATGGAGCGTCGGTTTTTTCGACTTTCGAAACTTTCTTGTGCGAAGCCAACTCAACCTTACCAACAACTTTAGGACCAGCAATTTTGGGAGCCTCAATTTTTTCAACCTTAGGCTCCTGGGCTTTAGGTTCCTCTTTTTTTACAGTCTCCTCAGGTTTTGGTAATGCTTCGGCAACAGATTTTTCTTCCTCTCTGGGTGCAGCGGGCTTCTTTTTGCCTGCGTCAAGATCGATTTTACCGGTTATTTTTACCTCCAACTTTTTGGTTGGGGTTTCAAAGATCTCTCGGGATTCGGTTGAAGTTTTAACAATAACCTCATCAGGAACATCGGCTGAGTCGGAGTCTTCGTCGCTTGGGTGGAGGTCAATGTCTTCAATAGATACCGACTCCTTTTTGTCGCGTAAATTTTTTAGGCTTACCTTTTGCGATTCCTTCTTCAGATGCCTTTCTTCGCCAAACTCCTTCACTAGTATGTCGTAAAGTTCGGGCTCAACCTTGGTATTGGGATCGCTGGTAATGTCGCGACCCTTTTTATGTAGAAATTCCACTAGGGTGCTTATTCCCACGTTAAACTCTCGTGCTAGTTTACTAAGTCTTATTGCCTTTTCAGCGTTTGTCATATTTGGTTACTGCTGTTGGTTTGAATTTAAAATGCAATGGTTACTCGAACTCGGCTTTAAGAATACGAACAACTTCTTTAATCGTTTCTTCCTCAAGGTCGGTTCTGCGAACTAACTCAGAGAAAGGTATTTCAATCACACTCTTGGCTGTATCGCAACCAATGCCCTTAAGTGTATCGATAATCCAAGCGTCAATTTCGTCGGAGAACTCATCGAGATTCACGTCTTCTTCGTCTTCATTGGCATTTTCACGGAAAACATCAATTTCGTATCCGGTAAGTTGGCTAGCCAGCTTAATGTTATACCCGCTTTTTCCAATGGCTAGCGAAACCTCGTTGGGCATGAGGTAAACCTCTGCTCGTTTATTGGTTTCGTCGAGTTTTATAGCGGTTATTTTTGCTGGGCTTAGTGCTCGGGTAATGAAAAGTTGAGTGTTATTTGTAAAGTTAATAACATCGATATTCTCGTTGCGAAGTTCGCGAACAATGCCGTGTATACGACTTCCCTTCATACCTACGCAGGCACCAACGGGGTCAATACGTTCGTCGTACGATTCAACTGCCACCTTGGCCCGTTCGCCGGGGATGCGCACAATTTTTTTAATGGTAATAAGGCCATCGAAAATTTCGGGCACCTCTAATTCAAATAGGCGCTCGAGGAATACCGGCGATGAGCGCGACAGAACGATTACGGGGGTGTTATTTTTCATTTCAACCTTAATAACTACCGCTCTAATGGAGTCGCCCTTGCGGAAGAAATCGGTAGGAATTTGCTCGGTTTTAGGAAGGAGTAATTCGTTGCCTTCGTCGTCGAGCACAAGAATCTCTTTCTTCCAAACCTGATATACCTCACCAGTTATTATATCGCCAATCCGGTCGCGGTACTTGGAGTATAGGTTGTTCTTTTCGAGTTCGAGAATACGCGATGTTAGGTTCTGACGGAGTGCAAGAATGGCTCGTCTACCGAAATGCTGAAGTTTCACCTCGTCGGTCACTTCCTCGCCTACTTCATAGTCGTCGTCAATCTTTTTTGCTTCGGTAAGCGAAATTTGCCTGTTGGGGTCTTCTACCTCACCATTTTCGACCACTTCGCGGTTTCTCCATATTTCAAAGTCGCCCTTGTCGATATTGATAATTATATCGTAATTATCGTCGGAACCATACATTTTAATGAGCATGTTACGAAAAACATCCTCTAGCACACTCATCATGGTTGGCCTGTCGATGCTTTTCAGTTCCTTAAACTCGGCAAAGGTTTCAATTAAATTAAGGTTGTCCATTTTGATTATTAAGGTTTTAAACTATCGGAACGATATAACTTGTGTTGTTGACTTTACTTCGGAATACTCAAATTCTTTGGTAATATCTACCAGCTGCTTCTTCTTGGTTCCCTCAACCAACATTTTTTGTTGGAAAGCGATAGAAAAATGGGTTTCGCTTGCTGCAATTAGTTTGCCCTGAAAATTTTCGCCAGAGTTAAGGAGCACATCAACCATGCGGCCAACATTCTTTATGTATTGCCTTGCAAGTAGTAACGGGGAGGTAACCCCAGCCGACGATACTTCCAACTCGAAATCCTCAACTTCTCTGTCGAGATTGCCTTCAATATGCCTACTAACTTCAACACAGCGCTTTATGGGAATGCCATTATCGCCATCGATTATAACCACAATGCGGTTTGAACCCGATACGTTTACTTCAACCATGAATTCGGTTTCGGCATCAAGAACCTCGGCGACCAGCGCTTCAATTTTGGCTTTACTAATCATTACTTCACTTATCTGTAATAAAACAGGGGACTAGGTCCCCTGGCTCTTTTGCGGTATGACGCTGCAAAAATACACTTTTTTTTTAACTCGCAAAAATATTTGCCTGAATGTTAGCCAAATAATGATATAAAAACAGTAGCGTCCTAAACGTTTAAAAAGAGAGGGAAGTAGTTTTGTATCTCAAATTATCTTTGAGTTGCACAACAATAACAAACTTCTCTCTCTTTTTAAACGTTTAGGACGCTATTGACCTGTTTTCATTATTAAAATTATGTTATTAATAGTCCGTTTTAAATAGCGTTTATATCTAAGTAAAATTACAACATTTTGGCGTTAAGCCGAATAATATTTAAGGTATTAATTCGTATCATTCAATGCATTGGTTGTGAAAGTCCCGTGAGCATCTGAACTTACCAATGGCAATTGGTTCGCTATTAATATTACTTACCCTTGCATAGGAAAAAGGGTTGACCCTAATGCCAACCCCTTTCAACCTAAATTCTAAAAAACTATTACTACCAAGTACCTTGATAAGTTACACCAAGGCTGTACCTCCACGAACCGGTACCATTGGAGTTCCAAATGATATCGACAAACTTCACATTGTCGATATAGGCTTTAAAGTACCCGCTATTATCGGCCTTATCGAGTACCTCAAACCTAATTTCGTCCGATGAACTATCGCCATACCAAACCATTATGGCAGAAAAGTCGTTAGCCGTATTTATGTTCCAGTTATAATCCCAAAGTACAGCGTGACCCACTTCGGGGCTATTAATGGCCCAGCTTCCCTGTTTACCCGTTTTCAATTCTTCTGCCTTTAAATAGGTAAATCGCGGTATGGTTGGTGTGGAAAATTCATATTTCCATGTATGCTTGTCGGCCAAATCACATAGGTCATCCAATACGAAGACCCTCCCCCACTCCAATAGTAAACTGTTGAGGAACTTTTATCTGTTCCGGTTTGTGCATTCGAAGGAATTGTATACATTGAATTGAAAGCAGCCAAACCATTAGCAACTTCCATCCAAGTAATTGCCATGCCAGCATTGGGGTCGGTAGAGTTTTGAAGCCCAGCCGGCACCTCTACAACAATATTTCTTTCAGAAGCCACAGGCTTTGTATATGTTGGCTCAGGTTCTTCATCCTTACCGCACGACACATTAAGAAAAAGTGGTGCTGCAAGAAGCAGGTAGATTAACCTGAATTTTTTCATGGTCGATAATTCTTTAGGTTAGTAGCTTGGTTTTGCTTCATCAAAAATAACCTAACGGGCTGCATGGATTTATCCCCTAAAAAGTGGATTTTTTTGGCTTTTGTAAAAAACATTGGTTGGAATGTAGGGGCAGCATAAACTACTCCCCGCCCGGCGGAGTCTCCCAGTAGAGACGAAGCTGTAAAAAGCAATACACGAACCGTGTTCGGCGGTCGGCTCCCGATACAGAGCATAGGGACAAATTCTGCCGCCGAACTGGAGTATTTTTAGTTTTACATTAACGAAACCGCAGAATGTAAAACCTATAAATGTAAAATGCAGAATTACTTGTTCGCATCTTCTTTAAGCGCGTGCACTCGTAGCAGCACTCGTAACAAAATGATCACTAACAATAGCATAATCCTTACTTGGGTTTTAGATACTGGTAACTGAACCCATGCGCTGAAAATCGTCGCTGGTTGGGTTTTGGAAAATACGCAGTTCGAAATACCCAACAACCGACAGGGTGTGGTCGAAAATGTCGGCAATTACACCCTCAAATTCTACCAGATTTTTCTCCTTCGAAAAGCAGTAAATTTCAACCGGAATGCCCCTTTCGGTGGGTTGCAGGTAGCGAATTACGCTTATCGCATCGGAGTTTATTCTGGGGTCGTGGTAAATGTACTGTTCCATATACTTTCGGAAAACTCCCAAGTTGGTCATGCGGCGGCCGTTAACCAGAATGTTAGTATCGGCCTCAGTAGCCTCGTTGTGGGCTTCAATTTCGGCCGAACGCTGCGCTATGTAATCTTTTATATAATGAACCTTCTTAAACTTCTCGAGCATTTCGGGGGTACAAAACTTCACGCTCTTCATATCGATGAAAAGTGAACGTTTAATGCGCCTACCATCGTTCGATTCCTGCATGCCCCGCCAATTGACAAAACTTTCGGAAACCAGGGCATATGTAGGAATGGTAGTAATAGTTCGATCGAAATTTTGAACCTTCACCGTATGCAGCGATATTTCTATCACATTACCATCGGCATTACGGCTGGGCATTTCAATCCAGTCGCCCAGTTTTACCATATCGTTGGCCGAAACCTGAACCGATGCAACCAAACCTAAAATGGTGTCCTTAAAAACCAGCAGAAGAATGGCAGCTGAAGTTCCCAAACCCAATAGCAGGTTGGTAGGGTCTTTCTGAAACAGAATGGAAATGGCAATAATAGCACCAAAGAAGTATACTAATATTTTTGCAATTTGAATGAAGCCTTTAATTGGTCGATTCTTCGACAAGGGAAGGGATTGGTACATATCGTGAGCCGCATCCAGGAACGAGGTTGCCACCAGCAACCCAGCAATCAGAATGTATACCTGGGTAAGCATCTCGATAAAATCCGACAGTTTGGGGCTGTAATCGTACAGGGCAACACCAATGGTAAACTGTATAATAAGCGCAGGTGCTAAATGCGATAACTTATGAAAAACCTTATGGTGAATGAGGTAATCGTCCCACTGGGTATCGGTTTTTTTAGCAATACGAACCAGGGCGGCTACAATAATCTTCTTGGCAATGAAATTGGCCAGAATAGCACCCAAAACAATAGCAGCTAACGAAATTGCCACCTTACTAAATTGGGCCAAATCGGAATTTAGTCCTTGACCCTGAAGCCAAAACTCCAAATTCTCGAGAAACTCGTAACTTTTCTGTATTTGCTCGTCAATCATATACCATAGTTCGTTAAATCCAATGCAAAAGTATACCAAAACAGCAATATTAGCAAGCAGGCTACTGCATTCGTTTTTTGTATACATTTGTAGTTCAACACCAAGCCATGCTTACCAACAACGAAATTAAGTACCTTAAGTCGCTTCAAACCAAAAAATTCCGCAAGGAGAATGGAGTATTTGTGGCCGAAGGAGAAAAACTAGTTACCGACATTTTGCAGAGCGAACTGAAGGTTCAGCAGGTTCTACATACCGAATCGTGGAGAAACCCCAGCACTGGCAAATCTACCCCTACCCAACAAATTAGCCTAAAGGAGATGGAACGAATTACTGGATTGGTTAATCCTTCGAACGCTTTTGCTGTAATTGAATACCCAAACTATGCCGTTACGACCAATGAACTCAACAACCAGCTGGTTTTAATGCTCGATGGGGTTCAGGACCCCGGAAATATGGGCACCATTGTTCGTTTGGCCGATTGGTTTGGAATCGATAATATAATATGCTCGCCCGATACAGCCGACGTTTTTGCGCCTAAAGTAGTACAAGCTAGCATGGGAGCCATTGCCAGAGTTCGGGTTTCGTACTGCGATTTAATCAATTTCCTTCACAATTTTTATGGGAATGGTACCATTTACGGTACTTTTATGCAGGGCGATAACATTTATTCAGCCAATCTCGAAACTAAAGGAATTATTGTGTTAGGCAGCGAAGGCATCGGAATAAGCAGAAAGGTTGAGCGTTTCGTTACCAAGCGGATTCAAATTCCGAGCTTTGCTGTAAACCGTACAACGGTTGAATCGCTCAATGTGGCTATGGCCACAGCAATTATTTGCTCCGAGTTTTGCCGTAGAACCGTTAACTAGCAGCCACCCAGATAACGAGCCATAGCCTCGGCGCACCTTTCGCCATCTACTGCCGAAGAAACAATGCCCCCGGCATAACCGGCCCCCTCGCCACAAGGGAATAGCCCCAGAACGTTGGGATGTTGGAGCGTATCGGGGTTTCGAGGAATGCGAACGGGTGAAGAGGTTCGCGATTCAACCCCCAGCACAACCGCTTGGTTGGTTACAAAGCCTCGCATTTTCGAATTGAAAAGTTTGAAACCCCGCTGCAAACGGTTTGCTATTCCCGCAGGGAGCCATACATGCATATCGGAGGCTTCCGCCCCAGGATGGTACGAAGTTTTGGGCAGAGAAACCGATTTCTTTCCCTCAACAAAATCGGCTAACCGTTGGGCTGGGGCAACAACACCACGTCCAATTCTGAGATATGCCTCCCTTTCGAGGGTACGTTGAAACTCGAGTCCCGCCATGGGCCCATGCGAAGCAAACTTTTCAAGGTCGGGAAGTTGTACCTCTA
Organism: uncultured Rikenellaceae bacterium; assembly: GCA_964479665.1. Classification (GTDB taxonomy): domain Bacteria; phylum Bacteroidota; class Bacteroidia; order Bacteroidales; family Tenuifilaceae; genus UBA2287. Next base: position 67,728 of record CAYZNN010000012.1, on the reverse strand, counting down.
CCACAATGCCCGAGTTGGCAAAGGGAGAATTGCGCGCCGAAGGCGACATGCCATTAACAACCACTTCGCTGGCATGCGAAGCAGCTGGAACAATATGCCCACCAGGGCACATGCAGAATGAATAAACCCCTCTTCCATCGACCTGAGTGGCCAACGAATATGCGGCTGCAGGCAAAAAATTGCCTCTCTCCTGTCCGTGGTACTGAATGGAATCGATTAGGGCCTGAGGATGCTCAACTCTTACCCCAACGGCAAAGCCTTTGGCTTCAATTTTAATTCCCTGCCTATAGAGCATTTCGTAAACCTCTCGAGCCGAGTGGCCTGTGGCCAGAATAACCCCCTTCGCATCGACCTGATTACCGTTGGCCAGCTGAACGCCGGTTACTTTTCCGAATGAAACCCTCAGCGCAGTTACCAACGAACCGAACATGAAGGTTCCCCCGCATTCCTCAATGGTTTTTCTGATTAAAGTAATAACTCTGGGCAATATGTTGGTTCCTATGTGAGGATGGGCCTCGTACAGAATTTCATCCTGCGCTCCATGCCGGTGAAGGGCATAAAGTATTCTGGAAATATCGCCACGTTTCCGGGAGCGGGTGTAAAGTTTGCCATCGGAAAAGGTTCCTGCGCCACCCTCGCCGAAGGCGAAATTGGAATTGGAATCGATGCCCATATTCCGGTTAATGGCAGCTACATCGCGCTTGCGGGCGCTTACATCCTTACCACGCTCGAGAATAATAGGACGAAGCCCCAGCTCAATTAATCGTAAAGCAGCAAAAAGCCCCGCTGGGCCTGCACCCACAACAGCTACCGGAGAACCATTAGTAACATTTTTATACTGAAAAACGGGCTGGTTGTCGGTAAGGCTTTCGCCTTTGAGGTAAACCCGAACGCCTATACTAACCGATATTTTTCCCTTGCGGGCATCGATTGATTTTCGTGTAATTGTTGCCTTTTGCAGCAAGTGGGGTTTAACGCCCGACCGTGAAATGGCTATATTGATTACCTTGGTGCTGTTGGCTGCCTGCTGGGGTGTTAAAACCAATGAAACGTCGACTGGCATGGAAGTTTATTCGAAGTGAATGGCAAAAATTATCAACTGGGAGTTCATACGGTCGATGGCGTTCACATACTTTTCGCCACCCTCAGCATAGTCCTTTGCCAATACGTTAAAAATTCCGGTAGACATTTTTAGTTCCAACGAAAGTTTGAAGAAGGTGAGGAAAAAGTCGTACCCAAACCCGTATTCGTAATACAAATCGCCTTTAACAAGGCGTAAAAGTACCCCCTCTTCAATATTCAACTTTTTAAAAGCGGCCATATCGATTCGGAAATTGGTACCAGCAATAAAGTAGGGACGAGCATTGCTATGGCGCTTTGCAGCATATTTAAGAAGCAATGGCATTTCGATGTATGAAGATTCGAGCTTCATTTGGGTTTCCAAGCTGCCATCGGGGTTATAGAAACTCAGGGTTCTTTCGCCAAAAGCTATTCCCGGAAGGAAACGGAGTCGAAGGCGGGGCATCAACTTCAGGTCGGAAACAACATTCACATTGAACCCCGGAAAAAGGTTACTAACATCGGTGTATAGCAACTCACCCCCTTGTGGGTTTATGGTGCTACGCAAATTAAAGTCCATGGTATTTAAGCCAATGGAGAAACCGAATCGTAAGGTTTTGGCAAAATCGTAATCGCGATCGTTAAGCTGCTGAGCTGGTTTTAGCTGCGCCATAGCTGCATTGCCCAATGCCAATAGCAAGAAGAGGGGGAATATTACCTTAAATCGATTCATTCTGCTAAAATATATCTTTCGAACCACAAAACGACCAAAACTAAAAAAAATTGCCATTAACCTACTTTTCATCCATTGGCTTGCTCGCCGAATACAATGCGGCAATACCCATGGAAAGTTCGGTGTATTGTTGCTGTTCGTACCCAGCTTCAGCCATAAGTTGCAAAAAGGCTTCACGTTCGGCAAAGGCTTTCACCGAATTGGGAAGGTATGTATAGGCAGAACTATGACCCGAAACCATTTTCCCAATTGCTGGCAGAATGCGTGAAAAGTAGAGGGCATAGAGTTTCCCAAAAAACTTTCCTTTGGGATTAGTGAACTCAATAACCAGCAACTTTCCTCCTGGGCTAAGGGTACGAAGAATTTCTTTCAAGCCCGTTACTGGATTCTCGAAGTTACGAACACCAAAAGCCACAATGGCTGCATCGAAGTGGTTGCTTGGAAAGGGTAAACTCAAAGCCGAAGCTTTTTGAAGCGAAATTCGATGGGAAAGGCCCCTTTTTTCAATCTTTCGTCGGCCCATTGCAAGCATATTCTCGGCAATATCGACCCCAGTTACTCGAACTAGGCTAGACTTTCTGGCTACCATTATTGCCAAATCGGCTGTACCTGTGGCCACATCGAGAATTGAAGTAGGCTTTTGTTTCAGAATTTGTTTCACCAATTTTCGCCGCCACCTATAATCAACTCCCATGCTCAGTAGCCTGTTGAGCATATCGTACCGAGGGGCAATGCCATCGAACATGGCTTCCACCTGCTTCTCCTGTGGCGAATTCATTTTCAGCGCGTTATTGGCTAGCTGCAGGTGCTATTCAATTCCATAATGCTGGTCAAAGCACCGTCGTATGTACGTTTCAGGTCGGCTATGAAACCAAAAGAAACATCGTCGATCCGAATTTCCGATTTGGTAACATGCCCCAGCGTGGTGAAGGGAACCCCCGACTCCATCATGAAATCGATAAAGTGCGTTTCGCGCGAGGGCGAAACCGTAACCACTACCCTGCCCTGCGATTCCCCAAACAGGAATGCATCGGGCCGAATTTCGGCATCGGTTGTAATGTCGAACCCAAAGTTTCGGGGCATGGCGCACTCCAGAAGTGCTATAAAAAGCCCACCATCGGATACGTCATTGGCCGATTGCACTAGGTTACGCTCAATGAGCTTGGTAATTGTTGATTGCACATTGAACTCCTCCTCCAAATTGAAATAGGGTGCAGGCGACTCTTTAATGCCATGGAAAGTGTACAGGTACTCCGACGAGGCAATATCGTTCTGCGAACGACCAATAAGGTAAATCATATGACCCTTCTCCTTGAAAGCCAGGGTGGTGTGGTGGTTCTTGTTTTCGAGCAAGCCAAGCATTCCAATGGTTGGGGTTGGAAATACCGGCTCATCCTTTCCGCCTATGGTCGATTGGTTATAAAAACTTACATTGCCACCGGTTACTGGGGTTCCAAACTTTTCGCATGCCTGACCCATGCCCTTTATTGCGCCTACAAATTGCCAGTATACCTCAGGATTGTATGGATTTCCAAAGTTTAAACAGTTGGTTATGGCTAAAGGCTTTCCGCCGGTACAAACAATGTTTCGTGCTGCCTCCGCAACGGAAATCATGGTTCCCACTTCAGGGTCGGCTTTTACATAGCGCGAATTGCAATCGACTGTAAGAACCAATGCCTTATTTGTTCCTTTTAAATTAACCACTCCAGCACTCGATGGGAAATTGGTAACCATGTTGGCGGTTCCTACCATTGAATCGTACTGCTCGTAAACCCATTTTTTTGAAGCAATATTGGGATGCTTAATAAGCATTTGAACTACTTCCTGCAGGTCGGTTGGTTCGGCCACCCTATTTATATCGAATTTTTTATACTCCTTAAAGTAAGCGGGCTCCCTGTATTCGCGGTTGTAAACAGGGGCTCCACCTCCTAGCACCAACGAAGGAGCTGGTACTTCGGCTACCTTGTTACCATACCAATAGAATTGGAGCTTATCGCCTTCGGTTACCTCACCAATAATGGCACAATTCAAATCCCACTTTCTAAAAATATCCTCAACCTCCTTCTCCCTACCCTTTTTCACAACCAGTAGCATACGTTCCTGCGATTCGGAGAGCAGAATCTCCCAGGGTTCAATGTTCTGCTGCCTTAGGGGTACCTTATCGAGGTCGATACGCATACCATGGCCACCCTTTTCCGACATTTCTGAGGTTGAGCAAATAATGCCTGCAGCACCCATGTCCTGCATACCCACCAGGGCTCCTGTTGGAATAACCTCGAGGGTAGCCTCGAGCAGCAACTTTTCGGCAAAGGGGTCGCCCACCTGAACCGAAGGTAAATCCTCGGCTGAGTTCTCGGTTATATCGGCCGATGCAAAGGTTGCTCCGTGAATTCCATCCTTTCCGGTTGATGAACCTACAATGAAAACCGGGTTACCAACACCCTTCGATATGGCAGAAATAACCTGGTCTTTACGCACCAAACCAACCGACATGGCATTAACCAGCGGGTTGGTGTTGAATGAATCGTCGAAAAATACTTCACCTGCTACTACCGGAATGCCAAAGGCATTTCCGTAATTTCCAATACCCTTAACAACTCCCTTCATAAGCCACTTGGTGCGGTCGAGTTTAATATTTCCGAACCGAAGGGAGTTGAGCTGCGCAACGGGACGAGCACCCATGGTGAAAATGTCGCGGTTAATGCCTCCCACCCCAGTAGCGGCTCCCTGGTAAGGCTCTACTGCACAGGGGTGGTTGTGGCTTTCAATTTTAAATGCACAGGCCAAACCATCGCCCAAGTCGACCAGACCCGCATTTTCGGTTCCCGCCTCGGCCAATATGGCATTCCCCTTTCGGGGCAGGGTTTTCAGCCATTTAATGGAGTTTTTATACGAAGCATGCTCGCTCCACATAACGGAGTATATGCTTAACTCGGTAAAATTGGGGGTACGACCTAAGTAGCCCTTTATCATTTCAAATTCTTCGGGAAGAAGCCCAAGCTCTTTAGCGGTTTCAATGGTTACTTCAATTTCTGCCATGTTTTGCTGTATGAAAGGGTTTTGAAAATCCGTTCAAAAATAGTAACAAAATGGAAGCCTTCCAATTCTTTTTTTGCTTTTAAGAGGGAGGGGGAAACATGTAAGTCAAAAAATCAGTCTTAATGGAAATGGTCTTAATTAGTAAGAAGTATTTGTATTAATTCTATCGCCAACAAACGCTCATATGTTCTAAACCTAGAAATGGGGTTGTCTCAAAAGTCCTCGGTGTTTCTATGTGAGCATCCCTGTGGAACTTAGAGTTATTTAAAACATTGCTAAAAAGAGACACGATGAGGAGTCGCAGAGAAACTCAGAGAAAGAGAGTTGTTGTTTTTTGACTTTTGAGACAGCCTCAGAAGTTTTATTATAACTGGGATTACCGCCTGAACGGAGGGCTAGTAGCTCTGATTTTACTAGTTATATTGCACAGTAGTGATTAAATAATATATAAGGGTTTAATTTTACAACCTTAATAATAGTTCTTGCAAGGCAGGCCAATAGAAAAATACAATATAAAAGTAATCCTGCTAAAACAGATCCACCGAAATATTCTGAATGAATGCTGTAAAGGTATGTTCGCGACCAATTTTAGCCTCGGATATAAGCATTAGCACTGGAATTTCCTCTCCACCTCGGGTTGTAATGGTAACCTCGCGGCGCTGTCCAACAATTGCGGGCTTTGCTGGATCGAGGTAAGCTGCAAGAAACTCGTCTTTCTCCGATGCATCGCTGGGGAAAAGCATTCGGATATTCTGCCCTATAATTTCAACGCGGCCTACTCCAAACAGATCTTCGGCTGCATTGTTGTAAAACTCAACTACGCCATCCTGATCAGTTGTAATAATGGCATCGAGGAAACCTTCGAGGGTTTTTTCAGCTCGTATTTTGAATTTTTCAATCTCTTTAAACTGGGTTTTAAGTTCCTCTTTGGCCTCTCTGAGCTTACGATTGAGCTCCACCTCATTCTGACGGAGCATTTCCTCCTGCCTTTTAAGCTGCTCGGTTTGCTCCTTGGTTTCCATTTCCATAATCTTCTCGCGGGTTGTATCGTGAGCAATGAATACAACTTTGGCCACCTCTCCGTACATGTCGTTAACTGCCGTAAATGTGCCTCGGAACCATTTTTCTACCCCTGACTTGGTGTGCATTTTCAATTGACCTTCAAAGGGCATTCCGTGGGTTACATCGTCCCAAATTCGTTCGAGGAATTTCTTATCGCTCTCATTCACAAAATCGAACACGTTTCGTGTTTTGGCTTCAGCCAAACCCCAACCGAATACCTGCTGAAATTTATCGTTCACATCAATAACATCGCCTGTTGGTGTGAATTCGCTTTTTATGGACGAACGGTTGAGCGCTTCAATTTGTCCCTCGAAATCGAGACTCTGGCTTTTCTGCTCGGTAGTATCTATGGCAAGAAATAGAATTTTTTCAACGGCTCCGTTGGGGTTGCGCATGCAAGTGTAAGTAGCTATGGTCCACAAGTCTTTACCTGTGCGGGTAACATGTTTCATATCGCCCTCGAAGTGGTGCCCACCCCGGGCCAAACTTTCCCAAATCTCCTCAAACCAAACCCGGTCTTTTTTATTAATAAACATGGAAATATGCTTTCCCTCCACGTCGGAATTGGAGGGGTATTCCAACTTCTGAAGAAACTTGGTATTGGCATAGAGTAAAACGCCATTCACATCGTACTCGGCCCGTATAAGGGTATGATTTACCGAATTGGTAAAGGTTATGAACTTGTCGGCCTGGCGGGTTGCTTCCTCCTGGGTTGCCTGCAATTCCTCCATATTCTGGCGTAACTGCTCCTCCTGCATTCTAAAAGCATCGGCCCTTTCCTGCGACTCCTTAAGTAAACGGGAGGTACGCAAATTAATTTTAACGCTCGAAATGGTTGAGGCTATGCTCTCGGCTACCTTCTCAATAAACTCAATTTTAAACTTATCGAGCGGTTTGAATGAGGCTAACTCGAGAACACCATGAACCTCATCGTTAACTTTCAGGGGAACCAGAATAAGGTACGAGGGGTTGGCCTGTCCCAGTCCCGATGTTATTTTCAGGTACGAATCGGGAATTTTTTTCAGTATGGTGGTTTCCTTTTCCAAGGCGCATGCGCCTACTAAACCTTCGCCCCAGTTAATTCTTGCATCGGCATATTTTCTTCGCTCATATGCATAGCAAGCGGTAAGTTGGAAGAATTTATTGCCTGGGTCGTTATCGTCGAGCAGGTAGAAACCACCCTGATTAGCATCGATATATTTAACCAGATTGCTGACTATGAGGTAGGAAAGATCGTCGATGTTATCTTTCTCCGAACGGAGAATCTCACCAAACATGGCTAAACCCTCAGCAGTCCAGCGGCGTTGCTCGTCCTCAGTGCGTCTTACTTGCTCTTCCTCTGTGCTTTTTTTCAGTGTGTTGCGAAGGTTCACAATGGCTTTCCCTAGCACGTCGGTTTCTTCGGGATTATATTCGGCATCAATTTCACCAGTGCGCAGCTTCTCAACAAATCGGTAAAGTTTCCGCTGATGCGACTGTTCATGCTCAATGTATTTTGTATTATCGGTTTGATAGGAAGATATATATCGGGAGGCATAATAGAAAACTATAGCCAGTACAAAGGGTGCCATGTCGATAATAAAGAACGAGGGGGCTCTGCGGTGAGCCTCTATAAAGCCATCGAATGACACTGCCAAATCGGAAGAGAAAGCTTGTATAAATAGCGCAATAAACAGAAAGATTAGTCCAATTCCAAAACCCAAAATGGTGTAGCGGAATACAAACCACTTAGAATAGTTACCGTGCATAGTGCAAAAAATTTGACTAAAAATAGGTATTATTTCTTAACAACTCCAACATGTTGCTAAAAAAATAGCTTTGCAGGCACCCAAGGGTAATAGTTCGGGCTTTATTCAAAAAAGGTTAAGCCGAAAAACTGCTGCTAATTACCCTATGGGTCTTATAACATAAGGTGCTATGGCTTCGAGAGGTAATACTTTATCGACTGCCCCCAGTTTTATTGCCTCTTTGGGCATTCCAAATACTACACATGTTTTCTCATCCTGAGCAATGGTTTTGGCACCAGCTTGCTTCATTTCAAGGAGCCCCCGGGCACCATCGCCCCCCATTCCGGTCATTATTACTCCAATAGCATTAGCCCCTGCGTACCTTGCGGTGCTGCGAAAGAGCACGTCTACCGAGGGTCGATGCCTATTGACCAGCGGACCCTCTTTAACCTCAACATAGTAGCGAGCACCACTTCGCTTGAGCAACATATGGAAGTTGCCAGGAGCAATAAGTGCGCGACCCCTAATAACACTATCACCATTTTCGGCCTCTTTAACTGTAATTTTACAAATTTCGTTGAGCCTATTGGCAAAAGAGGTTGTAAACTTTTCGGGCATGTGCTGAACTATAACTATGCCGGGGGTGTCGAGAGGCATGGCCTGCAAAAAAGTAGTTAATGCTTCGGTACCTCCGGTAGAAGCACCAACGGCAACTACAATTTCGGTTGTTTTTATCATGCTTAAATTGCCCGTTACAGGGGCAATAACTGCATCGGCCGATAATTTTGGGGGAACATAAATGGGTTCAGTTTCTATTCTCCGTCGTTTCAACTTGGCTTGAGCAGCACTTTTTATGGCATCGCAAATCCGAATGCGCGACTCCTCAAAGAATGTTTTAGTATTCATTTGGGGTTTAGTAATTATTTCAACTGCCCCCAGTTCAAGGGCTTTGAGGCCCGTTTCGGTGCCTTGGGCTGTTAAACTCGAAATAATTACTACTGGAATAGGGTGCTGCGACATGATTTTTTTGAGGAAAGTAAGCCCATCCATTCGGGGCATTTCCACGTCGAGGGTAATGACGTCGGGTACCTCTTCGGCAATTTTTTTGGCAGCAAAAAACGGATCGGAGGCTGCGCCCATTACCTCAAGTTGTGGGTCGGATTCAATAATTTGGCTAAGTGTTTGCCGAACAACCGCCGAATCGTCAACAATGAGTACCCGAACTTTAACCTCCATAAATCCTATGTGTTTTTTACAAATCTAGCAAATCTGCTTTTAAGTAGAAATTTGGATTTGGGTTTTTTCAATATATTTCTGGCGTACTTCACCCGTATCGGTTGTAAACTCGATTTTCCGACCCAACTTCCCCCCCAAGCTCTTGGCAACTACCGGAATGTTAAATTCTTGAAGCATTTCAATAGCTACCCTAATGTTTCGCTCGCCAATATGAAATTGGGTTATATTGGTTTCAATTACTTCTCCACCCCCAAAAACCTTAGCTTTTAGATTCGACTTGAGTGAACCGAATGAAAGCATTTTTTCAATGAGTTTCTCAATGGCTATATTGCCATATTTAGGGCTAGCCAAACCCTGCCCGTTCCAGTACGGAAGCATGAAATGGTTTATTCCGCCAATTTTGAGGATTGGATCGTAAAGGCATACAGCAACGCAAGAGCCCAAAATGGTTGAAACCTTTGTTGGCGCTTTGCTGGCGTAAAGCGCAGCGGGATATAGAAAGTGAGTTCCCAGCTCGTCCATGGCTTCTGGTTAAAAAACTTCCTCGTCGGTATCGAAGAAAGTTTCGTTTGCATCGGAGGCAAAATCGGTAGCTTGAGCCTGCGCTTCGGGAATTGTGATGGTGAAGCAAGCTCCTTTACCCAATACGCTTTCAATATTTATTTTACCATTTAGCATGTCGAGAATAGCCTTATTTACCGATAGCCCCAATCCATGCCCCCTGTTAAGCGAATTAATTCCCGAATCGAGACGCTTAAATCGATCGAAAATAATTTTTTGATTCTCTTTGCTTATACCAATACCATGATCGCGAACCGAAATTTTTAAACAGCTATCCTCAACCCAAGTGGTCAGTTCAATTTCACCACCCTCGAAGCTGAAGTTTATGGCGTTACTTAGCAGGTTGGCCAAAACAAGTTTCAGTTTTTCTGGGTCGGTTTTGAATACGAACGAGTTGCCATCGCGAGTTTTGGCCTTAAACCGATGAATGATTACCAACTTCTTCTTTTTTGCTTCGAATTTGAACGACTCAACAACACTCTCAATCAGGTTTTCCACATCTACATTAAGCGTTTCGGGGAAAATTTCGCCTGCTTCAATTTTGGCTGCAACAAATATGTTGCGGAACTGAAAATCGAGGTTAAAGGCTTCGGAATGGATGAGAGCAACCATGGTTATCACCTTTTTCCAGTTCTCTTTATCGACAGACAGAATGGCTTTAGAAAGCCCCAGTATGGATGTGAAAGGATTAATGATTTCGTTGGTAATGTTGGAAATAAAATGGCTCTTAAGCGATTCCGATTCCTCCAATTTCTTATTCACCAGTTTAAGCTCATCGTTCAGGTTTTTTAGTTCCTTCAGGGAGGTTTTATTCTGTTCGAATCGGCGTTTGAGCTCGCTTAACAGTTCGTCGTCGGTTATTGAGTGTCCCATGGTTTATCTAGGTCTAGGGTTAATTTTGAAAGGCTATATGCGTTGGAAAATGGTAGGTTTTATTTGCTTCAGCGGAAGGTTCATATTCATTATCGACTCGGAATGCCCCAAAAAGAAATAGCCACCTACTCTAAGTTTTTCGCACAGTTTAGCGATTACTCGCTCCTGTGTTTCACGGTCGAAATATATGAGAACATTCCTACAGAATACCACATCGAAAGTTTCGGCAATGTCGTACTGCGAATCCATAAAGTTTAGGCGTCCGAAGCGAACCTTCTTGCGCAAATGGGGGCCAATTTTAACCGTAGGGTTGTTTCGGTCCTTGCTTCGAAGCAGGTGCTTACGTTTCAGTTCCAGCGGAATGATGGCAACACGATCCTCTTTGTAAACTGCATCGATGGCCTTCTGAAGAATTTGGGTTGAAATATCGGTGCCAAGTATAGAGAAGTCGAATCCCAAATTCTGCTCTGCAAATTCGGCGAGCACAATGGCAATGGTATAGGGTTCTTCGCCACTTGAGCAACCTGCACTCCACACTTTTATTGTTCTCCCCAAGGAACGTTGCCCAACAAATTCGGGCAATACAATATCCTGTAAAAATTCGAAATGAACGGGTTCGCGAAAAAAATCGGTTTTATTGGTACTTACCACGTCGAGCATATGAATAATTTCGTTATTGAGGCCCTCGCGGCTAAAAACGTACTCGCAGTACTCCTTAAAATTGGTCATATTGAGCTCCCTTAGCCGTTTTTGCAAACGGCTTTGAAGCATAACTCTTTTTACGGGAGGCATTTTAATACCGCTCTCCTTATAAATGAAGCGGCTTAGTTTATCGAACTCCTCGTTGGTGAGCTGTGCCCTAAATAAATCGTTAATTTTAGGGTCCATTCGTCTTAAAAACTAGAAATCGTACTGAATCATTACCAGAAAACGAGTATTGGCAGTTTCTTTGGAATTTACAACTTTGGCTCTGTTGCTAACCTCAATTTGGCCTGTTGCTGCAACAGTATACTCAACCTCACTCATTATGCTTAAATTCTTATTCCTAAAGGTAACATTGGGGGCAATTCGATATAAGTACTCTATATCCATGCCTCTACCATAAACACGCTTGTCGTCGATAACATTTTTGCTAGCACCCAAATTTTTTGCATAGCCCATGAAAATGCCGGGCATGAAGGTTTTTCCGTAGGTTATATTAACATGTCCAAAAACGTGATTGACCGGAGTGTAATGCTGAATACCCGTTAGGCTATCGATTGAGGTAACTGCATAACCTCCCAAAAGTAGGTGCTCGCCCAAATTCTGACCATACATACCCTTAAACTTTGCAGTAAACAATCCGCTTTGGTATTTGAAATAGCCCATGTAGCTGAGTCCTATAATTCGCTCATTAGTAACGTACTCTGGTGCTGGTGTTTGTGTGAGCGACTTTACCGAGAGTAAAGGCCGAAGGTTCTTATAATCGGTTGCCAGTCCTAGGGTAATAGGCCCTTTTGCATATTGCAGCTGCGCATGCAGGTTGGGAATCATGGAATGGCGCAGCAGTTTCGACGAACCAGCTGGTGCATCGGGCCCAACATTCCTATTATCGTTTTGGGTAATGGCCGACAGAATAAATTTAAAACTGGGTGTTATGCTCTGCTTAAAAGTTATTTGGGGACTTCGATAGAAACTCTGAAAGGGAGCACCCGTATTGAGGCTGGCAACATGGGGAAAAACTTCGGGAACAAACATAGGGTGCCAAGTTAATCCCAGGTTCAATTCCGAACCCGATTCCCATGTGAACTTTGCCAGGGCATGCCTAAATCGCATGTGAACATTATTTGAGAGTCCGGTAAAATCGGCTTCAATAAGTACCGAGGGTTTGGCATTAAAAACCTTGGGCATGGTAATATTGGTTCGAAGTCGGGTGGCCATTGCCAAAAAATTCACCCCCCCTACCGCATTAATATCTTTACCATTGGCATCGAGTTTCTCGGGAAGTGGATAAAAAATGAAAAGCCCGTCGAGCGCCTCGTTATTCAATCGGGTATCGGCCCAGTAATCGAGTCGGAGGAATCCGCTGAATTCCACCTTCGGTTTTTTTAACTCAGTGGTATCCTGTGCAAAGGCCAAATTAAACCCAGCGAAAAGCACTACTGAAAGAATGGACAGAGTCCGTATCATAAGTATTTTAGGCTAAAAGATTAATATTAGGCATCTATCCTATCTCTTCTATTTGCTCGGTACGCTCTGTTTCCTCGGTTTTATCTTTCATACTGGTTATTTCATCGGCGGAGAAAACAGCATCCATGTTAAGGATCATAATGAATTTTTCGTCGATATTGGCTACCCCTTCAATAAAATCGGACTTGTACTTACTGCCAATGCTGGGTGGTGGCATAATGGCCCCTTTATCAATTTCGAGTACTGCTTGCACTGCATCAACGAGAGCACCCACATGTACGGATTCGCCATCCATTTCAATATCGAGCACAATAATGCATGTGTTTGTAGTATACTCTGTTGCGGTCATTCCGAACTTAATGCGGGTATCGATTACAGGCAAAACCGTTCCTCGTAGGTTAATAACGCCCTTCATGTACTCGGGGGCGCGAGGCACTTCAGTTATTTTGGTCATTTCCAAAATATTGAGCACCTTCCCAACGTGTGCAGCAAATTCCTCTTCTCCCAGTTTAAAAGAAAGGTACGAGTTTATTTTCGATAGATTGTCCTGGTTCATTGTTCATCCTCCTATTTATGCTTAACTTATTAATTTTTCGTTTTTCTTGCCTTTAATGGCAAACACTTCGTGATGGGCAAAAGTCTTAATAATCTTATTGGTGTCCATAACAAGCGCAACGGTTCCATCGCCCAATATGGTTGCACCCGAAATCATATCCTGATTCTTATAATGCTTGCCAATTGGTTTCAGCACGGCTTGGTACTCGCCCACAACGGAATCGACTATTAACCCTACCCTCTTCTCTTCGAAATTGACAACAATTGCTTGCTCCCAGTAGGCATTATTATCGGGTAAATCGAACTCGCGACGGATATAGAAGAAGGGTATTTGCTTCCCATCGAGCACTACAACATTGTTGAATGTGTTAACAATTTTTGTATGCTCTACTGCGTAAATTTTATCGACCAGGGAAAGCGGAATTATGAAGTGAGTTTCATCGACCTTAACCAGCAGTCCATCGATAATGGAAAGGGTTAGCGGCATTTTAATGGTGATAATGGTTCCTTCATCTACCTCCGATTCTATTTCGACTTCGCCACGTATGTCGGCTATTTTACGTTTTACCACATCCATGCCAACCCCGCGACCCGAGACATCGGTAACTTGACGCGCGGTACTGAAACCCGGTAAAAATACCAAATCGAGCACTTCTTTGCGTGTAAGTTTGCGGTCGGGAGTAATAATACCCTTGGCTATGGCTTTTTCGGTTATGAGACTCGAATCAATGCCAGCACCATCGTCGGCAATCTGTATCATTACGTTGGCACCAGAGTAGAAAGCCTTAAGCGTAATTTTGCCTTGCCGAGGCTTGCCCTTTTTCACCCTTAGGTCGCCATCCTCAATGCCATGGTCGAGGCTATTTCGAAGAATGTGCATGAGGGGATCGGCTAGGCTCTCAATAATGGTTTTGTCGAGTTCGGTTTCTGCTCCTTCGGTTATAAAAATTACTTCCTTGCCCAACTCATTGGAAAGGTCTCTTACCAATCGCTGAAAGCGGGTGAGCATATTCTCAATGGGAATAAGCACAATGCTGAAGGCAGTGTCGCGCAGTTGCCTCGAAAGTTTCTGAACATTTTCGGCAATGGGCATAAGCCCCGGAACTCCATTCTGCTCTGCAAACAGGCTCAGTCTGGCTTGAGTTGTTACGAGTTCCGAAACCAGATTCATGAGCAGATCCAGTTTTTCCGAAGAAACCCTAATGCTACTAATGGTAGTATCCTTGGATGTTAATTTCTCCTTCTTAATAACATTAGATTTCTCCTGTGTTTGCCTACGCATTGCCTCATCGGCCAACTTCTGAACGGCATTAAGACCAACATCCTTATGGATTCGGGCAAGATCTTCGAGTTCGTACACAAACCGATCATCTTTAAGCAAGTTAACATCGGCTACCTTCTGAATATCAATGGTCGACTCGTCCTCTACAAAAATAAATACATCGCTAATGCTGCTCACCTCCTGCGTAGTGGCAACAATTGCTTCCCAGTAGGTATAGCAATGTTCGGGATTAAGTTCTTTAAGTTTTGGAAGTCGATTTAAATGACCAAAAACCAATGTTTTGCCGCATGTATGAAGCTCATCGAGCAGATACAGGGGGTTGGTTCCATTGTTGAATATTTCTTTTACGGGTTCAAAGTAAACGTAGTAGGTTGAAACCCCATCATCGGTTTTTCCTTGAGTTTTTTTCACCTCTCTAGGTGCAACTTTGCCTGGTTCGGGCTTAGTAAAATTTGCAACCTTAGAAAGCAGTTCGGCATGGTTTGCTTGTACCTCGGGGTTTGCATAATGGTCTTCGTTGAGCAGTACCTTCAAATGGTCTACCGAAGCAAGTGTTACATCCAAAACTTCGCGTGTTACCTGCAATTTTCCATTCCGAATCAGATCGTACACGGTTTCCATTTCGTGGGTAAAAGCATCGATGAGCTCGAACCCAAACATGGCGCTATTGCCCTTAAGGGTATGCATAACCCTGAAAACCTGCTGAACCAGTGCCGGATCGTTTGGGTTATCCTCAAGCGCTAAAAGGGCCTTTTCGAGGCCTTCAATGAGGTCGGTTGCCTCCTCAATGAATTTCTTCTTGAAGCTGTCCATTATCGTAGTACTTTACTTAATGCTGCTATTAGTTTAGCGGGAACAAAGGGTTTAATAATCCATCCGGTAGCACCAGCATCCTTGGCTTCCATCTTCTTGGCCGCTTGCGATTCGGTGGTAAGAAAAAGGATGGGGATGCGCTGGTAATCGGGCTTTTTACGAACCTCCTTGATAAGGGTTATGCCATCCATTTCGGGCATATGCAGGTCGGTAATGATTAAATCGATGGTTTGCCCGTTAAGAAATTTCAGAGCATCGGTACCATCGACAGCAACTAGAACGTTGTAGCCCTCGTTCTCGAGTGTAAAACTGACTACTTCGCGAATGCTTTCCGAATCGTCGACTATAAGTATTGTCTTTTCCATAATGTGCAGGAATTATTGTTTTGCATTAAGGTTTAAAAACTGAACAAATCCCGATTTCTCAAGCAACACACGTTGCTCCTCGGGCAGTTTAATATCGAAATCTACTTTTTTCTTATGCTCGTTTGCATCCCAGTAAAACCGCTGAATCAGCTGCACAGCAGTTACATCGATACTTTCAACATTATTGAGTTTTAATGTGAATGCGCTATATTTTCCAAAGTTATCGAGCAAAAACTCTTTGAGCTGTTCTGCGTAATCGATGGTCAGTTCGCCTTGAAGCGACAGAACTGTTGGCGTTTCGCCTTTGCCACCCGACTTGGCGGGGATTGCTTTCAGAATTATTTTGGTTTTTGGTGCCATGGGTATGGGTTTAGAAAAATTCAACGTTATCTTCGTCTTCGGCATTCTCTTCAGCCTTTTCGTCACTTGTTGGTACCGTTAAGCCTTCGTTCTTCACAATTTTATCGTGAATCTCGTGCTCGCTGGCCATCGTGTAACTTTTTCTTATTCCTTCTAGGTTCTCTTTCTTATCGTCGGGGCTAATCTGGGAATCGGAACTTAACTTAGTATGTATTTGGTTCAGTTCACCAATAATATTCACAATTACCCTATCGAAGAAATCGTAGTATCGTATTTTTCGGAGCGATTCCCGAACACTTAAAGCAATAGCTTGGCTCATTTTCAAATTCTCTTCGAGCAGTACAAGGCTTCTTCCGTTCTTCTGATTCAAACTAAGAATGAGATGGTTCATGCGTTCTGAGGCTTGTGTAAATGAACCCGACTCCACTATCGATTCCTTAAACTGCCCATTAATTTGGGATAGAGCATGGCCAATATTTTCTATTTGAAGAAAAACCTGCTGAATGGTTTTCTCGAATTGTTCAATATCACTTGAAAGCGACTGTAACTGCTGCAGCGACAGTTGGAGGCTATCGTCTGAAGTTGGCTGCGGTACTGCCGATTCAGATGCCCTATTGGTTGAGTTCTTTAAAAGGAGCAAAGAACTTTCCATATCGCTCATGCTGTTGGAAAAGCCCTGAATTGAACCCGTTAACGATTCTAAACTTAGGGTAAATTCGCCACCAGCCTGAAGAAAATTATTAAGTATGTCGGCAGAGCTTTCGAGCTTTGAGAGCAAGCGCTGCAGCTGGTACTCCTCCGCATTGTCGTTAGCAACGCTAAAGTCCTGACACATGGCTGCGATAAGCAGCATATCGTTGCTTAGCGCAATGAAGCGCTGGGTAATTTTTTCAATGGCTTGCTGGTATTCCTTATTGGCTCTTATGAGTTGGGCCGATTGCAATCCGGCAATATCGCGAACCCTAAGGGGCAATTTGTCCTTTTGTATCTGAACTTCATCATTCTCATTGCCCAATTGCTCCAATTCACCTACCAATTTTTTTTGGGTATCGTGAATGTGCTCCATTTTTTGCCGAATAATATCGTGATACTGAAGATTGGTAATAATGCCGGCAATGCTGTTGGCAGTTTTATCGGACTGTTCTTTAAGTAGGGGTATTTGCCTTGAAGCTTCCTCGTGCTTCTCGGCAAATAGGATAATTCCGTAATGGATGTGATTGAGAATAGAGTCTAAATCGTGAACGTTTCGGTTTCGAAGGGTATTAAAATGCTTATCGATGCTTTTTACCTGTTCTTTAAAATCAGACAGGTTCTTTTCACACTTTAATCCCCTATTCTTAAATTCGCTAATAATGGCATTGAGATTCAACAGGTTCTCCTCTACACTCGAGTCGTCAACATTGCCTAAAGCCGAACTCGAAATTTTTATGTTGGTGGACAACAGCTTGATAGACATGAGGTCCTGATTCAAATTTTTAAGCGGTAAAAACAATTCATCGATGTGCCGGTTGAGAGAGCTTAGGTGTAGCAAACTGGCATCGAGTAGGGATGAAAATCGGAGCTGGGCCTGTTTAAGATTACGGTATAATGTTTCGAGGCTAACAATTAGTTCGCGCGAATTAGGAGCCGTTAGCGTTTCGAAAATTTCGCTGGCGTTTTTAGAGATAACTTTCGATTGACGGTAGTACTCCTTAAAATCGTTATTAAGGCCTAAAAAATCATCGGAAGAGCACTTGTGCAGTTCAATTATTTGGCCGTCAATTTTGGTAAAAATATCGATAAAATCATTCACTCCAAATATTCTATTGCCCCCTGTAGCGCCCATTCGCATTTTATTTAAGCGTTAATCGAATTGGTAAGATCCCTAACCCTGCTTATAAATGCCTGAATATCGACGGGTTTGGCAAAAAAGTCGTTGGCTCCCAAACTCTTGCACTCGTCCATAATATCTTTTGAATTTACAGCCGAAATTACTATTACAGGAATATCGGATCTGTCGTTACTATTTCTAAGCTCTTTTAAGAAATCGAATCCGCTTACTTCGGGCATTAGCAAATCGAGAAGAATGAGTTCGGGCCTTTGCTTATCAATAATTTTGGTTGCTTCGCGCGCACCAAAGGCCGTAACGGTTTCAAAACCTTCTTCCTGCAGAATGGCCTCCAATAAAACCTGATTGGTGGCTGAATCGTCAACAATGAGTATCATTAATTTTTGTTTCTGTTTGTAATATTCAAAAATAGCCTTTATTGCACTAAGGCACAATACAAAAAGTATGAGGTTGGTTACCAAAAATCGATGATTTAAATCATCGATACGAAATAATGCCTATATTTATGAAAGCGAAAAAAGTAGTTTTTTTGTCCCAAAGATGCAACAATACCAACATAATCAGTATTTTGAAACTAAGTACAGCAACGATCAATGGAACAGTTTTCACTCATACAACGGTTGAACTACTTCGATTCTTTTGCTCAGCTGCTGAGCGCCGAAGAGGTTAGCCGGCTCGAATCATCGAGCAATCGTGTTGAGTACAACCGGAGGGACTTTATTGTTAAGCAAAACACGCGCTCTTCGCATATTCCATTTATTTTAAATGGTTTAGTAAAAATTTCGCGTGAAATGCGAAAGGATAAAACCATAATACTCCGTATCGAAAAGCCCTCAACTTTCATTGGACTTTCATCGGTTTTTAGTAATGAAACCTTCGATTTTTCGGCCATTGCACTTGAACCAACCTCTGTACTTTTTATCGATTCCCAGGTTTTTAGGAGTATAGTTGAGCAAAACAGTGCATTTGCTTTCGAAATTATTCAACGCCTCAGCAGGCGTAACATTTTTAATGTCGGTCGGTTAACAAGCCTCCTTTACAAGCAGTTGCCTGGCCGTGTGGCCGATATTATTCTTTACTTTTCTGAAGATATATACTATAGTAACACCTTCAGTTTCCCACTAACTCGGCAAGAACTTGCCGAACTGGCAGGCACTACCAAAGAGAGCCTTATTAGAACCCTTTCGGAATTTAAAAACGATAAAATTATTGACCTCAATAAAAACGTGGTTACAATTTCGAGCCAAAATATTATTAAAACGCTTAGCCGTTTAGGTTAATTTTTTATTTTAGGGGCATAAAAAATTGTCCAATGCCTAGTCCATTTCGAATTCTAATTGTCGACGATATATTTGTAAATCGCCTTCTCATTAAGGAAATTGTTAAAAAAATGGATGCGGTTTGCTTTGAAGCTGAAAATGGCAAAATTGCCATCGATATTCTTATAAATGAAGCTATTGACTTGGTTCTTATGGACATAGAAATGCCCGTGATGAATGGCCTCGAAACCACCAAGTTTATTCGCGAAAAGGCTCCACTTTCAAAACGGAACGTACCCGTAATTGCACTTACTGCTCATAACCCCATGTCGTTTTTCGACGATTATAAGGATGTAGGTTTTAACCAACTAATGACAAAACCTTACTCTGTTAGCAAGGTTCTTTCAATAATTCAGGAAGTATGTGCAGGAAAGATCTCCTAAAGTATTTACAACCTGCTTCGCTTATGTTTTTGGCTTTCAAAGAGTACATCGAGAATTTTAACCTTTTCTATGGGCTTTTGAATCCAAAAAAGGCCTTCTAGCCCTTCTAGTAATGCCCCTTCCATTTCTTTTTCTCCCTGAACTGCAATAACACGTTTGCTGTATTCGGGCTTCCTTCTATACACTTCGCTAACGAAGTTCTGCAGGTTCCAAGGCTCCTTCATGCCAATGTCGGCTATAACAATATCGAACAGGGAAGCTACATTATTGGTATCATCAACAATACTAAGAGCCTCATTACCATCGCGAGCCACAAAAACATTGAAATGCTTTTTAAGCATCGATTGCAAAAAGAAACGGGTATAAGTATTCTCTTCAATTATTAGCACTTTGGCTTTTTTGGGGCGTGGTACTAGATTTTGGCCAATCTCTCTTGCTGTAAATTTCGATCGTACCTTCAATGAGGCATCGGCAACAAACGTAACAGGAATTTTTATGAAGACTATTGTACCGGCTCCTTTTCGGGAATTAACCTCAATGGTTCCGTTCAGTAAATTAACTAAGCGCTTTGCCAAAGCAAGTCCCAACCCTGCTCCCTGATATAATCTCGAGAGGCCTGAACTCTCCTGCTGAAAAGGCTCAAAAATATGGGGTAGATAGTCGGAATCGATGCCAATACCGGTATCGGTAATGGCAAACACGACTGAGGAGTCGAATTCTTTAAAGGCTATACTGAACGATATTGAACCCTTGTCGGTATACTTTACTGCATTGCTAAGAACCACTGTAAGAATTCGCTGTATATTCTCTGAATCGGTTATAACTTCTGGAAACTGGTCAAAACTTGTATGCAAACTGAGCCCCTTTTCAGCAATCTCTTTTTTAAATCGTTCGGCCACTTTGCTAACAAGAGCCTGTAAGTTGCAGTGCACATACTTAACCTTAAGTTTGTTCGATTCGGCTTGGCTTAGGTCTATCAAATCGTTTAGAAACCCCATGAGCCTATCACTGCTAACCTTTATTTCCTTTATATATTTCGATTCGTAATCGGTTTCGGAAAAGGAACTTTCGAGTAACGACGTAAACCCTATAATACCGTTGAGTGGAGTTCGAATTTCGTGACTTAAGGTTGGTAAGAAACGCATTCTTAATTCGGTTACCTTCTTCGGCAATCTTCAGGGTTTCTCTTAACTCATTGGTTCTTACGTTTACTTTCTCCTCTAGCCCCAGATTCAAACTTCTTAACTTCTCGTTGGCACGTAATAATTTTCTGTAAAGAAAATAAAGTATGAGCCCAAAAAGTAAGAAAATGAAAAGAATGGCAAGGTATAAAAGTTTTAAAACCCTTTGGCGATTGAGGCTCTCCTTTTTAAATACATTTTCACTTTTTAAAAGAATATTTTCCTTTTCAATTTGTTCAAATTCGAAAAGAACCTGCTGTTGCGATAAGTTAGCGTTAAATTTCTGATTGAGCAACCAGTTATTTACCTGCACGTATTCCTTATAATGCTTTAGGGCAGCACTGGGGAAGCCTTTGCTTTCATATAAAAGCGAGAGACCTAGTTGAGCATCAGCTTCAATAGACCTGTAACCATAGAGCCGGCCAACATTCAGGGCTAATTGGTATTGCCTAACTGCGTTTTCGAATTTTCCTAACTTTGTATTTGCATCGCCCAGCAGTTTGTATACCAAGCCCTCATTTTCACGATCCTTTAGCGAAATTAGTTTTTCGAGCGCATCGTCTAATGCATCTATTGCTTTAGAGTAATTCTTCTGGAGTAAGTAAAGCTTACCAAACTGAATTTTTACATACGATAAACCCATATTGTTTTTAATTCTGATATAGGTTTCGCTGGCAGCCGAAAGGTTCAATAGAGCCGAATCGAGTTTACCTGTTATTATTTGTAACTCACCCATCGATTGCTGAGCGCCAGCCAACCTTGAAGGATCGCCATTTGTGGTTTTTAAAATGCTTATTGCTTCGCGTAAACTTTGTGCGGCATTCTGAGTATGGTTCATTTTAATGTACATGGTGCCCAAATTTGTTAGCACAACAGCAATGCCCTCCTTGTCGTTAACCTGCTTTCTTACAGCAATTGACTCCCTGAAGCATATTAAACTCCTATTAAAGTGAGAAAGCCTTCCGTAGAGTATTCCTAAATTCGATAGTCCCTTTCCTAAAAGAGTCAGAAGCATCTTCTCATCCTCCTGAGATAAAGACATTCCCATAATGTTGTCGCTCGGTATGGTACTCCAAATCTTTTTTTCAGAAGCCAAATCGGTTTTTGTACTAAAGAAAAGCTCTAAGGGCTGCTCCGATTTATAAAGCCCAAGTCCCTGAATTGTTTTTACAATTTGGAAATAGAAACTCATCGCTTTGCTGTATTCGCCTCTCATATCGTAGGCAACACCCAGATTGTTGTATGCATTTACCATTTCAACAACCAGTTGCCTGCTTGTTGCCAAGTCGAGAGCAGCTGTGCCGTACTTAATGCTCGAATCGAATGAACTATACCAGTAGTGGCGTGCTAGTTCGTTAAGAATTTTTGCTTTAATGGTAATATTGGCACTGTTGAATTCTCTCTTCAGGCTATCAGCCTTTGAAGTAATGCCAAGTGCGGGCAGTGCTGTAAGAAAAATAAAGGGTACTATTAGTATGAACCCATATCCTTTAACAAACCTACCCATATTCAGTTTCGAAAAGTTTAAATATAAGCGTTTCAGAAGAATAAAAAGTAAGAAAGAATCGTTTTTTTGATAAAAACCTTAAGGTAATCCTTGAGTGCCCTAAAAAATACTCGAATTGAACTACTGAAAAAAAACAAAGTTGCAACCTAAGTGTTCTATTTTACCCTTAAATTAGTCCCCGAGTAGCAACCAACTGCTAAATCTTATCTTTTGTTTAAAAAAATACGTAATTTTGAAGTGAATTAAGTTATTAATTGAAACGCCTAAATACTACAAAAATGACAACTCAATTCCTCCTCGAACTCATTGAGAGCAACACACGGGTTATACTCCCCGATTTTGGTGCATTTTTGGTAAAAGACGACGGATCGGGTGTTTTCAAGCCCGACAATATAACCTTTAGTCCTTTCTTACGATTCAACGACGGAGTTTTGGAAGATGCTCTAATAAAAAGCAAGAAAATTAGCAAGGACGAGGCTGCCAAACAGATTAATGAATTTGTTGAGCAAATTAAAACCTCGCTTCTCAACGATGGAACTTTCCCCCTTGCTGATTATGGGCATTTGTACCGCGACAAAGGGGGAAGTATTCACTTTGCTACAAAGGAAAAAGCCGAGGCTATAAAACAAAAAATAGAAGAGGCTGCACAACCACAGGAAAAATTGGTGAGTTCAGAGAGTTCACTAACAATTAGCGAAGATGAACTACAAACTAAGGAAACATCAGTTCCTGAAACTTTAAAAGATGAAGCAAATCCCATTGAAAAAGAAACAAAACTTACCGAAAATGAAAAACTTATTGAAAAGCCTACACAAAAGACAGAGCCTAAAACAATAAAAAAGCCCGAGAAAAAGAATGAAATAAAAGCTCCCGAAAAAAAGCAAGAACCAATCCTCAAAAAACCCAAAGTTCAAGCCACAGCAAAAAAAACTGAAGCCGGTGCAGGCAAGGCTATTTTAATGGGTGTTCTCATAGGAATTGCCTTTATTGCTATTGCTGTTGCAGGTTACTACATGTATTCAAAGGGATATATTGATTCAAATTCGAACACAGCCGACGAGCAAGAGGTACTTCCAGTTAATACTCCTGATTCCATAAAAAAAGAAACCAAAAGTAGCAATGAACCCAAATCTGAATTAGAAAAGGAGTTTGAAAAGGCAGCCCCATCTGAAAAACCCAAACAGGAAGCGCTTAAGCCCGAAATTAAAAAACCTGCAAGTTCCAAACCAGCTGAAGCAAATATAGATAAAAAACCGGTTCAACAACCCGTAACCGTTCAACCAACAACCAACGGAACTTTTCATGTTGTTGTTGGTAGTTTCAGGAATGCTGAATACGCCAGTAAATTCAGCGCAGATATGGTGAAGTCTGGATTCAATTCGCGGGTTATTGTGCGTGAAAACGGCATGCATTCAGTTACTTTGGGTTCGTACCAAACACAAGAGGAGGCAAACAAGGCACTTGAACAATTACGAAGCCTGCACCCCGGAGCTTGGATTCTTAAACAATAATAAGAACTTGTCGTTGGTGCTTGTGCATGTACCTCGGGTTGGTGAGGTTCATTTTCGAAGAAACACTAAAGCCCGAAGGCTTACTATAACTATTAAGCCCCCAAAGAGGGTTTTTGTTACCTACCCAGGTTTTGTTTCTTACAATTCGGCCGTAAGTTTTGTGGAAAGCAAAGCTGAATGGATTAAAGCGAAGCTAAATCTCCAGCCCGATTACATTCCACTTACCAACCTTAATCCTTTTTGTACGCGAAACCATAAATTAGTTTTTTTTGCTGAAGATAGATTAAACATTCTTGTTAGGGTATCGAATGGAATTATTTGTGTGAAGCATCCCAACAATTTAAATGAAACCGACAGCGTTGTGCAGCAAGCGGCCCGAAGGGGGGTCGACTTAGCCTATCGAAAGGAAGCCCATGAATACCTCCCCGAAAAGGTTTCTGAACATGCAAAAAGATTGGGTATTGTTTACAGCAGAGTCTCTATAAAACGAACAACATCCCGATGGGGTAGCTGCTCAGCGGCTGGCAACATTAATTTAAGTATTTACTTAATGAAACTACCCAATCACCTAATTGACTATATAATTGTTCACGAACTAGCCCACATTAAGGTGAAAAATCATAGAAAGGAATTTTGGAGTTACCTCGACATGCTAATTGGCGGCAACGCCAAGGTACTTGCAAAGGAATTAAAAAAGTATAGGGCAGAAATTCATCACCTAGTATAATCCTTCCCAGAATACTATTTCGTTGAGCTGCTTGCGACGAAAATGATTGGAACCCTCCTTGGGCTCCTCGTTTGGATAGCCTAAAGGAATTAATGCAACAGGACTCAAATTCATTGGCAACCTCAACACTTCAGAACACCGCATGGCATCGAATTTACAAATCCAGCAAGTGGCAAGTCCCATGCTTGCAGCGGCAAGGGTAATATGATCGATAGCTATGGCAAGGTCGATATCGCAATGGTCTTTCCCATCGGCACGACGCCACGAAACCGAATGATCGCCGCATGCAACAATAATTACAGGGGCAGACCCCAACCAGTCGCGTCCGTAGCAAGTTGCCACCTGTTCGCGCATGGGCGATTTTGTTATAACCAAAAACCGCCAGGGTTGAGCATTGGTAGCCGAAGGGGCAATTCGTGCTGCTTCAAGAACCTGTTCAATATCGGCCTTCGATACCAAATCGGGTTTATAAGCTCGGCAGGAAAAACGCTTGAGAGCAACTTGGTGAAATGGGTTCATAATTGAAAAGTTAGTAGGAAAGCGAGTTGAGCCTTTCGGTTAATTCAACAATTCCATCGTAAAAGTCGGAAGCAATGCTATTAAAATACTCTTTACGGCATTCAGCATCCTTGCAAAGTTTTTTTGCCTCGGTGGCGGTACGGCTCAAAGCCCCCGATTTTCGATGTTTATACCGCACATATCTATCGGGGGTTCCCGAAATTCTTTTAATTATACTGTTTTGCAATTGCGTGGCATCGGCAATGATGTCGAGAATATTTTCAACATTCAAAGGGGGTGAATAGGATATTTGGACATAGCACTCCTGAATAAACTGCCCTACCATTACTTTCACATCCTTTTTAAGGTCTCGAACATTTGCCATGCCTTTAATTTTTATCGATTAGTCCAATTTGATTGTTAAATATAAATCAATTTATAAACTCCTGTCAATAGCAACTTGCCAATTAGTAAAATTTAATACAACTCAATTTTTTAATATCCGTATGCTCTGCCCTCAATGGTTAAAGGCACCACCTCGAATACACTTACATTTTCGAGAGCAGGTCGACTGTACGAAAAATTATCGCGTCCCGCATATTTCTTCATTATAACATTCAGAATGCGCTCCTTTTCATTCATTTCGAAGATTTGTTCAATATTACCATGTACTAAAACGCTTCGGTACCGCATGGAATAGGAACAGGCAACGCTTTCATTCTGAATACGCATCTGGTAATCGGTACTAAAGGCTACACAAACCCTGCTGTTCTGTTTCCAAATATCGATTTTTTTTCCCTGAGGGCCTGAGTGTATAAATAGCCGATTGCCGTCGTAACCAAAATTGAAAGGTAAAACGTAGGGAACTGAATCCTCCTGAACCATACCAACATGGCAAACAACGGATGCATTGATAACTTCTTCAATTTCCTGCGCTGATGTAATAAGTCTGCTCTTCATACTAAATTCAATATTTTACTGTGTGAGTCCAATAACTTTTATTTCTGTTCTCCTGTTAAGGGCCCTGCCCTCATCGGAATCGTTGCCTGCAATTGGCATGGTTTCGCCATACCCTTTCCATTTCAAGCGGTTGGCTTCCAAACCTTTCGACAATAAATAATTAACTACCGATTCGGCTCTTTTTTCCGACAGTACACGGTTGTCCTCATCGGAACCTACGCTATCAGTATGCCCACCAACTTCGATACTTATTGAAGGATTTTTCAGCAGCAAATCAACAAGGTAATCTAGTTCCACAACTGACTCCACTTTCAGTTCCCACGATGCCGTTTCGAAAAACACATTCCGCATCACCATAACCTGGCCCAGTGAAATGGGATTAAGGTAAATGTTCATTTGCAAAGGTTTTAAAGCGGTATGGGTTTCAGTTAAATTAAAATGTTGCGAATAGAAAAGGTAGCTAGGTGCCGAAGCAACAAAGGCGTATGATCGGTTGCTAGGTAGGCAAACAAAGTAGTTTCCGTTGGGGGAAGACGACGAGGACATGATTTGCTCGTTAGTTTGCAAGTCGATTAAACTAAAATTTGCCCTTATGGGCCAATGATTCTTTCCATCGAGAATCGTCCCGCTCATGTACGAAACGGGGGTAGGTCTGGCTTTTTCGTGCAGTTCAAACATATATACATCGCGCCCCATTGAAGCCTCACGAACTGTTGAGAAGTAAGCATTTGTTCCCTTTGCATTTACAATAAGCCCATCCTCATCGGCATGTGTATTAATGGGGTAGCCTAAATTAAGGGGATGGCTCCAGGCAGTATCGGCTAAACGGGTGCTCTGGAACAAATCGAGCCCACCCATACCCACATGTCCATCGGAAGCAAAGTATAGAGTTTGGTTGTCGAAATGTATGAACGGCGATTGCTCGTTAAATGGAGTATTAATTGGACTCCCAACATTCTGGGGTGCTTCCCAATCGTCGTTACCAATTCGTGTTGAGTACCAAATATCGAATTGGCCTTTACCACCGGGCCGGTTGCTCACAAAATATAGGGTTCGCCCATCGGGCGAAATGCTTGGCTGTTTCTCGCTAGTTTTGGTCTGGTTAATGGGGTCGGGCAATCGTACTGGTTTTCCCCAAGTACCATCGGTTTGCCTATCGGAATAGTATAAATTACAAACACCATAGCATATGGTGAAGTACACCCTTTGGCCATCGGCTGTTATGGATTGGGTGCCTTCGTTAAATCTGGGGGTATTTAGCGGTGCACCCATGGCTCGAATTGGCCCCCATTGCCCATTTTCGTTTCGTTGGCTGAAGTAAAAATCCTCCTGATTATGCCTACGGCCTGTAATGGTAATACTATCGGTAACAATATTCCTTGTAATTACAAGCGTATTCTCATCGGCCGATAAGCTAGGCCAGTACTCATCGAGGGGAGTATTAATACTGCTACCGAGGGTTAGGGGATTAAAAGGTACGGGGTTCGCGATGGCATCGAGAGCAAACTTGCAGCAACTTATTCTGAATTTGGCCATATGTGCCGACTCAGCCCTAATTCGGTTATATGTAAGAAACTTCTGGTAGTTTTCGAGTGCTAACTGGTAACTCCCCGATTTGAAATAAATATTGCCCAAGTTGTAATAAATATTGGGAAAAAAGTTAGGATTAATAGCAATAGCTTTTTGGGCACTTGCTATTGCCTCAGCATTGCGATTAGTTTCTTGGTAAAGTTGCGAAAGGGTAAGGTATGCCTCAACAAATCGCTTATCGGCCTGAATGGCTCGAAGCAAGTGATTTTCTGCTTTTACCACATCGTACCTGTCGTACGCATCGAGAGCTAATGCGTAACTGTTGAGAGCCTTCTTGTTTTTTGAAGACAATCGGGGTGACTGGGCGCTTGCCAGCAACCCGATTAGGATAAATGCTAAAATACCAATGGTTTTAATTGCCATGCTAAACCTTTTGTTGGAGAAGCAATATAGCATAAATAGCCCACTGGCAAAAATTTCAGAACTAAAAAATGGTTAATTTAATTTAAGGTATACGCATGAATTTGTGGGCCTGCAACGAAACCTGCCATTTGGGGTTGGATTTTACGTACTCAACAAGCCATGATATTAACTTATGGTATTGGCTCCACTCAGGCTGAAGGTAGAGCCTACAGGTGCTTTTAACCTTCTTGGCATTCTCTTCGGCCCATAATACATCGTTTTGGTTCTGAATAATAACCTTCAATTCATCGGCTTTAAGATGGATTCCGTCAACAGGTGGTTGTTGTGGTTTTGGCGAAAGGCAAATCCAATCCCAATGCCCCGTAAGCGGATAAGCACCCGATGTTTCTACGAAAGTTTCTATGGATAAATTTTTTAGTTTCGAGGTTAAATAGTCCAAAGGGTAAGCACTTGGTTCCCCCCCAGTTACCACAACAGCAGTGGCCCCACTTTCAATAACGCATTTTACAAAATCGTCAACATTAATGGGTTTAAACAACTTGGCATTCCAAGTAAACTTGGCATCGCACCAGTGGCAGCCAACATCGCAACCACCAATGCGTATGAAATACGCTGCTTTCCCTGTGTGGTAGCCTTCGCCCTGAAGGGAGTAAAATTCCTCTACAATTGGCAACAACTTTCCATTTTCTAATAACTCATTATCTATGTGCATGCTCAAACTTATTGATTGCCAAATAAAAGCCGTTTATCATTTTGGAGAACCGGTTGCAGCTCCTCATTGGGCTCGAGCCTCCAATTATTTGGGGTAGCAGGGATAACCCTACCGTTTCTTTCGATCCATTTCATTAGATAGTATCGCATATCCATGGGTGAAGCACTCACGAGCCTGTTGCGAACATCGTTACTTGAAAGACCAACGCCATCGACCAAATGCCCGCCTCCTCCATTACCACGGTACGAATTGAGTGCAACACGGTAGACTTTGTCCATTAGGAATGGTTCGTCATTCACCATACTCAGAATGGTTACCCTTTGGCCATGAGGCTTGGCAAGGTCGATAATATAATTAATTCCCGCAGCTGAATCGAAGTTGTAGTAGCTGGAGGCCAAAATTGCTCTACCATTGCTGTTGTAACTCAACTTACCATCGGGGCTTTTTCTCAGTTTTAATGCATTCAATGCAATTTGGGCTGGGGATTCGAACCAAAGGTTAACTGAAAATTCCAAATAACTTTTAATTTCATGCCCATACAGGTTCATTACATAAAGCAGGTTTTCGTAACTGTAGAGTTTAAAAACATCGCGAACAAAAACGGGTCCCTTTTCAATAGTTGCATCGAACATAAGAGGAGCCGCGAAGGAAATATGGGCATCGCTGAGGTTAAGCTGAACGGTATGAATCAGATTCATAAAAGCCGAAGGGCCAAAGTAGGCATCGCGCGTTGAAACCGACTCGGAGAATGATCCAATTCGCCTATCGACAAACGCAGCAACATTGGCAGAAAAATCGATAAATTTGGCTACATAATGCGGATCGGGAATCATGCTTGTAACATCCACCAAAGAACCCTTCAAGACCTTGCTCAGAACTTTTCCACTTGCCGAAAGTTCAATTTCAATTTGAATATCGGAAACCAATCGCCCCTGGGTTCCTGGGTCAATAATTAGAACCGAGTCGCCTGTTATATTGGCTACTTTAAAGCATACTCTGTCGTGGTCGTGACCAATAAGAATGGCATCGAAACCCGGAACCCTTTGTGCCACAAGCATCGAAGCATTTTCATTTTTACTCTGATTTGGGTTCTGACCTTCATGTCCGGCGTTATGACCCGCATGAAACAGGCCAATAACCAAATGGGGATTCTCCTTTAATCTGATTGTATCCATCCACATTTGGGCTGTTTCTATCATATCGGTAAACTCCATGTTGGGCCATAGCGAAGGTGAGAGCCAGTTGGGAATACCTGGGGTGGTGAGCCCCAAAACTGCAATGCGAACTCCCTTTCGCTCAATGATATGGTAAGGTTTAAAGTAAGGTTTACCCGTTTTGGTATGAATTGTATTAGCCGATAGCCACGGAAAATTGAACTGTTCAACCAGTTTATTGTACACATTTGGTCCGGCTTCAATGTCGTGATTTCCGGGTGTGGCTGCGTCGTACCCCATGTAATTCAGTATTTGAGCAGCAATATGGGTGGTAGAAGTATCGATAAAATTGGCGTAGTAAACGGTGGGTTGCCCCTGAAGCAAGTCGCCATTGTCGAGAAGCACAACTCCTTGGGGATTTTTGCTTCTCTCTGCATTTACATAGGATGAAACTTGCGAAAGGCCATAATCAACCGCGCGGTTGTTAATATAGTCGAATGGGAAAAAGGCTCCATGAATGTCGGATGTTTGAATAATTTTTAGCGATACTTTACCCTGAGAAAAGGTAACAGACTGAACCGAAAAGAGCAGGGCTGCCAGAAGTAACCGTGTATACATGTTGTGATTATTATTATTGGGGTTTTGGGGCGAAAGCAAAAAACATGCCCTTATACGGAAAGGGAAATTTTTGGCTTAAAAATAAAAGATGTTATTTAACAGCCCCATTCGAATTGCACAAAAACACGAAGAATCTACTTCCATGATTTAATTAGAAAGAACATAAGAAAACCGTAAATTTCTAATCGGCCCAGCAGCATATTGAACGAAAGCAAAAGTTTACCCAGAGTGGGAATTGTTGCATAGGTTGCAGCCGATCCAACCTCTCCAAAACCAGGCCCAACGGTACTTATTGTAGCTGCCGATGCCGAGAAAGCAGTTGTAATATCGACTCCCATTGCCGAAAGAGCCAGCCCATTAAGGAAAAGGATTAGAATATAGAGCACTATAAAGAGCAGCACTGCATCAACGGTCTCATCATCAACAATCTGGCCGTCGACTTTAACTGGAATAACCGCTTGCGGATGCTGCAGTTTCAGCACCTGACGTTTCAAACTTTGAAAAAAAACAACCATCCTATCAACCTTAATACCTCCAGCAGTTGACCCTGCGCAGGCGCATTGAAACATAAAGTAAATTAAAATCAGAATAGAAAATGGGGGCCAAAGCGTTGTATCGCAAGTTGCGTAGCCAGTAGTAGTTGAAATTGAAACCACCTGAAATGCCGAGTAACGCAATGCTTCTCCCCAAGTACTATAGTTTGCCCCCTTGGTATTGAGTGTTACTAAAATTATTCCCAACAAAATTGCAAGAGTATAAAACTTTACAACCGACGATTTGTACCATTTCGCTCCCTTAAAGGTGAAGAAAGAGAAAAGGATTCCGAAATGGATTCCCGACAGGAACATGAAAACAATGACAACCACTTCGATCCCTAAGTTGTTGAAATGCCCAATGCTTGCATTTTTTGTTGAAAAACCGCCTGTTGCAACGGTACCAAAAGTGTGCGTAATCGCATCGAAAGCCGACATCCCGAAAAGCATCAGCAACAGGGTTTCGGCAAGGGTAAGCCCTAAATAAACCGAAAGGATTATACGAAGCGTTTTTTGGGTACGGTAACGAAAATCGGTTTTAGCCAGTGGCGACATTTCTATTTTGGAAAGTGTAATTCGCGCATTGCCCATGGCGGGCAAAACAACTAATACAAAAAGTACAATTCCAATGCCCCCCACCCAGTGAGTTGCCGAACGCCAGAATTGAATACCACGAGGCAGCACCTCAATATCGGTAAGAATGGTTGAGCCGGTTGTTGTGTAGCCCGAAACCGATTCGAACCAGGCATTCATTATGGTAAACTCACCTCCATATAATAAATACGGAAGCATGCTATAAAGGCAAACGAACAGCCATCCCAGCACTACAATCAAGTAACCCTCTTTATTGCTAAGCTGCTTGGGTGCAGGAATAAAAATAATAGGAAAAATGCCAGTAATGGTCACCAGAATTGCACTTAGCAGTAAGGGTGCCTGCGCACCATCGGAATGATAAAGCGAAATTAAAAAGGATATGAACATGAATGCTGCCACAAGAAGCAGAATAATGCCAATGTATCGAATTACTACGTGTAACCGCATAATCTATTTGCCCTTTTTTTGTGAACCCGCCCGATAATAGTTAATTAGGCTAGCTATCGACTCCCTAAGGGTATAAATCTCATCCTTGGTTTCAATGGGCACATCGAATGGTTTCTTGAATTTCACATAATCGTTAATGGCCTTGGTTAACCTTATTATTGGCGAAACAAAAAAATGATTTACCAAGTATATGAACACTAAAGTAAAAATAATACTTGTAACAATAACAATTAGGCCCGGGATACCAACGCGCTGCGAACTGGTTTCTAAAAAGGCTGCCGTTTTGTATAGTGCGCTTTGGTTTAGGGTTATGAGCTGCTTCATATGATAAGCCGCTTTAATATACGAAGGGTGAACCTCTTCAAGATAGATGCCTAGTTCACAATTTTTAAGTTCGAAATAACGAACTGAAGTTGAATAAAAAGCATTATAGGCAGTTACTATCGAATCTAAAAACTGTTTTTCCGATTCAACCACAAGAGTAGTACTTGCGCTATCGATATTTAACTCAATGGTTTTGGCAGACACGTTAAATGCACTATAGTGAGAGGTATCGCCGCTACTGGTATAAGCAAGCACTGCTTTCTCCTGTTGTTCCAGCGCATCGAGCATCTGTCGTGAGAAGTAAATGCTCCGATAATTATCAGTTATCAGCCCCTTAACTGCCCGTCCCAATTTGTTCAACTCAAAAAGCGAAAGTGCCCCCGAAATGAATAGCATTAACACAAGGATAAGGAAGCCCAGCAGAATTTTGGTTCGGATGCTCATGATGTCGATATTTTCTGCAAATTTACAAGTATGAACGAAACAGGGTTGCTAAATGAACTTTTTTTTTATTCCTCGCAAGAAAGGGAACCTTCAATTGTCAAAAGAGTATTAATTACCTAACCAATGTCGTTAACCGACCAAGAACTAGTTAAACAAATACAGGTTGAACGCAGTTCAGCAGCATTCAACCAACTGGTTGACAGGTACCAACAGAAGGTATTGCGCATTTGCAAGGGCTTTGTAAGCCAAATAGCCGATGCGGAAGATATAACCCAGGATGTTTTCATTGAGGTGCTTCGCTCAGTAACCTCTTTTAGGGGCGACTCACAATTTTCAACGTGGATCTATCGAATTGCAGTAAACAAGTCGATAAACTTCATAAACAAAAAGAAAAGGGAGCGAATTTTTCATAGCATCGAGGGGTTCTTTCAAAAAAATAACGAGAATGTTTATAACCAATCCGACGAGGGACAATTTGCAGCCGATAAAGCAATTGGCACTAGAGAAACGCGAGCTCTACTGAAAAGGGCTCTGAATGGCTTACCCGAGAATCAACGAATTGCCTTTATTCTGGCTAAATATCAGGATTTAAGCTACAAAGAAATTGCTGAAGTAATGGGACTTTCCCTATCGGCAGTTGAATCTCTTCTTTTCAGAGCAAAAAGTAACCTTCAGAAAAGCATTTTAGAAAAAAACAGGATTCCTAACGCAAGTTTTACCAAATAGCAATGTCAAAACTTCAAACAAGCAAAGCAATGAATTGCAAAACAGTAAATACCAATTTGAGTTCGTTTATCGAGGGGAACTTGCCTTTCGAAGCTAAGCAGGAGATAGCAATTCACCTCAATTCGTGCAGCCAATGCAAATATAAACTTCAAGTTCTAAAGAGCGTTTTAGAAGAAGTTGAAATTGAAAAAAACGAGCTGAATGCGAACCCGTTCTTGGCTCAAAAAATTTGGTCTATGGCAGAGCCCATGGTCGCACCTATAATTCCGCTGCGTACAAAAACCATTGTAACCATTGCAGCAGCAGGTTTGGCTATTGGGTTAATCATAGGTTCGGTAACCAATTACTTTAATACCAACTCCATTCAAAGTTCCGATCAAACATGGGAGCAACTGGCCGAAGACTATTTTCATTCGGATAACCTTTCTCCTTACGATAATTTCACAAACAATCAATAAAGCAAATTGCAATGAACTTTCTTACCCGAAATAAACTCATTACTGGTGCAGCCATACTGTTAATTGCGCTCAATTTGGCACTGCTCGTAACCATTGGGTTGCGATCGATTAAACTATGGGAAACAGGACCTGCCGTAGAACCTTCGCCCAGAAAAGCGCACGAAATGGTAACCAAACAATTAAATCTGACCCCCGAACAGCAGGAGCAATTTGGCCAATTGCGAAAAGAACACTTCGAGAACACATTACAAGTTCGAGACGAAATACTAAGAGTTCACAATGCAATTGCCGAAGAACTGGGCGAGGAGGAACCTAATAAAATGAAACTGGACAGTTTAACCCAGCGAATAGGCCAGCTACGTATACTACAGCAACAGGGAACAATCGATCATTTCATGAAACTCAGAGAGGTATGCTCGCCCGATCAACGTGTTCACCTTAAAAGGATGCTACGACGAATGATGAACCCTGCTTTACACGAACGCAGGATGGAAAGAGCGAATAAACAACGAAACCGCGGTAAATCTGAATAATAACCTTCAAATTTCAAACCAATGAGAACAAAAACTTTCGCAGTAATTGCCACCATAGCACTAGCAATTGCTTCATTAAATGTAAATGCCCAAAGGGGCATGAGGAGAAACAGACCCTTGGATGGCAACCAACCCCAATTTGAAAAGGGTATGCAGCACAGAATTCCCAATCTTACTCCCGATCAGGAAACTAAACTCAACGACCTGAGAACAAAACATCTGAAAGAGATTACACCCCTCAGAAACGAATTCCAGGAGAAAAGAGCACGCCTTAATACACTCCAATCGTCCGAAAAACCCGACATGGCAGCCATTAATAAGCTAATTGATGAAATGGGAACCCTGAAAACCAACCTTATGAAAAAGCAGGCAGCACACCGCAACGAAGTTTCGCAGATTCTTACCGATGAGCAGCGAGTACACTTCAATGCGCGCCAAGGGAAAAAGGGGAAACATAACAGAAAAAACATGGATTATTAACAACAAAGATTTCTCATGTTTTTAAATAAAAAGAGGTGCTCCTTCAGTTTGAGGAGCACCTCTTTACTTAACAATTAATATTGTCTACCATTCATCATCATCATTATTGTCGTCATTCTGTTTGCTTTTATCCTCACTTCCCCACTCATCTTCGGTTTTCTTTACCTCTTCGCCTTTTGTCTCAATATTTATTCTGATTGGAGTTTTAAATAGCTTAGCGTTATCGTTTCTATCTTCGGTAAAGGCTTCGTTAGAGTTTACCCAAATACCAAACCTATAGTTTCCGGGCTTAATACCACTCGTTTCGTTTAGGTTAACTTTTTCGTTCTTATATTCCATTGCACCAAAGTGATAAATGCCAGGTAAAGAGTACTTTTTTACTGTAATTAATCGTCTTTGCTAGTGCTACCTTCGGGTAGAAGGTAAAGAATAAACTCAAATGCTGGGGTAACAAATTCTGAGTTATTCCCATCCGACAAAACCATGAAGTAAAGACCCTCAATAGTATTAGTTTGCTGATTAAATTTCTCGAAATACATATTTTCTTCGAGATTTGATGGGTAAACGTTAGCTTCTTGAACTTTCTGAGCAAACGTAATGTTTGTAACAAGAAGCATAAGCAATAAGGAGAAGTTTTTCATAATTAAAGTTTGCTTAGTTAGGCTGAATATTCAAATGGATTATTTTACTCATAGATTGGCCCTTCGATATATTAAGAGTTAATCGGTTTTGGTTATGCCAAAAAACATACCATAATCTTGTTTGTAATTTTATTAAACGCATTTACCACATAAACTCAAGTATCAATTTAAGCAACCTTGTTAATTGTGATCGATTAACTAATTATTTTTCAAATCGTCATAAATGAATCAACCGAAATGAATTCATATTAATTCAAATAAAATTTAAGTCAATTTCATTTCCATTTTCGTAATTTTGCAAACATTCATATTATAAAAATAACTTTTAAAACATTTGTAATGGTCAATTATGGCGGTTTGCCCGAGGAATTCTCCTCGCTTTCGAATTCTAAAATTGCAATTTTACCAATTCCCTACGACGGAACCAGCACCTGGGTAAAGGGTTCCGATAAGGGACCCAATGCCCTTCTCGATGCATCAGCCAATATGGAACTGTACGATATTGAAACCCGTAGCGAACCCTACCGCATGGGTATTTTTACTGCTGAACCCATTA
Organism: uncultured Rikenellaceae bacterium; assembly: GCA_964479665.1. Classification (GTDB taxonomy): domain Bacteria; phylum Bacteroidota; class Bacteroidia; order Bacteroidales; family Tenuifilaceae; genus UBA2287. Next base: position 31,807 of record CAYZNN010000012.1, on the reverse strand, counting down.
CCGCGAATACTAGCCCTGAAGCCATGGTGGCCGAAGCCAAAAAGCAGGCTTTGGGTTTAATTGATAAGGAAAAGTTTTTGGTAACTATAGGCGGCGAGCACTCGGTAAGTATTGGAATTATTCAGGCTCATGCAGAAAGGTTCAAAAAACTTTCAGTAATACAAATCGATGCCCATGCCGACCTTCGAGACGAGTACGAGGGTACTCCAAATAATCACGCTTGTGTTATGGCTCGTGCCAAAGAGCTCTGCCCCATAGTTCAGGTTGGCATTCGCAGCATGGATTTAGGAGAAACGAAGAACATGAATGAAAATCGTGTTTTCTGGGGACATCAGATTTCATTTAACGATAGTTGGATGAATGAAGCTATCGACTTACTTACTGAAAATGTGTACCTTACAATAGACCTCGATGGATTCGACCCATCGGTTGTCCCATCTACCGGAACGCCTGAACCCGGAGGAATGCATTGGTACCAAACACTAAAGTTTCTGAAGAAACTGATTGAAAGGAGGAATTTAGTAGGATTCGATGTGGTTGAACTTTGTCCCAACCCCAACGAAAAATCGTCGGATTTTGTAGCAGCCAAACTTGTGTACAAAATTCTTGCTTACCGATTTGGGAAAGAACTGAAATCTATAAAGTAACAACTTAAATTACAGCCATGAGCGCCATTAGCCGAATTGCCACCCTGAGGGATGTAATGAAACACAACCGTGTTGATGCATATCTGGTTCCAACCAGCGATCCCCACTTGAGCGAATACTTACCTGAACATTTTAAATCGCGGCAATGGCTATCGGGTTTCAACGGTTCGGCAGGCACCCTTGTGGTTACCCAAAGCTGTGCAGCACTATGGACCGATTCGCGTTACTTTCTTCAGGCAGAAGAAGAGTTGAGTGGAACGGGTATTGAACTATGCAAAATGGGCACTCCCGGAACCCTTTCAATAGAAAGTTGGCTGGTTTCGAAACTCAATAAAAAGTCGACCGTAGGGTTCGATGGGCGTTTGTTCCCATTTTCCAATGCTCAAGCTACCATTGCAAAACTGAAACAGCATAAATTGAGTGTTAACTCTAAGTTAGACTTGATATCCCAAATATGGAGCAACCGTCCAACCCTGCCAAAACAAAAGGCCTTTGGCCTTGAATTACGATACACTGGAGCAACAGTATCGGATAAACTTGGGGCCATTCGTATTGAATTGTTGAAAGCAAATGCCACCAGCTGTGTACTTTCAACCCTCGACGATGTTGCCTGGACCTTTAACATCCGTGGCAACGACATAGAATTCAACCCCGTCACCCTGGCATACGGTTACGTATCCATGAACGATGCAATTCTTTTTATTGATTCAGCTAAAATTGACAATAAGCTTACTGAGTCTCTAATGTGCCAAGGGGTCGATATTCTTCCCTACAGCCGCGCAGAAAAATTCTATAGCAAATTAGCTAAAGACGAGGTGGTAGCACTGGATCCCACGCGCGCTAACTACCAAATTTACAGTTCCATTCAAAAGCGTAATCGCATTTTCGAAACTACAAGCATACCTACCCTATTAAAAGCTAAGAAGAATGCCGTTGAATTGGAAAACACCCGACAGGCAATGGTTAAAGATGGGATTGCACTTACCCGGTTCCTCATTTGGCTCGAAGAAGCTTTGGAGCGCGAAAAAATCGACGAATTTAAAGTAGGTGAGAAAATTAGGGAGTTCCGAAGCAAACAGGAACTCTTTGTGAGCGAAAGTTTCAGACCTATTGTTGGCTATGCCGACCATGGTGCCATTGTTCATTACTCGGCCACACCCCAATCGGCATATAAAATCGAGCAAAAAGGATTTCTGCTAATCGATTCGGGTGGACAATATATTGATGGTACAACCGATATTACAAGAACAATTCACCTTTCGGAGCCAACCCCACAGGAAGCCACTGACTACACACTGGTGCTTAAGGGAATGATTCAACTCTCCATGGCAAAATTCCCCTCGGGAACTCGGGGAACCCAACTCGATGCGCTTGCTCGCATTGCCATGTGGCGCGAAGGCATTAATTATGGGCATGGAACCGGGCATGGCGTGGGAGCATTCCTGAACGTTCACGAAGGGCCCCAGTCCATTCGACCTAACGAAAACCCCATTACCCTTGAACCGGGCATGGTACAATCGAATGAGCCTGCTATATACCGCACGGGCCAGTACGGAATTCGTATTGAAAACCTTATTGCCTGCATTGGCTCGTTTGAAAACGAATACGGAAAGTTCTACCAATTTGAAACCCTTACACTTTGCCCCATTGATACTAAAGCCATAGCTCTGGAAATGCTCACTCCCGAGGAACGAAAATGGATAAACGAATACCATTCAATGGTATACGAGAAACTAGCCAGTAAATTAACGGCAAAAGAGGCAAAGTGGCTTAAGAAAAAAACACACGCAATATAAAATTTACTTTCTCTTAACCCTTGGAAGTAAAAAAAATTGTAGTATTGTAAACTGAATCAGCAATAAATGACAAGAATAACCCAATACCAATCTGCCGCAAGCGACTATAAGCGCAATAAGTGCATGGAAATGGCTAAAGTTATGTTCATAAAGAAGCGTTTGTATACCTGCAGGCTTGGTGAAATGGGTGGATAGTGTATAAACTGAACCCAAATAATTAGGTGAGGCCTGCAGAATTCTGCAGGCCTTCTTTGTTGAACCATAACCCAAAAATTGAAATGAAAGTTTTAAAATTTGGCGGAACCTCAGTTGGAACTGCCGAGCGAATCAGAAATCTGGAACGTATTATTCCAAGCAACGAACCCACAATTGTTGTACTATCGGCTATGGCTGGAGTAACAAATGGTTTAGTTGCTGCTTGCGATGCCCTTCGGGTTGGCAATATTAAAATGGCACAGAAACTTCTTAAACAAGTTGAGGCAAAGCATACCGAAACCTGCAAGGAGCTGCTCGCTTCGAAGGAGTTTAAACGAAAAGGGATGGAGATTACTTTCGGGGAGTTCGACAAAGCAGCTGCTCTAATGGATAGCGGGTACTCACAAACTACCGAACAACAAGTTTTGGCTCTGGGCGAAATTATGTCTACCAACCTATTCTTTCTGTTTCTGCAAGAAAATGAAATAAAAGCAGCATTGCTCCCTGCGCTCAGTTTCATGCGTATAGATAAGGATGGAGAGCCCGACTACTACTACATAACCGAGAATTTAAAACGGCTGCTCGACACCTGTACAGGCATAAATATTCTCATAACCCAAGGGTTCATTTGCCGTAATGCCCAGGGAGAAGTTGATAATCTGAAACGCGGGGGGAGCGATTACAGCGCGGCAATCATTGGAAATGCTATTAACGCAAGTGAAGTGCAAATATGGACTGATATTGATGGTTTCCATAACAACGATCCAAGATTCGTAAAAGGTACAGAACCCATTCGCCAACTTTCGTTCGACGAGGCTGCTGAACTTGCCTACTTTGGAGCCAAAATTCTCCACCCATCAACTATAAACCCCTGCAGGGTTAAGGGCATTCCTGTAATTTTAAAAAACACTCTCAGCCCTACCGACATGGGAACCTCCATTGGCTCCTACCAGATTGATGCTGGAATTAAAGCCGTTGCGGCTAAGAATGGTATAACGGCTATACGTATTGTATCGCAAAGAATGCTGATGGCGCACGGTTTTCTGAAAAGGGTGTTCGATATTTTTAATGAATACCGAACACCAGTTGACCTGGTTACTACATCGGAAGTAGCCATTACATTAACAATCGATAGTAATACCCAGCTAAATAGCATTAACAAAGCGCTTTGCGAGTTTTCAACTGTTGAGGTTACTGAAAACCAAACCATAATATGCGTTGTGGGCGATTTTGTGGCCGAGAAACCAGGGGTAGCATCGCGCGTGTTGAATGCCCTGGAAAGGATCCCCATCCGTCAAATATCGTATGGCGGCAGTTCTCACAACATAACACTGCTAGTCGATAGCAGGGATAAAGTGGCAGCCCTAGAGGCGCTCCAATGTTTAGTAACAAACCAAAGTCAAAATCAAATTGCAATCCATGGAAACCCCTGTTTATAGGTATAATTTAAATCTGCTTGAGCAAACGCTCACCTGTGCGCTAAACGAAGCCAATCGGTTCGGATACCAATTGCATTATGCAGTTAAGGCAAACTCAAACCCTAAAATACTTCGGCACATTGCGAATCGTGGCTTTGGAGCCGACTGTGTAAGCGGAAATGAGATTGATGCTGCTATATCGGCAGGTTTCGGTGCTCATACCATTGTATTTGCTGGGGTAGGAAAAACCAACTACGAAATTGAATTTGCAATCGACAAGGGTATTCGTTGCCTTCATGTTGAGTCGTTAGAGGAATTGCTGGTGGTAAACGAAATTTCATTATCGAAAAACGCTAGAACACGTATAGCATTGAGGCTCAATCCCAATATCGATGCCGGAACGCACAGGTATATTACTACCGGAGTGGGAACCAATAAATTTGGTTTAAGTACCCTTGAGTTGTTCGAAGCTATTGGATGCTTACCTAAACTCATGGGAGCGGAATTTGTTGGCTTTCATGTTCATATTGGCTCACAAATTACTGATTCGAAACGATTTGAGCAACTCGCACACTTTACCAACGAGGTATACCGAAAGTATAGCTACCTAAATATTAGCTACATGAATTTAGGCGGAGGCTTGGGAATCGATTATGAAACCCCTGGATTGAATAGTATTCCTAATTTTAGAGAGTACTTCGAAACATTTGCCAGCATTCTAAACCTTCCTAAACATATAGAAGTCCATTTCGAGCCAGGACGTTCAATTGTTGGACAATGTGGCGACCTTTTGACCAAAGTTCTATATATTAAACAGAGCGAAGAACGGCTTTTTGCTGTTGTAGATGCTGGCATGAACAATCTCATTAGGCCGGCCCTTTACCAGGCTAAACACAGCATTGAGCATTTCAATACCAACGGTAATGAGTACCAGGAATACGATGTAGTGGGCCCCGTTTGCGAAAGTTCCGATACCTTTGCACAGGGCGTTCATTTGCCCAAATTACAAAGGGGAGCCATACTGGTAATACGCTCTGCTGGGGCCTATGGCGAATCGATGAGTTCGCAATACAATCTTCGATCGGGAATTTCAGCGGTATTCGAGGGAAGCGAAGTAGCTGCTTGTAATACCTAAAATACGAACGGGGCTGAATTAAAATATTCAAAGGTTTTAATTCAGCCCCGTAAATCGATATCTTTAATTAAATGGTAGGCCCGTTATCTACTTTTGCTTCAATAACGCTCTGAATGGCAGTAGGTACGATTGAAAGGAAATCGTAACCGGTTTGGCTTTCAATATAATCTACCGTTGTACGGTAATAACCCCAGGGTTGGCCATTCACAGTTTGCGTGTTGGGCATCCAAACCGCAATAACGCGTGTACTAGAGGATACTCTGTGAACATCGTTGTTGCCAACTGGCAGCACTACAATTACTTTCCAAACATGCATGGGTACTACAATATTTTTGGTTGAGATAGTAGTTTTGTAACCCGCAGATCCTGTTCCTCCCTGACCCCAAGGACCTGAAATTATGTAGAGTTCGTTGCCTTGACTTACTAAGGTTCGGCAGTAGTTTTCGAGGCTACCCCATGTTATCTGATTATTGTTGGGCGCTTGTGGCACCATATTAGTCATTAAAAAGGTGGATGAATTATCGGTTACCGAACCTTTCCTGTCGGCACTCGGACACATATGTCCCCGATCGAACCCCGACCCGCTGTAATCGGTTCCACCAACCCTTACCCAACCCGTAGGAAGAGTACCATCGGCTCTAAAATCGTCCTGGCGAGGCGTACTGCCCAACCACGCGCTGCTTAAATGCCACGACACCCAGTTGCTGGTTTTCTTGCTATCGCTATACGATAGGGTGTATTGGGTTTTGGTCATTAGGTAGTTATTGGGGTACGAAGTGCTACTTACTGCACCCGAAGGATTACCCATTGCCATGTTATTATCGCGGGTAGCAGTGGAGGCAAAATAATTGGTAAATGTAAAATCGTCGATATTTATTCGGTTAGCCCTCCCACTTACTTTTCGAATTTCGAATCGTACATTGCCCGACTGGTTAACAGTAAAAGAAACTTTACTTAGGTTTGTTGAAGATGTAGTTACTGTCGACCCAACTTTTGACCAAGAAACCCCTCCATTGGCTGAAACGTACAGCTCCCAGGTGCTGCTACCATCGCTTCCAAACACTGCATGGTACACCACAACAGTGCCTGCTCCTGTTGATCTATCGAATTGCATGGTTAACTTTCCGGCATTCACAATCCTAACCGATTTGGTTCCATTCTTTCTATCGGTTGTAAGGGTACCCAATAGGGCATCGCTCATTTACCACGAACCTGTAGAAAGTACAACCGATGCCCCAGCATAAGCTGTTTTTGTTCCTGTTTCGAAATTCTCGGTTAGCGAAGTTGCTTTAGGTATTGCAATTTCTTGTTCATAAATTCTGTTAGCAATTTCCTCTTTCTGACAAGATAGGAAACCGATAGAAATGCCTAGGAATAGTACCAGAGCATAGTACGAAAGACGATTGAACTTTTTCATACACTAGGGTTTAGGGTTTATTTGAACTAAATGTATTGATTTAAACGAATTGACGTGTTAACGCATTGCTAACTAGGTAATAAGTTATCATCAAGTTATTAACACAGCCGGATTTCCATTTAAAAACACTACCGGAATATGCGCTGTTTGTTGAGTGCAGCCTGATATTCGCGAGCGTTCCGATTGTGCTCGGTTAGGGTTTTAGCAAAAACGTGATAGCCCGAAAAATCGGATTTTGCACAAAAGTACAAGTACTGATGCTGCTCGTAATTAAGCAAAGCATCTATTGATGAAATGCTGGGTGCATTAATAGGGCCAGGAGGAAGCCCCTTAATTAGGTAGGTATTATAGGGAGAGTCTATTTTCAGATGGCGGGTTAGAATGCGGCGCAAACCAAAATCGCCCACAGCAAACTTAACTGTAGGGTCGGCTTGCAAAGGTATTCCTCGTTCAAGTCGGTTCATATAAACACCTGCAACACGGGGTCTTTCCGACGAAAATATGGTTTCCTCCTCCACAATAGATGCTAAAATTGAAACTTTAAGTTTAGTCAAACCAATATCGGCCGCTTTATAGGTTCTATCGTCATTCCAAAACGCATCGTATTCGCGCTTCATACGGTCCAAAAAACCATCGATTGTGGTATTCCAATAAAATTCGTAAGTATTGGGAATAAACATGGCAATGAAGGTTTCGCCATTGAACCCATACTTTTTTGCAACTGCATCCGATTTAAGGAACATGAGGAGTGCCGCAGAATCAATTTCGAGCTGGGATGCTATTCGTCCGGCTAACTGTTGCGGCACTCGGAACCCACCAAAAGTTACCCTGACAGGTGTTTGCAAACCTGCCCTAAGAATCCCAAGTACTTCCCTATTGCTCATGCCTTGAGTAAATTTGTAGCGGCCAGGCTTTACATTTCTGTTGTAACCCATGCTTGCGGCCGCCTTTTTAAACGAAATGGAATCGATAAGATATCCAGACTGCCGAAATATTCCGTACGCTTCATTAAAATTGCTGCCTGTTGGAATTCGCAAAAAAACAAATTCTTTACCATGGGTTGTAATATTTGGTTTGAACATTAGGCTATAAACACTATATCCTTCTACTAAACCAATTGTTAAACCTATTAAAACTGCCAGAACCAAAGAAAGGCCAATGGTTCGCTTTACTTTTTTAGAAAAATTTACTGGCATACTTAGAATTTAAACACAAAAAATTGTGAGGGTGAATCTAAAGTCCTCGGTGTTTCTCGGTGAACAACTCTTCAGGACTCAGTGTAATTTTTAAAGCACTGTTACACAAAGACTCTCTGAGGAGCCACAGAGGTGCTCAGAGAAATAGAGTTGTTATTTTTTGACCTTTGAGACAGCCCCACATTAAAAATACAACAAAAGCCTACTTTAATTGCTTAATGGCTGATTCTATTCTATTCATTGCTTCTACCAGGCTGGCTTCTGAAGCAGCATACGACAATCTAATATAATCGGGGGCTCCAAATGCGCTACCAGGAACAAGGGCAACGTTTGCTGAGTTTAAGAGGTACATGGCCAGATCCGATGAATTTGATATAACTTCGTCGCCATTGGCTTTTCCAAACAGGTCCTTTACTTCAGGGAAAAAATAGAATGCACCCTGGGGCATATTGGCATTAACTCCGGCCATGGCAATTAGCCTTTCGTACACTAAGTTTCTACGTTTCTCAAAAGCCTTACACATAGTAGCCGGAAATGCTCCATCGGAATTAATTGCCACCGTGGCAGCTTTTTGAGCTATTGAATTGGGGCCGGTGGTAGTCTGTCCCTGAAGTTTATTGCAGGCTTTTGCAACCCAAAGGGGCGCGGCACAGTAACCAATTCGCCAACCAGTCATTGCATATCCCTTCGAAACACCATTCACAATCACTACCCTATCGAAAATAGACTCGAACTGTCCTATACTCTCGTGCTTTCCAACAAAATTGATGTACTCATAAATTTCATCGGAAATTATAAAAACATTTGGGTGTTTTTCCAAAACCTTGGCTAATGCTTCCAATTCGGCGCGGGTATATACACTTCCGGTAGGGTTCGAAGGCGAGCAAAGAATTAGCATTCGGGTTTTGGGAGTAATGGCCTGCTCCAGCTGTTTAGGGGTTATTTTAAAATCCGATTCCAACGATGTTTGAATCACAACACTCTTACCTTCAGCCAACTTTACTAACTCTACATAGCTAACCCAATAGGGCGCAGGAACAATTACCTCGTCCCCTTTGTCAACTAATGAAAGGATTACGTTGGCAAGCGATTGCTTGGCACCATTGGACACAATAATTTGTGCAGGTTGGTAATTAAGGCCATTCTCTCGCTTGAGTTTGGAAGAAATAGCCTCAAGCAGATCGGGGAAGCCAGGTACGGGGGAATAAAAGGTAATATTCTGGTCAATGGCCCTTTTTGCTTCATCCTTTACAAAGTCAGGAGTATTGAAATCGGGCTCACCAACGCTCAAATCAATAACGTTAACTCCCTGCCTCTGTAAATCTTTGCATCGCTGCGACATTGCTAAGGTTTGCGAAACCGAAAGCTGCATGAGCCTATCCGATAGTTTTTCCATATCCATTATTTTTGTAACCAGTTAATTCAATTAATACATTTTCTGAAATTAAAACTTCAAAGTTATATTTTAAATACGCATATTTGTAAAACTACCCCTAAAAATAAAAACAAATGCTAGTTGAACTCCTAAAAATAGTACTTCCAGCCTTACTCGTATTCCTGGCAGGTTATCTTGCAATCCAACGAATGCTTCGCGAGGAAACCCAACGCCGTAAGGCTGAACTCACCCAAAATAACCAAAAAATTTCGCTGCCAATTCGCCTTCAGGCCTACGAACGGATTATTCTCTTTCTCGAACGAATTTCTCCCGAATCGTTGCTTGTAAGAGTTAACGAACCTGGAATGACTGTTCATAAACTCCACTCTGCACTTTTAGCAAGCATAAGGGCTGAATGGGAGCATAACCTCTCGCAACAACTTTATGTGAGCAGTGCAACTTGGGAACTTGTAAAAAATGCAAAGGATAACATGGTGAAACTAATTGGTACTAGTGCCGAAAAAATAAACCCCAAGGACCCATCGATCAGTTTAAGCCAAGGCATACTCGAAAGGATTGTGGAACTCGATCATCACCCAACCGCCATAGCCATTGATTATATTAAGAAGGAGGTAAAAGAGCTGTTTTGATTTTTTGGGAGTTGATTGGATATTGGATTAATGTAAACTGAAGACCGAGGTTCGAAGTCTGAAGTCTGAAGTGAGAAGTTGGAAGACGGGAGTGATGCGAATTCAACCATCAACCATCAACCATCAACTAACAACTATCAACTAACAACTATCAACTAAGCTGACAACTGACCCTTCGGGAACCTCAGGGCAAGCAACCCACATCTTAAACTATAAACGATCCAAATCCCTAAAATGAGTTCTAAGGTTATACATGAATCTATTCCAACAGATACTTTTTAAATACTGGGGTTACAGTTCGTTCCGATCTATACAGGAAGATATTATCAAGTCCGTTTACGATGGCAACGACACCCTAGCACTTATGCCAACCGGCGGTGGAAAGTCCATTACTTTTCAGGTGCCAGCCTTGGCCAAAGATGGTATTTGCCTTGTAATAACACCCCTTATTGCCCTCATGAAGGATCAGGTTGAGAACCTGAAAAATAGGGGTATTAAAGCGGCAGCCCTTCATTCCGGACTAACACGTCATGAAATAGATATAACGCTCGACAACTGCGCCTACGGTGATTATAAATTCTTATATCTTTCGCCCGAAAGAATTGAAACAGAATTATTTAAGGTTCGTCTTGCAAAGTTGAATGTAAATCTGCTGGCAATCGACGAGTCGCATTGCATATCACAATGGGGATACGACTTTAGGCCCTCGTACCTTCGAATTGCCGAACTGCGTAGCCTAGTTCCCAATGTACCCGTTTTGGCAGTTACTGCAACTGCTACCCCCGAGGTAGTTGACGACATACAGGAGAAACTCCTTTTTCGTGAAAAACGGGTTTTCAAAATGAGCTTTGAACGCAAGAACCTCGTTTACCTTGTTAGGCATGTTGAAGACAAAAACAAGCAACTGATGAAGATTGTAAACAACATTCCGGGTACAGGCGTTATTTACGTTCGAAACCGCCAAAAAACGCAGGAAGTTGCTACAATGCTTCAGAAGGAAGGCATATCTGCCGATTACTACCATGCGGGTCTATCGACCGATATTAGAAATAAAAAACAGGAAGAGTGGCAAAAGGGTAAAGCCCGAATCATTGTGTCTACCAATGCATTTGGCATGGGAATCGATAAGCCCGACGTGCGTTTCGTTGCGCATCTCGACCTACCCGACTCTCCCGAGGCCTATTTTCAGGAAGCCGGACGCGGTGGTCGCGATGGCAAATTGGCTTATGCCATTTTACTTTACAACAATGCCGATAAATCGAAAATCGATCAGCGAATTGCTTCGGCCTTTCCTCCTCTCGACGATATCAAACGTTGCTACGAAGCGCTGGGCTCCTACCTTGGTGTAGCCATAGGTGCCGGAAAAAACGAAGTTTACGATTTCAACCTAATGGAGTTTTGTACTTCATACAGAATAAGCGCAACCCATGCGTACAGCTCGCTTAAAATTCTCGAAAGGGGAGGTTATATTGAACTTACCGACGAAATTGACAACCCCAGCCGACTCATGTTTTTGATGGGAAAAAACGAGCTATACAAATATCAGGTTGCCAACGCCAACATGGATGCATTCATTAAGGTTATACTTCGGAACTACGCTGGAGTGTTTTCTGACTATGTGAAAATTGATGAGCAGTATCTAGCTAAAATTGCCGGAATGCCCCTTAAATCGGTTACCGAAAACCTTATTAAGTTGGGCAGAGCCCACGTGCTCAATTACATCCCCCGTAAAAAAACTCCCTTACTAATTTATACCGAAGAACGTTTAGACCCAAAGAACCTTTACATCTCTCCCTCCGACTACCACCAGCGAAAGGAAAGGTACCTTTCGCGAATTAACTCAATGATTAACTATGCCTCTGGTACCACTAAATGCCGAAGCCAATCGCTTCTCGAATATTTTGGCGAAAAGGAGGCTCCACGTTGCGGCCGCTGCGACACCTGTACTTCACGCAATGAATTGGATATAAGTAAATATCAATTCGATTTGATCCTCGATCAAATTAAAAACAGATTACAAGAAAAACCCATTAATACTGAAATGCTGGTAGATAGCATAAAGAGTTCGCCCAATAAAACTTTGTCAGTTATTCGATGGCTCCTCGATAATGGAAAAATAGTAAGGTTTGAGAATGGGGAACTTTCTTGGTCAAACACAAACAACTTTTAATAGAAAATATACCTATTTTTATGCCTATAATTAATTGCATATATCACCTTTTTTATATATTTGAAAGCATATAATATTACCCTAATTTAACCTTTAACCAACAAACCACTTACAATGAAAAAACTAAACCTTTTTGGGGTCCTTGCAACCCTTTTTATTCTTTTCGCTTGTAACAAAGTCGATGAAACTAGAAGTTATCTGGCCAATAACAATGAATTAAAGGCCCTAAGTGGCAAAGAAATAAATGCAATAATTCGCTCTCAACTCGAAAAGGAAGGCGACTTTAATTGGAATAAGGTAGACGCTTTCGTGCTTTGGAGTGCCCTTACCAATGGTAATAATGTCCTTACGGTAGGCTATTCCGACTCACCTTTCTCAACTACAAAAACTGAGAAAGAAGAGGCCGTTAAGGGTGAAATAATTGCTACCATTGAGCGTTTGGAAGGAGCTAAATCTGAAAATCTTCGAAAAGGGGAAAGCATCCTGATTGCTGAAGGGAAAGAACTTAACTTTATCGATGTTTATGTAACCGATTTTGAAACAGTTAAAAGGTTGAAAGAGAATAGCAACATCCGCTACATGGAACCATCGGGATATCAATATTTTCAGCAAGAACCAGAATTGAGAAGCAGTTCGGGCTGCTCAACCGACCCTGAAACTATTAATACTGCCGATTATACAACAGCAGCACCAAATTGCCAGGTGTCGTGGACCTATGCTAAGCACAACATACAAAGCGCCTGGAACTACAGTACAGGAAGTGGTATCACCATTGGATTGATCGACACTGGCATTTCATCGTCGCAATCGCTACTGGGCTCAAACTTCAATCAAGGCTACTCAACCGGTCGCACAATATTGAAATATGGCGTTTTTGTCGATTCATTCTGGCCATGGAGCACAACCACCGATGGCCCCAACGACAAATGCGGCCATGGAACGCTAATGGGAGCCACCATTGCATCGCCCCGAAACGACCGGAACATGCCAGTTGGGGTAGCCTACAACTCCAACCTTATTGCCTATAGGGCAACCGGCGATGTTGTGCTCGATGGTTACCACGAGCAAAGAGGTGTTAGCCGAGCGCTTACCGAACTGGCTAACCGAAACGAGGTAAAGGTTATTTCCATGTCAATTGGCCATATTTTCTCGGTTGGGAGCATTAGTGATGCTGTTAAATATGCCTACTCGAAAGGGAAGCTGATTGTAGCCGCCGGTGGAACTTCGACCACCTTTACCAACTTTGTGGGTGTTATTTTTCCGGCCAACATGAATGAAACTGTGGCAGTAACGGGAATTACCGATGGCTCGGGCTACACCGAGTGCGCCGTTTGCCATAAAGGGAGCAAGATAGATTTTACCGTTGTGATGCAACGGGCAAGTAATAGCGACAGAACCTCGGTTTGCCTAGGTTTTTACGACAACACAAGGAACTACGTTGGGGGCTCTTCGGTAGCAACCGCAACAACAGCGGGTATTGCTGCACTTATTTGGAGCAAAAACCCTACATGGACTAGGGCTCAGGTTCTTGCAAAGATGCAGCAGTCGGCATATTTCTATCCCAACCGTAATGCCAATTTCGGATGGGGGTCGATTAATGCCTTAGCAGCTGTTCAGTAATACTACTAATTTCAGGTTTCGAAAAAGGGGCATGCCCCTTTTTTTGTTCCCTTTTTTTATGAGCCACCCCACTTATACCCTATATTTGCTGAAAAAAATGATTCACCCAAAAACCAACTTTTCTCTTAAATCTAGAAATACCTTTGGTATTGATGCAAAGTGCCAACTTTTCTTCGAGTCGGATAGCATTGACGAACTAAAGGATGCCGTAACCCGTTTCCGGCACATTCCGCTTCTTATTTTAGGAGGAGGTTCGAACATCCTTTTCACAAAAAATTTCGAGGGTTTGGTAGTGTCGCCAGCACTTAAAACTATTGAAATACTGCACGAAGACGACCTTTGGGCAACTATTTGTGTTGCAGCTGGAGTTGAATGGGATGAACTGGTGAATATGGCTGTTGATAAGGGTTGGGGGGGATTGGAAAATCTATCGTTAATTCCGGGTAATGTTGGGGCCAGTCCCATTCAGAATATTGGAGCGTATGGTGTTGATGCAAAAGACTCCATTCACGAAGTAAAAGGTTTCTACATCGATTCTCTTCAAGATTTTACATTAAGCAACGCCCAATGCCATTTTGGCTACCGCGATAGCATATTCAAAAGAGATTTGAAAGGAAAAGTATTAATTACGCATGTTGTATTTAAACTTAGTAAAGTTCATAAACTCGTTACAAATTACGGGAGCATTGCCGAGGAACTCGAAAAAATTGGCCAGCAAAGCATTTCCGCGGTTCGACAGGCAGTGATTTCTATTCGCAAAGCCAAACTTCCCAACCCCAAGGAAATTGGTAATGCCGGCAGTTTCTTTAAAAATCCCCTAGTGTCTTCAGAAATCTTTAATGAAATTAAGAACCGCTTTCCGCAGGTTCCATCCTACCCTGGCGATAATACAAGTGTTAAACTACCTGCTGGCTGGCTAATTGAAACTTGTGGCTGGAGGGGTAAACGTATTGGCAATGTTGGAGTACATGCCAAACAGGCACTGGTTTTGGTGAATTTTGGCGGTTCCAAAGGAAACGAAATAATGGAGTTGGCTCAAAAAATTCAGCAATCGGTAAAAACTGAGTTCGGAATTGAACTAGAAATGGAGGTAAACTTAGTATAAACTATACAGTAAGCTTAATACCTTCTTCTTTCTGAATCGGCCATACGAACAATTCGGGGTTGAAATTCTGCCAAAATTTCTACCAGTTCGTTCTGAAATGCCATAACCCGAACGATATCCTTATATGCCATGGGTGCTTCATCAATATCGCCACCAATAAGTTCCACATTTTGCCTTTTTAAAACAGAATCGATCTCATTCCAACTGAAAGTTCTGAGTGCCTGCGATCGCGACATGGCCCTTCCGGCACCATGCGAGGCCGAATTGAGCGAATGGGGATTTCCTAAACCCTTCACAACATACCCAGGATGGGTCATGGAACCCGGAATTATGCCTATCGTGTTTTTACCCGCTGGTGTTGCCCCTTTCCGGTGAATAACGGACCATTGGCCATTGGGGAGTTTTTCCTTCCATGCAAAATTGTGATGGTTCTCAATGCGAATCGAAGGGTTTACCCCTATTTCGATTGATATCTTTTCATGGATTTCTCGATGGTTGGCCGAAGCGTAATGACCAGCCAAATTCATGGCAATCCAGTATTCCGCACCCTCCTCGCTGGTTAAATCGAGCCAGGCCAAATGCTTTGCACCATGTGGTAGAGGGTTTTTGCTCATGGCCACCCTGGAATAAAAAGTGGCAATTTCATTTCCAAAGCCCCTCGAACCCGAATGCGAAAGCAATGCCACGTATTCACCGGGAGCTAGACTATTTAATTCAAACTGACTAATAACCTTAAGAATGCCCCATTCAACAAAATGGTTTCCAGCACCCGAAGTACCCAACTGGCTGAAGGCCAGATTTCGATGCTGCCTAATTATTTTTGTAGAATTCCATTCTTTACGATCGAATAAGGATGAATCGAGATGACTGCTATTCTTGGCACCCACCCCAAATATGGTATGCATTCCCAAAGCACTGCGAAATCTTTCACGCTTCAATTCGAACCATTCAGGCGAAATGGGGAACACCGACATGCACATTCGGCATGCAATGTCGACCCCAACGGCATACGGAATAATTACATTCTCCTCGGTAGCCAAAACTCCTCCAATGGGTAACCCATAACCCTCGTGGGCGTCGGGCATTAGTGCACCTGCAATCGAAATGGGTAACCTCATGGCATTATTCATCTGATCGATTGCTTTCAATTCAATACTACTCTGCCCAAATACTGTGAATGGGATTGGCTCGGGTCGTAATTTTGTTGAAGCATTTTTCTCTGCTCCAGATTGTATCCGAATAACGTTCCAAACAGGTTGCAACACATGCCCCTCCCATTGCTCGCTGGTTGGATTCTCAAGCATTTGTTGAATAGCGTTTATCAACGCACTTTTTCCAACAGTTCGTCGCATAAGCAAACGGTTGGCTTCGTGACAAAGCAACCCAATAACCTCATCTGAGAGTGAACGTATAAACCTCAGGTCCTTTGAGTTCAGTTTCTCTTTTTTCATTGCAATGCTGGGAACTTATCCCCTAACTGCAAATATAGGGTATAGTACAATATTTTTTAGTTGAGCAGCAACCAACGTTCATCAACAAGATGTTGCATTTCTTCAAATTAATGTATCTTAGCAATCCAATAATTTGTAAAAAACATAGAACTCAACATACATGAAAACGTTGCATATTTACGCCACCGACGAATCGCCCGATATTCATTTTAACCCCTTATTGGGTTTTCTTGAATTTTCTGGTAAAAGTTTGCCTGAGGACATCAAATCGTTTTACCTGCCCGTTGAGGATGCCATAAAAAAGTATATTGAGAAGCCCCAACAGAAAACTATTATTAATATGCGTTTCGACTATTTGAACTCGGCTTCAACTCGACGAATACTCGAAATACTTATGCCCCTTGAGCAGCTGCACAGAAATGGATTGCACGTTGAAATAAATTGGTACTATAGGGAACTCGACGAAGAGATGCAGGAAGAGGGCGAAGAGTTTGCACGCCTCATTGAAATACCTGTAACTATTATAAGTTTAAAGAATTAGAAATTCATTATTAATGAAGCGAATTGTCCTCATACTGCTTTTATGGTTCGTTACGGCAAGCATATTGGCGCAGGACAATTTTTCGCAAGCAGCGAAGCTCAGGGCAGAAGCCGAAACCAATGAAAAGAAGGGGGCAGAGTTTGAAAATACTAACGATTTCAATCAGGCTTCAGCTCATTACAGCAAAGCTGCCAACTATTACTGGGCCAATGGAATAAACGACAGGGCCATTTCGCTTTACAGCAAAGCGCTTGAAATGAGCAATCGGCTTGGCAACCTTAATGCCCAATACGTTTTAAACACCAATATTGGTATGATTTATACCGATAGCAATGCATTTGAGAGCGCACTTAGGCATTTCGAAATGGCAACTCGCATTGCTCAATCACTCAACCGAAAAGCCGACAGAGCATCATCGCTAGTTAATCAGGCTAATGCTCTATTCGATTTGAATCGGCACACCCAGGTAATCGATGTGTTAAATCAGGCCCACACCATAGCACAGGAACTTAACGACCCCAAATTGCTTCGCAACGTTTACTCGGTTTACACCAAGGCGTACGATAAGTTGGGCAATCGCGACGAATCAGCCAAGTACTTCGGGCTATTTACTGCTATTTCCAAGAAAATTCAGGACGAAGAGATTAGAAAGCGCGAAGAGGATGCCAACCGAAAGGTAACCGATGCCGAAGGTCGGTTGATAATTGCCGAAAGCGGAAAGAAATTTGTGGAAAAGAAGCTGGAAACGGTTGATCAGGAACTCAGAAATAAACAGTTGGAACTGAACTTGGCCCAAAGCGAAGCCGAAAAGAGAGAAATTGAAATTGACAGACTCAATACCGAGCGCAATTTACAGAAAGCTGTTATACAAAGGCAAAGTTTACTAACCTGGGTTTACATAAGTATTATTGTCGTTTCGTTAATTATTATAGTTCTTATATACAACCTGTATGTTCAAAAGAAAAAATCGAACATGCTGCTAAAAGCTAAAAATTCAGAAATAAGTCGTAAGAACGTAGAAATATCGGCACAAGCCCGGGAACTGAGCGAACTTAATCATGTGAAGGATAAGATTTTCTCAATCATTTCGCACGATCTACGCAGCCCCATCAGTTCATTAATCACCATGATAACCCTTTCTGAACAGGGCTATTTGAACGAGGATGGTTTCAAAAAAATAATGCCCGAACTTTCCAAAAACGTTGGCTACACAGCTACCCTACTCGATAATTTGCTGAAGTGGGCCCAAAGCCAATTGAAAGGGCTGGTGGTCACCCCAACTTCTTTCTCACTAAACGAAATACTGAGTACTCGATTTGCTATGCTTCATGAGCAGGCCCAATCGAAGGCAATTTACTTAAGTACCGATATAGAAAGGGATTACTCCCTTTATGCCGATATCGATATGACCGAACTTGTGATGCGCAATTTAATTTCCAATGCCATAAAGTTTTGCAACGCACACGATAAAATAACCGTAACAGCAGTTCAGCGCGATGGGATGGTTCAGGTATGTGTAATCGATACAGGCGTTGGAATTAGCGAGGAAGCTCAAAAGAAAATGTTTGGACTTCAGGCAAATTCAACCCGTGGCACTAACAACGAAAAGGGCACAGGACTGGGTTTGGTACTTTGCAAGGATTTTGTTGAAATAAATGGTGGACAAATTTGGGTTGAAAGTTCTGTTGGAAAGGGTAGCAAGTTCTGCTTTACGTTACCCGAGGCTAGTGTAAAAGTGCAACCAAAAGACATTCCTGTTCATCAGAATGCTAACCAAGGCTAACGTATAAAAAAATCGAGCATTTCACGTTCACCCATATAGGCTGTTAGCCTATCACCAATGTTTACAGGCCCAACCCCTGATGGGGTTCCGGTATATATTAAATCGCCAATGTGCAATTTCACAAATTTCGATACATAGGAAATAATCTGGTCGAAAGAGAAAATCATGTGAGCCGTATTGCCCCGTTGCACTACTTCCCCATTCTTTTCGAGTCGGAAATCGAGGTTGCTTAAGTCGGGAATCTCAAGCAAACTAACAAACGGGCTTATTGGGGCCGACCCATCGAAAGCTTTCGAAATTTCCCAGGGAAGCCCCTTTCGCTTACACTCCTCTTGTAAATCGCGGGCAGTAAAGTCGATCCCTAAGGCTAACTCGCTGTAATACCTGTGCGCAAATTTGGGGTTTATATTCCGTCCTAAGCGATTAATTTTAATAACTACTTCGAGTTCGTAATGCAATTTATTGGTAAACTCTGGATAGAAAAAAGGCTGATTATTGCGAAGCAAGCACGTATCGGGTTTCATGAAAAAAACGGGGACTTCTGGCACATCGGCTCCCATTTCATTGGCATGTTCACAATAATTTCGGCCAATACAAATAATCTTCATTGCGCAAAAAGTTACCTTCCTTCAACCTGAAGTATTTTGGTTTTCTTATGTAGGAAGCGAACAACTATAAACTGCAGAATGGCAAAAACAAATATAGCTAACCAAACATAATCAGAGGGTTCGTTGAATGAAATGTACCAGCGGTTCGTAAACAGCTCTGATAGAATGTAAAACAGAAAGAGAATGACCAAAAGATTGAAAAGGCCTATGTATTCCCTTTTTAGCACATTACGAAACGAAAAATAGGTGCCCGCGCTTTTCCACTGACCAATTTTTGGAATGAATGAAGGTACTCCATTGGCCCATTCGAGGTAGGTTTCACCAAATTTTTCGCGCAAAAAAGCTTCTTCGGCAAACATAATGCGCTCGTAATAAATCCAATAAACCAGACAAAAAGCAATAACAAACCAAACGCTTCCGGTAACTAATGCAATTCCAAGCCACATAAAGAAATTGCCCAAATATAGGGGATGGCGAACAATAGAATACATGCCTTTAGTATTAAGCACCTCCGCAACTTGTTTCCCGGTATTACGACCCGACGTACCCTTGGGTACGTAGCCAATTATGATTGCTCTTATAAACTGCCCAAAAAGCCCAACCCCCAAACCCACATAAAAAAGGTACTGAGGGGTGGCATTGTAAGCAAAATAATAATGGGTGAAACAGAAATAAACCAAGCCAACTATAAAAAGAGGAATTGGGAAGAAGCTTCGGTATCTGAATAGGAAATCGCCCTGACGGCGAAACTGTTCAATAAGTGCCATACTATTTGGTTTTAGGGTTTTACAACTATTTCTGTTTGTGCTGTATATACAATACCGTTAAAATTTTTTTGGTGTACAATGGGAAATCGCCTTGTATCATCCACGAATAGTAACTGGGGTCCTTCGCAAATACATCCTTTACAGGAACCCCTTTGTACTTGCCAAAGTTAAACATTTCAATGCCCTTGTCGTTATAAACGATACGGCCAGCAAAATCGACATTCTGATTGTGCGAACTGAATTCCGACAGCGCATCCACATTATTCGAAAGTTCGGGGTACCTTTCAATTTGGGCTTTTAGCACCTCGTAGGTTGCCAATGTATCGGCCTCGGCCGTATGAGAAGCCTCGAGGTTTTTGTCGCAGTAAAACTTGTATGCAGCCTCGAGGGTACGTTTTTCCATTTTATGAAAAATGGTTTGCACATCGATAAACTTGCGCTTGCGCATATCGAAATCCACCTCGGCTCTCAGGAACTCCTCTGCCAGCAGGGGAAAATCGAATTTATTTGAGTTGAACCCGGCAAAGTCGGAGCCCTCTATGAAATTGGCTAACGACTTGGCTACCTCTTTAAAGGTGGGCTCATTCTGCACATCGGCATTGGTAATGCCGTGTATGGCAGTAGCCTCGGGGGGAATGGGTATAGTTGGGTTTATTCTGCGAACCTTCAACTCCTCACGCCCATCGGGAAAAACCTTCAGCACGGCTATTTCAACAATTCTATCGTTCACTATATCGATACCGGTGGTTTCGAGGTCGATAAAAACGAGGGGATTTTTCAGGTTCAGTTGCATGAATCAAAGAATAAAAAGTTGTTTCAATTAAAAAAGAAGCTGCAACCATTGGCAACGGAAACAGCTTCTTTTGAATAATTCACATTGGCATTTAAGCGCCAACCATCATGGGCATGATGAGCATGAGTACGTCCTCATCGTCGTTCTCGCGCGATGCAGGGAATATTAGCCCTGCCCTCGATGGGTCGGAAAGCGAAACCTTAACCTCCCTCGACGATATGTTGGAAAGAATTTCGATTAGGAACGAAGATTTAAAACCAATATCCATGGGGTCACCATCGTACTGGCACTTGGCACGCTCGTATGCTGAGATAGAGAAATCTAAATCTTGAGCCGAAACCATCAGCTGGTTCCCCGAAAGGGTAAGTTTCACCAAATTGCTTGCTTGGTTTGCAAATGGAGCCACACGGCGGAGCGCATTGTACAGCTCGAGCCTGTCTATGGTTAGTTCGTTGGGATTGCTTGTTGGAATAACCGAATTGTAGTTGGGGTAAACTCCCTCTACCAAACGGCATACCATGGTGTAGTTGGGTAGGGTAAAATGGGCATTCTTTTTATCGAACTCAATTAATACATTCCCAGATTCTTTAGGCAGTATGGCCTTGAGAAGGTTTGCGGGTTTCTTAGGAAGAATGAACGATCTTTCCTCATCGTAACGAACATCGAGGCGTTTGTAACGAACCAGCTTGTGTGCATCTGAAGCTACAAAGGTAGCGCACTCAGGCGATAGCTGGAAAAATATTCCGTTCATAACAGGCCGCATTTCGTCATCGGCAGCAGCAAAGAGGGTTTTGGTAATACCTGCTAAAAGCGACTCAACGGGCATTGGAACCGAAACTTTGCTCGATTCATCAACAATGGCGCGAACGGGAAAATCTTCGGCAGGTTGTCCAACTATATTAAATTGCCCCGTTTCGGTGCTAACTGTTATCGCCAAACTATCAGCATTAATATCGAAGGTTAATGGTTGTTCTGGCGATTCTCTTAGTGTATCGATAAGGATACGGTAAGGTACTGCAACGGCTCCCACCCTTGCAACATTCTCCAATTTCAGTTGCGTTGTTAGGGTAGTTTCTAAATCCGATGCGGTTATCTCCAGGTTATTCCCTTCGAGTTTAAAAAGGAAATTGTCGAGAATAGGCAAGGTGTTCTTGCTGCTAATTACGCGGCTTACCACTGTAAGGTGGCTTAGGAGTTCGGTGCTAGAAACAACGAATTTCATTCCTCTGGTTTTTTAAAGGTTATATTTACTATTCAAGAATTCAAATAATTGCACGTCGGTTTCTGCGTGCTGGACTACAAATGTACTAAATTTTTATTGGCTCTGCCAATGCTGGGTTGGTTTTATTTTAAACCCTTAAAATGACATTTAACTGATTTGTAGAATTCGAGTTCAATTCGTCATTTTGGTTCGAAATAGGTAATATCCTTCATTACCGAGGCAAATTCAATAAAACGTATTTCGTAAATATTTTTGTCGTTACTCATTGTTAAATACATTCTATTTAAATCGAACTGAACAGGCCGACCAAGTTCATCAATGTATTCTTCTATTGCAATTGGAATAAAGCGATAGGTTGCATGCTTGTTGCTCCTGTTATAAAGAGTTACAATGAAATCGGGTTCAGTATAGTTCACCTCAGCAACTTGATTAGCGGAGAGGTTGGCAACTCGCATTTCAACATTAATATCGAAAAGAGCATCGAGGTAACGTTTCAACCGGTCGTGGTTAAGGTTATCGATTCTCTTTCCAAAGTAGAGTGCATGAAGTTTGGGGCTTGAAGGATTCTGCAAATCGATTCGAAATGATTTTTCGGGGTTCGAAGGAACTTCAACTTCAATGGCGAATAGTTCGCCTCTAAAGGCAAACCTACTTTGTATTTCTTCCCAATACATTGGGTTGGAATTGAAAATTTGGGTTAATTCGCTGCCATACGATGGGACCTCAAGCTGAAAAAGACTTGTCGATTTCTTAAGTTTGCCAACGGTTTGTAAATCCATCGTTTCGGTATAATGTATGCAAAAACTCTGTATTTTCTTTCTTCCGCTATAAACCTCAATACGGTTAAGGTCCAACTCCATTCTGCTTTTAAGACTGTCGGTTACTAGCAAGGGCACTGGTGCTTTGGCTTTAATGTTCCTAAGGGCGTAAAGCATCAACTGAACCGACTCCTTTTTTGCAAGTTTGCTTCTGTTGCATACCCAACCAGTATCAGATTTTTCGAGGGTTATGCTACTATTGCTGCTATGTATTTCAACACGAGTAATATTACTAGTATCGGAAATGCTAAAGTTGGTATCGTGTCGATTGAAAGTAGAGTCCTTGGGAACATAGAAAGCAAGGTAACTTGCAAACAGTGCAAGGAGAAGCAACCACCAATACTTTTTAATCTGTGGAACAAAACCTTGTTTCATGGCGTTTATCGCGCGTAACGTTTTTTCCGAACATAAACCCAAACAAGCGCCAAAATTAGCATAATTGCTGAGGGTAGAAACAAGTTAATGGTTTGCCACTTTGCCCTCTCTGCCAGTACTTTTTTTCTATCGAGAAGCCGCAGTTTGAAATCTCTTGCACGGAGATTCATTAAGCCTAGGTCGTCGGATAAGTAATTAACCATATTCAAAATAAGCTCCTTATTTCCGTAAGTTTGGTTTGTGAAACGATCGAGCCCTAGTGGTGATACATAAGCGCCATCGGCCCTACGGCTTACCTCGTTCCTTATTATGTCGGCGTCGGATACTATAATCATTCGGGTAAACCCGCTTGTTCCCTTGAAATTAAAAGGTACTCCGTTATTAAACGATTTCAGTAACCTGTTTCGGAAAGGCGAGTCAAACTGCCCTTCGAGCAGCACAGCAACGGGCAGATTTCGCCTATTGAAATCACGCTCCAGTGGGCTCTGTTCAATTTGTCGAAGGTTTACAAATAATGGGGTGTTGAGCACCCTGCTATTAGCAGAGGTTCGGAGAAGTACCGTTTTTTTAACCTGAGCATCGCCTCCAACCGTATCGATAGGGCTAGCAAAGCGGCTGTATACCATGTTGAGGCCACGCGATACAGGGTGGTTTATGGGGCCCGAGAGCAGAGGATAGTAAACCCATGGTGCCGGAGCAAAACGGGCATCCTGCCCGGGAAGCGAAACGTTTATTGGAATAACAGCACATTGCATATCCTGTAGCACCGAGGGGTTTATTCGAACCCCATAGCGAAATAGAATATCTTCTAGGTTGTGCTCATTGGGGAAAGCCAATGTGGTAGCCCCTTTTGAAAGGCTATCGATACTTACCGAAACACCATCGACCAGCCACAGCACCCTTCCGCCATTCATTATGTATTGGTCAATCACTAACTTATCGGCTTCGGATACGCTTTCTGTTGGACCAGCCATAATAGCAACCGAGTAGGGCGTTAACCCTCCAACCTCGCCACCAAGAATCGCTCTGTGAACTTCGAACTTTTCGGACAATTCCCGAGCAATATCGCCCGTTTCAAACTCGTCGAACTGACCATGTCCATGAATAAAGGCCAATTTGGGCTTCTCATCCTGCAAAAGGGTTTGAATAGCGCTGGTTAAAGCAAATTCGAAGGCCTGAACCGAGAGGTTTATGTTCTCGTCGCCCGAAAGAGTCGGGTTGTTCTTTAGTAAATTAACGGCAAGTTCCTTACCTTGATGGCTTATTATGGCTCCGGGGAAAACAATTCGTTGCGATGCCCCCCCCTTAGTATCGCGCTCCTGAACATTTGTGGGCAATAGTCCCTTGTCAACCAATCCCTTATAAACCACATCGCGCTCCTTCAAATTTGCCGACTCCGAGGGATTAACAAACTGAAATTGGAATTTTTTCTTGCCATACACGTGGTACTCTTCAAGAATTTCTTTCAACGACCGCCGCATACGCTTGAAACCAATTGGAAGGTCGCCATCGAGATAAACGGCCACATGAACCAAATCAGGCATTTGAGTAAGGGTTTGCTTAGTTACAGGGCTTAGCGTGTACCTTCCCTCCGAGGTCAGGTCGATTCGGAAGAAAACAAAGGTAGAAATATACCCTATAAGCAGCAGGGTTGCCGTTGCAATAACAAACTCCTGAATATCTCTTCTTTTTATTGAATTAGCCATAAATAAAAAATTACCACTTTCTAGTTTTTAGGACCAAACGAGCCAAAAGGAGGAAAAATGCTGAAAGACAAACAAAATACACCACATCGCGCGAATCGATTACACCCCGACTCAACGAGCGGTAATGCTCATTTATTCCAAGGTTAATGAAAATAAATTCCACTTTTTTGAAAACTTGCACCGCAGCAATCGATTCGATTCCCAAGTAAAAAAAGAACGATACAACCACCGCAGCAATGAATGCCACAATCTGATTATCGGTTATTGCAGACGAAAAAATACCGATTGACGCATAGCTTGAGGCCAGAAAGAACAGACCAATTAGTGCACCCCAGGTAGCTCCCGTATCGATATTCCCGGTAGGATTGCCGAGCCAACTGATTGAAACGAAAAAGACGAGTGTAGGCAGTAGAATTATTACAACCAGTAAAATGGAGGCAAAATACTTGCCCAACAAAATATGCATATCGGTAATGGGTCGGGTATGGAGCAGTTCAATGGTTCCGGTTCGTTTCTCATCGGCAATGGTTCGCATGGTTATGGCCGGAATTAGAAAAAGAAATACCCATGGAGCAATTATAAACATAGTTTCGAGTGTAGCATAACCGCTATCGAGCACATTGAGTTCGCCCGGGAATACCCAAATAAATAACCCATTTATAACCAGAAAGAAAACGGCAGCGATAATACCCGTAAGCGATGCAAAAAAGTTATTAAGTTCCTTAACAAAAATAGCGTACATAGCACAACAAGTTTAAGTATGCAAAAATAGCATTTTAATCGAAGTAATGGATGAAGGTTGTTACTAGGATGTATGTTTTCTGTTGTCGGTTGTCGGTTGTCAGTTCTCTGTTGCTTGCCCTGAGTCTCCCGAAGGGTCAGTTGTCAGCTTAGTTGATAGTTGTTAGTTGATGGTTGAATTCGCATCACTACCGTCTTCCAACTTCTCACTTCAGACTTCGAACCTCGGTCTTCAGTTTACATTAACCCAAAAACCATTTATTTCCTTTGCAGAATTAAACAACCTTTCGTTTCAAACCTATATCATTAATAATGAATTATTTATACATGTTAATTGCAACAGCAGCCATTTTAGGAATGGCAGGATGCGCCGATAAAAAGGCCAACAAACAGGACGAATTCGCTTGGCAAATCGATCAGTTTGCCGATATCAGAATGCTTCGTTACCAAATTCCTGGCTGGGAAGAACTTACCCCAAAACAGAAAGAACTGGTTTACTACCTCTCTGAAGCTGCGCTTTGCGGTCGGGATATAATCTTCGACCAGAACTTTAAGTACAATATGGCCATTCGCCGAACCCTCGAAGCAATAAACAATGGTTTCGATGGCGATCGCAGCGCTCCCGAATGGAACGAGTTTATGGTGTACCTGAAACGCGTTTGGTTTCCGAACGGAATCCATCATCACTACTCAAACAACAAGTTTTTACCCGGTTTCAATACCGAGTACTTCGATGTACTGGTCGCCAACACCCCCGAAAATCTTTTCCCAACCGAAATGGGTACAAAAAGCAAGCTGATTGCAATGCTAAAACCCATTATTTTCGACCCGAACATTGCAGCAAAAAGGGTTAATCAGTCTGCTGGAGTCGACCTAGTGGCATCATCGGCCAATAACTATTACGAGGGGCTAACCCAAGGTGAAGCCGAAGCATTTTATAGGGTAATGGTCGACCCCAACGATCCCCAACCCATTTCCAACGGATTAAACTCCAAACTAACAAAAGAGAATGGCGTTGTGGTTGAAAAGGTTTGGAAAGTTGATGGCATGTACGGTGCCGCTATCGAAAAAATAGTTTACTGGCTCGAAAAAGCGGCTTCGGTTGCCGAAAACGACAAACAGAAAGAGGTTATCGAAACGCTCATTGCCTACTACAAATCGGGGAACCTACGCGATTTCGACAAATACAATGTACTTTGGGTTAACGACCTCGACTCGCGAATCGACTTTGTTAACGGGTTTATCGAAGTTTATGGTGATCCTCTTGGCTATAAGGCTTCGTGGGGGGCCGTTGTAAACTTTAAGGACGAAGAAGCTACAAAGCGCACTGTAATTATTAGCGACAACGCACAGTGGTTCGAAGACAACTCGCCCATTAACAACGAGTTTAAAAAGAAGGAGGTAAAAGGCGTAACCGCCAAGGTTATTACCGTTGCCCAACTGGGTGGCAATTGCTATCCCGCCACGCCCATTGGTATTAACCTGCCCAATGCCGACTGGATTCGTCGCGACCATGGTTCAAAAAGCGTTACCCTGGAGAACATTACCTACGCCTACGACATGGCTGCTGCAGGAAGCGGTATGCTAGAGGAATTTGCATGGAACACCGAAGAGATTGAACTTAACAAAAAGCATGGCGCATTGGCTGGCAACCTACACACCGACCTTCACGAGTGCCTTGGACATGGCAGCGGGCAGCTTGCACCCGGAACCGTTGGCGACGAATTGAAGAACTACGGATCGGTTCTCGAAGAGGTTCGCGCCGACCTGTTTGCTCTTTACTGCATTCTTGACCCTAAAATGGTTGAACTAGGCATAATGCCAAGCATTGAAGTGGGTATTGCTGAGTACAACAGCTACATTCGCAACGGAATTATGACCCAGCTGACCCGCATTGAATTTGGAAAAGATATTGAGCAAGCTCACATGCGTAACCGCCAGTTAATTGCACGCTGGTGCTTCGAAAAAGGGGAAGCCAACAATGTAATTGAGCGCAAAACTCGCAATGGCAAAACCTACTTTGTAATAAACGACCATAATCAGCTGCGCGAACTGTTTGGAACCTTGCTTCGCGAAGTGCAGCGCATTAAGAGCACTGGCGATTTTGAAGCAGGCAAAAAATTGGTTGAGAAATATGCTGTAAAAGTTTACCGCGAGCTTCACCGTGAGGTTCTCGACCGCTATGCGAAGCTCAACCTTGCGCCCTACGCAGGATTTGTGAATCCAAAGCTTGTACCTGTTTACAAGAACAATGCTATTGTTGATGTAAAAGTTGAGTACCCCAGTAGCTACGTTGAGCAAATGAAAGAGTAGTCCGAAAAGTACTCGTATTTACCAACGTTGAATTAGCGTAAGAAAATTTATAGGGCAATGGCTTTTTTTTAACCGAAAAGCCATTGCCCTATTGCATTTTAAAACTCCTTACCTAAAAACATCCCAACAAAATCCTTTCAACCCGCTCGGCATCAATGCTGCGGTTTTCGCCCAGTTTCCAGCCACGCTGAGCAAACCTATCTACAATAGGTTTTACTTGGTCGGGTGTTACCCCGTAACTAGTTAAACTGGTTTTCACTCCCAATGCGCGGAAAAAATCGTTGGTTTTCGAAATGGCCATGCTTACCTTTTCCTCATCGCTGCCCGAAAGGATTCCCCAAACCCTTTCGGCATACTGCAGCAACTTCTCCTGTTTCTCATCCGATGTTTCGAGCAGCAGCGTTGGCAACACAATGGCTAATGTAACAGCATGATCGAGGCCAAAGAAAGCGGTAAGTTCATGCCCAATCATATGCGTTGCCCAATCGGTAGGCACTCCAACCGAAATTATTCCATTCAACGCCATGGTGCAGGTCCACATGAATGCTGCACGGGTTTCGTAGTCGTTTGGCTGTTCAATTGCCTTTGGCCCAATTTCGATTAGCGTTTGCAGAATCCCTTCGGCCCAACGATCCTGTACCGGTGCATTGGCTGGGTAGGTTAAGTACTGCTCGGTTACATGAACAAAAGCGTCGACTATTCCATTGGCCACCTGATGGCGTGGTAACGAGTAGGTGTAAGTTGGGTCGAGTACTGAAAACTTTGGGTAAACCAGCGGACTGCCAAAGGCATATTTTTCGGAAGTTTCGCTGCGGCTTATTACTGCCCCCGAGTTCATTTCCGATCCGGTTGCTGGCAGCGTTAATACGGTTCCGAAAGGAATTGCCGAAACAATTGCCCCTTCGCATCCTCCCCGAACAATTTTCCACTCGTCGCCCTTAAAGGGGATGGCTGCTGCAATAAACTTGGTACCGTCGATTACCGATCCTCCTCCAACTGCCAAAATAAAATCGACCTTCTCTTTTCGTGCCAAACCGACCGCCTTCATAAGCGTTTCGAATTTTGGATTGGGCTCAATTCCCCAAAACTCAACAACCCTAAAGCCACTCAGGGCTTTTATAGCAGCATTGTAAACGCCATTCTTCTTAATACTCCCGCCGCCAAAGGCTAGCATAACGGTTGCGTTTGCAGGAATCTCGGTCGAAATTGCCTCAATGCGACCTTCTCCAAACAGAATTTTTACCGGATTGTAATAATCGAAGTTGTTCATATTTTTTCTGAGATAAACGCAAAACTCAGAAAAATTGTTTTAATTAATGAATTTTTGTTCCATAAAAAACTAAAAAACAAAAACTATTAGCACATTATCATTACTAGACTATCTAAAAACTTACACCTATAGTTGGTGTTATTGTGAATCCTTCAGGCCCCATGCCCCATACGATGTAATTCGAAGCTCGTAATCCTAGATAAAAACCACTTTTAAACTCATACTTGTAATCTAGTGTTGCATCCAATGCCATATCCCAAAACTGTTCACTACTAAGCGAGGCATATACAATGTTATTAGTTACCCATACATGAGGAGATATTAAGTGATTTCTAATTAAAACAATACCGGACCCAATACTAATTTTTTGATTTTGCCCAATTGAAAAGGGTCGAGATAAAGCTAATGTAAAATGCATATAAACACTTGGCCTCAAATTTCCTTCAAAAAGTGGCCACTTATTGTCTAGCACATCGGTTGTGGTAGCATAAGCGGCTCTTAAACCAATTCGAAAATTATTATTCATTGTCTTACCAACCTCAACCCAAATTGTATTACCGTGCATAATATCAGACATATTTTCGAATAGGCCCATTCCCCCAATATTGGCAAAATACCCAAAACCACCGGTTAGGTAGTTTAATTGACTATGCTTTTGGTTGTTTATTAACGTATCACTTGCAAACATTGGTGCCATTGTGAGTACCAAAAATGCAGTAGTTAAGAGTTTTTTCATAGTTTATGTTTTTAAAAAGAAAGGTATACTAATGAATTATATAGCAAGGCTAATTAGTAATGAACTCAGGGGATAATTTTTATACTAATTCCTGCACTTGCTATAAAAAAAGTTGATAGGCCAGTTAGGTTATCATCAAAATCATCGAGTCGTATATCCATGTTAAATCCTATTCTATTATTAATTGGAAAGTTTAAACATGTTCCCCAATAATATCCAATGCCCAATGATGAAATTTTTTTATACACAATGTCAGTAACTTGTCCATTGGGATGTTTTGTATAAGTATGCCAATGCAATTGATCCATGCCTCTGTAAAGTAGACCCAGATTTAACTGCATTTCGAATCTTTTTAACTTTATTGGCTTCACAAAAATTCCTAACCCGCCTATATCACCTGAAACCATAGTTGGCAATAAATCACCTTCATAATGCCCATAAACCAGATAAGAATTTTTAAAAATACTATAAAAAATAGTTGCTCCATACCAATCTTTATGGGCATCTAACTTAATTATATAATGGTTAGTAAAGTCACGCGTTCCGCTCTGAGTTGTTCCTGCAAATGAGTCACTATGATCAATCCCAAATTGAGGTGTAAGAATTAAACTTATTTCTTTGTTATTTTGCGCATTTCCTATTAATGAAACAAAAAAAACTAAGATTAAGAAAAAATACTTGAAAACAAGTTTCGACATATTGCAAATATCAATTTGAATTTATGATTACTTAAATGAGCAAAAATAGAAATGTATTCGAGTTTGTCCGCTATGCTTTTACAACAAATGCAAAATGTTTTATTAACTAAAGCATGCTAATTTTACAAATTGGCATAAGGTTTAATTAGCCATAGCGGACAAAGAAAAGACTATTGATAGTAAGTCCAAATTGGCCAGACTGTAAAATTTAACAAGCACAAATAAAAACACAATTTAATACATTCAATACGTAATTGTATTTTTTTTACTTAATCAATATATCTTTTATAGTTATTTTTTCCACTTTATCGTATTGTAATTTTAACACATAACCTACTCTATTAGCTGATATTCATATATCTAATGAATATTTAACCTTTTATTGTTCAGCCAAAATTATGTTTAACTTTGAGTCTAATTTTTTGTAGATAGCTTTATGAACAAAATAGCCCTAATAACCGGAGCAACCTCGGGAATTGGTAAAGCAACCGCTTTATTGCTGGCCAAAAATGGATTTAGCCTTATTTTAACGGGCCGAAGAGAAGAGCTGTTAAACCAAATAAAAATTGAAATTGAAGGAAAGTTCAATCAGAAAGTTCTGCCCTTAAATTTCGACATAAGGAATAAGCAGGAAGTTGATAAGGCAATCGACAGCCTGCCTAGCGCTTGGCAACCAATCGATGTGCTAGTAAACAACGCAGGTTTGGCAGCGGGGCTTAATCCCATACAGGAGGGAAGTTTGAGCGACTGGGAGCAAATGATTGATACCAATATAAAAGGATTGCTGTATATTACCCAACGCATAATTCCCTTTATGATTAGCAGAAGCAGTGGCCACATTGTTAACATTGGCTCCATTGCCGGAACTCAGGTTTACGAAAACGGAAATGTATACTGTGCCAGCAAGCATGCTGTGCATGCCCTTTCGCAGTCGATGCGAATAGATTTGCTAAAGCATTCGATTAAGGTTAGCGAAATTCGGCCCGGCTTAGCCGAAACCGAGTTCTCGCTGGTTCGTTTCAAGGGAAACGAGGAGGCAGCAAAAAAACCATATATTGGCCTAAAGCCCCTATCGGGCGATGATGTTGCTGATGCAATTCTTTATGTAATTACACGACCCGCACACGTAAATATTAACGATTTGGAAATCACACCCACTTCGCAAGCCTGCTCATTCTATGTTTTCAGAAACGCATAATAAAAAGTAATATGATTATCCGTAATTGTACCTATGTTTTCCATTCCAAGTCTTCAACCGCTG
>CAYZNN010000011.1:0-88998 GCA_964479665.1 uncultured Rikenellaceae bacterium | reverse complement strand
ACATTCTCCTTAAAGGGTAATCGTTTGTTTATGGTTTCTCCATTATAGGTATATCGAACAAAAAAGAAACTATTCTCATTTAAAGGGTATAAATCGGAGCCAATTTTAACCTCCAGCTTATCCAATACCAATAGCTTGTTGCTAAAATAATTTTTAATATCGGCTTGGCTGACCATAGAACTGCTTCGAGAGCTAACAGCACTTATTGCAGGAGCAAAAGCTGCTTTTGAAAAAGCGTCCGTTGCATTCTGCTCGGTAAGTACAATACGCCCCCTTTCAGAATTTATCATAACAGCACGGGAATTGGGCTTTTTAAAGTCGAAATTCTCGTTGCTCAGAACCTCAAGTCCGTTCTGGAGGGTGACATTGGCCTTAACGGCAACAATTTCGCCATTTACAGTAATTACCTTGAATGGCAACTGCCCAAAAAATATACTGGCAGACATTAATAATAGAGTTAGTAATAATATCTTTTTCATGGTATTATAATTTAGGGTTCAAACGAGTCACGTATATGGCAAATTTAATGCCTTTTTTCTGTAAATCAAATTTACAACTCCTCAATTTAACTTAGTGCAACAATACAAACGCAGCCCAGTAGTATGGGTCGTACTTAATCCGCATGGCTTTTTGGGAAGCGGCAAATGCTTCGCGAATGTTTTTAGATACTAAAAGTTGGCGGTAAAAAGCCTCCATGAACTCAGCAGTTTCCTTGTCGGGCACCTGCCAGAGGCTCATTACAATGTACTTTGAACCGGCCATTTTAAAAGCTCGCTGAAGCCCATAAACCCCTTCACTTCCGGCTATCTCACCCAAGCCAGTCTCGCATGCCGACATCACGGTGAGTTGGTTTTTACGCATATCGATATTGATAACCTCCAGTGCTGTTAGCACTCCATCGTCGGAGGAAACTGGCTTTGCTCCATTCCAGTAGTCGTTCACACCAGCAAACACCAACCCCGACCGCATGAGTGGATTGAGGTTGCGCACAAAACTGGTTAGTCCGTGGGTTCTGGTGCCACCTCTGAACTCAATTTCACCATACTCTTTTACCATTTCGGTTGCAGCCTCTACCTCTTTAGGATCGGGGAAAAAGAAACCATGGGTGGCTATATGAAGAATTTCGCAAACTTTAGCCACCTCTCTAAATCTGGCTTCAGTAGCTGCTGTATCGGTTAACACCTGCAAACCCATGAATTCTGATGCAAGCAAACCTTGCAATAGGTTGGCTTCGTCGAAGGTTCCCTTTAGGTATGTCCAAGTTTCAGTAACTCCAGGCAAGGTGGTGTATGCAATTCCACCAAATACACCAACTGATGTTTCGGAATTAATACTTACGCTTTTTTCAGCTGCTATTTGGCCCGTACTACTGAGCAGTTGCAAATCGTATGCATCAATAAGCAACGTATTCGAATTCTGGCTTAGCGCCGACATAGAGATTTTATGCAAAAGACCGGTTGGAGAATAGTAAACTCTGGTAACTCCTTTCAGAATTGGCTCAATTGGTTTCCAAATCAACTCGTAAAGTTTCAAGTTGGGCTCACTCAACTTTCCATAAATGCCATTAATATACTGGAGATTATTCCCTCCATAGGTTCCGATTAGTCGGACTAGCTGACGCTGCTCGAACAGGGGCACCATTCGGGGTGCATCCATGCTTGGGAGTAATACTATAGCACAGTACAGAACACTATCGGGTGTATGAATAAAATGGGTAAACTCAATGGCTGCTTCCCCCTCGCTCATTTTATTGCGTATGTCGGTCCATGTTATACGCATCGAACGGTCGAAGTCGCTAAACTCCGACGAACTTCTAACGAGCATGCGCTCAAGGTTATTGGCTTGCTTTTCCAATTCCTCGGGCTTTACCTTACGCTCTTCGGCAGGTAGGGCATACAGTTTGGCAATTTCCTGTCGAAGCATTATCCATCGCTCAAAACTTTCAATCAGCTCATTATTGTTGCTGCTCAGAATGGCATTGCGCATTGAGGTGCTCGACTTTAAGAGCAACCCTTTATTTCTGAGAATATTATTATATACATCGTGCATTATTGCTGGGTTCGAATGCTGACGCTTTAAAGCAAAGGAGTGGAAACGATCGAAGTCGAGCGCTAACGTTTTGTAAAACAACTCCTTTTCGCTCTCGGAAAGCACTGAGAAATTACGATTGATCTCGGCATAGTTCATTTCTATTAAATTCAAATAGGCTTCCTCGGCCCACTCCGAAACTCCCATTAAAGCGTAGGCCCAGCCCTTTTGTCTGTACGACTCCTTTATTGCATTTTGCAAGTCGATTTCCTTAGCAATAGCCAAACTTTTATTGGCATACTCAATAGCCTTCTCGTAATTTTTACTTTCAATGGCTAACGAGGCAATGCTCCCCAATGCCAATGCCATCCCCTGCCGGTCGCTAATAACCTCGCTTAAGGCAAGGGAACGCATATAGTTCTCTTCCGCTTTACTATAGTTTTTCAGGTGCTTGTAAACATTTCCTATGTTCATAAGACTAGTCGCAAGCCCTTGCTTGTCCTGTCCGCTCTCTTTTATTTCTAGCGATTTCTCGTAATACTCGTTGGCCTTAGTAAAATCACCTAATTTCTCGTATACAATACCCAAATTATTGTATGCGTAAGAAGCTGCTTCGAGGTTCTTATCAATTAAAAATATTTCTAGTGCCTTTTCGTAGGAGTCGCGTGCTTTATTAAAATCGCCCAATCGCCTATAAACTATCCCTAAGTTATTGTAAATAGCTGAAAGACCTTCCTTGTTACCCTGACTACTGGCCAACTGAAGAGCCCTTTCGTACGATTCGAGAGATTTGGGAATATTTCCGGTTACCTCGTAAATAAAACCTAATGAGTTTAAGCATGCGGTAGCCTGATTGGCATCATTCATTTTTTCTCGAATAACTAGGGCTTTAATATATAAATCGAGCGCTGCCAAATACTGAACCTGGGCCCGGAGGGCATCGGCTTTACCCTGATAAGAATCGGCCAATAGCTTCTCATCAATTTCTTGCCCCCTTTCAATGTTAGCGCTGAAGAAACCGGTAGCCGACTGGAAACGTTGCTGCAACAGGAATGATTGCCCAATGGCAATATTGGCCGAAGCAATTCCGCTTGCATCATTATTTTGGTTGTATATATCGAGTGCTTGTCCAAAGTACTCACGTGCTTTATCAAACCCTCCTGCTTTAACCTGCATTTCTCCCGCATTAAGGTAAGAGTTGGCTAGCGTTTTAATATCGCCAATTTGTTTGCTAACCGAAATATATTGTTCATAATACTCCGATGCTTTTGCGAAGTTTTTCAAATGGTAGTGTATATTGCTTATATTGAGCAGAGCATCGAGCACAGCTGGGCCATTACCCATTTCCATTGACAATGCAAACGCTCCCTCCCAATGCTCCAAACTTTTTTCGAAATTACCTTGCGTATACTCTATCGCTGCCAAATTCTGCTGCGCTAAAAGTTGATCCCTTTTATTGTTTGTTTGAACCGAAATTGCTGCAAGTTTTTGGTAGGTCACTCCCGACTCAGCCAATTTACCCATTTTAAAATAGTTCGATCCCAACGCTGAGTATATTATACCTAGCGCATCGTTATACCCAATTTTGATTGATAACTCCAGAGCGTTTTCTAAAAAACTGTTCGATCGGCTATGCTCTTCGAGTTTTTGATACAACTGTGCAATGTTTATAAGTTCGGCGACACCATCGGCATTAACCTGTGCCCCTCCCTGAAGGCTCAATAACTGTTCGTAGTAATTTGCGGCCTTGTAGAAAGCTCCCCCGTTAGCACAAATAGCACCCAAATTGCTCAAACAGAAGCCTATTCCCTGCGGATTATTTAACTTTTGGTAAAGAGCCAACGACTTTTCGAAATAGGGTATCGACTTTTCATAATCCTTCTGTTTAGCTAGTTCAACCGCTGCATTATCGCTACAATACAGTGCAAGTTGATGCTGATCGATACTTATTGCCAACCTGATGGCCCCATTAAGCCTGCTGGTGGCCTCGGAAGGGTTACCCTTTTTAAGCATAATTACACCTGAATAGCCTAGTGAAACTGCAACATAGTACTTAGTTGCATTTTCGGCTTGGCTAACCCATTCGGAAAACTGTAAAGAGTCTTGGAAGATTTGTGGTAAAACACGATTATACCAGTAAAGGGCACTATCGGAGTTATGCTGAAGAAAAGCATTACCAATTTCAAGGCTAACGTGCATGCGACCCAATTCGGTTGATTGCTCTAGAAGTTTCGCCTTAAGTGCCCCTAGGTTTTGCTGGGCATTTGCTAAAAACCCAATAAAAACAATGGGAATAATGGTAAAAATTCCGATTCGCAGTTTCATTGGTTTGCTCCTTTCGTTATTTAACAAGGTTTGTTAAAGATACATTAAAAATCATAAAATTAAGCTTCTCACCTATTGATAAACATAACATTACCACTTATTTTAGCGATACTGTGTAACGTTTGTAAAAAAAACTTAACTTTAATGTTCAATAAATAGCTTTTTCTATACTACCAATTAATTAAATATGAATTGCAAATGAAAATTCAAGACCAAAATATGTGGTTCAGGGTACTGGTAGTAATTTTTTATTTATTTTTTACGCCCCAATTACTCTTAGCTGCTTCGTTTCCCGAACGGGTTGGAACATGGGAAAATATTACCAGTTTCACCATAAGCCCTTCCGAGGACTACATGGTCATGTCAATTACAATTATTGGGCGCAATCAGTTGTATGAATCCTATTTGAAGGAAGGAAACTGGACAGAACCCAATCCGCTCGAAACCATAAATGTTCACTTTGGCGAGGGATTCGAAATTGCAGGTCCTTTCATGAGTTTCGATGGTAGAAAACTATACTACCATGCAAATTTCCCCGATACAAAGGGTGGGCTCGACATTTACTTCTCCGAAAAAACTGCAAAGGGCTGGAGCTCACCTAAAAACATAGGAGAACCCATTAATACAAGTACTAATGAACTATTCCCCAGTATCGGTGCTGGGGAAGAAAGAATGTTTTTTACTCGCGAAGTTGCCGCAATCGATATTCGAAAACCTAAAGAAAGTCCTAATTGCCAAGCAATATACATGGCACAAAAAAATCCATTGGGTAAGTGGGATGCACCTTCGGTTTTGCACGAGCAAATAAACCGGGGCTGCGAACATGCTGCTCGTATTGCAATCGATGGGAGAACCCTTTACTTCTCGGCAGTTGAAACGGCCAATGCCAAGGAGGGTTTCAATTTATATTTCACCCAAGAAATTTTAAAGGATAGCTGGCTATTACCCAAGAAAATTGATTTAGGCATTGATGAGGACTTGCGAATACTACCACAGCTAACAAAGGGTAATCTGTATTACCTTAAACGCTCAGTTGTAAAAAAAATACCTGTAGGAAGTATTTTCAGAGTACAACTAGACGAAAACCTAATGCCTAAAAAAACCATAGTTTCGCGTGGCAAAATAATTGATCTGGCAAGCAAGCAACCCATTGAGGCTGAGCTCACCGTTTTCGATCCTACTACTCTCGCAGTAATTGGAAAATTTTCGAGCGGCAAATTATCGGGGGAATTCGAAATTCCTCTTCTCGACGGGCAAAACTACATTGTCGATATTCGCAAGCAAGGATTCTCATTTGCCAGTTTTCAACTCGACTATCGTAAAGAGGACGAAAAGATAACTAACCCTGAAACCATTGAACTTTTTCAAAAAATTGAATTGGTGCTTGCTGTATACGATAATGAAATATTCCGCCCATTAGAAGCAAGGGTTTACGCTGAAAACCCAACCCAAAAAGGAAAAAGGATTGAGGGCATTCCATTGGCTCCCGGTATATTCTCTTTTTCAATTCCTATGGGGCAACAATACATTATTACGGCCGAGGCCGAAAAGTTTGAGTCCAATTCATTCGATTTCAACCTAACTGGCGATATTGTTTTTGCCAAATTTGAGCGCAACCTACCACTTGTTCCACGAAAAAAAGCTTTCGATATTGTTATTACCGACAAGGACACCGAAGAGGGAGTAATGGCTGAAGTAGTTATTACCAATCTGAATCGCGAAGAAACTATATTCTTCAGCGCCAAGGATGTGAAAGATGGGAAAATAACTGCCATGCTTCGCGAAGGCGATCAGTACGAATTTACCATTAGGGGTGCACAAGGTTATTCGTTCCATAATCAGATTGTTGACCTTGGCAAACAGGAAACCAGCGAACTCAAAGCCGAACTTGTTTCGCTCAAAGCAAAAACAACAATTCGGCTTAACAACATAAACTTTGGAAGCAACTCTGCAGAGCTCACTAGCGAATCGTTTCCCGAGCTCAATCGGGTTGTTCAGCTGCTGAAAGACAACCCCGCCATAGTTATTGAAATTGGTGCCCATACCGATAATGTAGGAAGCGACAGGTACAACCTTACGCTTTCTGAAAAGCGTGCCCAATCGGTTGTAAACTACTTGCTCGATAATGCCATACCCACCGACAGAATTGTTTCGAAGGGTTACGGAATGAAGAAACCCATGGTACCTAACACAACCGATGAAAATAGGGCTTTGAATCGAAGGGTTGAATTCAACATTCTCGAAGTTAGGGAGGATGGCACTTACTCTGCAGAAAGCAATTAATCAATTATAACGATCCAATTGCCATGAAAAATTATTCAAAATCAACCATTCAAAGTTTCGTAACAGTTCCGTTAATTATTACTCTTTGCTCCATAGGGTTGAACGCAAAGGCACAAGCGCTCCGTTACGACGACATATATAAGCAATTGCCCAATCTTTCCCCATTAAACGCCTTTTCACTTCTTTACAAATTTCAACAGCAGGATCCTTATTTCTCCAACACATACATTCAGCTGGGGCATGTATCGGAGCAAATGTTTAAAAATATTGATCCACTTAGAGAGTTCGAATACCTAAACTATTGGGCAAATAATGCGGTGCTTTACTACGGTTTATTCCCGGTGTACCTTCAGGCCAATGAGGTTCGACGAACCAGAGAGTACTATGCCAACCTACCCATTGCACAACCTGGCAAAAAAATTGAAACCGAAGATGTTATTGCCTACCTCAACCAGCGTTTAGATTTTTGTAAAAACTACAAGGACTCAACGTCTATCATATTCGAAACCCTTCGAAAATCGAAAGATAACTACAACAAGGCGGTTCGTATTTTCAATGAGATTAATAACCGTTTCGAAAACTATAGCGAAGCCCTGCTTCAAACTGATTCGGAATATTTGGGCATGCTTGCTTCGCTAAAAACCGAATACAACCAATGCATTTCGAACTTTAACGAATACCTCAAACTCATAAGAGCATTTCCCATTGGGCGATACAACCAAACATACAGAATCAGGGATATTGAAACATTTCGGCTCGATGGGCTAACCAATAGCGATTTCTTAAAAGATACTTTCGATATTTGGAATTACGAAAAATGGGCAGACGAGTACCTCGAGATTTACAACAAAGAAATAGTACCGCTCCGTCAGGAAATTAACTCAATAAACCGAACCTTTGCCGACAACAAACGAAGAATATCATTAGCAACCACACTCGAATCCGATACCAAACTAAAATCTTTCGATGAACTATTCCTCTTTAAACTAGGCAAATACGATAACAGTTCGCTGGTACGCGAACTCTTTAAGTACTTAGACTCGCGACAAGACTTTCTAACTTTAAGTAAATCGGAATTAAACCAAACCACGGATAGCACTACCGCCCATATGAGCCGAAAGGTGCGGTACTATAATCGCTTAGCCATGCAGTATAAAAGTACGAATGAGAACCTTCAATTGTTCAACAAAGCGATTGTGCCTGAAAAAATAAAGCGATTCAACGATTTTTTCATGACGCAATACCAGGGTGAAACGGGCCTGAAAAATTTTTATCGACAGGAATCTGAACAGTTGAGTCGTTCGTTCGATACCGATTTATCCAACTTCGCCAGCTACCTCGAAGCCGAACAGAGCTATAGAAACTCAATGGGAATGGCAAGTGCCGCAAGAGGTGTTAATATTCCACTATATCCAATAGATGAAAACAGCCCAGAGTATGCAAAAACATCCCATGTAACCCAGTTCGTTTCATATGCACAAGGGCTACCCAATTATGTTGCTGGCTTCATAAAACGACCCGGAAATGTCACAATGGCCTTTGTGGCTAAAATTGATAAAGAAAAAAAAATAGAATGGCTTCGGGAAATAGGAGCAAAGGGAAAGGATGCACTCCCTTCTGGCGATAAGGCTCCATTTGTTATTGGTTTCGATAACGGATGCATTGTTATTGTTTCCGGATTTATCGACAGTAAGCATCGGAATACTTTGGTTCGGCTCGACAACAATGGCAAAGAACTTAACTCAACCCGAATTGCCATAGAACTCGCTCCTGCTTACCTTAACTTCGACGAGATTGGGCAACAAAGCATAATGGCTTTTGGCCGTAATTATAGCGACAACCCCAAACTTTTCAATTCTTACGTT
Organism: uncultured Rikenellaceae bacterium; assembly: GCA_964479665.1. Taxonomy (GTDB): domain Bacteria; phylum Bacteroidota; class Bacteroidia; order Bacteroidales; family Tenuifilaceae; genus UBA2287. Next base: position 80,497 of record CAYZNN010000011.1, on the reverse strand, counting down.
ATTTGCCAAACCGATTCGGTTGGGAATTTGGCTTGGAGCAATGCCCTCGACCTGCAGGGACAAATTCTGGAAATTTTAAAAGCCGATAATAAGCTGCTGGTTTTTGCCAATTACGAATGGTACAGTACCGAGGAACAACGTAAAACAGCTGGTTTAGCTGCCAATAGTTGGTCGCATGCGGTTTTCACATTCTCAAATAATGGTTCACTACTTGCTCACAGGCAAATTGAAACCGATAGAACCCTATTTATCAACCGGGTTTTTACACTTTCGAGTACCGAATTCAACCTGGTAAGCCTTGAAGATAGCCCCGGAAATAGATCGAACAGAATGAAGTACCTCATTGTTTCGCCCTTAGGTGAAAAGGTATTCTCAAACTACTAGTAAAACTGCCAATGTTTTAGCTACTTTTGCACGAACACAAACCCTTGAACTATGCCGAAAATTTTGGTAATTGACGATGAAAGAGCCATTCGCAACACCCTAAAGGAAATACTTGAATACGAAAGCCACGAGGTAGAATTAGCCGAAGATGGCATTGCGGGCATTGAACTATTTAAAAAGGATAGTTTCGATGCGGTTTTATGCGACATAAAAATGCCACAAATGGACGGCATAGAGGTTCTCGACAAGCTGATGGAACTTTCGGGGGAGGTACCCGTTATCATGATTACAGGTCATGGCAATATTGAAACTGCTGTGGATGCAATTAAAAAGGGAGCTTTCGATTTTGTTGAAAAACCCCTCGACCTGAATCGAATACTAATAACCATTCGAAACGCTACCGACAAGAATACGCTTATTAAGGAAACCAAAATTCTGAAACGAAAAGTAACCAAGGCATACGATATTGTTGGCGAATCGGCACCTATTGCTAAGGTTAAGGAAATGATTGACAGAGTTGCACCTACCGATGCAAGAGTATTAATTACAGGCGAAAATGGAACAGGCAAAGAATTGGTAGCCAAATGGCTACACGAGAAGAGTTCACGTGCCCATATGCCGTTTGTTGAAGTAAACTGCGCCGCCATACCATCGGAACTAATTGAGAGCGAACTGTTTGGACACGAGAAGGGCGCATTCACATCGGCAATCAAGCAACGAAAAGGAAAATTTGAACAGGCCGATGGTGGAACCCTGTTTATGGATGAAATTGGAGACATGAGCCTAAGTGCGCAAGCCAAGGTGCTCAGGGCATTACAAGAGAATAAAATTAGCCGAGTTGGCAGCGACAAGGATATAAATGTTAATGTACGCATATTAGCAGCCACCAACAAAAATCTTCAGAAAGAGATAGAAATGGGTAATTTCCGCGAAGACCTATTTCATCGGTTGAGCGTAATTGTAATTCAGGTTCCTTCGCTAAAGAATCGGCTCGACGACATTCCACTTCTGGCCAAACACTTTGTCGAGCAAATTTGCGAAGAGTACGGAATGCCCGTAAAAACTATTACCACCGAAGCCTTTGAGGAACTCAAGAAAAATTCTTGGAGCGGAAATATTAGGGAATTTCGCAATGTAATTGAGCGGCTTATTATACTTTGCGACAAAGAAATTACCGATTCCGATGTCAAAGCATTTGCACAGCCTACCTTCAGGTAGAATTTACAACTACTTTGCAAGGAACTCTTCTGCACTCATAACTTTGCAGTAGCTGCGCAGAGTAGCAAGGGTCGATTCATGTACGTACTTGGCCATAATAACAGAGTCGAACCACTTAAGGTCTCTGGTGGCACAGGCGTCGTGAATTAGCGTTACGCTATAACCAAAATCCGATGCGGCCCTAACAGCAGCTTCAACGCACATATGGGTTTGCATACCACAAACTACAATGTTTTTAACACTTCTCGAGTCTAAATACTCCTTTAAACCCGTACCTACAAAACCGTTTACGCTCTTCTTTTCAAAAACAGCTTCACCCTCGTGGGGTTGAACCGTAGCATGAATTTCACCACCAGGTTCGAACACGTGCTTAACATGAATAACGGGCATATTATTGCTCCGGAAGAAATCGGCTACTTTGGCAGCATTATCTGCTGCTGCCTGGGGTTCAACAAGAGGTGTAGAACCTCCCGGGAAATAAAAGTTTTGAATATCGATAATCAGCAGTGCTGTATTTTGAGCCAGTGCACTGACATTAAAAAAAATGGCTACAAAAGCCATTAAAACTGGTATTCGCATTCGAAACAACAGATTAGCTTTTAAAAAAGAAACAAGCCTTTGAACTCAAGGCGACCGATTCGCCATCCTGTTCAATTAGGCGAATATCTATTTGGTCGACCTGAATGTGGTATATGCTGATAAAGGGTTCAGGAAAATCTGTACACATATAAACAGGGAAAAAAACAGACTGGGCATAGAAGAAATTAGGATTTGCCGCCATGTACATGTCGGCCACCTGATTGAGTATAGTTTTAGTCTTATCCATCAAACCCCTTGGTATGCAGCAACTAAAATACAACACCAAACAAAGAATTGCAAGAAATAAACTAATATATTTGATGATTTGCGTCAGCAAAAAAAGGGCCTCGGAAGCCGAGACCCTTGGGTGGAAGACCGGACTCGAACCGGCGACCCTCAGAACCACAATCTGATGCTCTAACCTACTGAGCTACATCCACCATTTAACGGGTGCAAAGATAATTATTTTTTAGATGCTCCAAAGCTTTCTAATTTTTTTTATCGTTTTTACTAATTTGAAATGCCTCTGCTAAACTTCCAGAAATAGTATTTGGTTATATTAGCATTCAAATTGGTTCATGAAATCCACTAGGTTCAATATTGACAACGTTAGAGCGCTTCAACTCTTTCAGATTATTCGTTTTGGAAGCCTCATTATCATTAATATTGCACTTGTTAAACTTGGCATATCTTCCTCTAAAATTGGCTTTTTCGAAAGTGCGCTTTTCCTATCGAACCTACTAACTTTTTACTGGTTAAATGGTTGCATTCAGGCATTCTTACCGCTTTATTCCAAAACCAATGGAATTGAAAAAACTTCTGCTTTTTTCAACATCTCCGTAACCATTTCCGTTCTGAGCATTGCTTCTGGTGGGTTAGGCTTTTTACTCGAAAATATTCTTCGCAAAACAGAATCTCTTAGTAGCTTCCCGTTCTTTAAACTTGCAATGGCATATACCATATTAAGTTCAATGGGGCAACTTACCGAGTTTGTTTATCTCCTTCTAAACAAACCCAAAAAAATGATTTTATATGGCTTTGTGAGCCATGTATTACAGATTGCTTGTGTTATTACGCCCATTTTTTTTAATTTGGGGATTAAAGAAGCCATTGGGGGATTAGTTGCCATATCTTTATTTCGAATTGCCTGGCTTGCGGTACTCATTGGCAAACATTCAACGCTTAGCATACATTTCGGCTTTATTGCCAAATGGCTGAAGCAAAGTTTTCCGCTATCAATAAAATACCTATTAGGAAATTCGGCAAATTTTGCCGACACAATTATAATAACCACCTTTTACTCATCGAGCGTATTTGCGCTTTATCGTTATGGAGCAAAAGATTTCCCACTTACACTGCTCCTTGCCAACGGGCTTAGTACTGCGCTTCTTCCTCTTTTTGGAAATAATTTGGGCATTGCTCTTACCCAACTTCGTAATCGTTCTCGCAATCTTATGCGGTGGCTGTTCCCGGCTTCAATTCTACTCATGTTCTCTGCTAAAACTCTTTACGGGATAGTTTTCAGTACCGAATTTGAAGCCAGCAGCTATATTTTTATGATTTATTTGCTTCTAATTTCGAGCAGGCTAGTATTTCCGCAATCCGTGGCAATTGGCATGGGTAAAACTGCTCCGCTCGTAGCTATTGCTTTTATTGAACTTATTATAAATGTTTCTCTCAGTTTATTATGGATGCAATGGTGGGGCATTGAAGGGATAGCCATGGCAACTGTAGTTGCTTTTATGACGGAGAAAATCCTAATTGCTTCCTATCTTTATAAAGCACATGATATTAAACCCAACCAATATATCCCCATAAAAGAGTATGCTCTTTGGAGTATCGTTTTAGCTGCATCATACTTGGTATCGAGGTTTTTACTAATAAACTAAATAAACAATGGCACCTATTGAGATAGTACTCGAAGTAGTTTCTAAAATTCGACACCTCCGTAATGGTGAAACGGAGGATTCTATGCGAAGGTTAGGCATTATATATCCCGTTAACTATGGAGTTTCTATCCCCCATCTCAAAGAAATATCGATTGACTATAAAGGGGACCACTCGCTGGCACTAGCCCTATATGAGCAAGACATTAGGGAATGTAAAATACTAGCAACCATGATCGACGATCCCCAGCAGGTTTCGGGCGAACAAATAGACGAATGGAGCAAGCATTTCAAAAACATTGAAATTGTTGAGCAAACCTGCTCAAACCTTTTCTGGAAAGCAGATGCCTCCCTTTCCCGCAGCATTGAGTGGTGCTTAAGCGACGACCCATTGCTCATTAAGGCCGGCTTAATAATTGCCATGCGAAAAGCCACCGACCCACAAGTAAAGGATGCAGCATTCGAAGCCTATTTCGATCTGGTTGAGAACCTTCCCAACGAGCAAGAATTCAATTATACAGGCTACGCTGTGGGTGCGCTAAGGCAAATTGCTTACCGAAGCGAAAATTTATTAACAAAAACTCATGCAACAGCCATCAGGCTTGCCGAATCGCAAAGCGCTATAAAAGCATGGATTGGCAATCAGCTTCTTTTCGAATTTGATTAGAAAAACTAAAAACGTCGTTTTGACATGAAAACCTTTTGGAACATGGTTTGTTTAGCCTGTGCCGACTAACTAAACTTTTCGAATATGTTTAACTCATCGAACCCCGCTTTTAGCGAACAAATTTTTTCGCGCGCCCGAACCGAATTTAGCAGCACTACAATGACCGTAAAGGGAACCGCTCAGAAATCGATGCTTATGCTTCTACTGGTGATTCTGGGTGCTGTATACACCTGGAACCTTTTCTTTAGCACCGTTCCAGAACTAGCAATACCCAAAATGACTACATGGATGATTGTTGGGGGTATTGGTGGTCTTGTTACCGCTTTAATAACTGTTTTTGCTCCTAAATACTCACCCTATACCGCTCCATTATACTCAATACTCCAGGGTTTGCTGCTGGGAGGCCTTTCTGCCTTTATGGCAGCCCAGTATACCGGGCAAATTGTTATGCAGGCGGTTGGGCTAACTTTCGCTACCTTCTTCCTTATGCTTTTGGCCTACCAAACTGGCACCATTAAAGCCACAGCTAAATTTAAAACGGGTGTAATTGTTGCAACCGGAGCCATTGCCTTAATGTATTTCATTTCGTTCATCGCATCGTTCTTTGGTATTTCCATGTCGTTCATGCACGACAGCAGCCCCTTAAGTATCGGTATAAGTTTGGTGGTTGTAGGAGTTGCTGCCCTGAACCTAATTCTCGACTTCGATTTTATTGAAAAGGGTGCCAATATGGGAGCTCCAAAATACATGGAATGGTACGGTGCATTTGGCTTAATGGTAACACTAATATGGCTTTACATCGAATTCCTGAAACTCCTTGCCAAATTGTCGCGCAGAAATTAAGCGAAACAACAACCTTCGCATTTTGGAAAAAAACAGCACGTTAATTTTGTTATTATCAAAATGCTTCATAATTTTGCAGCCCGTAATATAGTTTTTGAATTAAAAGCAAAACATATAATAAAATGAGAAAGGACATCCATCCAAAGAATTACCGACTGGTAGCCTTCAAAGACATGTCGAACGAGCATGTTTTCGTTACCAAATCGGCCGTAAACACCAAGGAAACCATCGACATTGACGGCGTTACTTACCCTCTTTACAAAGTGGAAATCTCAAACACTTCGCATCCATTCTACACTGGAAAGATGAAACTAGTTGATACCGCCGGTCGCGTAGACAAGTTCATGAACAAGTACAAAAAACACATGGACAAGAGCGCCAAGTAATTGTCGCCCCTCAAAACAGGCTGCAAAATAAAAAAGCTCCCGTAGTGGGAGCTTTTTTATTTTGCACAGATAACCTAATAGGTTACCTTTGCTTTCATCCGTTTCAATAAACTTGTAGTACCATGAATAGTTTATTCGTACTTTTCGACGACCATCGTCGTAATCACCTGCTCCCACTTACGTTCACTCGCCCCGTTGCTGAAATAAGGGTAGGTATCCTCACCATTCGTGAAAAATGGGAAAGAGTGCTTGGTGCCAAGTGTAGTCACCTCACAACTGAATATCTTTCGAAAAAATTTCCAACTGCCAGACAAAGAGGCGCTTACACGTTAATTAATGGCGGTGTTCTTCCTGGCTCTAAGCTGGTTGAAACAATACTAAATTTGCCTCTCGAATCGGCTTTAGTAAGCAAGGGAACGGTAATTGCCTGCAAATTAAACAGCAAACCCTCAGCAGGATACTCGCCTGCCCCTTCGCATTTTACTAAGCATGTGGAGTATACAAACCAATTTACAGAAATAATTCACCCTTGGCATATTTTTTCGTTGAACGGGCAGGCAATTGAGGCTGATTTCGAACTTATTACAAAAAATCGGAAATCGGAGCCCATCCCTTCAACCAACACCGTAATGAACCCTGGCCGAATTTTTATTGAGGAAGGTGCAACCGTTGAATGCTCTGTATTAAACGCCAGCACTGGCCCTATATACATAGGCAACCATGCCGAAGTGATGGAAGGCTCTTTGGTACGAGGGCCGTTTGCACTCTGTGAGCAATCTGCACTGAAATTGGGTGCAAAAATATATGGACCTACAACCATTGGCCCTTTCTGTAAGGTTGGCGGAGAGGTAAATAACAGTGTGATTTTTGGATTTTCTAATAAAGCGCACGATGGCTTTTTGGGCAACTCGGTAATTGGTGAATGGTGCAATTTGGGAGCCGACACCAATTGCTCCAACCTAAAAAACAACTACGCCCAGGTTAAACTTTGGGACTATGTTAAAAAAGGGTTCATCGATACGGGGCTTCAATTCTGCGGGCTCATAATGGGCGACCATTCGAAATGTGGCATAAATACCATGTTTAACACGGGAACGGTAATAGGGGTAAGTGCCAATATTTTTGGCGATGGCTTTCCTCGAAACTTCATTCCCAGCTTTTCATGGGGTGGAGCCCAAGGTTTTACCGATTATAAAATCGATAAGGCCCTCGAAACAGCCACAAAAGTTATGGAACGTAGAGGAATAGACCTATCCAGTATTGACTCGGAAATTCTGACACACATTTATAACGAAACAAGCGCTTTCCAAAAGTAATTTGCTTTTGGCATAACCATTGCCAAGTAAGCAAATCAATACAAAGCCTTCCGCACTGGAGCCATTTTGTCATGCATTCGAATACTTTTTTCACATAATTAATCATGAGCAATAAATACGAAGTTAAAATTGTAAGCCCCAACTTAACCGATACTATGGATACTGAAGCCGATTTCATTCCCTTAATTACCGATGAGATAGCCGACGTTAAAATATCCGATGTTCCAACTACAATTCCCATTCTAGCTCTTCGTAATACGGTACTCTTTCCGGGCATTGTACTGCCAATTACCATTGGTCGCGATAAATCGGTTAGGCTAATTAAGAATCTGTCGCAGAAAAACCGCATTTTAGGCGCTGTTTCTCAAATCGATGCAACCAATGAGGAGCCAACCTTTTCAGACCTCTATTCGCTGGGAACTATTGCCCGAGTGCTGAAGGTATTAGAAATGCCCGATGGCAGCACTTCGGTTATTCTTCAGGGTATTTATCGTTTTGAAGTGGAGCAGTTCGTTACATTTGAGCCCTACTTTCAGGCTAAGATTAAGGTGCTTACCGACCAAAATATTGATGAAACCGACAGGGAGTTCAAGGCCCTTATAAGTTCAATTAAGGATTATGCATTAAAAATTATTAACCTAACTCCTAATATGCCCCAGGAGGCAGGGTTTGCAGTTAAAAACATCGATAACAATTACTTCCTCATAAACTTCATTTGCTCCAACATGGAGTTCCCCTCGGGCGACAAGCAGCAGCTGCTCGAGAAAAACGACCTGAAGAATAGAAGCATTCAGTTGCTCCATTTCCTTTCGCGGGAACTTCAAATGGCAGAGATTAAAAACGATATCCAAAGCAAAGTCCGCAACGACCTGAGTCAGCAGCAGCGCGAATACTTCCTTCACCAGCAAATGAAAACCATTCAGGACGAATTGGGAGGCAACCCTGTAGAACAAGAAATTGAGGAGCTAAAGAAACAAGCAAAGGAGAAGATGTGGAGCAAGGAGGTTGAAACGGTATTCAATCGAGAAGTGAACAAACTTAGCCGTATGAACCCTATGGCCGGAGAGTACTCAGTTCAACTAAACTACGTTCAATTGCTTTTAGATCTTCCCTGGAATGAGTATACCAACGATAACTTCGACCTGAAGCGAGCTCAACAAATTCTCGACGAGGACCATTTCGGACTTGAGCAGGTGAAAGAACGTATACTTGAGCACCTTGCGGTGCTTAAGTTGAAAGGCGACATGAAGGCGCCTATTATTTGCCTTTACGGCCCTCCTGGAGTTGGAAAAACATCGCTTGGCAAATCGGTTGCACGTGCCCTTAACAGAAAATACGCTCGCATTTCGCTGGGAGGCCTCCACGACGAAGCAGAGGTTCGCGGACATAGGAAAACGTACATTGGAGCTATGCCCGGCCGAATCATTCAAAACATCAAGAAGGTTAAGTCGTCTAACCCCGTTTTCATACTCGATGAAATTGATAAAATTGGGAAGGACTTTCACGGAGATCCCGCATCGGCACTGCTCGAGGTACTCGACCCTGAGCAAAATTCAACCTTTCACGACAATTACCTCGAAGTTGAGTACGACCTTTCGAGGGTGCTCTTTATAACTACTGCAAATAATATTGCCACTATTAATCCTGCGCTGCGCGACCGAATGGAACTCATTGAGGTGAGTGGATACATCCGGGAGGAAAAGGTTGAAATTGCCAAGCGCCACCTGATTCCCAACCAGCTAACTGAGCATGGTTTGTCGCACAAACAACTAACCATAGCACCAAAAACCATTGAGGCAACAATTGAAGGCTATACGCGCGAAAGTGGCGTTCGAAAGTTAAACCAACGGATTGCTAAAATCGTTAGGCACTATGCTAAGAAAATTGCTTTCGACGAAGCCTACGCAAAAACTGTTAAGGTTGCCGACCTTAAAGAAATTCTTGGAGCCCCCCGTTTCTCGCCCGACACATACCAGGGCAACGACCTTGCCGGGGTTGTTACCGGCTTGGCCTGGACCGAAACAGGGGGCGAAATTCTTTTCATTGAAACATCGCTTAGCCGGGGCAAAGGCGACCTTACAATAACAGGCAATCTGGGGGCAGTTATGAAGGAATCGGCTGTTATTGCTCTACAACTTATTAAGTCGCTCGGCGACAAATTACAAATTGCCCCCGAAACTTTCGAAAAGTGGAGTGTTCATCTTCATGTCCCCGAGGGTGCAATACCCAAGGATGGTCCATCTGCTGGAATTACTATGGTGACTTCGCTTGCTTCGGCATTTACGCAACGTAAGGTTTTGAAGGGCATTGCCCTTACAGGCGAAATTACGCTTAGGGGTAAAGTGCTACCGGTTGGTGGTATAAAAGAGAAAATTTTAGCAGCCAAACGCGCCAACATAACCGAAATAATCCTTTCGAAACAGAATGAAAAGGACGTTTCGGAAATTAAAGGCATTTACATCGAAGGGCTAAAGTTTAAATATGTCGATCATATTAATGAGGTGCTAAACTATACCCTGCTGAAAGAAAAAGTAACCAATCCTAAGAATTTAAATATTTAGAGGATTGCCCATAAAGAATGGCCTAATATTCTCCAGTACTCAGCATTACTAAAGTGCAATCGTAAAGTACTTCAATGCCCTTCTCTTTAGCTAGTAAGAAGAGTTCCTGATTTTCGGTGCCGGGGTTGAATATTATTCGTTTGGGGTTAAGATGTAGAATATAGTTGATATAATCTTTTTGATTTTTTCGACTCAAATAAAGTGCAACCGTGTGTATATCGGGGTAATGTATGGGGTAAGTTACTATCTGAACCCCATCAACAATGGCCTCGCGGGAACCAATAGCAACCACTTCGACACCCTTTTCGACCAACTTTTTTAAGGCAAGAAGTGAAAACCTTCCGGGTTTATTGCTAGCTCCCAGCACCAATGTTTTCTTAGTCATAACCTAAACAATTTCATTTAGTAGCACGACTGCTTGAGCCGACACACCTTCCTCTCTTCCCACAAAACCTAACTTTTCGGTAGTTGTAGCTTTTACGGAAACTGTTCTGGGTTTCAAGCCCAGCACCCCTTCGAGAGTTTGCTGCATTAGGGGAATGTATTCCTTTATTTTAGGTTTTTGCAAGCAAATTATGGAATCGATATTTACAATGGCGTAGCCATGCGTTTTCAGAAGTTCAGCAACCTTCCTAAGCAAAGTCTTACTATCAATACCCTTAAATTCGTTGCTGGTATCGGGAAAATGGAACCCAATGTCGCGAAGTGCTGCAGCTCCTAACAGAGCGTCGCAAATGGCGTGAATAAGTACATCGCCATCGGAATGGGCTATGGCACCCTTACTATGTTCAACCTTAATACCACCAAGCCAAAGTTCGTTTCCTTCGGCTAGCGCATGAACATCGTATCCTATACCAATTCTCATGGTAAACTATTTACGCCCCTTACGGGCTCTTTCAAACTCAAACGATAACGAGAAGCGGTAGGTATTGGCTAGTGGGTTCGACTGTCCGGTGCGTGGGATTAAGTATGCAATATCGAGATTAAAAACGTTGTACTTCAGGCCGGCACCCAGCGTAAAGTACTTACGGTTACCCTTGTTCACATGTTCATCGAAATAGCCACCACGAATAGCAAACTGCCCCGAATACCAATATTCTAGTCCTACAGCGTAACTTATTTCATGCAACTCTTCTTTCCATCCGCCGGGAGCATCGTAAAACGACTGGAACATGCCTGTTGGTACAGGAACATCCGACTCACGTCCTAATAGAATAATGCTAGGGTCGTCCCTATCGCGAATGGGAGGGGTTGGAACCAACAACTTATTAAAATCGACTAGGAACGAAACGCTATTGTACTCATCGAGCCAGGAAGTAAAACGGGTTCCCAGCCTCATATTAATGGGTATGAAGTCCTTTTTCTCATCGTTGTACGAAAGTTTCGAACCAATATTTGAAATATTGGCACCAAGTGCCAATTCGGCCTTATTATCTTTTAGTCTCAATGGAGTTTGGTAATATGCCGACACGTCGGCAGCTACAGCACTACCTGCTTTTGCCGAGGCTTGTCCTTGCTGCGAAAAGCCACCTGTAAGGTCGGAGCGAATGTAGCGAAAAGCAATGCCTCCGCTAATTTTATCGGCAAACTTTCGGGAATAGGCAACATCGAAAGCGAATTCGTTGGGATTATGCTGTTGCATTACCTGATTTTGCTCGTTAGTGAAGGTAATATCGCCCATTGAAAAGTACAGTAAAGTTGCACTAACCGCTTGCATATTGTCGAGCTTAATGTACCCCCCAACGTATGTAAGGTTAATATCGTTTATTAAATTCCTTAACCAAGGTGTATAGGATAGAGCAACGCCCCACTCCTTATCGGCAAAGGCATACTTTGAAGGGTTCCAGTGCTGGCTGCTTACATCAGGGGTGGATGCGGCACCCGCATCGCCCATTGCACCTGCACGCGAATCGGGTGCTATTACCAAAAAGGGCACAGCTACTTTGAGTGTGTTATTACCGCCAGCCAATTGGCCAATATCAATCTGGCCTTTAACGCTTAAGGAACTAAACAAACCTGTAAAAACAAGTAGAAAAATTGGGAAACGAAAATTACTAATCATGATTTTTAAACAATTAAACGGCAAATTTAGAAAATAACATGAACTATTCCTTTCAAAAAAGAACAAACTCTATTTCAGTATTACCAACTTTTGGTACGCTTCGGCGTACTTTCCATTCGATAAGCGCACACGCAGACGATAGAAGTATACTCCCCTACCTATTCGGTCGCCAAAATCATCGAGCCCATCCCATGGTATCGGGCCTATTCGGTAGCCATTATTTGCTACCGTAGGTTGGTTAATGGTTTTTACAATTTTTCCTGAAGGGCTGAATATTTGAATGGAAACATCCATGCTTTCGAATGGCTGGTTATGCTCAAAAAAGAAAGCGGTATTGTAAGTAAACGGATTGGGATAGTTTAAAACGTGAGTTAATTCTAACTTTTCGTCGGAACGAACAACAAAATCGATTTCGGCTTCGGAACTATTATTAAAAACATCCCATGCCTTAACCCTAACTGTATGGGTTCCCTTTTCGAGATTAATTAGTTGAAACTGGGCTTTACCGCTTCTGAAATTATCTACATCGGCCTGGTAATGCTCGTTAAGAATAACGGTTCTAGTAGTAGCGCCTGAAATAGTAGCTGTAAGGTCGTGACCAATGCCAATTCCCGTAGTGTTTATCCCCGAGCTGTCGGTTAGCATAACCAGAAGTTTGGGATTGGGGTCGGTAGTGCCACCCGAAACAAACTTGCTATCGTTCATAAATATATTTATCAATGGGCCTTCGGTATCGTTTATTGGGTTGGTGCTTATGCCTCCAACAATGAATTCCTCAAAAAATCCGTTTGATGCAACCGCACCGTTAGTAGCATACATGCTGAAGCGGCCCTTGCCAAAACCGTAATTAATATCCTTAGGAATTATAAATTCTGCTCGGAATTGCCCATCAATCACACTCGACCGACCCTTGTAAATCACATTCTCTCGCGTTTTGAAAGTGAAAGGATTTCCGCCATCGTTAGTTAACGTTGTAACAGTACGTTCCTTATCGAACAGAGTTATCTTCGCCTCACCATTTTCAATTGTGGCATTTCTACTTGCCTGCGCAACACCCTTAACTTCAATCCTATCGAGAGCCTTTAGGGTATCGAACTGCACCGAAATGGGATTTGAATTTATTTCACTAATATCCATCCGGCCTGTGGAATAGTGGAGCCTCAGGGCGGGGTCGCCCAAAAGCATAAAACTTCTCTTATTGTCGCCACCGGTTAAGTTTTTTGTCAAACGAACCACTTCGCCAAGGGTGTAATAACCTCCCCATGGTGTATCGAGTTCCTGAGCATTTCTACTAAATACGGTTTGAAAAAAATTCTGGTTCAAAATGAAGTTTGGATACGAATACACAACCCTGGTTGTAGAAACCAAGGCAATTCCACCGCCCTTAGGCGAAAACAGTACGTGTTCGCCAGCCGACTTTAAACTAAAATCATCGAAACGGCTATACTCGCATGTAGCAGTAATAAACAAAGGCAAACGATTGAAATTTCTCCACGACTGGATGTCGGTCACCATAAGAACTTTTTCGTGAGCTAACCACCGTGCATTCGCATGTCCGGTATAATTCATAATAAGCGCACCCAAATTGGCCCTGTTATTTATTGCGTTGGTTATATCGGGGTACCTGTGCCCCTGAGCGGTTGTAATCTGAGGGTAGGCATCGAAGTATATTTTTTCGATATTGTACTGTGGGTAATTGTTTTCAACAAATTTTGCTATGTCATCGGCTTGGCGCATGTGCTCATTGCCATCCTGGTCGTCGGCCATAAAAGAAAGCACATTATGCCAGCTCCCAAACGACGAGGGCGATAGGTAACTTTGAATTTTGGCAATGGCGGCATCGGCATCGGAATGCGACGATGCGGGAATGCGCCCTACCCCAATGTCCATCAGCCCTGTTGCCTCACCCTCATTCAAATCGAGCAATCCAAAAAAGTCGTCGGTTACAAATGAAGCACCACCATTTATGGAGTTAGCCGACTGAAATGTAGGTATGTAATTGGTATTTGATACATTTTGGCTTAAGTTATCGTACGACCCATCGCCAAAGAGCAAGAGGTATTTGGGCTTATCCTCCTCGTTGGTAGATCTCTGGTAAAACATACGCATCATATTGCGTATGGCACTCACATCGGCATTTCCCCCCGAAAATTCGTTGTAAACCTGCTCAGTAGTTACAACAAGCGAAACTAAACCGCTATTTTCGCTATGGATTTGGGCAAGATCCTGAGCATGCGTTAAAAAATTTGGATGAGCAACAATAACCATCTGGGGTGGTAGTTGTGCATGGATATTCTGATTTGGGACTGAACCAACCATTTCAACGGCAAAGGCTTGCGAAGGAGTAAATACCACGTATTCTTTAATTGAGCTGGTTTCATCTCTGAAACTGACTCCGTTCGAAATGGAACTAATGCTAAGCCTGCGAGGCTGAAAAATACTGGTAACCTCCCATACAGCAATATCGTTCAAGGTAGTATTAATACTAAATTCGGAAATGTCTCCTGCACCAACTGTTCTCACATCGCGAAAATGCAGTTGCGATGTAGAGACCTGAAGGTTCTGTCGGGCATTAACTGTAATGTAATCGAGCCAACCCTTTGCTGTAGGTGATGGTTTGTTAAACTGCAATTCGAGCTGTGCCTGGCCCGAAGGTAATAGTGCGGTAAAGGTTCTATTTGTTAGTGAAACAAAATTGGAGTAATCGGCAGAAAGGTTCACTGAAGTATGGGGAATACTTCCCATACTGTTTCCGTTGAGCCTTAGTGTGTAGGAACTGGCAGTACCCGATCGGGCAGCTGTTTGAATATTTACCCTTATGGTGTCGCCCACAACCGGGTTCGAAAGTCCTGTATTAAAGTTCCGATTGGTAAAAACATCGAACGACTCGCCAAACCATTGCCTACCCGACTTGATTAGATTGGTATCGTTCCTTTCGAAATAAACCAGCGCATCGAATGAGGAACTTATCTTTGTTGGAGCGGTTGTTATAGGCGGCTGCTGTTGAACTCGCAAAGGGTTTGAATGGCTAGTTGTTACAAAGTAGCTTATTTTTGGGGAATAGCCATGAACGCTATGCGTAAGCATTCTCAGCTGGGAATTATATGCCCATGTAACAGGGCCTTCGGCAAAAAACAGAATGTAATCGCCCTGATTAAACACGCCATCGTTACCGGTTTCAACCCATATAGGAATTTGAATTAAGTCATCGGGCGATGGCTGATTATTCCAGAACGACAAATGCTTTCCTCCATGCCCCCAAACTGAAACACTCTGCAAGTTCGAAAGTCCCATGCTTTGTAATTCGGCATAGGTAATGCGGTAAATACCCGTTTTGCTTACAGAAACTTTATACCATTCACCCTGCCCCAAAACCGAGGTTAAGGCTGGAAGTGCAATGGAGGATTTCTTAGAAACTGATTGATTTTCGTTAATGGAAAAACTGAAGGTGATCAACTTTTGAATTTTTCCGGTTGACTTATTTCGCCTAATGCCTGGAACAGTAATCATTAACATACTTCGCCCCCTCTCTCCAAACACATCGTACGAGGGTTCTAAAGCCAACCAAACGGGGTCAGTATCTTTTAAAAGCAAAAGTTCATCGTTACTTAAATCCTCATACTTCTCAAGGTTAAATTGAACCCTTACTTCATCCTTTTGGGTAATTGCATTTGAAATGGGGTAGGTTTTATAGAAATGCGGTATCATTGCTTCTGCATTGGGGTAAAAAGCCCCCTCGAATCGCAAATATAATTCCACATTCGAAGTAGCTACCTGTTGCGATTTCTCGTTGTCTTTATTCCGAGGCCACTTCAGAGTTTCCTCATATTGCTGGGCGAAAACGATATTCCCAAAAAGCAGAATTATAGTTGTAGTAAGGAAAAATCTTAGCATTTCATTTTTTATTTGCAAATAAACAAAACTTTTGTACTACCTTTAAATCCCATATTATTTAAACAACAAACTACACTTTTTGAAGTTTAACTTGCAACACTAAATTTTGCCCTTAACTAACGCAATCTAATTGTTTTTATTTTGATAATAGCCTGATGTTTCTCTCATGATTTTTAATTCAAACAAAAAAAGAAGCATACTACTATTCGCTATTTCACTCACCTGTTTAATAAAACTAAACGGACAGGACCTTAGTTTCTCCCAGTTTTACTCAAACCAAATGTATTTAAATCCGGCGTTCACAGGCAATCCAAACTACGCTAGGCTTTCACTATCATACCGTAATCAGTGGCTGCAAGGCCAAACACCATATGCAACCTATGTTGTAAATTACGATCGGTATTCCATTTCGAAAAAAAGCGGATTTGGCCTCATGATTATTAACGATGTACAGGATCATGGAGTATTTAACCGCATGACCTTCGATGCATTATATTCATACACTGCTGAGGTAGCCTACAACGCACAGGTCAGAGGAGGAATTCAAATAGGTGGAGTTTACAAAACAACAAACACCAGCAAGCTGGTGTTTCCCGATATGATAGACCATACCGGCGAACTTGTTGGCGGGGTCAGCGCTCTGGGAACAAGCCGTATTTTTGCCGACATTGCTGCAGGTGTAGCTGGCCAATGGGATATTTTTTACGGTGGCTTTGCTATGCATCATATATTTCAACCCACCGAACTGGATGTAAGTGGGTTTAAATCTAAACTCCCCCGAAGGTACACTGCACATTTGGGGTGCGACATTGGCCTGTATAAGCGATATATTTTAAGAAACACCCTTACTATATCGCCCAATATTATTTACGTAAACCAAGATGGATTTCATCAAATTAATTTAGGTTGCTATATTATGCGAAATGAGTTGATAGTAGGGGCATGGATTAGAGAAAACCCACAGTTTACAAGCACTAAGTTTATTGTACTTGCTGGATACTATACCGACGAATACCGAATTGGCTACAGTTACGATTTTAGTTTGCTGTTTGGAGGTTTTCGAGGAATAAAAACTTCTACCCATGAGGTAACCTTTGGAAAGAATTTTGAGTATAAAGTAAGGTCGAGGAAAAAAATAAGGCACTTAATAAATCCTAAATTTTAGTTTTTTTCGTTATGTAAGTTGAATTAATAACATTTCTTTCTATATTTGAAGTTGCAAATCAGTTGAAAACAAGGAAAAACATATCAGCTATGAGTTTGAAGTACAAGAATATCATTTTGGTTGCTGTAGCCATTACAGCCCTCTCCTCTTGCAAAATGTTTGGTGGAGGCAAGAATGTTTCACAAACAACCGGCTGGAGTTACAACGACCCCAATTCGGGCGGTTTTGAAGTTGTAACCGACTATACCCCAAAAGGAGGGCCAGGACTTGTATTCATTGAAGGTGGTACATTTATCATGGGACGCGTTGAGCAGGATGTTATGTACGATTGGAACAACGTTAGCCGCAGGGTTACTGTTGCCTCATTCTACATGGACGAAACTGAGGTTCGGAATGTGGACTACCGCGAATACTTATACTGGTTAAGGCGCGTATTAGTTACCTATCCACAGGTATACAAAAATGCCCTTCCCGATACATTGGTATGGAGAAGCCCATTAGGTTTTAATGACCCATATGTAACCAACTATTTCCGACACCCAGCATACAACGACTTCCCAGTTGTTGGTGTTAATTGGCTGCAAGCCAACGATTACTGCCTATGGAGAACCGATAGGGTAAACGAAATGCTTCTTGTACAGGAAGGCTACCTCAATCTCGATCTGCAACAAAAAGACGAACAAAATTTCAATACCGACGCTTACCTGCTAGGTAAATACGAAGCCTCCGTTAGGAAAAACAAGCAAAGCCTTAAGCCTGGTGAAACCGAGGGCAGACGGATAACCTTTGAAGATGGCATTTTACTTCCCAAGTACCGCCTCCCAACCGAGGCCGAATGGGAATTTGCAGCATCGGGCCTGATTGGCAACACTTACGACGAACGAATGGTAGAGCGCAAACTCTACCCTTGGAGTGGACACAACGTTAGAAATAGCTCATCGAAAAACCGTGGGCAAATGATGGCTAACTTTGTTCGCGGACGAGGCGACTACATGGGTGTTGCAGGTAATTTGAACGACAAAGAACCCATACCGGCACCCGTCAAATCATACTGGCCTAACGATTATGGACTATACTGCATGGCAGGAAATGTAAACGAGTGGGTTCTCGACGTATACCGCCCATTGACTTTCCAAGATGTGGACGAATTCCGCCCATTTAGAGGCAATGTTTTCAAAGCTCTCGACCTGAACCCCGATGGTACTGTTAAAAATGTTGACAGCCTAGGAAGAATGCGCTACAGAGACGTTTCGCCCGAGGAAACTGCCAACAGAAGAAATTACAACAAGGCTTACTATATTAACTACAAAGATGGTGACTTGGCATCGAGCGTAGAAAATTGGGAGGGAACCAACGAATACGGCATAACATCTGATAAGATGTACTATCAGGGTGAAAGCACCCGTGGCGACAGGCCCAACGATGGAATGACCACCCTAGTAAACGACAGGGTTCGTGTATACAAAGGCGGATCGTGGCGCGACCGTGCATACTGGTTAAGCCCTGGCACCCGCAGGTTCCTCGACGAAGCCTCTTCGCAAAGCGACCTTGGTTTCCGTTGTGCAATGGAAGCGGTAGGCTCTCAATCCTCTGGAAATAGATAGAATTAACTTTAAATATTTAAAAAAGGCCTCAGTATCTTGAGGCCTTTTTTAAATTACGCTAGCTGCCATGACCAATCGAAGCATTGAATCCGTTTATGATTTAGTTATTTCGGGGTATAAAATTACAACCGATAGCCGGGCAATAAAACCCAACGATATTTTTGTAGCCTTGAAAGGCGATAATTTCGATGGTAACGACTTTGCTCTTGAAGCCCTCGACAAAGGGGCCAAGGCTGCCATTATAAGTAGAAGTGAATTTAAAAATAACCCAAAGTGTATTTTTACAACCAATACATTGGAATTTCTGCAAAATTTGGCTCAACACCATAGGGCCAATTTGAAAATTCCAATTATTGGGCTAACCGGAAGCAACGGTAAAACAACCAGTAAGGAGCTAATTAGCACCGTGCTGGCAAGCAAGTACAATACTTTCGCAACCAAAGGGAATTTGAATAACCACATTGGGGTACCCCTTTCGGTGCTTTCAATAATCCCAAATCACCAAATTGCAGTAATTGAAATGGGAGCTAACCATGTAGGTGAAATTGCAACCCTTTGCAGCATTTGCAAACCAACCATCGGATTAATTACCAATATTGGGAAAGCCCACCTCGAGGGGTTTGGTTCCATTGAAGGGGTAATTAAAGCCAAGACCGAACTGTATGCTTTTGCTAGCAGAAACAATTCAACAGTATTCTACAATTCAGAGAACCCCATCCTCTCAGAGAAAATTGAATATTTTGGACTAAAAAGTAATGCCATTGCATACAGTACAGGTCTGCAGAATGCGAAGGTGATATCCGACCAGGGTACATTTTTGGTTCTAAAGTTGGAGGAAAACGGTAGCCCTTTCACAATTAGCACTCAATTAACAGGCACTTACAATGTTGAAAACATTTTAGCCGCGTGGACTATTGGTCGCCATTTTGGTATCGAACCTGATACAATTGTTAAAAGCATCGAATCGTACATCCCCACCAATAGCCGTTCGCAAATTGTTGAAACAAGACTAAATACAATAGTGCTCGATGCATACAACGCAAACCCCACCAGCATGGAAGCTGCAATAGAGAGTTTTGCTCTTTTTAAAAGCAACCGACCCAAAGTGGCTATACTAGGCAAAATGCTCGAACTGGGGGCATACTCAACCGAGGAGCATTACAGAATTGCCACATTAGCAGTTAGTAAAGGTTTTGAAGGAGTGTATTTAGTTGGGAGCGATTACCCCAAGAATTTTCAAAACTCCCTGCACTTCGAATCAACAGATGAACTAAAGGAGTTTGTAACTACCAATCCCCAGCAAAACAAAACAATCCTTTTGAAGGGTTCGAGAGGTGCAAGAATGGAGCTGCTGCTGCAACTTCTTTAGGGCCGGTAATAAATTGCTTCTACTTGATAATCTACCAAAGTGGAGCTACTATAGTTGTATACCCAACTTATTGCAGAATTATTGGGGTGTATGCGTCCAATTCCGCTAATTTGCACATCGAAACTGTTGGAGCCAAGTATAGTGAGAATAGTATCGTTTAGGGTCGCATACACTTCGAATTGAAAGCCCGTGTTATACATATTGAAAATGGTGTATCTTGTAGTGTCTATCCTATCCCTATCGATACTTACATTGTAAATACGGTAGGGTTGTTGAGCGCTCTGCTCGTGGCAGCGCCAGGTTCCTGTAATGTCTTTATCGCTGTATTCGGGGTCCTTAAAGCACCCATAAAAAAACAGCAAAGCAAGCAATATTGTAATTAACAATCCTATCCGCTGCATAATTTCACAAATTCAATTATCCATTAATTGCCTTTTCAAGCAAATAGTCGCTTGCAATATGTGGAATAGTAACCACCAACTCGGGTGTGCGTTCCATTTCGCGCTTAATGGCAAAAATTGCCTCGGGATTACGCGCCCAACTCCTGCGGGCAATACCATTGTTAACATCCCAAAGCAGCATGGATCGCAACCTCCTATCGGCATCAGCCGATCCATCGAGCGTTAGGCCAAAGCCACCATTAATTGCCTCGCCCCAACCTACGCCTCCACCATTGTGAATGGAAACCCATGTGGCGCCACGGAACGAATCGCCAATTACATTGTGGATTGCCATATCGGCGGTGAAACGGGAACCGTCGTAAATATTTGAGGTTTCGCGATATGGCGAATCGGTACCGGAAACGTCGTGGTGGTCGCGCCCCAGAACAATGGGTGCTGAAATCTTGCCCTCGCGGATAGCCCTATTGAATGCTTCGGCAATTTGAATGCGCCCTTCACTGTCGGCATACAGAATTCTTGCCTGTGAGCCAACTACCATCTTGTTTCTTCCGGCTTCTTTAATCCAATGAATGTTGTCGGCAAGTTGACCCTGAATCTCGTTGGGAGCTGATTTAGCAATCTCCTCAAGCACTTGCTGGGCAATACGGTCGCTCATTTCGAGATCATTAGGATCTGAAGAGGTACAAACCCAACGGAAAGGGCCAAAACCATAGTCGAAAAACATGGGGCCCATTATATCCTGCACATACGACGGGTATAGAAAATCGCCATTGGGCTTAAGAATATTGGCTCCAGCCCTACTTGCTTCGAGTAAGAAAGCATTGCCATAATCGAAAAAGTACATTCCCTTTTGCGTTAGGGCGTTAATAGCATTTACATGCCGCCTTAAGCTTTCGTAAACCTTTTCTTTAAAAAGGGTGGGATTTTTTGCCATGAGTTCGTTCGACTCTTCGAATGTAAGTCCTACAGGGTAGTAACCTCCGGCAAAGGGATTGTGCAACGAAGTTTGGTCGCTCCCCAAATCGACCGCAATATTCTCCAGTACCAACCTCTCCCACAGGTCGACCACATTGCCCAGATAGGCAATAGAAATGGCTTCCTTATTGACAACTGCTCTTCGAATCCGGGGCATCATTTCGTTCAGGTCGCGGTACACCTCATCAACCCAACCCTGACTGCGTCGGACTTCGGTGGCTTTCGGATTCACTTCGGCAATAATACTTACCATTCCTGCAATAACCCCTGCCTTGGGTTGAGCCCCCGACATGCCCCCTAGCCCCGAAGAAACAAATATTTTTCCGCGCAAATCGGATTCGCCCGGTTTCAGCCTTTTACGTCCGGCATTCATAATCGTAATGGTGGTTCCGTGCACAATTCCCTGCGGACCAATGTACATAAACGACCCAGCGGTCATTTGCCCATACTGTGTAACACCCAGCGCATTAAAGCGCTCCCAATCGTCCTTGCTGCTGTAGTTAGGAATCATCATGCCGTTGGTAACCACAACACGGGGTGCATCTTTATGCGATGGGAAAAGCCCCATGGGATGACCCGAGAAAAGAACAAGGGTTTGCTCATCGGTCATTTGGGCCAAATACTTCATGGTTAGCAGGTACTGAGCCCAGTTCTGAAACACGGCTCCATTTCCACCGTAGGTAATGAGTTCGTGCGGATGTTGTGCCACAGCATAATCGAGGTTATTGCTAAGCATAAGCATAATGGAGGCTGCCTGCACCGATTTATGTGGGAAATCCCAAATGCTTCGGGCCGTAATGGAGTAATCGGGGCGGAAGCGGTACATGTATATTCTTCCGTATTCGTTGAGTTCCTTTGCAAATTCAGGAGCCAAAACAGCGTGATGCTCCTCGGGAAAATAGCGAAGCGCATTCTTCAACGCCAACTTCTTCTCCTCGTCAGAAAGAATCTGTTTACGCTTGGGAGCATGGTTTATAGTAGGGTCGAATGGTTTTGGTGCTGGCAACTCCGTTGGAATTCCCTGAACTATTTGCTGCTGAAACTGTTCTCGTGTCATACTATTCAATATTTCTAACTGCAAAGGTAAACATTTTTGGCACCTGTGGCAATGGTACGAACCATTAGCACTCAACCAATAAGCGCAATACATTGTTAAAGAATGCTACATTGGCATAAAAACAGTTCAATAGAAATCTAAATTCCTTAAATTTACACACCACAAAAAACCAACACGTATGAAAAAAAAATCGATTATCTACCTTATAGCCATTTCGCTGGCTATGCCTTTTTTCAGCAGCTGCGGTTACAACCAAATGGTTTCGCTCGAGGAAGAAGTTACTGCACAATGGGCAAACGTTGAGAATGTTTACCAAAGACGCATGGACCTGATTCCCAATTTGGTTAATACCGTTAAGGGTTACGCCAATTTCGAGCAGCAAACCCTAACCCAAGTTATTGAAGCCCGCGCAAGGGCTACTCAGGTTAGCATTAACCCTCAGAATTTGAACGAGGAGAGCCTAAAGAAATTCCAAGCAGCACAAGGAGAGTTAAGCGGTGCCCTGTCGCGACTTCTGGTAACAGTTGAGAGCTACCCCGACCTTAAGGCTAACCAGAACTTTTTGGAACTGCAAGCCCAGCTCGAAGGAACTGAGAACCGCATTGCCGTTGAGCGACGAAAATTCAACGAGGATGTGATGGCATATAATGCGTATATCCGAAAATTTCCTCAGATTATCTATTCGGGTTGGTTTGGTTTCGAGAAGAAAGCCTATTTTGAAGCTGAAGAAGGAGCTAAAGATGTTCCTAAAGTTGAATTTTAACTATTGACAAATAGAATAGCCCATGAAGCCAATTGATTACTTCACCCCTCCTCAGAAAAAAGCCATTGAGGATGCAATTCGACAGGCCGAGATGAATACCTCGGGCGAAATTCGGGTTCATATTGATAAGCGATGTAAAATTAATGTGCTCGATAGGGCTGCCGATGTTTTTGCTTTGCTCAAGTTGCACAAAACCGAGCTGCGAAACGGAATTCTTTTTTACCTTTCCATTGAGGATAAACAGTTTGCCATTTTGGGCGATGTTGGAATAAACACCCTTGTTCCGGAGAACTATTGGGAAAGTGTAAAAGAAGTTATGCTTGAAGAATTTTTGAATGACAATATTGCTATTGGACTCATAAGAGGAATAAGAATGACTGGCGACATGCTTAAGAAACTTTTTCCTTATATGGTCAACGAAGATATTAATGAACTGTCCGACCAAATTTCGTTTGGCAGCTAACCCCAATCCCAATGAGAGCAAGAGCACTTTTAAGCATACTTGTTGGCCTGACCCTAGCAACCAGCTTGGCAGCCAACATTCCCGACCCCATGCAGCCCCCACGGCTGGTCAACGACTTTGCCAACATTCTTAAACCCGATGAATGGCGTATGCTCGAGGGCAAACTGAGGAGTTACCACGACACAACCTCTACCCAAATATATGTAGTTACCGTTTCAACGTTAGGCAACTATGCTATTAGTGATTTCGCTTTTCGTCTGGGCGAGAAGTGGGGAGTTGGACAAAAGGGCAAAAATAATGGATCGGTAATAGTTATAAAGCCCCGCAACGAAGAGGGTGCTGGCGAAGTTTATATTGCAACTGGCTACGGACTAGAAGATGTTATACCCGATGCTACTGCCAAGCGCATTGTGGAGCGCGAACTCATTCCACATTTCAAGGAGGGCAACATATACGGTGGTATTGATGCTGCCACCAATACCATTATTAGCTTGGCATCGGGCAAGTTTACTGCCCAACAGTACAACGAAATTTCCTTTGCCCCCTTCATATTTTTAGCAATTGTTTTTTTAATTATCTTCTTTGCCATAGGCAGGGCTGCCAGCAAATCGAAGGGGCACTCGTTGGGGCATAATATCCCCTTTTGGATTGCCCTGGGCATGATGGGCGGAGGAGGCGGAAGAAGCGGTGGCTTTGGCAGTTTCAGTTCGGGAAGTGGTGGCTTTGGTGGTTTCAGTGGAGGTGGCGGCGGCTCGTTTGGTGGTGGCGGCGCCGGAGGACGCTGGTAGGTGTTTGCACACAGGTTGAAAATACATTAGGGAACTCACCGTGCTACCAAACAGCATTGCAGATAGGTAATGTAAATACGTGCGGACTGGTCTCAATGGCTGATGTCTTTTAAAATAGTTACGGCAGAGGGTGAAGGCCCGCATGAGAAGGGGTACCTGAGGTGATACAGTGAGCCTTTCGAACTTCTCTCGAAGGCACACCAGACTAAAAAACCGAAATGCGTACACGTCCTGACGACGCTTGCGAACAGTGGAACAAGGGTGTTTGAAGTTCTCGAAGACACACCAGGCCAAATACCGAAAGGTGCGCGAACAATACGGGGGCAGGCACTTACGCTGCCGGGTAGGCTACTGCTGTTGGGCATTGGGGTCGGCTCTAGGCCTACCTCTTGTTTTGATACAAGAAAGTAGGCATACGCTGCCGCACGAATGGCTGCGCCGAGCTCGCCACAGAACGGCTCGGTTGTTTCGTGTGGCAAAAAAGTAAAAAAAACCTGCTCAATTCCTGGGTTTAATATTGCTCATTTCATTCTTCGTTACCACTCGTTAAAATCGTGCGGTAGCGGTGGCGTTGTCCTCCGTTAAAAGTTAATTAAAGGAAATAAAAATCTTGCATCATCAACACCATTGAAAGCAACTACTTGTTGTGTGTAGCCTTTTATTCTTTAAGTTTTGATGCAATTTCTTCTTTCAGCCCAGGAAGGTGATTTGTAGGCTTCCCTAAATTAGGACTACTGATTTGTCAGAACTTCATACTCCAAAAATAAACTATTTACCACAGGAAGGTTAACCTTCCTGTGGTAAATTTCGGCGAACTGAGCGGGGCTTACCCCCCCTAAGCCATCGTGTGGCGGGTTGTTACTAAAGTCCTGCATCCATTCCTCCGTTATGGCTCTTACCTCGTTGATATTCTCGAACAGGTAGGCGTCAAGCGCGTTTAGCCTGTACGTGCCATTAAAACGCTCGATATAGGCGTTTTGTGTGGGTCGGCCAGGCTGGATGTATAGGAACTCGATCTCATTCAGCTGGCTCCACTCCGCCATCAACCCGGCTGTTAGCTCAGGCCCGTTATCCATTCTTATGCGCTGGGGCTTACCCTTTCGCTTGACCAAGTGGTTGAGCACCCGGACTACGCGGCTGCTTTTGAGCGAGAAGTCCACCTCGATGTGCAGCACCTCCCGGTTAAAATCATCTATCACTTTGAATGACCTAAACTTCCTGCCATTGGCTAAGGTGTCGCTCATAAAGTCTATAGACCGCGTGTGGTTTGGCCTCCCCGGGGCATCCAGGGCGACCTGTACCCGCAATGGGATACGCCTTCTCACCTTTCTCCTCAGGTTCAGCCCGACGGCCGTGTACACCCGGTGGATCCGCTTGCGGTTCCATGGCCTCCCCTCCATCCGCAGGCGACCGTAAACTTTCCAGAAGCCCTCCCGCGGGTGGTCCTCCGCCTTCTGCCTCAGGGCGAGGATCCGATCCCCATCGTCCTTCGTCGGCTGATAGTAGTAAACGGATTTGCTGAGGCCCAGGAGTCGGCATGCCATGCTTATACCCACTCCGTGCTCTTGGCGAAGCTCATCCGCGATTTGCCGCTTCTGGCAGGGCTTTACAACTTTTTTTTCGATTATCTCCTTCGCCATTTTGAGGTCTAGCGCCACATCCGCGTACATGTGCTTCAGGCGCCGGTTCTCCTACACGAGTTCCTTCAGCCGTCTCAACTCACTGGCGTTCACCCCCCGGTACCACTCACGCCACTTGTAGAAGGCGGCCAGGCTCACGCCATGCTCCCGGCTAATCTATGCTGCGCTTTTGCCGTCATCAAACTCCTTGTGTAGGGAGGCAATCTGTGTGGGTGTAAATCTTTTCTTTTTCATAGGTGAACAGTTTAAAGTTAGTACCTTTTTTCAACTTCCAAACTGTCCTAATTTCGCAGGAGCCTACACTTAAAACCCACTGATTTTTAGTTGTTTATTTTTTTGCTCTTTGATTTCTTTGTAATCGAATTTTGTAAGTATCTATCTAATAGGAGCCTTGTCGAGTAGAGAAATGCTGAGAATCTGTAGAATTTCGTAGATAGGACCGTTAATTTTTAGTTTATTGCCCATTATTGCCACGAGGCAGTAGGCAATAAGGCACAGTAGATTTGTATCTTGACCGCATTCAAAGATGTTCCCCAGAAGGATTTAATCCTTGAATGCTGTTTCATCCATTTGAAGAATAATTCGACTTCCCAGCTCTTCTTGTAAAGATAGGCAATCTCTATAGCCTCTAGATCAGCATTGTTGGTTAGGAAGACGAAGAGGGTACCGCTCTCCCCATCATAGTACTTGATTCTTCGGAGCTTATCAGGGTATTTCTCCCTGGAGTTACGCTTTTCGAGTTTTCCAATCTGGTCGTAAACTAGTCCTGTCTCCTTGCTAACGGACGCTGATACATACGCTTAAAGCGCATGTTTTCTTTTGCTCTGGTAACAAAGTAAGCCCCCTGTTTGTGCAATCTAAAGAGCCGGCGAAAGTCAATGTAGGCTTTGTCCATGATGTAGAAACTTCCTGCTTCGAAGCGGTGGATGTCCAGCGCATTTACGTCGTGCAGGCTTGCTTCGGATATGTGAAGAAAGCAGGGGATTGAAGTTACTACATCGAAAAGGGTATGCATTTTCACGCCCCCTTTTGCCTTTCTGAACTCAGCCCACCAGAATACGCTTAGGCAGAGATCAATCGTTGTTGAATCAAGTGCATAGACGTTGCCATAACCTTAATCTCAAAATCCGCTTGATAGCAGCTTTTTCGTGCCTCATCGATTAAGACGTAGGCCAACTCCTCAAAAATTTGGGAACTACGCTTCTCGTTAGCATTACCTAAATTCCTTCGGGAGACAGCAAGCCCCAGCCCCAGATGGTAGTACTTGGTTTGGTGCGCTTCCAGGTGAGCATGGGGTCTCGCATGCTATTCCGTACAGTCAACCGTCCGAATATCATACAAAGCATTTGATTCCAGCAAGTAAAAAACCGCACATACTTATTGCCTAGGTGCTTGCTTACTTTACGATCGAATACCCTACGGGGCAAAAACTCAGTAATCTGAGCGAAGATAAATTTGCCTTGATTCATGGGCTTTTGATTTTTGTATGCAAAAGTCCGACTTTCGATTCAAATCGTCACGCCACCGAAAGCACCCTTAAGTGCGATGAACAAAGAATTTCAATGAACTATTATTAATATTTAGTACCCACTAGTGAATTAATATGAATTGTTTTGAATTGATAAAAACAAAAAACGCCTAAAATTCTGATGTTTTTAGGCGTTTTGAATTTGTTTGAATTCATTTTTGTGGAGCTGGAGGGGGTCGAACCCTCGTCCAAACAAGGAACCAATTGACTTTCTACATGCTTATCCGTCCTTAATTTTAGTGCCTGAGCAGGTGGAAGGAAACCAACCCAAACCTTATCCCCTAAATTTCACCACGGGAACCGGGGAGCATCCTGTGGCTATCCCGTTTGGTTTGAAGCCTCGATTCGGAGCGCCAACGGGCGAAACCCTCCGCGAGACTACTCGTTTCGTCAACCTAGTTGACGAGATTAAGCCTGAAGTACCTGGTACTTATTAGGCAGCGAGTGCGTAATTGTAATTGTTGCCGTTTATCGGTCTGAGTCCTGGGATTAACGAGCCAGCTTCCCAACGCTCGGCATGCTTACCAACCCATTCTTCTTGCTGTCGAAACCAATTTCAGCCCCAGATTGGTAGCGCAAAGTTAATACATTTTTATGCCTAACGGGCATTTTTAAAAAATTTAGCTGCAATTGCCCGTATTGAAGCTACTTTTGCAAACTGAATATTCTCTCTTCACAATGATTGAACCCTACTTAACAGCCGACGGATCGACCACCCTATTTTCGAAACGGTTTGGTGCACACTACCACTCGCTTCACGGTGCAATACTCGAATCGCAGCATATATTTATAACGGCTGGTTTGCAGCAAACCGAAGGCAACCCAATTAACCTTTTAGAAGTTGGGCTCGGAACCGGCCTCAACGCTGCACTAACGGCTGCCTATGCTCTCGAAAAAGGTATAAATGTAAACTACTGGGCTTTAGAATTGTACCCTTTAAGCACTCAGGATATGGGACTGTTAAATTACAGTAATGTGCTTTCTAATTCTGTAGGCAGCCTCTGGGAATCTATTGGTGTTGCTCCCTGGGAGACAGACTACCAAATATTCGAAAACTTTCGTATTACCAAACTGAATACCGATTTCACACAGTGGCAGCCTCAGAACTCATACAACCTTATTTATTTCGATGCATTTGCACCCAACGACCAACCCAATATGTGGCAGAAACATCTGTTTGGTAAACTTTTTAGTGCGCTTGAACCCAATGGTATTCTGGTGACATACTGTGTAAAAGGGGAAGTAAAGAATATGCTGCGCCAGGTAGGTTTTAATATTGAAAGGCTTGCTGGCCCCCCGGGTAAAAAGCATATGCTGAGAGCAACTAAGTTTTAACCGATTTTTATGAAATGGAGTAAAGAAAAAAATTGAACTCTTGAGTTATGCTCAATGAATTATAATTATCTTCGCTGCATCTTTTTTCTGAACTAAAACAATTAACTAATCATTTTATGAAACAACTAAACTACTTACTATTGCTTGTATTGGCAGCAGCATTGCTTTCCAACTGCTCATCGTCGAAAGTGGATGTGAAACTGAAAACCGATGTAGATTCCATGAGCTACGCCCTGGGAATTAACATGGCCGACTATTTTAAGCAAATGGAAATTAATGAGGTTAACGCTTTAGCGGTTGCCAAAGGTATTCAAGAGGGTTTGGCTGCCAAAGAAGGCGTAATGACCAATCAGGAGGCTGTTACTTTCCTCAACGAGTATATGCAGAAAATTCAGGACAAGGCTGCTGAGAAAAATCTTGCCGAAGGTCAAAAATTCCTCGAAGAGAATGCCAAAAATGAAGGTATAATAGTTGACGAGTCGGGTTTGCAATACAAAGTGCTTACCGAAGGAACCGGCGCAACCCCCAAAGCTGACGATGTGGTTAAGGTTAACTACCGTGGAACCCTTATTGATGGCACCGAATTCGATTCTTCGTATGGTCGTGGCGAACCCATTCAGTTCCAGCTAGGAAGCGTTATTAGGGGCTGGCAAATTGGCCTTCAGAAAATGAAAGTGGGCGCCAAATACATGCTCTATATTCCGTCCGATTTGGGTTATGGTGTAAACGTTCGCCAGGGTAGCCCAATTAAACCCAATAGCGTTCTTATTTTCGAAGTTGAGCTGCTCGATATAATTAAAGAAGAAGCAACTGGTAAAAAATAATTCTTACCAAACAGGAAGGGTCTGGTAGCATGCCTACCCGACCCTTTTTGCTACAGCACACCAAATAGCATGGAAATAACAGGAAAAGTAATTGCCAAACTCCCGCAGCAAACCGGTCAGGGTCGTAATGGCAGCTGGGTAAAGCAGGATTTTGTTATTGAAACTCCCGATCAGTATCCCCGCAAAGTATGCATATCGCTTTGGGGCGATAAGGTGAAGGACCTCGAAGCTATTCAGATGGGCGAAACCGTTAAGGCTTCCATAAATATTGAGTCGCGCGAGTTCAATGGTAAGTGGTACACCGACGTGAGAGCATGGAAACTCGAACGGCAAGGCGCTAGCAGCACTGCCGGTGCACATCCTACGCCTCCTGAACTGCCAAGTTCCGATGAAATTCCTCCATTCCTCAGCGGCGATTTTAGCGCCGAGGACAATGGCGATCTGCCCTTCTAAATCAACTTAACACCCTATTATGAAACCCTGTATTCCTGAATACGGGGTTTTTTGTTTAATTTTATTGCTCATTATGTAAACAAATTCGATTGGCAAGTGTTCCTTAGACAAACTCATTAAAAAAATAAACATTTCAAATATGCGAGCCCTAATCAGAATAAGTATAGTAGTTTTAATATCGCAAATATTTGCCCTTTTCACTTTCGGTCAGAATACAGGGTCGATTCAGGGCAGAATATTTAACAGCAAAAACAACGAACCGGTTCCCTTTGCCAATATTGTTGTTTGGGGAACCAACATTGGTTCCTCGTCCGATTTCGATGGGAACTTCCGCTTTGCAGCATTAGCCCCAGGTTTTGTAGAACTGCGCATTTCCGCTGTGGGTTTCAAGCCCTACGTATCGGCGGCCATTATGGTAACCAATGCCCGTACTGCTTTCATTGAAATTCCTTTGGAAGAAACCCCACTCGAACTCGAAGAAATTATTGTGAAGGCCAGTCCCTTTCGCCGCAGCGAGGAGAGCCCCGTTTCGTTACAACGAATTGGCATTGCCGAAATTGAAAAGAACCCGGGCGGGAACCGCAATATTAGTCGTGTTATTCAATCGCTACCGGGCGTTGCGTCTACTCCAGCCTACCGAAACGATGTTATTGTGCGCGGTGGAGGACCCAGCGAGAACCGCTTTTTCCTCGATGGGGTTGAAATACCCAACCTCAACCACTTTGCCACCCAGGGTGCCTCGGGTGGGCCCGTAGGCATTATCAATGCCGACTTTATTCGCGAAGCGAACTTCTACTCAGGAGCCTTTCCCGCTTCGCGTGGCAATGCGCTCAGTTCGGTGCTCGACCTGAGGCTAATTGACGGAAATAGCGAGCGCATGAAGTATCGAGGAGCCGTTGGAGCCAGCGATTTGGCTCTCACTCTCGATGGTCCAATGAGCGACAAAACCACATTCATCTTTTCGGCACGTCGCTCCTATCTGCAATTCCTTTTCAGTGCTCTGGGACTGCCATTTCTGCCAACTTATAACGATTTTCAGTTCAAGTCGAGAACCCGCTTCAACGAAAGGGATGAACTTACGGTTTTAGGTATTGGTGCTATCGATGAATTCAGCCTTAATACCAGAATTGAAAACCCAACCCCCGACCAGCGCTACATACTCAGCTATGTGCCGGTAAATACTCAATGGACCTACACCAACGGTATTGTTTATAAGCGCTACCGCGAAAAAGGGTTCGATACGTGGGTACTTAGCCGTAACATGCTCAACAACCGGCAAATAAAGTGTCGCGATAACAACGAGAACGATATGAAACTGCTCGATTATGTTTCGCAGGAGTCGGAAAATAAGTTTCGATACGAGCACGACCATCGTTACGACAATGGAGTAAAACTGAATGCTGGAGGTGGGTTTGCGCATGCACGTTATACCAATTCTACCTACCGGGCCTTTTTCAACAATGGCACCCTAACACCCATCGACTATAGTTCGAAACTGCACCTGTTTAAATGGAGCATTTTCGGACAGGTTAGCCAAGGTTTCTATGCCGATAGGCTCCAACTTTCGTTTGGTTTGCGCGCCGATGCAAACAGCTACTCACAGCGTATGAGCAACTTGCTGAACCAAATTAGCCCACGGTTTTCGGGTTCGTACGAACTGCAACGCGACCTTTTTGCCAATTTCAATGTGGGCCGCTACTACCAGCAACCCCCTTACACCATGCTTGGCTTTGCAACATCCGATGGCACCCTTGTAAACAAACAGAACAATTTGAAATACATGCGGGCCGACCACCTGGTTGGTGGTTTCGAGTGGCGACCCAACCAGAATAGCAGGGTAACCCTCGAGGGTTTTTACAAGTGGTACGCAAACTACCCCTTCTCAATAACCGACAGCATTTCGTTGGCAAGCAAAGGCGCCGACTTTGGAACTTTTGGCGATGAGGCCGTGATTTCAACTGCTAATGGCCGCTCATACGGTCTTGAACTATTGTATCGCGCGCGCAATTTATTGGGTTTTAACACCATCCTTTCGTACACGCTGGTTTGGAGCCAGTCGCAGAATCTGAACCCTGCCATACCCAATAATTTTTTGCCTTCGGCATGGGATAATCGCCACCTAATCACCCTAACCGCTACCCGAACATTTAAAAAGGGTTGGGATGCTGGTTTCAAGTGGCGCTATGTGGGTGGCGCACCTTACACACCCTGGGACCTTCAAACTTCATCGCTCATTAACGCTTGGGATGCCCAAGGAAGGGGTTATCTCGATTTTAGTCGTTTCAACTCCCTCCGATTGAGGCCATTCCACCAACTCGATGTTAGGGTTGACAAAATGTTCTACCTGAAAAAATGGACTCTCAACTTTTACCTAGACATTCAGAACCTATACGGTTTCAAGGGCGATGAACCCGACAAAGTAATTGTTAGCGTAGACGCAAATGGGAACAGAATTGTCGATCCGCTCGACCCAACCCGCTACCAATTGGAAACTCTTCGAAGTGAGGGCAGTGGAAACATACTACCAACCATAGGTGTAATAATTGAGTTTTAATTAAAATATTGATCGCCATGTTTTACAGAATTTTAATAATAGCAGTAACCCTTGCAGCCGCAAGCAGCTGCACCCGAACCCCATCGAAAAATATTGAATTGGGCTCCGACAAATTGGTAACAACCCCATTCGATAAAGGCACTCCAATACAAATCATTTTCGAAAAGGGGAAACAATTTTACCATCCGTTGCTGGTGTTTTGGATTGAAGATGAGCAGGGTAACTATATACAAACCCTTTATGCTTCGCAAAGCATTGCTACTGGTGTTTACCCTTATGGGGTAAACGAAAAGGGTAAGTGGAAACCAGGCGAGCGTCGTCGTGCCGCAGCACTTCCTTACTGGGGGCACAAAAGGGGATTTAAAGCTCCCGATGGGTTATTTTTACCCACACCCGAAAATCCACTATCCGATGCCATTTCGGGGGCTACACCAAAAAACAGTTTCGAAATTAAAACCATAGTACAGGAAGGCACAACCCATTTCCGAATGCTAATGGAGCTAAATCAGATTTGGGATTGGAATAACCACTGGCATAACAATCGTTACCCCGACGACGAAGATTACAAAACCAGCGGGCAACCAGCTATTGTATACTCCGTTAATATTGATCTTTCGAAACCCAATGGGGTTTTTGAATTGAAACCCATTGGTCATAGCCACCCTTCGGGAAAAACGGGAGAACTTTTTACGGACCTGAACACCCTTACCACTGCCCTCGAAATTGTGCAGCGGGTTTACGTGAAGGCAGAATAGCGACTACCCTTTCTGTACCAAATTGTTTATTGCCTCTGGTAATTGGGGAAATTCGAACTGAAATCCCGAATCGATTAGTTTTTGGGCAGAAATATTGAAACTGGTTAACAGCAGCTCTTTACCCATTTGCCCAAGGGTTAATTTAATAATCCATGTGGGTATCGAAAACAAGGCTGGGCGCCCGTTGGCTTTGGCAAAGGTTTTAACCAAAGCTTTAAGTGAAACATTTTGGGGAGAAACCAAGTTGTAAGTCCCATTGGTCTGGTCGTTCTCTAGCAAGTGGACAATAGCATTCACCTCGTCGCGAATATGGATCCATGGAACCATTTGTTGACCGTTGCCAAGCCAAGCACCAGCAAATAGTTTTACTAGGAGTGCCAGCTGCTTAAGCATTCCACCCCGGATTGAAAGCACAACACCCGTTCTGATTATAACCAAACGTGTTTCTTTTGGTACCTCGTGAATAGCTGAAGCCTCCCAGTCGACCGTAAGTTGCGAGAGAAAACCGGTTCCCGATTCTGAATGTTCAGAGAGCGGAGTATCCGTTCCGCTTGGGTAATAACCCACAGCAGAGGCCTGAATGAAAGTTTGGGGCTTGCTTCGAGCAAACTGGCATGCCCTACCAAGGGCGCGGGTCGAGCCCAAGCGGCTCCAAATGAGCCTTTTGCGCTTGCTGGTAGTCCATAAACCCGATCCTATACTCTCTCCGGCCAAATTAATAATTGCATGGCAATCCTCCACCTCGTGTACCAGTTTGGGGTTAAAATGGCCGTCCCATTCAATAATCTTTATTCCAGTTGAGTTTCTCGAAGCTGATGATTGGTTTCGGGTTAGAACCCTAAGAGAGTATCCTTTGCTAAGCAATGTGCTTACCAACTCTCGACCAATGAGGCCAGTGCCACCGGCAATCAGTATCTTCTTGCTCACCTTTTTTCGATAAAATTAGGGCAAAAATGGATGAAAGTCAACCCATCAAACCATAAATATGGGTGATCAATAAAAGTTTGCAGAATATGGCTAATAATAAGCAGCTATCGAAAAAGCGAATCGGCAATTAGCAGCAGCATGAGCGTAAATTGCACCAAATTAACGAGCAGCATAAGCTGCTTAGTAGTTTTATTGCCCTCCCACAAGTTCCACTTAAAAAGAACAAAAACCACTGAAAATATTGAAAGCAATACGAGACCATACGAGGCAGCCCTATGCTGAGAAATGCTAAAGAACGGCAAAAGCAATATACTCATGGCCGATGCGATAATCCATAGAATTGTAACCCGCTTTACTGTTTGGGTCCCCCAGTAGGTGGAAAGAGTTGCCAACCCTGCCGTTTCGTATTCGGCTCCGTATTTAACAATGAGCAGAAGGAAATGTGGAATTTGCCAGATTACTAAGAATAGCGAAACGAAAAGAGCTATGCCAACAGATTGCGATGTTCCGGCAGCCAAAAAGCCCATTATGAATGGTATTGCGCCTGTAATGGTTCCAACTAGAAGCGCAAAAACCGATTTCTGCTTCAAAGGTGTGTAAATAGCCAAATACCATACGGCATTGAACAAACCGAGCATAGCTGCCCAAAATGAAAGTGAAAGTATAAGAATGAATCCGAGTGAAAACATTACGAGACCGGCTACTACTCCGTTTTTAACCGGTAGGTTTCCGCTGGCAATGGGTCTTTTTTTTGTGCGCTCCATGAGCGCATCGGTTTTGCGTTCGATTACCTGATTGAGCGCCGAAACGCCCGAAGACATGAGCAACACACCAGTAAAAACATAAAAGGTTTCGGCATTTACCTCTCCCTTAGCAATTACACAGCCCGCAAACGAAGTGAAAGCAATGGCAACGGAAAGAATGGGCTTGGCAAGCTTTAGGTAGT
Organism: uncultured Rikenellaceae bacterium; assembly: GCA_964479665.1. Taxonomy (GTDB): domain Bacteria; phylum Bacteroidota; class Bacteroidia; order Bacteroidales; family Tenuifilaceae; genus UBA2287. Next base: position 45,154 of record CAYZNN010000011.1, on the reverse strand, counting down.
GCTTAAATAGCATCAATAATTTTCAATTAGTTCAATTGAAGCCTCAGCTGGGAGCGTGATTTCGGAAGTACTCCAGAATTTGTTCCATTTCCTCCTGCGTAATTACATCCTTGTATGAGCGCATAAGCCCCGACTTGTGGCCTTTAACAAGTTCCACATTGGGGTCGTATATAGCTCGAATAATGTACTCATCGTTTGCTACAACCTGATTCTCTTTTCCATCGACAATAATACGTTTGGGCGAATTGTAGAGCCCCTTGAAACTTGGGCCAATAAGTTTAGACCCATCGAGCGAGTGGCAACTAAGGCAGGCATTGTTTCGCATAATAATAAGGCCCGGATGATCGCCCGAATCCTCATCGGTTTGGGCCAGCCATTGCTCAAACTCCTCGTCGGAAACAATTATAGCATGGGTAGTCATATACGAGTGCCTTTCGCCACAGTACTCCGCACAAAGCACATCGAATGTATCTTTAATCGTTGGAATAAACCACATATTGGTAACCTTGCCTGGCACCATATCTTCTTTTACCCTAAAGGCAGGAATGTAAAAACTATGAATCACATCGGCAGAGAACAGGTCGAATTTAACTGGCTTATCGACTGGCAAAACGAGCGTTCTCGATTTTTTTCCGTTAGGGTATTCGAAGGTCCAGTCCCACATGCGCCCCATTGCTTTTACCAGCATGGCTTCGTCGGGGGCATTGCGCATGGGCACAAACACCGTGTAACCGTAGTAGAACATGGCCAAGACCAATATAAGCGGTATTATTGTCCAAGTAAGTTCCAACTTCATGTTGTCCTTAATTTGAACCGGTTTTGGATGCCGTTTCCGGCTATACCGAATGGTAAACCATACCATGGCAATGGTTAGTCCAATTAAAAAGAATAGCGAAATGGCGGTGATGAAGAGAAAAACTCCGTCGACCGATTGGGCAAAATTTGACGCTCCCTTGAACATAGTGCAGTCTCTATTAGGTTTTTACCTATACAGGAAATCGAAAAATGTAATAATTATGGTTATAGCCCACTAGTGTTGCGTTATAAGTCGAATAAATTCAGCTGATTATAGATATCTTTGATTTCATTGTTCTTTGAAAAGTTTGTAAGTAGCACATTCATTGGTGTTTTGTCAAAAACTGGGACGCACAGGATTTGTGTAATTTCGTACAATGAAAGGTCACTTTTTAGCCGTTTTTTAGCGTAGGCTATCAGCAGGTAAGTGCAGACAGCGTTCCAAATTTGGGTTTTGACAGCAGCAAAAACAAACTTTCCTTTATTCACGGTTTTCTAACAAAAGTACCGTGTTTTGAAATCAAAAAATCAAAGAAAGTCTATAGTTTACTGAATTATAGGATTATACAAGGTTTATTTTAAAAACAACGCAACACTAGTGGGTTTCCTTAATGAATTGAATTTTCACACAATTCTGAGACAATATTCTGTTTAATTATATAAACCAAATTTTACCAGTATTGATTAACATCATCACATTTTCGAGTAGTTGAGGTGCTATCGGTAACGCATTTATTCTATTTTTGTGGAAACGACCAGTACCAACTGTCCAAATAGTATTTTATATGGAAAAATTCTCGCTAAGGCCTACTGAAGATTTACCCGGGGTAACTGTCGACCCCGATCAGGGACTCATTGAATTCTGGGGTCAATCGCTTCCTGAGGATAGCGTGGTATTCTTCAAACCCATAATTGAAGCCATTGAAAAATATATTGCTAATCCTAAACCCAAAACGGTAGTCAACCTAAAGCTCATTTATCTTAACACCTCCTCCTCGAAAAAAATGATCGAAATTGCTGGTCTGCTTGAAGGAATTTACAATAACGGATTGACCGTTGAGGTAAACTGGATTTGTAAGAGCGAAGACGAGGACATGGTTGATGAGGGACGTGAATTTGCGCGGCTTATTGCAATACCTGTTAATATCATTACTGAATAGTTGAATCTCTTTTTATTTGCACCATGAGGCTCATTGCCTTTCTTACAAGCATTCTAATTCTTTCGTTTATAACAATCCCTTTGCTTTGCCAAAATCAGCTGAGCCAGCAGGTGCGAACCGAAATTGCATTGACGGTTCAGCAAGCAAAGGATTTCGAAGAGAAGGGCGACCTTAACCAAGCTGCCACACTCTATTCCCAGGTAGCCAAAACGTACTGGGTAAATGGTGCTCCCAATGCAGCCATCGAAAATTTTAATCTTGCACTACAGTTAGCCAACAGAATGGGCAATAGAAATGCTGCGCTCAACTTTCACAATAGCATTGGGATGATTTGTATTGACAACAATAATTTTTCGTTAGCACTCGAAAATTTTCGCAAATCGTTCGAAATTAGCGCCGCTCTGAACCGAAAGCCCGACATGGCCATGTCGCTATTGAATATTGGTAACGCACACCTTGAATTGGGGAATTTGACTGCTGCTATAAAAAATTTCGAAGAGGTGCTTCTCCTTGCAAAGGAACTGAATGACCCCAAACTTTTAACAAGTTGCTACTCGCAGCTGGCAGAAACATACCAGAAGCAAAATAATCAGGCAAAAGCAACCGAATACTTCACACTGTATGCTGCCCTAACCAAAAAAATACAGCAGGACGAGACCCGAAAGCGCGAGAGTGAGGCCCAAGCAATGGTGCAAACGGCCCAACAACGGGCTACTACCGCCGAAGCCCAAAAAGAGGCCACAGCCAGGGAATTGGCATCGAAGCAGCTGGTACTCGAAGAAACCGAAAAAAACCTCGAAGTGGCCGAACAGTTATCGCAAGAGCAACAAATGCAAATAGAATTACTTAACAAGGACAAACTTTTGAAGGAAGCCACCATAAGAGCCCAGCGAATGGTGAGAAACATTTTTATTGTTATTGTAATTGCCAGTTTGGCCTTTGCAGCTCTAGTTTACAAAAACCTAAAAGAAAAAAAGAGAGCCAACCGATTGCTTGCGCAACAGAAGCAAACCATTGAAAAACAGAATATTGAACTTCATGTTGCACTTGAGCATAACGAGAAGCAGAACCGCAACATAACCAGCAGCATCAATTATGCGCAACGTATACAGCAAGCTCTCATGCCCTCGGAGGATGCACTGCAGAGCGTTATCCCCCAGTCCTTCGTACTGCTTGAACCACGCTATATTGTAAGTGGCGATTTTATGTGGTTTACCGGATATACTCATCCCAAAAAAACTGAAAGGCAATTTTAAAAAGCATTTTATTCGGATGCACAGCCTGAACGAAGACCAAAGCGGAATTCTCGTTTCGGCGGTCGATTGTACGGGGCATGGCGTACCGGGAGCTTTCATGAGTACAATTGGAGTGAACCTGCTTGAAACCATAACCCGAAACGGTGTTGTTACGCCCAACGAAATTCTGAATGAACTTCACCTTTCGGTCCGATACCTGCTAAAGCAGCAAAATTCTGATAATACTGACGGCATGGATATGTCGCTTTGCGCCATTACCAATAACGGAAGGCAGTTGCTTTTTTCGGGCGCCCGAAACCATTTAATAACCATAACCAACAACGAACTTACCATTACTAAAGGCGACTCGGTGCCCATTGGGGGGCCCCAAACGGAAGAACTTCGAATATTTACCCTACATAAAATAGAAATAAATGCCCCCACTTCTTGCTACCTATTTACCGATGGGTACATTGACCAGTTTGGAGGAACGGGCCCCGAGAAATTCAGCACCAGAAGGTTTAAGAACTTGCTGCTTAAAATTTATCGATTACCTTTACACGAACAAAAAGAAGTTCTTCGAAATACAGTCGACAATTGGCGAGGAAATAAATACAAACAAATAGACGATATTCTAGTTGTTGGTTTTAAAATTGGTGATGAAAATATTGACATATAGTACAGAATGAGTTCGAAACTATCTTTTTTATTACTATTTCTGGTTTTCCAAACAATTACTCCGCTTATTGCACAGGAAACGGGCAATGATAATTCCTTCATTTATACCGATTCAACCGGCCAAGTCTATGTAAAAACCGGAAAACCCATATTTTTTTTCATTAAGCCAACCGAAGGCAATGAAAGGTTGGTTGCCTTACCAACAGAAGGAAAAGACACACTACCCTTGATATTCGACAGGGAGGGTACCCACTATATTGCCCACCGAAGTGCCCAAACAGGTAAAAATGTTCGTTTTAAATTGGTTGCCGATGGAACATCGCCCAAAACGGCTGTTACCTTTTCGCAGGGATTACTTTTTGTTTACAATAACACCTACTTTGTTGAGGTGGGCGCTATGGCTTTAGTAAATGCATCCGACAATCTGTCGGGGGTAAACCAAACCTTTATTTCAAGTAACGTTACCAATTTTGAATTGTACACAGGAGATGCCATCCCTTTCAATAATTCTGGTGAGACGGCTCTGTACTTCTACACTACCGACAGGGTTGGTAATTCCGAAGCCATTAAAACCATTCGGGTATTTGTGGCGCAGGATGCAACTGTTGAAATGGAAAACATCTACTTTGACCTGAATAGTTCCAAATTGCGAAACGAATCGTTCTCGGAGCTCAATAGGCTTGCCAATCTGCTTAAAACATACCCCAAAGTTCGAATTGAGCTCCGTGCCCATACCGATTCGCGGGGGAATTCGGCGTATAACCTTAAACTTTCCGAAGACCGAGCCCAAAACACACTCGAATATTTGGTAGCCAGAGGCGTTCCTGGCTGGCGAATTGAAGCCAAAGGTTTTGGCGACACCATGCCCGTGAACGATTGTAATAAGGGAGAAAGATGCACCGAGGAGTTGCACCGCCAGAATCGAAGGGTTGAAATTATCATTTCAAAAATTCAGGAGGAAGGAAATAATTAAGCATTATGAATTTACTCAAACATACAATTCTAATACTAATCATCCTTCAATTTGGGCTTTTGGTAAAATTAAATGCTCAGAAAGTTGAACCAGTATACACCGACAGTACTGGAAAACTATTCATTAATTCGGGAACTCCTGTACACATCTACATCAGTACCAATGCTAAGGGAACCAATGCATTGCAGTTACAAAGCGAACAACCCGAGGGTAACCCACTAAAATGGGGCAATCATGGTCCAAAACTTCTTTCATACGTAAACCTATACACAGGAAAACAGATTCGCTTCGATCTGTTTGCCGATGGGCTCCCACCAAAAACCTCTTCAGCATTCGAACCCAACAAGGGCTACCAGAAGGAAAACACCATTTACCTTTCGGAGGGTGCACTTATTGAGCTTAGCGCTCACGACTCGAACTCGGGAACCCAAAGCATATTCTACTCGGTTAATGGTAGTAACTTTTCTCGATACGAAAACCCTATTGCTTTCGACTCCGACGGTAAATTTGTAATCCAATTTTATTCTGTCGACAATGTTGGGAACCAAGAGGATGAAGGGGAACGAATTATTATTATCGACAGTACACCTCCCACATCAGTACATCAATTTGGTGGCCCGGTTTTCGATAATATTGTAGCTAAAGGCACTACAATTGCATTGAGTGCAACCGATGAGACTGGGGTTAAGTCCACCCATTTTAAGTTGAACGATGGACCCCAAGCCCCATATACTAAACCCATTGCAATTGGGCAACTGCCCGAAGGGGAGCATACCATTCGGTGGTACTCTACCGATGTGGTTGGCAATGCCGAAGACCCAAAAAACCTAACGTTTTTTGTTGACAAGACTCCTCCCCTCGTTTTCGAAGAAATCGTTGGGAATAACTATATGATTGCGGGGAGGGAGTTCTCATCAGGCCGAAGCCAACTGCGCATTGTTGGGGTCGATAACAAAGCTGGTATAAAGGATATTTTCTACTCCATAAATGGAAAAGAATTCGTTCGATACGAAAAGCCCATCTACTTATCCGATATATCCAGCGCTATTACCATTCGTTCCTACGCCATTGATAATGTGGGCAACCGAAGCGAAGGCGGTACATCGGGGCAGCAGTTTGCCATGCCCGAGGTGGATATTTCTGGCCCCAGTGTATTGTATTCGTTCGATGGGAAGCGGGTTATGCAGCGTGATACACTCTGGATAAGCCCAAGCACCCTAATTGGCATTTCTGCCATTGATAAGGGTTCGGGAATGAGCCGCATTGAGTTTAAACTGAATGATCAGCCCACAGTTCCCTTTTCAGAAAAATTCTCGGTAAATACCAACGGGTATCACCGTGTATCTGTTACCGCCTTCGATAATGTTGACAACTTAAACATTGTAAACTTTGGTTTTGGCGTGGATGATGGTGCTCCCGAGGTTTTTTACCACTTTTCGCAGAAACCATACCAGACCGAAACCCTGAACGACCAAACAGTACCGGTTTTTTCGCAAGGACTAACAATGTTTCTGGCAGCCACCGATAAGATTTCGGGACTCGAAACCATATCCTACTCTATTAACGGTGTTAAAGAACGAACATATACCGAGCCAATTAGCGGATTTAAGCCTGGCAACGTTTACCATTTGAGTATTAAGGCTATCGACAAATTAGGCAACCAATCGAATATTTCGGTACAATTCAAAGTTGAATAACCTGCAAATGGATTCCATAACAACCATTATCCTTTCAGCCCTCCTCCCGGTTATACTTGTAGCAACCCTTTTCTATTTCCTCGACCGGAACCCAGAACCACTGAAGGAGATATTACGTGCGTTTGGTGTTGGAATTCTTTCGGTAGTTTTTACCATTGCATTAGGGCTTATGCTGCGAAGCGCATTGGAAACTGACGGTACGTTTATTAGTTCGTTGGTTAATTCATTTTGGAACGCTGCGCTTATTGAAGAAGTTTCGAAGTATTCCGTTTTCATGCTTTTCATTTACCGCCGAAAACACTTCGACGAGTGGTACGATGGCATATTGTACGGTATTACCCTAGGGCTTGGTTTTGCCTTTGTTGAGAACATACTTTACTTTTCTCAACTTTTTTCCGATTACGGGTGGAGCATTATTGTAACTCGCAACATCTTCTCCATGCCGGTACATGCCCTTATTGGTGGAATCATGGGTTTCTTTATTGGCTGGGCAAAGTTTTCTAAAAAATCTACTTTCTCTGTTGCTTATCTTTGGTTGGCGTTACTTGTACCAATAGGGATTCATGGTTTTTTCAATTTCTTTTTAATGTACCGCGAAAGTCAACTGGCCATTCTATCGTTTATCCTTTCAATTTCGCTTTGGTTTGTTGTGCTAAAATTGAAAAAAGCCTTGCAACTACAAAAAATGAGATAATCTAATGGCCGAATTTTCATTCTAAAACTCGTTCAATTTTCACTTCATAATAAAAACAAAACGATAAACCACAATTACTTACCGAAAACAAAAGTTTGTAAAATTTGCTAGAAATCCCTTGGAAACTGAATAGCCTAACCATGGAGGACACCACCAAAAAATAGTTTGAAACCTATTAATCTCAGTACAATTACAACCGACACAACTTTTTTACCACGTTATTCAAATTGAATGCTTGTTCAACATTCCGTTTTTTTTTACCTTGCTGCCGCAAGCAATCAATGTAAAGGCACAGGGTTTGCAAGGCAACATTTCTAAAAAAACAAAAACCTATGAGAAAAATTTACTTCCTTCTAATTGCCATATCCATAATTGGACTAAGCAGCTGCGTTTCGAAAAGATATGCAAAGCAGGGCTTAAAGTACGAACAAGCCGGAATGTACGAAATGGCTGCTGAGGCTTTCTATAAATCCATAATGGCCAACCCTAAAAACATCGATGCAGCCATTGGCCTTAAAAAGAATGGGCAACGCGTACTCGACGATCGTATTCTGAATGTGCATCAGGCCTACTCATCGGGCAACGACAAGGAAACCGTATTCAAATTTATTGATGCTAAAGCTTACCAAAGCATGGTGAATGCAACGGGAGTAACCATTTTAATGCCCGAGCGCACCGAAGAGTATTACAACGAGGCTCGTCCCCGTTACCTTTCTAAACGCTACGACGAAGCCCGATTGCTCCTCGAGGAGGAAAAATTCAAGGCGGCCGAAGATATTTTTGCCGAAATCAAGCGTATCGACAGCAATTTTCAGGGCGTCGATGAGCACATGAAGGTTTCCATATGCGAACCTCTGTACCGCGATGGTAACGAATTTCTGAAAAATGCCATGTTCCGTAAGGCCTACGATAAGTTCAATACTATTATTGTTAATCATGGCACTTACAAAGACGCCAAGGACCTGCGCGACGAAGCGCTGAATAAAGGAACTATTACCATTGCCATTTCGCCGTTTACCAATAACACGAACCGAAACAATGCAAATGTACTTATTGAAGGAAAAATAAGCAGCGCACTAGCCTCTCTTAACAATCCCTTTATTAAAGTGGTTGACATTAAAAACACTCAAACCTTTGTTAACGAACAGCATCGTGGAACGCAGCTTGGCTCCGACATTCAGGTAGGCAGAATGCTAGCTGCTAAAGCCCTTTTAACCGGATCGGTTCTGAAGTACGAAGCCAATGAGGGAAGAATCAGCCAAGAGGAGAAAAGGGGCTATTTGAAAGAGGTTATAACTATCAAAAACAAAGAAACCGGCGAAGAAACCAAGGAAACCAGGTACCATAAAACAGTGTATACCGAGGTACGCAAGAGCAATCGCACGGTGGTAGGTATACGATACCAATTAAGTTCGTCGGAAACGAGTGCCGTACTGGTTTCCGATGCCTTTGAGCACAGAGCCGACGATGAAGTTCACTACGCCATTTTCCAGGGCGACAAGTCGAAATTAATTCCAGGTTATTGGGAAGTTGCCGACAAGGCAACTACCAAGGATAAAATTAACGATAACCCCAACGAAGTTGCAGCCCTTCAGCAGCTGCTGGGTGCCAAGCAAACCATTAAACCGCTCGATGCTCTTGAAGCAGAATTAACAGACGCAGTTGCCAAACGAGTAGCAAACCGCATTAACCTGTATAACCCCGAGCAATAGCCATGAAAACCTTGCGTTGCCTGCAATTAATAATTCTGGTTGCCCTGGTTTCAGCCTGTGGTGGTGGTAAAAAAACAACTACTGAAATACCACAGCCTCAATGGGTAAAGAGTCGACCACTCTCATCGGGTTATTACGTTGGCATTGGCTGGGCCCGGAAAGGCCCCAATGTTAACCAGTATCAGCAAGCTGCAAAGCAGAATGCCCAGGCCGATTTGGCCAGCGATATTTCGGTTACCATCTCTTCAAACTCAGTGCTTCACGCTTTTGAGTACAATCTGAAACTGAGGGAAGATTTTACTTCAACCGTAAAAGCCGAAACACAGCAGCAACTCGAAGGATTCGAACTAGTTGACACATGGGAAGATGCCAATAACTACTGGGTATACTACAGGCTATCCAAAGCAGAGTACCAGCGGCAAAAAGAAGTTAAACGCAACAATGCGGTTGCTATAGCAACCGATTTGCTGGGCAAAGCCCTCGATGCTCGAAATGAGGGCAACCTGCGATTAGCAATAGTGCAACTAATTAAAGCCCTCGAGCCCATTAAACCATACTTTAGCGAACCCATAGCCATCGATTTTCGTGGAACCCAAATATTTCTTGGCAACGAAATCTTTCAACAACTTTCTGCCACAATCTCTTCGGTTGAAATAATGGCTCGCAATCCCGTTGTAAGGGTAAAAATGGGCCAGTCTATTCCAGCATCGCAGCTGGAGTTTGAAGCCAAATCGCGCTTTGTTACTGTAGTTTCCGAATTGCCTGTTGTAGCCAGCTACAGTGAAAAGCCCATTCGGAATAACCGGAAGCGAACCGGAAGTAACGGATTGGCCTCGTTCGACATCGACAACGTTCGGTCGACCAAGAGTTTTGAAACTTTAAAAGTAACACTTGATGTAGAAACAATTCTTGCAGAAGCAACTTCCGAGTTGCTAATACGCAGGCTGGTTTCCAACTTCAAACCCACGGGCACCGAGATTCGCATAACCATTGAAAAACCAACCATTGCAATAGAATCGAACGAGACGAATTTGGGCGAGCGTATGGCACCCGGTTATGCCGAAGAGGTTATAAAAAGAAAAGCTATCGAAGCAGGTATGATAGTAATAAGCAATCCGCACGAGGCCGATTATACAGTCCAAATCAATGCAGCTACGCAAACCGCAGGTGAAAATGGAGCATATAAGAACGTTACCCTCGAAAGCACTATTACACTCGTAAATGCAAACGGAACCGAATTATATAAGCGAAACCTCGGTGGCTTGAGGGGCACCCACTTCGAATACCAGTCGGCAGGAGTAGAAGCATTCAAGGAGTTTCAGAGAAGGGTCGATGTATCCGTTTTCCGCGAAATACTTGAGGCTATAAATAGGAAATAAAAGATAACGCCACAGACCGTTTACGAGATCACCCAAAGCATTTCTGGGTGATTTTCGCTTTTAAAGATACACCCCATTAAACTCGTTGATAAATTTGAATTTATTAAACCTATTTACAAATAACCAATCCTATAAATACTTAATTTTGTGGCACTATTAATCAAAACGTTTTTTATATGAAAAGAATAACTATAGCATTGGTTCTGCTTACAAGCCTTCGCTCTTTTACCTTTGCACAACAAACCACAGATACGGTTAAACCCGAAGCGGGAATTGCATTCGAAAAAGTTGAGCATGATTTCGGCAACATTGCCTTCGGAAGCGATGGTACTTACATTTTCACCTTCACAAATAAAACAAAGGAACCTCTCGTGCTTACCAATGTTACCGCATCGTGCGGCTGCACCAGTCCTATGTGGACCAAGGAGCCCATTAAACCCGGCGAAAAGGGAGAGGTGAAAGTGAAATACAACACCAATGCTGCAGGCATGTTCAATAAAACGGTTATGGTTTATTCGTCGGCTCAACCTTCGCCCATTATTCTTCGTATTAAAGGCAATGTAATGCCCAAAGAAACCTCAGAAACCGATCAAAACTAGTTACAAATAAAATTTACTTATCATGCCTAACATTTCAGAAAAGGGAAAGGCCATGCCTGCATCCCCCATACGTAAACTTGTTCCATATGCCGAAGCGGCAAAGAGAAAGGGTAGAAAAATTTATCACCTTAACATCGGTCAGCCCGACATTGCTACCCCCGACGTTGCCCTAAAAGCAATTAAAGAAAATGCCCTGAAGGTAATTGAGTATAGCCATTCTGCCGGAAACGAAACCTACCGTAAGGGATTGGCCACTTACTATCGAAGTGTAGGTATTGACATTGACCACAACCAAATAATTATTACAACTGGTGGTTCTGAGGCTATAACCATTGCCTTTATGGCATGCTTAAATCCCGGCGACGAAGTAATTACCCCCGAACCTTTTTATGCAAACTACAATGGATTCGCCACTCAGGCGGGCATAAAAATAGTTCCCGTAACCTCGAAAATTGAGGAAAACTTCGCCCTTCCTGCCATAAGCGAGTTTGAAGGACTAATAACACCCAAAACTAAGGGGATAATTATTTGCAATCCCAATAACCCTACAGGCTACCTTTACTCCAAGGAGGAAATGGAACAGCTGGCTACCATTGTGAAAAAATTCGACCTGTACCTTTTCTCCGATGAAGTGTACCGCGAATTTTGTTACGAGGGAGTTACCCATTTCTCGGCTATGAACCTGAAGGGTATTGAGAACAATGTTGTTTTAATGGACTCGGTTTCGAAGCGATACAGCATGTGCGGAGTACGCATTGGCGCCCTCATTTCGCGCAATTGCGACGTTATGGCTGCTGCTCTCAAATTTGCCCAAGCAAGGCTCTGCCCACCATCGTACGGCCAAATTGCCTCAGAGGCAGCACTCAATACTCCGCGCCAATACTTCGAAGGTGTTATTAAGGAATACATTGAACGTAGAGATTTCATGGTTGATGCGTTAAACAAAATGGAAGGCGTTTACTGTCCAAAACCCAAGGGTGCTTTTTACACAGTTGTAAAACTTCCCATTGACGATGCCGATAAATTTGCCCAGTGGCTGCTCGAAAGCTTTGAGCATAAGAAACAAACCGTTATGCTGGCTCCCGCCACAGGATTCTACGCAACACCCGGCCTCGGTAAGAACGAAGTGCGCATTGCCTACGTGTTAAAAATTGACGATTTGCGCAATGCCATGGAAACACTGGAGACAGCGCTAAAACAATACCCCGGAAGAACGATTTAAGTTTCGAATACAAAAAAGCCTAACTCTCTCTCAGTAATGAAAAAAGTTCTTATTCTAGGTGCAGGAATGGTTTCGAAACCCATTGTGGTTTACCTACTCGATAAAGGTTTTGCCGTTACCCTTGGCGATATGGACCAGCCAAAAGCCGAAAGCCTTATTGGTGGCCATCCCCATGGAACCGCCATTGCCTTCAATGTTCAAGACGACCAGTTGCTAAACCAGCTGGTAGCCAGCCACGACCTAACCGTGAGCCTGCTCCCCTGGATGTTCCATCCAACTGTTGCCAAATGCTGCCTGAAGCATAATAAGAATATGGTAACCACTTCGTACGTAAAACCCGAAATGCAGGCGCTGGATGCAGAAGCCAAGGAGGCTGGAATTATTTTTCTAAACGAACTGGGTCTCGACCCAGGAATCGACCACATGTCGGCCATGCGCATTATCGACCATGTTCATGGTAAAGGCGGAAAGGTTGATGAATTCTATTCTATATGCGGAGCATTGGTTGCCCCCGAGGTAGAGAAGAACCCCTTCAACTACAAATTCACCTGGGCACCTAAGGGTGTAGTTATGGCGGGAAATAACGATGCCAAGTACCTGCGCCATGGTAAAGTGGTTGAAATAAAAACCCAGGATCTCTTTAAAAATCCATTCAGGGTAAGCTACCCTGAAGTGGGAGAACTAGAAGTTTATCCCAATCGCGATTCGGTTCCGTATGTCAATTTTTATGGCATTCCCGAAACACAAACCATGTTCCGTGGTACTTTTCGCTACCCCAAGTGGTGCGAAATTCTCGACTCCATTAAGCGAATTGGACTTATTTCGTCGGAAAAAGTTGATATGACCGGAATGAGTTACGCCAACCTGATAACCAAACTAATTGGGGCCGACAGTTCGAATGAAATAAAGCAGAAAACTGCCAAATACCTTGGCCAATCCATCGATAGCAACGCCATGGTAGCACTCGAATGGCTGGGATTTTTCAGCAATGCACCCCTGAATCGAGGCGAGGATTCCCCCTTCGAGGTAACCTCCGACACCATGATAACCCGCATGATGATTAAACCCAACGAACGCGATATGGTTGTAATGCAGCACACCTTTGTGGCATCGTACCCAAACGGACAAAAAGAGGTTATTCGCTCGCGCATGCTCGATTTTGGAACCCCCGGTGGCGATACTTCCATTGCCCGAACCGTGGCACTTCCGGCTGCTGTTGGGGTTGAAATGATTCTTCATGGTGAAATTAGGGCAAAGGGTGTTCACATTCCTGTAATTCCCGAAATTTATAATCCCATTCTTAATGCACTTGAAAAACTAGGCATTACACTGGATGAGCATTTTGGCCTTCCGCTTTCGGAAAATATTGCATAAATTGCAGAGCATGAGCATTCGGTTAACATGTTTGGAAAATTTGGCAGCGGCATTATTGCTGCTAACGGCTACATCGTGTGCTCAGCCTACGCCCAAGGTTCTGGCGAACCCGCAAAGCATTATTATGGGTGCCGAGCGCATAGATTCTATTTTGCATTTAACTAACGGGAAACGGATTGCCCTAGCAACTAACCATTCAGGGCTTGTTGGGAAAACCCATCTGGTGGATACGCTTCTGGCGCTCGGTATTAATGTGGTAAAAATTTTTAGCCCCGAGCACGGATTCCGTGGCGATGGCGATGCTGGAGAGACAATAAAAAACCACTTCGACACCCAAACTGGCCTTGAGGTAGTTTCGCTGTATGGAAGCAAAAAGAAGCCTTCAGCCGAAGATCTTAAAGGCATTGATTTGGTAATATTCGATATGCAGGATGTTGGCCTCCGTTTCTACACCTACATCTCCACAATGCACTATATTATGGAAGCATGCGCCGAAAGCCAGGTTTCGTTGCTTGTGCTCGACAGGCCCAATCCCAATGGTTTTTTTGTCGATGGCCCCATTCTCGACCCCAAGTACCGCTCGTTTGTTGGTATGCATCCGGTTCCCATTGTGCATGGTATGACCATTGGCGAGTACGCCCTCATGATAAACGGTGAGGGCTGGCTGAACAACGGGGCGAATGCTAAACTCCAAATTCTTACTTGCCTCAACTATTCGCACGATTCCATTTATTCGCCCCCTGTACCCCCATCGCCTAACCTGCCCAATATTACAGCAATTCTTCTCTACCCTTCGCTTGGTTTTTTTGAAGGTACCGAGGTTAGTATTGGCCGAGGAACCGATTTCCCCTTTCAGGTTTTTGGACACCCCAAGTTACCCAAAACCGAATTCGCATTCATTCCCGAGAGCCGCCCCGGAGCTAGCAAGAACCCTCCCTTGCTCGGAAAAAGGTGCTATGGAGTTGACCTGGGACACTACAAAGTTGAATACTTCGCATCGTTAAAGCAAATAAATCTCGACTGGCTTTTATACGCTTACAGCGTTTTCCCTAATAAGGACAAGTTTTTTAATAAATATTTCAACACCTTAGCTGGTACCGACCTGCTTCAAAAGCAAATTGTAAGCGGGCTGAGCGCCGAAGGCATCCGTGCATCGTGGGCCAATGGTATTGAAAATTTCATGCAGATTCGAAAAAAATATTTGCTTTACCCCGATTTTGGTTGTAACCAGTAAACGCAACTCATTAGCCCCTATAGCATGTCGCGAATCGATGAATGGAATAGCCGCTACCAATCGCTTGAAACAGCATATGGATATAACCCCAATGATTTTCTGGTTTCGGTACTGAAAGATAAAAAACCGGGGTCTATTCTATTCCCTGGCGAGGGCGAAGGCCGAAACTCCGTATGGGCAGCCAAAATGGGATGGAAAGTAAGCGCCTTCGACTTCAGCAGCGAAGCTATGGCCAAAGCGCAAAAGCTTTACAAGCAAAATGGTGTTTCTGTAAACTACTCGGTTGCTGAGGCATTAAATTTTAACCCAGTAGAACAATTCGACTCCATAGCTCCCATTTACGTTCACCTTCCAAGTAGCGAGAGGGAGGAATTCTATAAAAAATGCATATCGTGGCTTAAGCCCAATGGCTTTATTGTAATGGAGTGCTTCCATATCGACCAGATAGAGAGAACTACCGGGGGACCTAAAAATCCCGAACTTTTTCAAAGTATCGAGGAACTTAAGGAAACCTTTTGCAATTTTAAGATTGAAATATTGCGAAAAGAGGATATTCGCCTGAACGAAGGTCCCTTACACAATGGGAATGCCGTGGTAATTAGGTTTGTTGGGAAAAAACTTATAGCAAGTTGAAATAAATTTGAAATTATGAAGTACTACGTAGTATGGGAAGGGCATAAACCGGGCATTTACACAAGTTGGGACACCTGCAAGGAGCAGATTCATAATTTCCCCAAGGCTAAGTACAAGTCGTTTCCAAATCTGGTTGCAGCCCAACAGGCATTTTCAGGAAATCCCCAAGAGTTTTTGAAAAAGAAGCCGAGCCCGAACCTGAGTCTGGCGGCGCTCGACTCCAACGCTCCAAGGCCTATTTTCCAGTCCGTATCGGTAGATGCCGCTTGCAGCGGAGTGCCCGGAATAATGGAATATCGCGGTGTCGATACCCAAACGGGCAAGCAGCTCTTTCATCAGGGGCCATTTCCACAATCGACCAATAATATTGGCGAATTTTTAGCCATAGTGCATGCGCTCGCATTTCTGAAACAGAATTCGAGCCAACTGCCCATTTATACCGATTCGGTTACAGCCCTGAGCTGGGTGCGAAAGAAAAAAGCGGTTACCAAACTCGAACGAACCTCAGAGAATATAAAAGTATTCGAACTCATTTCAAGGGCCGAAAGTTGGTTGGCACAAAATACCTGGAAGAATCCCATTCTGAAATGGGAAACCCACATATGGGGCGAAATACCTGCCGATTTCGGCAGAAAGTAGCAACACCACCCATGTTTTTTTAATATCTTGCAAAACCCAAAATAGTATTACTTTGAATTTCGAACAGTTTATAGCCCAACGACTTTCTGGTAACAGAAAAGATAAAATGAACCTTTCGGCTCCGTTCGTTCGCATATCAACCATTGCTGTGGCTCTGAGTTTGGCTATAATGATAATTTCAGTTGCTATTATTACAGGTTTCAAGCAGGAAATTAGCGAAAAAACCATTGGTTTTGGCAGCCATGTGCAAATTGTAAACTTCGATAGCAACATTTCGTTCGAAACGAACCCCATCGAATCGAATCAACCCTTTATACCCGAAGTGCTTGCTGTAAAAGGTGTTAAACACCTTCAGGTTTTCGCTATTAAACCCGGTATTATTAAAACCGACACCGATATACAGGGTGTTGTTTTAAAGGGTATTGGGCACGACTTCGATTGGTCGTTCTTTAAAAAAGTGCTCATTGAGGGTGAAATACTCTCGCTTCCCGACTCCACCTCCACCAACGGGGCGCTTATTTCAAAATTCACTGCCAATAGGCTCCAACTAAAGCTGGGCGACACCTTCGACATGTTTTTTGTGCAGGAGCCTCCCAGAGCCCGACGATTTACCATAACGGGAATATACGACACCCAAATGGCCGAATTCGATAAAATTTTCATTCTTGCCGATATACGCCATATTCAGCGATTGAACGGCTGGACCTCAACCCAGGTAACCGGCTTCGAGGCACTAGTGAACAACTTCGATCAGATTGATCGAATTTCGCTCGATATTGAAGAGATTGTAGCCTTCCGCTTCCTTAGCGACGGTTCGCGACTCAAGGTTCAAAATATTAAGGAAAAATATCCTCAAATATTCGACTGGCTGGGTCTTCAGGACATTAATGTGATTATTTTGCTCGTTCTTATGCTGGCTGTTGCAGGCATTAACATGATTTCGGGACTTTTGATAGTAGTACTTGAAAGAACCAACATGATAGGGGTACTTAAAGCACTGGGGGCTGAAAACCAATCGGTACGTAAAATTTTCCTAATTCATTCGGGCCATATAATTGCAAAGGGACTTTTTTGGGGAAACTTGGTTGGTATAACCCTCGCCTACCTTCAAATGGAATTTGGTTTTATTAAACTCGATGAGGCCAACTACTACCTATCATCGGTACCCATTAACCTGAAATTGTTCCACTTGGTGCTGCTAAATGTGGGTACGTTTGCAGTAACCCTTGCCATGCTTCTAATCCCCTCCATGGTTATTTCGCGTATTAGCCCCGACAAAACCATTAAATTCGAATAGTAGCACCACAATCGTTTGAATTGGTCGGGTTTATTTTGGAAAGTTCCTAAACAAAACTAAATTTAGGAAACTTTTTCAAAATTTTTCTGTGTATTCCCTATGCTCAACAATACCTCTAGAGCTCCACTATACTTTTGCCATCATCGGGCATGCAGGTTAGCGGTGGAATACAGCCATTGAAAAACGCCTTACTATGAATAAGAAAACCACAAAAGCCAACGCCTTCGATCCGCTGAAAAACCACCAGCAAACCATGAAGGCCATTGGTTACGTAACCCGAAAGATGGCAAAGCCTGAGGATTACCAGCGCATTGGTTTCAAATCGGGTCTCGAGGTTCACCAGCAACTGAAAACCAAAGAAAAACTTTTCTGCCGATGTCCGGCCGGCATATACCATGGGCACAACAACTATAATGCAGAACTAATACGGCATATGCGCCCCACGCTGAGCGAGTTGGGCGAATACGATGGAACTGCCCTGATGGAATTTAAAACCCGAAAGGAAATAATTTACCGTATCAACAACCAAACGGCTTGTACGTACGAGGTAGACGACACACCCCCATTCCCCATTAATCGGGAGGCTCTGGAGTATGCCCTCGAAATATCGCTGCTAACTAAACTCAATATTGTTGGTGAGGTGCATATTACCCGAAAGCAGTACCTCGATGGAAGTATACCTACAGGTTTTCAGCGAACTGCTATTCTTGGAGTTGAAGGCGAAATTCAATTGAGCAATAAAAAGATAGGTATTCTTCAACTTAGCATTGAAGAAGACTCGTGCCGAGAAATTTCCGATATAGGCCACGTTCGGGTATATAAAACCGACCGCTTGGGTATGCCCCTCATTGAAACTGTTACCCACCCCCACTGCCTTACTCCCGATGAGCTTCGCGAGGCTGCAGAACATATTCGTTTTTTAAACCGAAGTTCGGGAAGGGTACGAACCGGCATGGGCGCTGGTCGCGAAGATGTTAATGTGAGCTGTGCAGGTGGAACTCGAGTAGAAATTAAAGGAGTGGCACACAACCGATGGATTCCAGAACTTTCGCACAACGAAGCGTTCCGCCAATGGGCGCTACTGAATATCCGAAAAATCTTACTGGAACGATTCCCTACTCCCGATAAGTGGAAGTTGGTTTCGAAAGAATTCTCTTTAGAATCGGTTTCACTCGAACACCCCTTGGTATGCGAAATGGCTCAAAAGGGCATGAAGGTAGTGGCCATTGCTTTACCTGGCTTTAAGGGTATCCTTTCGCACTTCACGCAACCGGGGCTTTCGTTCAACGACGAAATTAGCGATCGCCTAAAGGTTATTGCCTGCATTGAAAAACCCAACATGGTTAGCAGCGAGAGCCTGAAAAAAGCTCTTTCTGTAAAAGATACGGAAACCCTAAGCACGCTTCTCGGTTCAACCAATGGCGACGCCATTCTGCTTATTTGGGGCCCTGCCGACGATATGAAAACGGCCGTTGAAACGGTTGAAGAACGCTGCCGAATGGCATTTCATGGCGTTCCGAACGAAACCCGAAAATCGTTTTCAAACGGTACAACCATGTTCGAAAGGGTATTGCCCGGGGCCGACCGCATGTACCCCGATACCGATTCGGCTCCCATACCTCTCGAGGAGAGCTACATAAACAGCCTCCGCGCCAGAGTTTCACTCGATATTTCGCAACGAATAGCCCAGCTGGAAAATTGGGAAATTCCATCAGACACCTATACCTACTTACTGAAACGCAATCTGGTTCCAATAATCGAAAAGGTCACCCAACGGGGTGTTTCGGGACGGTTTGTGGGCACTTTCCTTGGGCATACCCTAAAAAATATTGAGGGTAAAAGCCAAGGTAAGGGCGAATACGATTATAACCGTATTGTAGATCTTTTCAAATTCCTTGCGAAGGAGAAGTTAGAGCCAACCTTGGCCAAAAGAATGATGCCAATTATTTACGAGCACCCCCAAATGGACTTCAACTCGGTGCTTACCAGCCTGGGGTTCAAGCGAAAATCGAGCGAGGAGGTTATGGCCCCTATCGATTACCTGATTGAAAAGTTCAGAGAAATTAAATTCTCCAAAACCGATACGAAAAGAATTGTTGGAAACTGGATTATGGGACAAATTCATAGGCAAGCCCTAGGGAATTTGGATTTGGGGCTTCTACGCAAATCGATTGAAAAACGAATTAGCAACAATCACTAAAATGGAAGATATTTTTCAAGGCTACAAGGGTCGCGCACTCGAAACATTGAAAAAATACAATGTACGCGTTTGGGGAAAGGCAATAATTAGTACCTCTCGAGGCGAGTTTAAGGGTACCGTTCTGCCCCGCGCCGAAAACGACGACGACATTCATATTGTTCTGAAAATTGAAACGGGCTATAATATTGGAATCGATATTTTCACCATAACCGCCATGAAGGAGGTTGGGTACTCAAAAGCTACCTATAAAATTCCCGAAAAGGAGTTCCCGTTTACACCCAACCTGCCCAAAGTGAAACTTTTGGGAACTGGAGGTACCATTGCTTCGCGTCTCGACTACCGAACCGGTGCAGTAATTCCTGCCTTTTCGCCAGGCGAACTTTACGGGGCAGTACCCGAACTTGCCGATATTTGCAACCTCAGCACCGAGAAACTCTTCGCTGTTTTCAGCGAAAACATGGGGCCTGAGCAGTACAAAGCGCTTGCTATTGCCATTGGCAAAGAGATTGAGAATGGAATCGATGGAATAATAATTGGACACGGCACCGATACCCTTAGCCACACGGCAGCGGCGCTAACGTTCATGGTTCAAAACTCACCCGTTCCAATTGTACTGGTGGGTTCGCAGCGCAGCTCCGACCGTCCCAGCAGCGATGCTGCTTTAAACCTAATGCACGCAACCTACACAGCAGGCCACTCCGACATTGCCGAAGTTATGGTATGTATGTTTGGGCCAACCTCCGACGAGTATGGCTTTCTGCACAGGGGAACTCGGGTTCGTAAAATGCACTCGTCGTACCGTAGCACCTTCCGCACCATTGGCGAAATACCTATTGCTACTGTGAGCCGTAAGGATGGAGTTAAACCACTCAAAGAAAGTTACAATCACCGTCGTAAGGACAGAAATGTTACCATTCTACCCTTTTTTGAAGAGAAGGTTACCATAGTTTACTACTACCCAAACATGCAGCCCGATATTATTGATTCGCTGGTTGATAATGGCTATAAAGGGATAATTATTGCCGGTACTGGATTGGGACATATTAATAAACCTCTCTATCCGGCCATTGAAAGGGCTACGCAAAAAGGGGTACATATATACATGACCGTGCAAACTCTTTGGGGTTATGCCCATATGTACGTGTACGATACTGGCCGCGACCTTATGGCAAAGGGGATAATTCCGGCAGAGAATATGCTACCCGAAACCGCGTACATAAAATTGGGCTGGGCGCTGGGCCAAACCAACGACCGCGAGGAGGTGAAGCGCCTCATGCTAACCCCCATAAACGGCGAAACCACTCCAAAGGAGCCATACAACGGCTACCTTATTTACCAGGGTGGAGTACCCGAAGTGGAGGAGTTTATTCGAAAATTCAGGAAGTAGACATAAAACCTAACGGTTGAGAATGTGACCAGCCCACCTACTGTTCTGGCAGGCTTTCGATTCCACCAGTGATAAACAATGCATACTATTTAAATGTCTAACATGTCTAACGTTTGATTATATGGAGTTCTGATATTTATTATCTCAAACGTTGGGCTAACTCCAGTTTTTAAAACTTCAAAAGTTATAAGTCACCTTTCATCAGATCTTACAAAATGCTCAAAGCTATTGCTTAGTTAGTGTCTGTCCGTAAAGTCATATTCATACGTTATTGCAAGCGTTTTTGAGAAACCTGAAGGGTTCGGCAATGCCAACCTATCACTTAAATTAGCAGATTGACTATGTCGAACTTCGCTGCGGTTGCTTCGTTTGGCAAAGAACGCCAAGCTCGCAATAACGAATTTAAAGACAGACTCTAGTTAGGGGCAAGGAGATAACAAAAAACGTGGAAGACTTTACTTTGACCCTTAAATCCCTTATTTTTGTAAAAACTTGACTTCAATGGATTTAATTGCAAGAAAATTAAACTTTGTACAGGAATTCCTTAGAATCTCCGATGAAGACCTTGTTGCCAAATTAGAAGTACTTTTAAGGACTGAAAGGAAAAAATGGGTTGACATGGAAATTAAACCAATGACAATGAATGAATTTAATCAGATGATTGAAAAATCAGAAGATGATATTATGAACGGTCGGGTAGTAGAAGCAAGAGAGCTACTTAAAAAAGTTGACAAATGGAGGTAAAGGTTCTTTGGACAGATTTTGCACTCACCCAACTAGAAGACATTTATGATTACTATAAATTAAAAGCAAGTCCAGTAATTGCAAATAAATTAGTGAAAACGTTAATCGAAGAGACTATTCTACTTGAATCAAACCCGTTGATAGGAATCAAAGAGCCCCTCCTTTCAGAAAGACCCTTTGAATATAGATTTATTGTAAAGAACAATTATAAAATAATTTATCGTTTTAATGAAAACCTGATAAGGATAATATCAGTCTTTTACTGTAGGCCAAACCCAAAAAAGATAGAGAAAATAGAAGAATAACCCCCAGCCTCAACAAGAGTTGTATTTCACGCTGGGCGCTACCCGAAACCGCATACATAAAATTGGGATGGGCGCTGGGCCAAACCAACGACCGCGATGAGGTGAAGCGCCTCATGCTAACACCCATAAACGGCGAAACCACTCCAAAAGAGCCATACAACGTCTACCCTATTTACCAGGGTGGAGTACCCGAAGTGGAGGAGTTTATTCGAAAATTCAGGAAGTAGTTTCATTTAAATTCAAAAAAAAACCACCGCAAGCGGTGGTTTTTTTAATCTATATCGACTATTGGTTTTCGTCGAGTTGAAGATTCGGATTTGCATTGATTTCAGATGAAGGCATTGCAAAAACGAAAGTTTTATCGTTCCATGGGAATACCAAACGTGCATCGGCCCTGTGGTTATTGGTCAGGTCAGACCTGTCAACACCCAGTTTCAGGCGCTTACGATCGAACTGAACACGACCCTCGCCCCAAAGTTCAATTCTCTTATGAAGTTGAATCTCTTCTCTAAGTGCATCGCCACTGTTGGTAGACAAGGTGTAGTTAGGGTCGCGAGTTGAAATTAATTGGAAAAGAACCTGGCGAGCTTGAGCCTCGTTGGCGTAGGTTAATGCTTCTGCTTCAATAAGGTAGGCCTCGGCAACGCGAGCAAAAATAAGGTCGGCAAGGAAACCAGGCAATTGCAGGAACTTTCGGTTGAAATACCTCCTAGTATCATCGGTAAATTCGAAAATCTCTTTACGAACGTCGCTTGCGGGTATTGCATCATAAAGAACGTTGTAAATCGCTTTAGGAGCGAAAGGGCCACCATAACCTCCAGCTAACGTACCATCGGCATTCCAATGGCAAATGTGCGATGGGAACGAAGCGTAAATGGTAGTGTTTTCAGCTGTTACATCGGTTCCCCACATAACCTCGGGGTTGGTAACATCGTTGAAACCCTCTTTGTACTGCGTACTGCTCATTAAACTGTAACCCTGGCGAGCAATATTTGCATAGTGAGCAGCCTGCTCGTAATTTTTCATGGTTAGGTAAGCATCGGCTAAGAATAGAGCGGTGGTTTTGTCATTGATAGCAGTTTTACCAGTTATGGTTACATCTTTCAGATAGTTGTAAGCATCGGTAAAGTCATCAATAATACCTTGGTAAACTTGCTCAACGGTAGCTCTGCGTCCATCTTCCCACTCTGCTCCAGTTAAACGGTACAAAGGAACTCCAAGGCGCTGCTGGTGTCCATCGTAGGTAAACTGATAGATACGAACTAGGTAGTAGTAGGAAAAAGCACGGATAGCCAGAGCTTGTCCCTTAAGGCTTTTCAATCTTGGGTCAACAGCAACCTCTGGCATAAGTTTTAGCACCTCGTTGGCAGAAAAAATCAACTGATAATAGTATTCCCAAGTTCTGTTAACCCTACGATAGTTATAATCGCGGTTCTCCATAAGGTAGTCCCAGCCAAACCAGTGGTGACTGGTTTGAACCATATCCATACCTTGAAGGTCCATCGATAGGTCAACCGCTTTTTGTCCAAATACGTCGTGGTTACCTTGGTAAGTAATCATTCTGGAATAAAACCCAGTAACAATAGGTTCAGTTAGAGAGATTACAGCCTCGGGGCTGGAGTTGGCATACTCGTCCAATGTAATTTTTGTAATTACATCGGAAGTCTGAACGTTCAGAAAGTCCTCTGAACATCCGGCTAGTAAAAGGGTGAAGCCTAAAAGGCCAAAAAATACTTTTTTCATTGCTATTAGTGTTTTAGAATGTTAACGACAAACCAGCTGAAATTGTTCTAATGGGAGAGTAATTATTTCCTGCCGAACCAGCAATGCTCTGGCGTGGATCCATACCCTTACGCTTGCTCCATAGGTAAACATTGTCGCCCACAGCATAAACTCTCATTGAACTTATTGGTGCGGTTGGCATCAGTTTCTTGATGGGGATTGTGTAACCTAAGGTAATGTTCCTTACATTAAAGTAAGAAGCATCAATTAGCCATCTGTCTGATCTGTTATTACCAGCTTGGTAACCAACAAGAAGCAAGGGAACATCGGTGTTAGGATTCTCGGGAGTCCAGCGGTTAAGAGCATCTACGTGAAGGTTATTGCCACCAAGTTCCGACGAGCCACTCATTAAACCTTGGTAACTACCATCGTATACCAAGCCACCAATTTGGTAAGAAAGTCCAACAGAGAAGTCGAATCCTTTATAATTTAAACTTGTAGAAATTCCACCATAAAGGTCGGGAATTGCAGTTCCAACTACCCTACGGGTTAGGTTACTTGTTGTTTGAGTTGTTGAGTCGGCACCAGTTACAGGGCTCTTCAAGTAGTAAATGGCCATTCCATTGGTAGGATCAACACCAAGATATCCTTCGAGGTAAAAATCATAAATTCCACCACCCTCCATAAGAATCTTGTCACCTGTAGGAAGACCTCCTAGTGGGTTCTTATTTATATACTCAGGTAGCTCGGTAAGTTCGTTTTGATAGTGCGTAAAGTTAACAGACACATTCCAACTGAAATCCTTTTGGCTAACAATATCGTATGAAAGAAGTCCTTCAAAACCTTTATTAACCATGTTTCCTATATTGTTGGGGAAATAAGAGAAACCACTGGATGGTGGAAGAGGTTGATTGAAAAGAAGATCCTCGGTAAACTTATGGAAGTAATCGAGCTCTACCCAAAGTTTCGAGAAGAAGCGACCCTCGATACCAATATTAAGGTTCTTACTCTTTTCCCAGGTAATTTCCTTATTACCTTTATATACTTGGGTTAATCCTATCTCTCCTCCAACATTAGTAACCTCAAATAGGTCCTGGTATGGAGTGTATACAGTTAATCCACCTGCATCGAGAAGGGCATTGTTACCGTTAATACCATAACTAGCTTTAAATTTTAGGTCGTTTATGAAGGTAATTCCTTGCATAAACTCTTCCTTACCAACAAGCCATGCACCACCAACTGACCAGAAACCTCCCCAACGGTGATCGGGATGGAAACGGGACGAACCATCGCGACGATAGCTAGCCGAAATAAAGTACTTGTTATCGAAGTTGTAAGATACTCTAGAGAAGTAAGACTCCTGACGGGTTTTAGTAACGTAAGAGTTGCCTCCGGCAAGGATTACAGCGTTAGATAGTTCGGGAATATCGGGAATGAAGAACTTTTCTTTACGTCCGTAAAGGTAATCGTACTGTGTTAAGAAAGACTCATGTCCAAATAGTACCTCAACATTATGTTGGTTGAATGTCTTATTCCATGTTAATAACTGGTTGAAGGTAGAAACCAAGTATTGTGTTTGGTATTTGTTTCCCCTTCCTTGAACTGCTTCACCACTTCCATAAATTGGATTCTGATAGTCAGTTCCTAAGTAATTCCTACTGTCAACGCTAAGGTTGGTTGTAAATTTGAAATCGTTCAGGAAACGAGCCTCAATGTAGGGACGAATAGAAATGACCTCATATCTGTTCTCACGAATATCGAGAGCAGTAGAAGCAACAGGGTTAACATTCGAACCATATCTACGAGCATAAGCTCCTAAAATATCACCAGTTGCACTGTAAATGGGCGACTGACCAAAGTCGTAAATTTTCTCGTTTTTAGCATTGTATACATAGTTACCGTTTACATCGCGGAGGTATACAGGATAAATAACGGGAATATTACGGGTAAACATGAACATGTTCACGTAAGCCGAACCGCTAGAGATTGGGAAGTTCTGAGTTTCGCGAGAATATGCAAAGTTGTTACCAACTTTCAACCAATCGTAAACCTGATAATCGAGGTTGGCACGTGTGCTCAAGCGCTCAAAGTTCGAGCGGGTAACATACCCTTTGTCGTTCAAATAACCAAACGAAATAAAGTGGGTAGTTTTCTCACTTCCACCCGAAAATTGCAGTTGGTACTCCTGACGGACTGAGTTGGCAAACATCTCATCGTGCCACTTGTCGTTGTATGTTAAGCTAGCAGCAGGGTTAAGTTTTCCATCAGTTAATACAACCTGATTGTTTGCTACATTGTAGTTATTATAGAAACCTACGCCTGAAATAAGATTATCGGTGGCGTACTGCCCAGCAATTAAAAGGTCAGCCTCAGTAACATCGGCAGGAAGAAGACCTTGAATGGTGTAAAGACTCTGATTGCGAAGTGCTTCCCAAGAGAGTTCGTAGAATTTACCTGGATCCATTACAATGTCATATTCGGGTATACCCCTTGAGTTAACACCCATGCGGCTTTCGAAGGTAACTTTAGAAGAACCTTTGGTACCTTTTTTTGTGGTAATCATAATAACACCGTTGGCAGCGCGCGAACCGTAAAGCGAGTTAGCAGCAGCATCTTTCAGAACCGAAATCGACTCAATGTCGCTTGGGTTAATGGCGCTAATATTTCCACCGTAAGGAACCCCGTCAACAACGTACAGAGGAGCCGAAGATGCATTAATAGAGCCAATACCCCTGATACGGATTGTTGCATCCTCGCCAGGCTGTCCGGATGTTGAGATAACCTGAACCCCAGCGGCAGCACCTTCTAATGCTTTCGATACGGAACTGGTTTGAATTTTCTCGAGCTTCTCAGCCTTTACTGTTGATGCAGAACCTGTGAAGCTCGATTTTGTAGCAGTACCGTAGGCAACCACAACAACCTCATCGAGCTCCTGAGTATCAGGATCGAGAACAACATCGATTACATTACCGGTAATGGCAACCTCTTTGGTTTTAAAACCAATAAAAGAGAACACAAGGGTAGTTGCATTAGCTGGTACGTTAAGGGTGTACTTACCATTCATGTCGGTAGACATACCAATGGTGGTGCCCTTAACAGTTACCGATACGCCAGGAAAGGGCATACCGTCTTCAGAACTGGTTACTGTTCCCGATATCTGACGGGTTTGTGCAAAACCCTGTGTCAAACAGCAGAAAACCAATAATCCCAATATAACTGCGAATCTTTTCATAAATAAAGTTTTAAAGTTAGTAATTGAAAGATTTGGTTAATTGATTAAAAATTAAGGTTAATAAAATTCATTTTTTGCTTTTAAGTGCGTTTATATGGGTTGGGAAATGCTTGTTAAAAAACATCATTTATCTGAAAATAAATGACTTAACTTGTCGTGTAGTATCAAGTTAAATTAATAAAATCAGGTTAACAAACAATTAACAATGGCCAAAACAAACGTTAACGGGAGCTAATATAAGTTAAAGAAGATAATAAACAATAGTTTCTTTTAAAAAAAACTCGTTATTAACACTTCAAAAGCCTCGAAAAATATATGAGACGGACTTTTTTTGATGTATATTTTTCTGATAAAATTATACACATGGGCATCTCTAAAAACATCGTTAATATAATTTACAGATTGTTAATAATATGATGCTGTAACGTTTAGTTAAAATGCTTAACTTCAGGCAAAAATTTTAACATCAGGAAAAACATCAATCCCCCCGGGCTATTTGATGACCATTTTTTAATGGAAATGCGGTCTAAACTTGGCGTTCCACCGGAAACGCTAAGTGAATATGTTGACCAGAAAATATTTGATGGGCCTTTAAATGAGGCTTTTAGCAACGAGGGCAGGGATGTTTCAAAGGGAGGTCGACCGCCTTTCGATAAGATCATGATGTTTAAAGCTTTGTTAATACAAAGCCTGTACAACCTTTCAGATGATCAATTGGAATACCCGGTAGCCGACAGAGCTCGTTTTAAAAGGTTTCTTGGAATAAAAAAAGCGATAAAGTGCCCGCCAGCAAAACATTCTGGGCATTTAGGGAGCAACTCATAGAAAAAGGGGGTATTGAAAGCCTGTTTGAAACGTTTAATACATCCCTTGACGCATTGGGCGTATTGGCCCATGAAGGCAAAATGGTAGATGCAAGCTTTGTGGAAACGCCCCGTCAAAGGAGCACCCGTGATGAAAACAAGCACATAAAGGGAACCAAAACAGCCCCTGGACCCTGGAAGGAAAAGCCCCACAAGCTTTGCCAAAAGGATGTTGATGCCCGTTGGACAAAAAAAACAACATCCCCTACTGTGGCTATAAAAACCATGTTAAGGCAGGCACAAAGACTAAACTAATCGAAAAGTACAAGGTTACCGATGCCTCTGTGCATGATTCGCAGGCTGTTGAAGACCTACTGGCGGAAAAGGATGAGGGGAAGCCACTTTACGCCGACAGCGCATACACCGGTGAAGGCCAGGACGAAATCTACAAAAAGAAAAAGGATATCAATAGAGTTCACGAGAAAGGAAATAGGAACAAACCATTAACAGGGGAACAAAGAGCAAGCAATAAAGAAAAATCAAGAACGAGGGTGCGTGTAGAACACATCTTGGGGTTTGTTGAATACGGCATGCATGGCCCATTTGTTCGAACTATTGGTATTGCCAGGGCAAAAGCTAAGGTAGGGATGATGAACCTGGCGTATAATATTTGCCGTTGCGTTCAGCTCAAAATTGAGGTGAGCATGGGGTAGGTATGCCCTATTGCCAAACCAACAAACCGTTAATGTTCAAACTATTAAGTCAATAAAAAACGAGGAGAGGGGGGGGTAAAATTTAGTTTTAGAAAACCGATAATTGCATTTGTGTCAAATCACAGCATCAAAAAAAAGGTAGTTTTTAGAGGTACCCATATGCCATTGAAGATTTTTAATAGTATGAAAAAATAGCCTTGAGTGACTTGTTTGTTCTTAAAATAATGGTGACTTTGACGAAAATAACTATTGGAGGTTTTTGAAAATTCTTAGAGTTTTAATTGGAACATTGTAATAAGAAAAGGCCTTGAATAAGGCCTAGTATTTTTAAAAAAACATCGCAATCGTCTAATTCACCCTTCGAATCTGAGCACCAATGGCATTGAGTCGGGTATCGATATTCTGGTAGCCCCTTTCAATCTGCTCAATGTTCTGAATGGTGCTCTTCCCTTCGGCAGAGAGGGCTGCAATGAGCAGGGCAACACCGGCGCGTATATCGGGCGAAACCATGTTGGTTGCTCGTAAGCGCAACTGATGGTTGTGGCCAATAATAACTGCCCTATGTGGATCGCAAAGTATAATTTGGGCACCCATATCGATAAGTTTATCGACAAAGAACAGCCGGCTTTCGAACATTTTTTGGTGAATGAGCACAGAACCTTTAGCCTGTGTGGCAACCACAACAAACACGCTAAGCAGGTCGGGGGTAAGACCGGGCCAGGGAGCATCGGCAATGGTCATTATGGAGCCATCGATAAATGTTTCTATTTCATACCCATCCTGACTGGGAATATGTATATCGTCGCCTATACGTTCCATTTTAATTCCCATTCTGCGGAACGCATCGGGGATGATTCCCAAATCGTTGTACGAAACATTTTTAATGGTAATACTGCTGTGGGTAAGGACTGCGAGACCAATGAAGGATCCCACTTCAATCATATCCGGAAGGATGGTATGTTCACATCCGTGAAGCGATGTTACCCCTTCGATGGTAAGCAGATTCGAACCGATGCCCGAAATTTTGGCACCCATCCGAACCAGCATTTTACAAAGTTGCTGCAGATAGGGTTCGCAGGCTGCGTTGAATATGGTTGTGGTGCCAGGAGTAAGAACGGCTGCCATAACAATGTTGGCGGTTCCGGTAACCGAAGCTTCGTCGAGAAGCATGTAGGTCCCCCTGAGTTTATCGCCCCGAACCTCAAAAAAACTTTCCTTGGGATCGAAATGGAAAGTGGCTCCCAAATTTTGAAAGCCAATGAAATGGGTATCGAGACGGCGGCGACCAATTTTATCGCCCCCTGGGCGAGGAATGTAACCTACGCCATAACGAGCGAGTAGCGGGCCAACCACCATTATTGAGCCACGCAGGGCAGCTGCCTTATTTTTAAACTCTTCGGTTTTAAGGTAATTCAGGTTAATCTCCTTGGCTCTGAAGCTGCATACCGATTCCGATTCGCGATTAACCTCAACACCCATATTGCCGAGAAGTTCAATGAGTTTATTTACATCGAGAATATTGGGGATGTTCCTAATTGTAACCTTCTCGGGAGTAAGTAATACTGCGCTGAGAATTTGAAGCGCTTCGTTTTTGGCCCCCTGTGGGTACAGGTCGCCACGGAGTTTGCTACCACCAATTATTTCGAATACTGCCATATTTTTTGAATGAACTATTTCTTTCGGCCCTGAAATTTCTTTTTCATTTTATGCGAATCCTTTTCACGCTCCCGCTCTCGAGCCTCGTGAAGTTTAACCCCAGACGAAACGCTAAGTTTCCCAGCGCTAAGCACTGTTAAATCGCGAAAAATATCCTCGTCCGAAACGGAATCTTTATTCCATGTGAGGTACGATTTTTTCATTTGGTTAGCAACCAGCTGAGTGAAGTATTCTTTCTGTGGCCCATCTTCCATTTTGGTAATTTCGAGAATTACTTGCTCAATGGCCTGTCCATAATGCTTTATTTTCATTGCATGAGAAGGGTAAGAAACCTTCTTTGGCTTCTCGTCGAGCG
Organism: uncultured Rikenellaceae bacterium; assembly: GCA_964479665.1. Lineage (GTDB taxonomy): Bacteria > Bacteroidota > Bacteroidia > Bacteroidales > Tenuifilaceae > UBA2287. The sequence continues at coordinate 14,716 of CAYZNN010000011.1, read as the reverse complement.
TCTCGGCATTGGGCTTTGGGTAGGGCGAATCGATGTCGAGCTGAAATTTGGCCATAATATGCAAATGGTCCCAAAGTTTGTGTTTAAAATCGTTTACGTCGCGCAGGTGGGGGTTCATGCTGCCCATTATGGCTATTACGGCCAAAGCCTGCTTATTTCGTGCCTCCCTATCCTCAACGGTCAGAAGGTAGTTTACCATTTCCTGAATATGCCTTCCGTATTCGGGGAGAACCAGGTGGGTTCGCTGTGTATTATAATCCATGCTTGTGAAAAAATGTGTAAGTGTAGGTAACTGCTTATAAATGAAATAGTGTGGTAGATTGGATATTACAAAACTAATGGGTTTATAGGTAAAAAGCAAATAAAAGCAATTTTAACCCGGTTAATGCTTCAGAACCCTCAGTCTGGCATATTTGAGTAGAAGTGTCTTTTGTCCTGCCGATTTAAACTCGACAATGGCTTTGGTATCGCCCCCATTGCTTTCGAGGCTTACTACCACTCCCTCGCCAAATCGTTCGTGGGCAACTTTTGTTCCGGGCTGTAGGTCGCCATGACTCACAACCTCTCTGCTTTCAGCTGTTTGCTTTGGAGTTGACGAGTACTTTCGGAAAGGATTAGAAAAGTTTGAACCTGAATAAGTACCCGTTGCCGAGTTCTGAACCGGTTTTCCAAAATTTAACGAGTTGCCACTGGAATGGCTATCGATGTTTGTGCCAACCTCAACAGGCTGCTCTATGTATTCGGGATGAATTTCTTTTATAAAACGGCTGGGGTTAGAATTCTTAACATTGCCCCATTTGAATCGCATTTGAGCAAAAGAAATGGTGGCCATTACAGCAGCGCGGGTTAGCCCGACATAGAATAGCCTGCGCTCCTCTTCTAACTCTTCGGGCGAATTGAATGCCATGCTCGAGGGGAATAGTTCCTCTTCCATTCCGGTTAGGAACACATAATCGAACTCCAAACCCTTTGCTGAATGGACCGTCATGAGCGAAACCTTATTGCGGTCCTCGGGCTTGTCCTTATCGGCATCGGTTAAAAGCGAAACGGTTTCGAGATAATCCGCAAGGGTTGGGGTTTCCGAAACACCCTCTTCCTTCTGGTTTTCAACAAACTCCCGAATGCCATTGAGCAGTTCCTCAATATTCTGAAGACGGCTAATACCCTCATTGGTGCCATCGGAACGAAACTCCTTGAGCAATCCGGTTGAAAGTACAATGCTGTTCGCTGCTTCATAGGCACCAGCGCTGAATACAAGGGTGGCAAAACCACGAATCTGCTCCATAAAGTCGGATATTTTACGGGCAATTCCGGTTTTAATCCCTAAAGTTTCGGGCGGAACCTTTTCGAGGGTTGACCAAATGCTCACCCCTAACTCGTTAGCGGCAGCATCAATGCGTTCCATTGTTGTGTCGCCAATACCTCTTGCAGGAAAATTCACAATGCGGCGGAACGCTTCGTCGTCGTTGGGGTTTGCAGTTAAACGGAAATATGCCAACACATCCTTAATTTCCTTACGTTCGTAGAATGAGTGCCCTGCATATATTCGGTAGGGAATATTCCGTTTGCGAAGGGCTTCCTCAAAAATTCGCGATTGGGAATTAGTTCTATACAGAATAGCTACTTGGTTAAAGAGAACATGCTCTCGATTGGTAATGTCCGAAATGGCAGATGCCACCATGAAACCCTCCTCCTGATCGGTATAGGCCCTAATAACCTTTACCCGTTCGCCAACCTCCTTGGCCGAAAACGACACCTTTTGCAACTGCTTGGCATTATGAGCAATAACGCTATTGGCTGCATTCACAATGGTTTGCGTTGAACGGTAGTTCTGCTCCAGCTTGAACAGATTGAAGTTGGAGTAATCGTTTTTGAAATTCAGAATATTTTCGATTTTGGCACCACGAAACGCATATATGCTCTGCGCATCGTCGCCTACAACACAAACATTGTGGTGCTGGGCAGCCAACTTTTTAACAATAATATACTGGCTGTAATTGGTATCCTGGTACTCATCCACCAAAATATATTTAAACTTACTTTGGTACTTTGCCAATACCTCAGGGAAATTGAGAAATAAAATATTGATATTCAGCAGCAAATCGTCAAAGTCCATAGCTGCCGCTTTAAGACAGCGTTGTGCGTAATGGGCGTATATTCTGTGAATTTCGGGCTTGCGGGTTTGCCTGTCGTAGCCTACAAGCGCAGCATTTGAGGCGTAAGCCTGTGGGGTAATGAGATTGTTTTTAGCTGACGATATGCGATTATAAACCTCGGAGGGTTTGTACACCTGTGGGTCGAGCCGCAGATCCTTTATAACTTTCGTTAGCAAACTTTTAGTGTCGCTTGTATCGTAAATGGTAAAATTTTGCGAGTAGCCCAACCTATGGGCCTCAAGCCTCAGAATTTTCAGAAACATGGAGTGAAATGTTCCCATCCAAAGGCTACTCGCTATTGAATTGCCAACCACGCGGGCAATACGCTCCTTCATTTCATTTGCTGCCTTATTGGTGAATGTGAGCGCCAGTATGCTCCAGGGTTGCACTCCCTGCTTGAGCAGGTGAGCAATGCGAAAGGTAAGAACACGGGTTTTACCCGACCCAGCACCAGCAATGATAAGCGAAGGACCCTCGGTGGTAATTACCGCCTCGCGTTGTACCTTGCTTAAGCCCTCTAAATATTCCACAAACAAAAAATGAATTAAGGCAACAAAGGTACTGTTAGCCATGCATTCAAAAAAGACGTTTTGGAACGTTTTGGATGTTTGTTAATAAGTTTAAGTATCGACTTTCTTTATGTTACGCAAACAGGGCAGGAATAAACAATAATTCCGTCAAATTTTCGTAATATTGTGGCTCATTAAAACCGCATGAGATTTCTTTTAACTACCGCCCAAACGTTTATAATTGCCATTGGGATTCTTTCCTTTGGACCTCAGGCATTTGGTCAATTACATGCTCCCGGTCGCAATTGGGCAGGCATTACCCAGTACCTTGGTAACGCACCTCAGGATTCAATTTTTGTTTACTTTGCCAGCCCCTCCCAATCAAACATAGGAAAACTAAGCGCTCAATTTTCCGATGGTTCTACCTCAACCTTTCAGTGGTACAAATACAACCCATCACCATCTATTTTACCCGCCAACCGATTTCAGCTGTTTTTAACCCAAACGGGTTTAAATTCTTCACTTCAAGAAAATTTGACTACTGGAGGCTACAGGGTTGTAATTACCCGCGATGCGGATAATGTGGTTGAAACCTATACCACCTGGCTTTTTGAGGACAAAGTGGTAATTAGCGATATTTTTATCGACAATCAGTGCGATTTCTTGTACCTCGAGGCCCTATCGGTTCCCGACCGATATACTATTGAGAACGACTATTTTACATACTACGACCTAAGCGAAACCACTCACCCTCCCAAAAACGAATTGGGAAAAAACTACTTCCAGAACGCTACATGGAGTACTCCCAACTCATTAATAGCTTTACCCAGCACAAACTCACTATCCATTTCAGTTTCGGATCCTGCTCCTCTGTACGATGCTTCTTACAAATTAGACATTATAAGCCTGTTTGGCAAATCCTTCTCGGCCGAAACACCAACCATTATTGCAAAAGCAATTAAGGATGAGGTTATTATTGAAATTATGGATGATAATAACGAGTGGGTAACTTTCGATAAAAGCAAGGAATATGAAGCGTTGCTCGAACTTCGGATTGGAATTAACATATTGGCTAACGTTAAAATCGATTCGCTTTACACCTATGTGTACCGAAAAAACGAGAACAATGGGCCAGTTTTAATGGAGAAAATATGGGCCGATAGCTCAAAGCATACTCCTACAGCGTCGGCAACCTCTCTATACTTATCCCCCGAAAAACAACTTTTTGTACCCGGTAACTACCTGGTGGTGCATCGTGCCAAAAACCAAACCGCTGGCTGTACCTACAGTTATAGCATCCCCGACGATGGTCAGAGGTTCATCAGGGTTGCCAAATCGGAACTAAAAATTGAGGGTGTCCCTAACGTTTTTTCACCCAACGACGATGGCCAAAACGATTTTTTTGTAATTAAGGAGCCCGATGAAAATCTGAAATCGATGGCCTACTTTACAATTCACATTCACAACCGGTGGGGTAAAAGGGTATACTCATATACAGGCGATCCCAGAGATTGGGAAGGATGGGATGGGAAAGTTGAGATTACCAATGCCAATGCACCCGAAGGCGTTTACTATTACGTAATTGAGGCTGTGGGATGGGATGGTAAAAAATTCCAAGGCGGACCCTATAAGGGCTTCATGTATCTTTTTAGAGGCAACTAGCGGCTTCTGATCAATATTTCTTTGTAGCCTAATTTCAGAATGCGAGCCATTTCAACTTTGGCTTGCTCTACTGTGTCGAATTCTCCAGCAAAGTAACGGTACAAATTATCGTCGCCAAGTTCAACTGAAACATTACCAATATTGGCAAAATATTCATTGCCAACAGGATTTTTCAGCGCCATTATCTGCAGGGTGTATTTCCCGGTTGTTGGGTAAACTCTTATAAACGCATCCTTGTATCCCTGCTGTATTAGCTGTTGCTGCAATAATGCAGCCTCTTCGCGGCTCTGGGTTTTACCTACCACATAACGATAGTAACCATCGGAACCAGCAACAATGTTCAAATTGGGCACATTGGGAATGCTTTCTCTGGCGACAGGGTTACGAAGAGCCATTATTTGAACAGTAAAAACCGAAGCTGAGCTAACCAATGGAGTTGTTTGTGCAATTCTGGGAACTTCTGTCTTTATTTCTGGCTTAGGAATAATTCGCTCAACCTCTTTGGTCTTGGGCTTTTTTTCAGGGGCAGGTAATGGTTTGGCAGAAGTACTGGGCTTTGGCTCCTCAATTGGTTTGGGTTCTGGTTTACTAACTATAGGCTCAGAAACTACAGCAGGTTCAGTAACAGTAGCAATTAGTGCTGGTTTTTCAATTGCTTTTAGGGGTAGCTCTACCCTAAAATCGGGCTTACTGTAATCATCGGGAATATTTATGGTTGTTGAAAATGTTTGAAAACCTTCGGCGTTTAATGAAATTTGATAAATACCCGGCAGCAACTTGTGTTCGAACTGTAGTTGATTGGATTCCAATTGCAATTCCTTCTCCGTACGATTTTCATTTCGGTTCTGAATACTTACTGAAATTGGGCCTTCGGCCCTGGGTGAACCAGCAATAGATGCCATAAGGGTAACCTGAGGTAAAATCTCAACAAAGTAAATATCGTTGGCCCCCAAGCTGCCTTCATTGTGCATAGCCAAGTAGCCCGTATTGGCCTTTAGCCCAGGAAAGAAGAAAGTATTATCGGCTGTTGTATTTATTGGGTAGCCTAAGTTAACAGGGCTTCCGTTACCCTTTAAATCGATATAAAAAATATCGTATCCACCAATGCTATTGTGACCCTCGGAGCTGAAAAAAAGAAAACGTTGGTCGGCCGAAAGGAACGGGGTATCCTCGTTGAAGGGTGTATTCACATTTGAACTTAATATCTGGGGTTTTCCCCATTTACCCTTAGCATTGCGCTCAACTTTGTATATATCCAGCCCACCCACCCCACCGGGTCGGTTGCTAACAAAATAAAGCGTATTCCCATCCTTCGAAACGGTAGCATGGGTTTCACCATGCTTGGTGTTAATGTTTTTTGGAAGCCGGTCGGCTTTAATCCACTTCTTACCCAGTAGGGTCGAAACATAAATATCACTATTCGGGTCGAAGTCGTCAACTAAGTAAAGTTCATTTCCGGATGCACTGAGGCTGCTTGTTTTTACATTAGCTGCCAGTTGCTTGGTTATATTAGTTGGTTTTCCCCAAGCGCCATCTATTTTTTTCGATACAAAAACCTCGTATCCCTTTCGGCCAAGCGTTGTGTATGCCATAGTATTGCCATCGTCTGAAAAAACCGCATTGAAATTGGACCCCGAATTATTTATTGCATCACCCAGGTTCGTGCTTCGAAATGTAATGGTATTACCAATCGCTTCATTTGCACGTTTACACGAAGCAATGCGTAAGTCGACCGTTGAAATAAAAGAATCGTTTGGCTTCAGCGATTGCCTGTATATTTCGTACTGTTCAATGGCCAAGTCGAGCTTGTTAACCATTTGGTAGGCGCGGCCTAAATGGTAATGGGCCACCATGGGCGCTTTAGTCTCCTTTATTGAGCGCGGGTCGAATTCAGGTGAAGCATTATTAGCTGCATTCTCTAGAAATTCAATGGCTTCAGACTTTTTATCGTCGGTTAGTAAGTAGCAAAAACCTACTTTATACATTAGGCTTGCACTTTGGGGAATAACCTTTAGCGCTTCCTTAAATTTTTGAGCGGCCTTTTCGTACTGCTTTTCACCCAGCAGAATCTCAGCTTCGGTTTCCTTGGCATAAACCAAGTTCCAGTTTTGAGCAGCAACTTTGGCTGTTAGAAGCAGTATGAAAATGAATGGTAACCAACGCATAAAATGAATGATATTTAGTACCTGTTAACCTATTGAAGATACGAAAGATATAAAACAATTGTTATAAAAGCATATTACAACTTGATGAATTGTAGTTTTTTAGCCCCGAATCGAGTTCTTTTTTGTGTAAATGATTAAATAAAAAAAGCCGATTTTTCAATCGGCTTTAGTGGTTTTTCTATTCGAAACGATTCATTTTTAGCATTCGTATCTCGCTCTCGTCGAGGAAGCGCCATTTGCCTCGGGGCAAATTCTTCTTGGTTAGACCAGCATAGTACACCCTGTCGAGTTTGCTTACCTTATACCCTAAACTCTCGAACATACGACGCACTACCCTATTCTGCCCTGTGTGAATTTCAATTCCAATTTCTGATTTGTCGGACTCGTCGATATAAGCAACCGCATCGGCATAGGCTATCTCACCATCGTCGAGGGTTACACCTTTAGTAAGGGTTTCCATGTCGTTGGGGGATAGGTTACGATCGAGGCCCACTTCGTACACCTTCTTCTTTTCGAAACTGGGGTGTGTTAGCTTAGTGGTTAGTTCACCATCGTTAGTAAGGAGTAAAAGACCCGTACTATTGCGGTCGAGGCGGCCAACAGGATAAACCCTTTGGTGGCAGGCACCCTCAATAAGGTCCATTACGGTAAATTTGGCGTTGGGATCCTCAACAGTAGTAACATAATCCTTGGGTTTATTCAAAAGAATGTACACTTTCCTTTCGGGGTCGAGTTTATTGCCTTTAAACTGCACCTCATCGGTAAGTTTTATTTTAGCCCCCAACTGGTCGACCACCTGACCGTTAACGGTAATCATTCCCTTAGCAATATAATCGTCGGCCTCGCGACGGCTGCAAAGGCCCGAATTGGCAATGTATTTATTTAACCTGATAAGCCCATCGCTATCGGTTTTTAATTCTGCATCTATTGGGGGTGCCGAGTATAAAGATCCTTTGGCTTTACGGAAGCCCACATCGCGATGCTTTCCGCTATCCTCTTCCCGCTTAGGGTACCTTCTTTCTTTGGGTTTTTCTGTGTTTCGCTCCTTATCAAATCTGGGTTTGCTAGGTCTATCGCTGTATGAGCGCGATTTTCCTTCGCCCTCATCCCTTCTTCCTCGCCTTTCAGTAGAAAAACCTTTGTCGTTCGATTTTGGGTACATGTCTCCATAAGTGCGTGGCTTTCCTTCTCCATCTTCCCTTCTGCTTTTTCTTTCTGAGGAAAATCCCTTTTCGTTCGGTTTCGGGTATCTTTCTCCACGCTCATCGGTTTTTCTGAAAGGTTTCCTGTCGGATCCACCATCAAAACGAGGTTTCCGCTCGTCGGAATATCGAGAGCCCTCTGGTTTCGAACGTTTGAAGCGGCGCTCTCCCCCTTCACTACCTGCAGGTCTGTCGAACGGTTTACGACCAAACTCTTTCTTTGGTTTAAAACCTTCTTTGCTTCCAAAACCTTCCCTACCTCTCTCCCGTGAAGGTCTGGGATTTTTTTCCCAATCCTCTACAAATTCATCGGGGTTATAGGTGCTTTTTTTCGATTCGGTGTAGTTAAATGCTTCAGGCTCGGCTTTGGCTCTCTTCTCTTCGCGGTCAAAACTCCCCCGCTTACCTTTTCCACTGTCCTTATCCTTATCAAAACCTTTTCGGTTCGGATCGCCAAATTGGCTCCTCTTGGGGCGCTCATCGGATTCGGTAAATCTTTCGGGGCGTGGGCTGCGTTTTGGTTTTTCGGCTTCCTCTTGAGGTGCTTCGCTCATCGGACTCGCATCGGTATCGTTGGATGCTTTGGGTGCCCATCGCATGGTGCGGGGGCGATAAACCCTGGCGGGTTCATTTTCTTCGGACTTACTCTTCCTCACGGGTTTCTTTCCGAAATTTTTGTTCTCTTCTGTCATTTTTTTGTTGTTAATGCCAACCGCCTATTCGGCCGACTTAAGTTATTATAAATCGAAAATGGGTTGCAAATATAGCTCTTTTGCAGATAGAAGTTGCTATTCGATTCTCTTTTTTACTGATTTTCAATTTTTTCGGAATTATGTTGGTTTGATGCAGTATTTGCATTTGTGGTGCTGTTCACCTCGTTTTCAGCTTTTGAAATTTCACTTTTTAAATCGTCAGTAACCTTTCTGAATTCTCCCAACCCTTTACCTACCGTTTTGGCCACATCGGCCAATCCCTTGGCTCCGAAAAGCAGAAGGACAACCAGTAGAATAAGAATTATTTCGGAACCTCCAATGAATAGCAACATAAATTCCATAGCCTAACAATAAACCATGCAAAGTTAGATATTATTTTTTATTTGGACCCCAAAAAAGGCCTGAGGAGTACCCCAGGCCTTTTGAACTATAATATAGCGCTTGCTATTGCTTACTTGCATGCTTGTTGAGATCGTACGATATTGGCGTTGCAACAAAGAGCGAAGAATAGGTACCCACAAGGATACCAATGATTAACCCAAAAACAAACCCCCTAATCACCTCACCACCAAAGAAGAAGATAGGAACAAGTACTACTAAAGTTGTGAATGAAGTAGCGAAGGTACGACTCAACGTATCATTCAATGCACTATTGATGGTCTCTTTGCGATTACGTTTAGGGTAAAGACCCATGTACTCACGGATACGGTCGAAAATAATCACCGTATCGTTTATGGAGTAACCAATAATGGTAAGTATGGCCGCAATGAATGCTTGGTCGATTTCAAGACCGAATGGAACCCTGTTATAAAGCAAGGAGAATATTCCAATTACTATAAGCACATCGTGGAAAAGAGCAGCAACGGCTCCAGTACCATAGCGCCAGTTTTTAAATCGTACAAGAATGTAAAGGAAGATAGCAATAAGTGCAAAGAATACAGCGATGAAAGCCTCCTGCTTTATGTCGTCGGCTATGGTAGGTCCAACTTTCACACTGCTCTGCTTGTAAACGTTCCTGAAAGTTGAAATATCAGTATTTTCGGGAAGGAAAGGCAACAAGCCAACGTGTATTAGCGAGTCGACCTCGTTATCGATATTTTCACCTTCTTCTGCAATCTTGTATTTGGTTGTGATTTTCACCTGATTTGGGTCACCAAATGTTTTCACTTCGGGAGCTTCGCCAAATATTTTACGCAACGAAGCTCCAACCTCAACAGTAGAAACCGCCTCCTTGTTTTGGAATTTCACCACATAGGAACGTCCTCCGGCAAAGTCGATACCTGGATTTAGACCTCTTATGGCAAGTGAAGAAATTGCAATAACCAGAAGTATTGTAGAGACTATATAAGCAGGCTTGCGGAATTTAATGAAATCGAAATTCACATTGCTGAATGCCCTTTCACTAAGTTTTGTAGAGAAGGTTAAGGTGAACTTCTTATCGAGCATGTAGTGAATAACCAGGCGACTAAGGAATAGTGCAGCAAAAAGTGACGTTAATATACCTATTACCAGGGTGGTTGCAAAGCCGCGAATGGGTCCCGAACCAAAGAGATAAAGAATTATTGCTGTAAGCAGGGTAGTAACGTTACCGTCGATAATTGCCGAGAATGCGTTTTTGTAACCATCGGTTACAGCCAGTGAGATACCCTTGCCGCCCTTCAATTCTTCGCGAATACGCTCAAAAATAAGCACGTTGGCATCCACCGCCATACCCATTGTTAGTACAATACCCGCAATACCAGGTAGTGTTAGGGTTGCCTGGAACGATGCTAAAACCCCAAAAATGAAGAACAGGTTGGCTACCAGCGCAATGTCGGCTATCAATCCGGCCCTGTGGCTGTAGTACAGCATCATAAACACCAGTACAATAATGAAACTGAAAATGAATGAATTAATACCAGAATCGATGGCTGCCTGACCCAGCGATGGACCAACAATTTCTTCCTGAATAATTCGAGCTGGCGCAGGCAATTTACCCGATTTCAGAACGTTTGCTAGGTCCTCTGCTTCATTTATGGTGAAGTCGCCGGTAATTTGGGAACGACCACCTTTAATTTCGCTTTGAACGCTTGGGTAAGAATACACATAGTTATCGAGTACAATTGCTATAGCCCTGTTTCCCTGAACGTTATTTGCTGTAAGTTGAGCCCAAATTTTTGCGCCTTCGGCGTTCATGGTCATAGTAACCTCAGCATTGCTTCCGGTTTGCGAAAATTCTTTGCGGGCATCGGTAATAACGCTACCATCGAGGGGGGCGCGTCCATCTCGGCTACTAGCTTTAATAGCAATAAGTTCAAAGAACTTGCTTTCTTTATCCCAACGGGGCGATTTAACGGTCCAGTAAAATTTCAAATCGCGGGGGAAAAGTGCCTTGACTTGAGGATGCGCCAAGTAGCTGTTAACGGTGGTAGTATCGCTGAATCGTGCGAATCCAACCATCGGACCGCGCGCAAGCTGCCCCTGCTGGGTTACATTGGGGCTAAGAACAGCAAAAAGTGGAAAATCTTCAGATAGGTTGGTGGCTGCAGCGGCTGAATCGGGCTTCTCCTTCATCATTTCAATTAACTCGCCCTCGCTACCAGTAGTTGTATCGGGCTTGGTTGCATCAGCAACGGGTTTTACTTCGGGCTGAGTCTGCAATTGCTTTTCAGCATCCTGCATCTCTTTAATTTTTTTGTTGGCTGCTTCAAGTAGCGGATGTACCTCCGAATTCTCGTATGTTTCCCAAAACTCGAGGTTGGCAGTTCCCTGAAGAAGCTTACGTACACGTTCTGGCTCCTTTATACCGGGGAGTTCAATCAGAATTCGTCCAGATCCTTCGAGGCGCTGAATGTTAGGTTGAGCTACTCCAAAACGGTCTATACGACTGCGGAGAATGTTAAATGAGTTGGTAATTGCACCTTCAGCCTCCTTATGAATTAAAGCAAGAACTTCTTCATCGGAAGTATTAAAATTAACCCTATCGCTCAATTCGCGGGTCATAAATATGGAAGCCAACCGTTTTTCGGGAGCAACTTGCTTAAATGCCTTTCCGAAACGGGATATAAAATCCTCGCTTGCTGGCATTTTCTTTGCCAAATCGATTGCGGCAACAAAAGCACTGTCAGTGCTATAGTTCGACATGGAGCGAACAATATCAACTACTGAAACCTCGAGGGTAACGTTCATTCCACCCTTCAGGTCGAGACCTAAATTAATTTCCCGCTCCTTGCACTCTCTATAGGTGTACTTGCGAAGCCACAAGAAATTGTATACTTTTTCGGACGAAATAGAGTCGAGGTAGTATGATACCTTTCTCTTCCTTATGTTTTCTCTCTCTTTGGAATCCTCAAAATTCCTTACTTTTTCATCGGCATACCTCTCTGCCTTTCGTTCCACCATTTTGGTGACATATGTGAAAGAGAGCTGAAACACACAAACCAGCGTGAAAGCTATGGCAATTAGTCTAATCGCACCTTTATTTTGCATTGTTACTAGAGTTAAAAGATTGATTTTATTTGCTTTGTTAAAAAAATATCGGGCAAAGATATTACTTTTTTTATGATATGCTACTTTCAAAGAGCTTTCGATTCAGTAAAATTTTATGAAGTTAACCCCAATTCAGGTTGAATTCTCTTTGCGCAGCAAATTTTTGTTTAATGATTTGGATAGGGGGCCTAAGTTGATACAATCATTACCCGTTTTTTGAAATCGAGTTGGGCGTTGTATTTTATCAGAAAATCGCTTCCAAGCATACCATGCAGGGGAAAACCTACCATGCTTTTATACATTTTTGCTAATCCCGAAAGATCGGCACCAAAAACCTCAAAATTGGTAAATCGAATGTGCGATATTGTAAACCTGTCAATTGTATAAAGGCTTACGCTAAACTGCTGAGCGTTAATCCCTGCAGCCAGGGGCTCAATGTGCTCGTTCTCAATTGGCTTCAAGTGGGTCAACATGCTTTTATTCACAACGGTACGCGATGCGCCTGTATCGATAACCAGATTAAGAGGGTGCCGATTGTAGTAAGCCTTTACAATAGGATGAAACCCATCGTTTTCTATTTGAACTAAAGAAAAGGGTATGGTTTTTCGCATTTCGCTTCTAAATTTAGTTCCAACCGGTTCCAGTTTTCCCCAAAAATAGTTAAATTGCCCGACAAACCTGAAAATAAGGGCTTATTATTGAACAAATAGAATCGTTACGTTTCAAATTTTTTGTGTACTCTACGCTTTTTTGTGTTGTAGGGCTTGCAGTTACCGGTGGTTACTCCTACTGCCTGGCTCGAAAAGCGCTGCTCAACAGAACCCTCATGCAACTCACTTCGCTTCGCAAAGTAAAATCGCAACAGATTGAAGATTTTCTAACAGAGCGTACCACGCATGCTAATATACTTGCCTACCACATAGGCAATCAAATTAAAGATGGTAACGACATTTCAGAATCGAAAACTTTTGTAGCCTCCATAGCTGAATTAGAAAAATTAGGAATACTAAATAGGGCCTACTATTCGAGCGTGGGATTATACTATAAAGATAAAGGATTTTACCTGTGGCAAATGGAACCTCAGGGGCAAATGCCCTCGGTTACCCAAGCTTACCTAGAGGGACTGAGTGCACATTTTTTAGCTATCGATTCTTTACTTCGACCGAATTTTATTGAGATTGGAATATTTAAAAGCACCCCCAAACTTTCGCTTCTAGCCATTGCCCCCATCACTGTTAACTCCGGCGAAAAAGCATTTGTAATTCTTGAGGTTTCGGGCAAGGTTATCGACACCCTTATGCAGGAGCATTACAACGAATGGGGATTAGGCCATTCTGGAAAAATTTATTTGGTTGGCGGCGATATGAAAATGCGATCGACTTTGCGCTTTTAACCCCGCGAAACCGGTCAAATGGTTTGTAAAACCCAACCCGTCGAGTTGGCGCTGGCCGATAAAATGGGTACCCTTCGAACTTCGGATTACCGAGGTGTGGATGTACTCAGCTCGTTTAAGCCCATTCAATTTTTGGGCATTAAATGGGTTATTGCCGCAGAAATGGACTGGTCGGAAGTGCTAGGGGACACGCTAGTGCTGCGAAAAAACATTTTTATTATTGGTCTTAGCATTTTCATCATTATAACTATAAGTGCACTTTATTTCAGCTGGCGCATTACCCGCCATATGACAAACCTGAAAAATGCTGCCAAACGTATTGCCGAAGGAAAATTCGATTATGTTTTACCCATCGAAAATCACGACGAGATTGGCAGCCTCGTTCAGGCATTCAATAAAATGACACTTCGACTAAAGCATGCAACCCATAAGTTGAAAGAGCGTGAAATGCGTCTGCTGCATTTTTACAGGGCAACCAACAATGGTATTATTCTTCATAAACCGGTACTGCACTTATGGTAAACAGGGCAGCACTTACCCTTACAGGGTACTGCGAAGAGGAACTGCTTAAAATGAATCCCAATGCCCATTTTGCCGACGATGAACACCTGCTGCTGAAGTCGGAAAAGAATGAAATTCATTTCTTCGAAACCGAACTCATTACAAAAAATAAGAGTCGCATACCCGTTGAAGTTCAACGAAAACAAATGGTTTTTAACGAACAGGATGTGGAAGCCCTGGTTATTCGCGACATTTCGGAAAGGCGGGCAATTGAACACGAATTGAAAGAGGAACGATTGCACCGTTTAAAATCAGTTATCGACAGGCAAGAACAGGAGTGCCAAAGGCTCTCGCGCGAGCTACACGATGGGCTTGGGCAAACCCTTGTTGCTATAAAACTTCGCCTCGAAAGCATGCACCCCGACAGGCTTGGTGAGGAGAAGCGTACCTTCGAAATGGTTAAAACCATGTTCAACCAAACCATTGAAGAAACCCGAAGAATTTCGAACAACCTCATGCCCGCAGCCCTCACCTAGTTCAGCTTGGCTGTTGTACTGCGAAATCTATGCAACGAGGTAGAAACCAACTCAGGGATTACCTTTTCGCTTGTGGTGGGAGTACTTCCCGATTCACTCAACTTGGTTCTTAAAACCTATGCCTACCGTATAACGCAGGAGGTTCTAACCAATATTGTGAAGCATTCGGGTGCTTCTAAGGCGGTGGTTTCGGTGTTTTCCGATATTTTAAAACTTTATCTTCATATAGAAGATAATGGCATTGGTTTTCATTCAAACATCCCTCAAATTTCTGGCAATGGGTTATATAATATGAAAGAACGAGCCTCGTTGCTGGGTGGAAAACTGGTAATTGTCACTTCGCCCGGGAATGGGGTTAAAATAAAAGCTGAACTCCCTTTTAATGAAAATAATTTACGCTAAGCCTCTATG
>CAYZNN010000010.1:0-91812 GCA_964479665.1 uncultured Rikenellaceae bacterium | reverse complement strand
CAAAGATAGAAATTCCAAAACCAATTCTCCAAACCTTTTGCAAACTTTTTTTGAAGAATCTGAAATATTTATTTTAAATGCCTGTGGGTCAGTTTGATTTTTTTTGATCCTCTTTAATAAAGATAAAATATAAAAACTATAAGGCTGAAGGGTAATAGTTTTTATACTCAGAGAAACTTATTAATCTTTGACTATTTTCGTCCCACAACCTAAGACTAAAGGAGCGTAATGCTTCTTTAAGAGTCAAAGGACTTATATCAGTAAATATCTCGTTTTGATCGTGACATAATTGAAGTTTATAATTTGGGATTCGCGGACTAAGGTGATGAACATGATGATACCCAATATTTCCGGTGAACCATTGAAAAACTCGAGGTAGCTTTAGGAAAGAGCTTCCTTGCAATGCAACAGCCTGGTAATCCCAATGATTATTGCGCTTCCAAGTTACCCTCTCAAACTGATGCTGTACATAGAAAAGCCACAAGCCTGCAGTGGAAGCCAAATATATAACTGGAAGTTGGATTAATAGATACTCTTTCCAGCCCATGAAGAAAACACAAAGAAAAACAGCTCCAATTAACACAATATTAGTAAGTTGAATATACAAATGCTGCTTACTGTTCATATATGATTTTGGTATTCGATGCTGAATAAGGAACAATAGTAATGGTGCTAAAACAAAAAGAAAAAACCAATGACGATAGACTCTATATTGTATCTTCTTCCATTTAGACAACTTAATATACTCTTCAACGGTAAGAGTTTCTACATCTCCAATTCCCCGTTTATCAAGATTACCCACTGTGGCGTGGTGAATTTTATGATCTCTGTGCCAACGATGATAAGGTGTAAAAACAAATAATCCTAGAAAAATGCCAACAAAACGGTTCAAACTTTCGGAACGGAAGAAAGAACCATGTCCACAATCGTGAAATATTATAAAAATACGAACCAAAAATCCCGCAGCAATAATTGCTTGTAACAAGGTAAGCCAATACGATACTTTAAGACTATAATACATGCCGAACCATAAGCCTATATATGGAACCAGTGTAACGACCACTTGCCCCCAACTTTGCAACTGATTCGGGAAATTATATCGAGATACGACTTCAAACCAATTCTGTTGCTGCATAAAGTTTAATTTAAACTATTGAGCATAAAGATACAGAAGAAAACTAATTAAATACTAAAAAAAACACCGCCATATATATAATGGCAGTGCGTATGTGCGCGAAAGTGAAAAATTATTTACTGGGAGCATTCTTTAGAACTTCTACCAAATAATCCCAAAACATTTGAATGGTATCAATCTTTACTTTCTCATCGGGCGAATGGGGATAGCGAATAGTTGGCCCAAAGGAAATCATATCGAGATTTGGATATACACCACCAAGTATACCACATTCGAGACCTGCATGTATGGCTTTTATTTCGGGGATTCTTCCAAAACGATTTTTATAAACTTCAATCATAGTTTTTAATATTGCTGAATTCATATTAGGTTTCCAACCAGGATATCCCCCGCTAAACCTTATGGTAGCGCCTGCGAGTTCGAATACTGAAGCAATTTTTTGAGCTAATGCTTCTTTAGCTGTATCGACTGAACTTCGCAACAAGCACTGGGCAATTAATTTTCCATTATCAGTATACACCCGGGCTAGGTTAGTTGATGTTTCTACCAAACCAGCCATTGCATCGCTCATTCGAATCACTCCATTTGGGCAACCAAAAATGCTGCGAATGATAGCAGCCTGGTTTTTTGAATCGATAGCATTAACCTCTGGGTTAACTGCCTGGATGGTCATATCGAGGTCAGGTTCAACTGCGGAAAACTCATTGTTATATATATTAAGGTATTGCTTCAAACTCGATTCAAGTTTATTCATATTTGCCTTTTCGAAGGCAATTGTAGCAAAAGCCTCCCTAGGAATAGCATTTCTAAGGCTACCTCCATCGATGGAAGCGATCATTATACCAACTTCCTTTTCAATACTCAAAAGAAAGCGAAATAGTAATTTAATTGCATTGGCTCTGCCAGAACTAATATCAATGCCAGAATGGCCGCCTTTAAGACCTTTTACTGCAATCTTTGCAAATTGCATTCCCGATGGAACCGCAACCGAATTGTAAGCAATTTCAATATTTGCATCAAGACCTCCAGCACAACCAACATACAATTCTCCTTCATCTTCAGAATCGAGGTTCATAAGGATATCGCCTTTTAATACTCCCGGCTCTAAACCAAAAGCCCCAGTCATTCCGGTTTCTTCGTTGATGGTAAGAAGCACTTCAATGGGTCCATGAACTAGACTTTTGTCTTCGAGCATGGCAAGTGCAGCAGCTACTCCAATGCCATTATCGGCACCAAGGGTTGTTCCATTGGCTGTTACCCACTCACCATCAATAATTGCATCAATAGGATCTTTTGTAAAATCGTGTTGCTTATCGCTATTTTTCTGGGGAACCATATCGAGATGGCCTTGAAGTATTATTCCCTTTCTATTTTCCATTCCTGGAGTGGCAGGTTTTCGAATTATTACGTTCCCAACCTTATCGACAATGCACTCTAAGTTATTTGCTTTAGCAAACTGAACACAATAATCAACTGCAGCTTTTTCATGCTTAGAGGGCCGAGGAATTTGAGTTAGGTTGTAGAAATGCTTCCAAATTACATTGGGTTGGAGGTTTAAAATCTCTTTGCTCATGATATTTAGTATTAAATGGTTCTATTTTGAAAAGTGCTTAAAGTTAAGCTTTTGTTGCCAATAATAAAAGTTAAAGTTCTTTAACAATAGACTTTGAGGATTGTTTTTTGTAAATAAAACGGGTTATTCATTTAAACAAAAAAACTGGAGTAACGTTTATAACTGTAAAACATATGTAAATATTTGTATATTTGCATCCTTAATTAAATTGAATAATATGAAAAAACTGATTCTGATAACATTGGTAATTCTGACAGCCAGTTGTAATGCACAAAATAGTGGTTTGAAAACTAAAAGTGCTATTAAATGGTACACATTTGAGGAGGCGGTTAAACTGAATGAGAAGTCTCCAAGAAAAATATTAATTGATGTTTATACAGATTGGTGCAGCTGGTGTAAGGTAATGGATGAAAAAACATTTAGCAACCCAATAATAGCTGAGTACATAAATAAACACTACTACCCTGTTAAGTTTAATGCCGAATCGAAAGAACCTATTACTTTCAGGGGTTCTAAGTTTGAAAATAAGGGGGATGGGCGAAGAAACCCGCATGAACTTGCTGTTGCGCTTTTGCAGGGAAAAATGTCGTATCCTTCAATTGCATACCTCGACGAAAACAACCAGCTGCTTACATCGGTTCCCGGTTACTTAACCCCGAGTCAAATTGAGCCAATTCTTGTTTTCTTTGGTGAAAACCATTTTAAAACTTCCAATTGGGAAGTATTTAGTACTTCCTTTAAAGGAAAGGTTACCGATAACTAGTTACTGAATATATTTTGCAGGAATTCTTACAAGCGGCCCAAACTGATGGGCCGTTTCTCTTTTGCTAAACAACTCGTTAGGACCAAAGGTTATTCTTACAATAGCCGGTACTGGAATTCTATAATAAAAAGCATCGGGGAGCGGTTTCGATTTTTCAGAGGCTATTGCTGAAAAGATATCGGTATTTAACCATTGCTCATCTATTGTTGCACTAATTAATACAGGGCTTCCGCTAAGGTCGGACACCGGAAGGACTCCTTTTGTTGTAGAAAACCTGAATAGAATTATGGAATTGGAAGCCTCGCTGGTGGGCATATATGTAAAAACGTTGAAAACCGAATAGCTCTGGCTCTTACCTATAAATAGCGATACATACTCATTTTCTAATCTGTTAATTTCCTTCAAAACAGCCTCTACCGCTTTGCCTTCGGCAACAAAATCGGCATCGCCCGAAAGCAAATCGAGTCTACGCTTACGTAACGAAAAAATAAAGTCGGCAGCTTCTTTCGCTTTATCCTCAATCGACTTTTCAACAATTATAGTTTTTTGAACGGGTACCCTTACAAATGCACTATCCTGAAATACTCTTGAGATATGCGTTGTTCTTTCGGAAGCAATAAAAGGAGTGTACGATAAATCGGTGTATAACGTTAATCCCTGTTGCTCCCTAGAATTGCTATTCAACTCATCATCTTTCGTAAATTGAATATTTCGAAGGGGTACAATGAGCCCATTTTTATTCAACTCTATAAAATTCAATTGATTTCCCGATGTAGGTTCAACCACGTATAGCTGCTGCATGTCTGCTTCCAAAAAACTTTTTACATTTAATTTTTCAATTTGCCACTCGGACTTTGGTTCACCTTTAATATTCTTAATCCCAAGGTATTTCTCTGCAAATTGTGCGTAGGGTCCAGGCAAATAATGCGCACACTTACTTTCAACTGTTACTTCAAACCCAGTTTTTGGTAATGCGTATATAAATCCTACTGGGGAAATTGTTTTTGCTTTTGAAATGTCAAGTACATGGGTCGGTTTCTTTGAGCAACCCATAATTGCAAGGGCTATTAAAATTGAAAGTGCTACTTTTTGCATTTGAATGAAGAATTAATAGAAATTGGATGACATATATAAACTAAGATTTCTCGAATTGTTTAAACGCAAAACCAATATGATCTATTATATTGGAAGCAGTTAATGCCACCTGACCTATTTGCTGTGCGGCTAAGTCGCCAGCTAAACCGTGTATATAGGTTCCAAATACAGCAGCATATTCGGCACTAATTTTCTGAGCAAGTAGCGAAACAATTATTCCAGTAAGCACATCGCCACTGCCAGCAGTTGCCATTCCGGGGTTTCCGGTTGAATTAATGTATACTTTACCTTTGGGCGTAATAATTTTAGAGTGTGCCCCCTTTAAAATGATATTAATATCATACTCACTAGCCTTATCTATGGCTAATTGCAATTGAGAGTAACCGCACAATGTAGGGCCAAATAACCTTTCGAACTCTTTGGGATGTGGAGTTATAATTGATTGTGCAGGAATTGATTTTAATAGTTCGGGCATTGTAGCAATCAGGTTCAATGCATCAGCATCGATAACCATTGGCACTTTAGTATTGCGCAGCAATTCAATAAGGCCGTCGAGAGTGCGAGCGCGAGTGCCAATACCTGGCCCAATTGCAATAGCAGTAAAGGAGCTGTTGGGAACGCAATTTGTGAAACAAGCATCATCCTCATCGACACTAAAAATTGCCTCAGGAACGCACTGCTGAACTATTGGGTAACACTGGGCTGGAGTATGAATAGTTAGCAAACCAACTCCTGATCTAATAGCTGCATTTGCTGCTAAAATTGCAGCTCCGCACATTCCGTACATACCTGCTATTAACATGCAATGGCCATAAGTACCCTTGTGGCTATACTTACTTCGTTCAGTAATAATTTGAGTAATGTTGTCGTTAATAACATACTCGTATAATGATTTCGTTCTCTCAATGGCATGAGGATGCAATCCGATGGGAATTACTTCCCATTGGCCAATGAAACAATGGTTCTCGGGAAAAAAGAAACTTAACTTTGGAAACTGAAGGGCAAGTGTGAAGTTAGCTCTTATAATTAGGTGGCTGTTGACTGTTTCATTCTTTTCATCGAATAATCCTGTGGGCATATCGATTGCTAAAACAGTTGCACCAGAATTATTAATAAACGAAATAACCTTTGCGACAATATCGGATGGGGGGCGTGTTAGCCCCGACCCAAAAATAGAATCGACAACAACAGCATCAGAAGCAATTGATGGTATTTCATTCTCGTTTGAAATAATAGTTGGAGCGGTTCCAAAGCAATGGGTATACCGTTGAATATTGATTTGTAAATCGGCAGTAAAGTCCGATCCGGTATTTATTATATATACTTCAACTGAAAATCCATCGTTTCGAAGCAGCCGGGTTAAAGCCAGCCCATCGCCCCCATTATTTCCGGTTCCGGCAAAAACAAGAATGGATTTGGCTCTGCCAATGTGGGAAACGAACCATTCCTTAATCGCCATTGCAGCCCGCTCCATCAGATCGATAGAGGCCACAGGCTCGTTCTCAATGGTGAATTTATCGATTGCTCGAATTTGATGGGAATTGAAAATTTTCATGCATGTGCTGTATAGCAGTATTTATGCAAATATAAGATTTACAGCAGGAGTTGCGACAATCACTTGAAATAATTTACTGAATTGGCATTGTACTATAACCAACCAATAAAAAGTTTTATATATTTGTCCACAATCGTTAAAAAAGGTAAACTATTTACTAACTTAAAAACAATAGATTATGTTTAAGGGACACCCGAAAGGATTATTAGCCGCAGCGCTTACGAATATGGGCGAACGCTTTGGATTTTATGTAATGATGGCAATTCTTGCCCTTTTTATTCAAGCAAAGTTTGGGCTTGATGGAAAGAATACCGGTTATATATATGGTACTTTCTATGCAGCCATTTACCTTTTAGCACTAGTTGGTGGACTAATTGCAGACAGGACAAGAAACTACAAAGGAACCATATTTACTGGTTTACTTACTATGACTTCGGGTTACTTCCTACTGGCAATTCCAACCGCTCCTACCACGTTCAACTTGGTGCTTTCGTGCGGTGCTTTGCTTGTAATAGCCTTTGGTAATGGCTTGTTCAAAGGGAATTTGCAAGCATTGGTTGGCCAAATGTATGACAACCCTGAGTATAAACATAAAAGAGACAATGGTTTCTCTATTTTTTACATGTTTATTAACGTGGGTGCTATGTTTGCTCCCCTATTTGCCATTGGTGTTAGAAACTGGTGGTTAGCCAAGAAAGGATTTGAATACAATGCCGATTTACCCGCATTATGCCACTCTTTTAACGATGGTAGCATAACTCCCGAAGCCACTGAAAAACTCCAATCTCTTGCGAGTACGGTAAGTGGAAAAGAAGTATCGGAGTTGGGGCATTTTGTAAATGAGTACCTGAATGTATTCTCTACCGGCTTCCATTATGCTTTTGCTACTGCAATTTTTGCAATGCTTATTTCTATAGTAATCTTTATAATAAATAAGAAATTTTTCCCCGATCCTAAAGCCAAATCTGCAGCTGCTGCTTCGAACGAAGTTCAAATGAACGTACATGAAGTAAGGCAAAGGCTTTACGCTCTTTTTGCTGTTTATGCTGTTGTTATCTTCTTTTGGTTCTCTTTCCACCAGAATGGCTTAACTCTAAATTTCTTTGCCCGCGATTATACCGACTTAACCTCATTGAAACTCGATTTGGGACTTGTTAACCTTAAAGGTGCAGAACTTTTCCAATCGTTTAATCCTTTGTTTGTTGTTTTCTTAACTCCAGTGGTAGTTGGGTTGTTTGGCTGGCTTCGCAGCAGAGGAATTGAACCATCAACTCCAAAGAAAATTGCAATAGGTATGTTTATTGCAGCCTTGGGCTTTGTTGTAATGGCTGTTGGCTCACTCAATCTTCCTGAATTTGCCACTATCAACCCCAAGGTTGGTGGAACACCACTTTCCGACGCTGCAAAAGTTACCCCATTCCTTTTAATTGGAACATACTTTATCTTAACAGTTGCTGAACTGTTTATTAGTCCTCTCGGATTATCCTTCGTATCGAAAGTTGCTCCCCCACAATACCAAGGTTTAATGCAAGGTGGATGGCTAGGTGCTACTGCTCTTGGTAATCAGCTTCTGTTTATTGGAGCTATATTCTATGAGAGCATTCCGCTTTCAGCTACTTGGACTATTTTTGTTGTTGCCTGTATAATTTCCATGTTTACAATGATATTCATGCTAAAATGGCTCGAAAGGGTCGCCAAGTAAGAATATAGTAATCCATATCAAGGGGCCTTTCGGGGCCCTTTTTTGTTTGCTTCTTAAAAATGCTTTAAATTGCGCCAAAATATGCACAAATAATGAAAACATTCGGGATTGAAACGGAATATTTACCCCTGATTCAACTTCTTAAAGCAACACGATTAGCCCAAAGCGGAGGAGAGGCCCAAAGACTTGTTGAATTGGGATTGGTTTCGGTTAATGGCAACAAGGAAAGCCGAAAACGGGCAAAAATTCGACCAGGGGATACAATTGAATTCGATGGAATTGAATTAAAAGTTGTTCAAAAAAAATCAGCAAATGAATAGGCTGCTACTTACTATTACGCTTTTTGTTGTTTCACCCATTTATCTATTTGCTCAAGACGTATACTTCATTGGCTTTACCAACAAAATTGGAACCAATTACTCTGTTTCCAGCCCTTTAGAGTTTCTTTCACAACGATCTATTGATCGTAGAATTCGCCAAGGGATTGCAATAAACCAATCCGATTTGCCTGTTAGTCAATCGTATATAAACGAAGTGGCGAGCAAGGGAGCACTTATTCGGTACGCTTTAAAATGGATGAACGGAGTTGTGGCAACCATACCCAACGAATCGGTTTTACTTGAAGTAAATCAGCTGAGTTTTGTTACAAAAACCATAAAAATATTCGATTCGAGCGTTAAAGGATCGATACTCCCCGATGATGAATTTGGACCTACTTTTTCTGAAAAAAAAGACCCAACGGATTTCTACAACTATGGTAGTTCGTCAGCCCAAATAAAAATGATGAACGGACATAATCTGCATAACCTTGGTTTTCGAGGGCAAGGAATGCTAATTGCCGTTCTCGATGCTGGATTTCGTAATGTAAATATGATATCAGCTTTCGACAGTCTTTGGTTCAACAACAGAATAGTATTCACACGAGACTACGTAAATAGAAATTCGAACATATTCAACGAGCATTCGCACGGAACTATTGTACTTTCAGCAATGGCTGGCAATATATCGGGGCAACTAATTGGAACAGCTCCCGAAGCATCGTACATTTTAATAAGAACAGAGGATGCCAATAGTGAACAAATAATTGAAGAATACAACTGGGCCGCTGGAATTGAACTTGCCGATAGTTTGGGAGCCGATTTAATAAACTCTTCGCTGGGCTACTACCAATTCGATTTAGAGAGCCAAAACTACAGCTTCAGCCATATGGATGGGCAAACAACCCCAAGTGCCCGAATGGCCAATGAGGCATTGAATAAGGGGATGCTTGTTATTACCAGTGCTGGCAATGAGGGTAGCACTCTGTGGCAACGGATTATAACACCATCGGATGCTTTTGGAAGCATAGCCGTAGGGGCTGTTGATATTGATGGTAATTATGCTTCGTTCAGTTCAGTTGGCCCCTCCTTCGATGGCAGGGTGAAGCCCGATGTTGCTGCAATGGGAAAAGCAACAATTGTTCAGAATTCAACAGGCAATATTGCAACTGCAAATGGCACATCGCTTTCGGCTCCTTTAATTGCTGGGCTGGCCACATGCCTTTGGCAAAAATATTCGAATTTAACTGCCACAGAAATGAAGCAACTAATAATACAAGCAGGATCTTTATACAATAATCCCAATGCATACTTGGGATACGGAATTCCAAACTTTGGTATTTATGCAACCGGGCTAATCGATACGAGCGACACATTTCGACAGGTTAGGCTTTTCCCCAACCCAACAGGTTCAACCATTTCGTTTGTAACCCCCAATTTACTCATGAATAAAGAGTTGACCATTCGAATTTTTGGAGTATCGGGTAATGTAGAATTTCAAAGTAGTATAGTAGCCACTAGTAATGTTACCCAAATAAACCTTCCTATGGGTATGGCAAGAGGTGTTTACTTGGTTTTTGTTCATTCAGACAATTATTCTTCCGTTGGAAAATTTGTTAAAGGCTTGCAATAGGTGAACAGGAAGGAACATATTACCCTGCTTGAGTTTACCCAACAAGTTCAATGGGCATTAGAAAACACCCTACCCACCAATGTTTGGGTAATTGCCGAAATTAGCGATATTAACGTTAACAGAAACGGGCATTGCTATCTTGAACTGGTTGAGAAGGATGAAAACAATAGCGGCTTAAAGGCAAAAATGAGAGCTACCATTTGGGGAAACTCATTTCGAATGCTTAAACCATTTTTTGAAACTGCCACTAACCGAAAATTAACCTCCGGTTTAAAAGTATTGGTACTGTGCAATGCTAGTTTTCATCCGGTTTACGGGCTCTCTTTGAATATTACCGACATTGACCCTAACTATACAATGGGTGAAATAGAAAGAGAAAAGCGAGAAACCATTAACAGGCTCATTTCAGAAGGTGTATTCGATATGAATAGGGAACTTTCCGTTCCGGTACCCCCAAAACGAATAGCCGTAGTATCGTCGGCTAGCGCAGCCGGTTTTCAGGACTTTACTAACCAATTAGAAAATAATTCCTACGGATTCCGGATTCACTTCAAACTTTTTGAGGCTCAGGTACAGGGAAACGCAGCAGAGAATTCAATGGTAAATGCATTGGAAGCAATTTATAATGAAATATTTAATTGGGATTTGGTGGCAATTATTCGGGGAGGAGGTTCACAAACAGACCTTGCATGCTTCGACAGTTATTATCTAGCAAGCCATATTGCACAATTTCCAATCCCAGTAATTACTGGGATTGGACATGAAAGAGACAATACAGTAGCCGATTTGGTGGCACACACCCGGCTGAAAACCCCTACTGCTGCTGCTGAATTCATTATTTCTCATTTTTCTGAAGCAAGGCAATTGCTATTGAATTCTACAGATAACTTTGTTAATCAAATACTTAAATTTACATTCGAACTCAACAATAGTTTAAGTAAAAAAATGGGTAGGCTTGCGCCCATTGTGTTGAAGGGAATAAGTAGCAACCTTTTAAATATTCAATTTTTAAATCAAAAAATAAATGTAGCAACGCTCAAACTCCTGAAATATGAAAACAAAGAGCACGAATTAAGAATTAGCAAACTTGATAATATAATAAGAGGCACTTTAAGCGACCAAATTCAATTCTTTAAATACAGAACAAATTCATTGAAAAATTCAACACAACAGATTTTACAAACAAATTATCAGAAAATTCATTTTCACGAAATGGTAGGCAACTGTGTTGATCCGCAAATGGTAATGAAAAGGGGCTTCAGCTTAACCAGTTTAAATGGATCGATAATTGTCGATTCGAAACAACTTAAAAGGAATGATAGAATTATAACCCACTTTTCAAGTGGGTTTATAGCGAGCATTGTAGCCGATACCGATAATTAACCATGCATTTCTTTGATAATTCGCAGTCAATTGCTAATTTTCCACAAAAAAATAAATGCCCAATTCCCTAAAAATTACAGTAATAGCATGCGTACTGCAATTAATCTTTGCCACTTTGAACGGGCAGGATGTACGGATTAAAATATCAGAGTATAATAATAAGCTAAAAACGGCCAATCAGAGGGAACAAGTACTCCTACTCGACTCCCTGTCTAGAGCATATTGGGAAATATGGCCCGACAGTAGTCTAGTTTTTTCGATCGAAGCACTCGAAATTGCCCAAAAACTCAACAACGATTTTCTACTTGGTGAAGCATACAACAGCTTGGGAAATGCATTCTCAATTATTGGAGAAACCGAAAAAGCACTCACCAACTATCAAAAATCGAAAAGGCATAGGGAAAAAACGGGCAACAAATTAAGTGTAGCACTGTCGCTTTACAATATTGCATTAACGTACCACGAAGCGTTTCGCTATACCGAATCTATAAATGCTTTTAAGGAAGCTGCTGATATTTGCGAGCAAATTGAAGACTTTAATAGCCAAGCAATTATGCACATCGGACTGGCAGAAACCTATAAGACCATTCACGAAAGTAATAAGGCACTGGAGAACGCCATTAAAGCGGCAAACACATATATTCATTATAAAGATAAAAGGGGGCTTGCAAGTGTTTACATTTTTATAGGGGGCTTGCACAGCGATCTCAATAATCAATCCTTAGCGCTAGAATACTATTTAAAGGCGCATGAATTTTATACTGAATTGAATGATGAAAGTGGCATTTCGGCAACTTTGAATAATATTGGGATGGTATATGGCGAAATGAACAATCTCGACAAAGCATTAGAATACTACAATGCAAGCCTATTGCTTGCACAGAAAATAGGAAAGAAAAAGGGAATTGCAACCGCTTATAACAACATTGGGTACTCAAATTCCAAACTAAGAAACTATGGTCAAGCACTCGAATACTATAAAAAGTCGCTTTTAATAAGTATAGAATTAAGAGATTTGCCATCGATAATGAATACTAATAATAATATTGCATGGATTGAGCTGAAAACTGGAAACATTGATGGTGCTCTTAATTACGTAAATCAAGCTATAAAATTGAAAGAAAGAGTTTCGAATACTCTATATTTTGCCGAATCGCATGAAATTCTTTCCGAAATAATGGAACGAAAGGGTAAATTAAAGGAGGCGCTCCAACACAAGAAACAACTTCTTCAACTTAAAGATAGCCTATACAATAGGGAACGCAATCAGAAACTTCTCGAAACTCAAATGCGATTTGAGACTGAACGAAAAGACAGAGAGATTGAACTACTTAAAAAGGATAACGCCATAAATGAACTTCTCATACAAAAACAGCGCAATTTGCAAACCTTTTTATTGTTATCAATCGTTCTGCTAATTGCATTTTCGCTAGTTTTTTATAGTAGTATGCGAACAAAAAAATTAGCAAACAAGCAACTCTCGCGAAGTAACGAACTATTAGAGAACGCCAATAAAAAGTTAAAACAGTCTGAGAAAAACCTGAAAGAAATTAACGCAACCAAGGATAAATTCTTCTCTATTATTGCGCACGATATTAAGAACCCATTCTCTGCCATAATGGGCTTTGGAGAAATACTACATAAAAACTACGACAATTTCAACGATAAAGAGAAAAAGAAGTACATTAAAATAATATTCGAGTCGTCGGTTAACCTATACAAACTACTCGAAAACCTCTTACACTGGTCGAAATCGCAACTTGGCACAATGGCTATTAAGCCCGAACTAGTTCCCATAATGCCATTAATAACTTCGGAGTTGCAAGGGTTTGAACATATTGCTCAAAACAAGGGAATTAAAATGAACCTACGTGTTGACAGCCATTTAATGGCTTATGTAGATAAAAATTCCGTAGCTATCATTATCCGCAATCTGCTGGGTAATGCCATTAAATTTACTAATGAGAACGGAAAAGTATCGATAACCGCAGAAGAAAAGGAGAATAGCATACATATTTCAATTTCCGATTCTGGAATCGGTTTGAGCCAGCAAGAATTGGATAACCTATTCACACTCAATAACAACTTCACTAAAAGGGGCACAGCAAATGAAGAGGGAAGCGGGCTTGGACTTATTCTGTGCAAAGACCTTACAGAAAAAAATGAAGGTACTATTCAGGCACACAGCACATTGAATGAAGGTAGCACCTTTACCATTGTACTACCAACAAACCGGTGGAAATAGTATTTTTTTACCCTTACCCTTAAATAATAAATTGCATATGTCTCTATTCAATTATGCTTCAGCCAAAAAGCTATTTTACTTTTTCTTATTGTTCTGCTTTTTAATTACAAATAGTTTTATAGTTAAAGGCTCAATTAACCCTGAACTATTTATAGCAGAAAATCCCAAATATGCCTTAATTGAACTTCAGAAATCATTTGAAACCGCCAACATTCAAGGCGATAAACCATACCAGATTGCATTGTTGCTTTCGATTACTCAAGCACAAATCAACATTTATGATTCCGAAAAAGCTGAGAAATCGATTGAATTGGCATACCAAATTTCGAATGAAATTAAGTCTGATAGTATTACAGTAAAAATTCAACTTATTCATTCGCAAATTTTTCTTCAGAAGGGTAATTGGGAACAAGTAGAAAAGATTATTGAAAAGAGTTTAATACTTGCAAATTCTACTAAAAATAGTGCCCTTCGAGTTGAAACCTTGCTTTCAATAGGCGATTTGTACCAACGGCTGGGTAAAACAAATATGGCACTTAGTTCAAAAAATGAAGCCCTTTCAGTTGCTATAACTAATGGATACACAAATATTGACAATGTGTACCACAGCATTGCCAGAACATACTGGCAATCGAGCCGGTTCGAAGAAGCATTGCAAAACTATAAATTGGCTCTCGAACTTCGTGAGAAGCAAACAGAATCCAACAAAATAGTTTCAAGTCTTCGAAACATTGGCCTAGTTCTTCGTGATTTAGGTAAATTATCAGAATCGAGGGAAGTGCTTCAAAAGGCGCTAGCCTTATCACAGAAAGAACAATTGATTAGTCATTCTGCCGATATATTGAACCTCATGGGTTCGCTTCTGGCAAAGGAGGGTAAACATATCGAGGCTCTTGGAATGTATACAGAGAGTTTAAACTATAGAATCAAATTAGGTTTGCTTCAGAGCAGTGCCTCGACCCTCGACAATATTGCCCGCAGCCAAAAAGAATTATCGCTTTTTTCAGAGGCCATAGGAAGTTTAAATCGATCTCTCCAACTTCGACAAGAAATTGGTGATAGCAAGGGAGAAGCGGCCAGTTTAAACGAACTGGGAAATCTATTTTCGCAGCAAAACAATCTTTCCGATGCTTTACGATATTATCTACAATCTCTCAGAATCCGTCAGAGGTTGGGCCAACCTTCCGATATATCAAGGTCGTTAACCAATATCGGGTTGGTTTATCGAAAGCTCAATTCGCTCGAAAATGCTCTGAAATATTTTACCAATGCTCTTGAAATGACCCAAATTGAAAACGACCCAATGGGCGTTTCATATCTTCAAATTCATGTTGGCAATACCCTGAAGGAGCTGGGTAAAAGTCGGGAGGCCCTTGTTCATTTTCATAAGGCACTCGATTTGCGAAGAAAAACGAGCAATAAACTTCAAGAAGCCTCAGTAATAAGGAGCATTGCCAATACCCATGCCGATTTACGTGAATACAATGTGGCAATAGGATTCCTAAACCAAGCGTTGGCAATGTTTCGCGAACTGAAAGATACCAAAGGAGAAGCCGATACGTATAACGATCTTGGCAATATTGCTCAGTATCAGATGAAAACTAAAGAGGCTCTTGTATACTTTGAAAAGGCTGCTGAACTATTTAACATTACAAACGATTTGGAAAAGAAAGGACTATGTTACAGAAAAATAGGGGAAATACATGCATTGGAAGGGAACATTGAACTTTCGAATAAATACCTGAACAATGCATTGGCAATTGCCAAGTTAACCCAAAATGCCAAATTGCTCGAACTGACTATTTATGCACTATATACCAATTTAAATAAGCAAGGCAACTACCGCGATGCGCTGAATCAATTCCTTAAATATAGCCAAATTAAAGATAGCTTAAATCGAATAACCGAGAAGGAATCGATTATTCAGATGAGCGTGGAACTAGAATTGGGTAAGAAAATGGATGAAATAAGGCAAATTGAAGCCGAAATTGAATTACTTAAAACAGAAGCGGAACTCAAATCGGCCTATATAGATAGACAAATGTTGATTCGAAATTTTATGCTTGTTTCCATTGTTCTACTGGCCCTGCTTGTAATTGCAATTGCATATGGTTACATTGCTTTCCGCAAAGCCAACCGAAAGTTAATCAAATCGGAACAGGAACTCAAACAAACCGTAGCTACAAAGGACAAGCTTTTTTCGATCATTGCTCACGATCTACGTAGCCCCTTCAATGCATTGGCTGGGCTTACAGAAGTATTTGCCCTTCAAGCTGAAACACTAAATGCAGATGAAATAAAAGAGTATAGCCAATCGGTTCATGAAGCATCGATTAACTTATTAGCATTAACCGACAATTTGCTGCATTGGTCGAGAACCCAAACAGGCAACATAGTTATTAAACCCAAAAATATTTCGTTAAACGATTTAATCAATAATGCCCTATCGTCGGTTCAACTACAAGCTGCACAAAAAGATATATTAATTGAAAGTACCATTGAACCCCAGCTTAGCGCCTTTGTTGATTGGGATACAATGAATACGGTGCTTCGAAATATCGCTTCCAACGCAGTTAAATTTACCAATCCGAACGGTAAAGTACTGATTTCAGCCAGTAAAATGGATCATTCGGTTGTTATTGAAATATCTGATAATGGTATTGGTATGGACCAAAATCAGCTAACGAACCTCTTCAAACTCGATAAAACTAGCTCAACAAAAGGAACCAAAAATGAAACTGGTACAGGAATTGGGCTTATAGTGTGTAAAGAATTTATTGAACTAAACGGCGGCCAGTTAAAGGTTAATAGTAGTAGAGGATTGGGTTCAAAATTCACAATTATATTTCCTCAAAACATTGAGAAAGAATGACCAAAAAGCAAATAACATATAGCGAAGCCATTGCCGAAATAGAAGATATTATGGCTAAAATTGAACGGAACGAACTTGGCATTGACCAGTTAACCGACAGCATAAAAAGAGTATCCACCCTTGTTCGATTCTGTAAAGCTAAACTTCACGAAACAGAAGAGGAGGTTAACAAACTTCTCAGCGAACTCGAATAAATATTACTTCAGACGGCGTGGTTTAATCATATTTTCTGGAGCCAATATATTATCTATCTCGCTTTGGGTGAGCCACCCCTTTTCTAGAACCAACTCGTAAACGCTTCTGTTACCTTCCAATGCTTCCTTAGCAAGTAGTGTGCTTTTTTCGTAACCAATATAAGGATTGAGTGCTGTAACCAATCCTATGCTATTATGAACCATTTCTTGGCAACGCTCGGTATTGGCAGTAATGCCATCAATACAACGAAGCTTTAATGTAATCATTCCGTTTTTAAGCATCTCAATCGATTCGAAAAGGCTCTGAACAATAACAGGTTCGAAAACATTGAGTTCTAATTGTCCACCTTCAGCTGCAAGAGTAACTGTAAGATCGTTTCCAATAACTTTGAATGCAATTTGATTAACTACTTCGGGTATAACAGGATTTACTTTACCCGGCATAATAGATGAGCCAGGCTGCATGGGAGGAAGGTTAATTTCATTTATTCCAGTTCTGGGACCCGATGAGAGCAGCCTTAAATCGTTACATATTTTCGAGAGTTTTACTGCCAAACGCTTAACCGCCGATGAGTACATTACAAACGCACCGGTATCCTGGGTTGCTTCTAGTAAATTTTCGGCCAGCACAGCATCGATTTTTGAGATGTTCTTTAAATGTTTCATTACCTTCTCGGGGTAATCGGGGTCGGAGTTTATTCCCGTTCCAATGGCTGTTGCTCCCATATTAACCTCGAGAAAAAGTTTGGCATTTTGGTTCAATCGCTCAATTTCTTCATTAAGAGTAACTGCATAAGCTTCGAAGCCTTGGCCAAGCGTCATGGGAACTGCATCCTGCAGCTGAGTGCGGCCCATTTTAATTACCCCGGCAAATTCTTGAGCCTTTTTTCTGAACGACACAATGAGTTCCTTTAGCACCTCAACCAATTTCTGGTTCGACATGTAAAGGGCAATTTTTATGGCTGTAGGATAAGCATCGTTGGTTGATTGCGAAAGATTAACATGGTTATTGGGGTGGCAGTAATCGTATTCGCCCTTTTCGTGACCTAAAATTTCGAGCGCCCTGTTGGCAATAACCTCATTGGCATTCATGTTGGTCGAAGTTCCTGCTCCACCTTGTATCATGTCAACCACAAAGTGGTTGTGATACTTGCCATTCCGAATTTCTCGGCAACACTCAACAATTGCATTTTTAATGGTTTCGTCTAAAAGACCCAGCTCAAAATTAGCTTCGGCTGCTGCTTCCTTAACCATTGCCAAAGCATCGATAAGCAGTGGGTAAAAATTGAGTGTAACCCCTGTTATATTGAAATTCTCGAGTGCCCTTAGCGTTTGAACCCCATAATAGTACTCGGCTGGCACATTTCTATCGCCCAGCAAATCATGCTCAACCCTTGTGCTCCCCGATTCATACTGGGAAGCAGGGTTAATCATGCGGGTATTAGCATGCCGCATTCTACGCGAAATAACCCTAGCAATGTTTGAGAATACCTTGAGCGATGTGTTAACATCGTTTTTAAAAAAATCGTTACTTACAGCTAAAACTTTTGTAACTTTTAATGCCCTAGCAGATGTTGAATGGGGCGAATCGTTAGCCCATGATCCTTCGCCCAAAAAATCGCCTTTCCCAAACACGGTAAGTTTTAATTCTACACCCCAAGGATTACTTTTAAAAAGTTCAACCTCTCCATCGTAAATAATGAAAATGCTTTCACGTGGTCCGTTCTCGCGAAATAAAAAATCGTTCGGATGAAAAACTTTTTCATTAATGCAGCACGAAAGGCCATTCAATTCCTCGAGGGTTAGCCCCCTGAAAAGTTCAATTTTTCTCAAAAAATCAATTTGTTCTGCTAGATTCATCGCTTCTAAATTAAAAGTTGCATGCTACAAAATTAGGCCAAATAAAATTAGTAATACAATATACTCAACCTTTTGTTTTAGGAAAAAGCGAAAGGGGGCAATTGAACTAAGCCCCCTTTTTTTAAAGTAAATCGATTTTTTTAACCCATCACTACATCTGTTTTCTCCTCAACAGTTTCATTAATTTGGTTCTGGTAAGATGTATCGCTGAAGTATGAAATAATTCGGTGGAGAGTAACAGCCTGTGAAGTGCTTGTTACGGAATTTTTATAAATATTATTGGCCAAATGCTTTAATTGATTCTGGTTGGCTATTAGCACCTGAATGGGATCAACGTTGCCTAACTTAATAACATTACCTACGCACTTTAGCTCGTCAATGTTTGTACCAATAATATCGAGAAGTTGCCTGTAGGCTTTGGCTGCGGGGGTAGTACGGCGCGATACTATTCCAATTACCTCCAAAGTTTGTGGGTCAATGAGAGGGGCGCCACTATTTCCGTAAGTTGTTTGGCAATCGAATTGCAAAAACTGAATGCCCTCACTATTGGTGTACTGCGATGATATAATACCCGTAGAAAGCGACTGATTGGAGCAACCGTTGCTAAAGGAAAGAACTGCAACATGTGAACCTATTGAAAAATTTAAACGCTCACTCATTTTAAGCGAAGGTATGCTATCGAATTCGGGAAGGTCGATATTAAACAGAGCATAGTGACCATTGCTATTTACAAAGCCAATCCTATGCTCATTTACAAATTCCCGGTAGGGAATTCGAATGTTAGCTGTTACGGTGTTGGCGTCGTTTCCAACAAATGTGATTTCTACCTTTTGTGCTTTCTCAACATAAAAGGCTTGCTGGCTGGTAACCAAAGTTTTTCCTACCTTAAAACCAGTTAAACAATCGATGCTTACACCGCGATCATTTAAAAAACTCAAATGGCAAACAGAGGCATGACATGTATTCCAAACGTGGCTGTACATTGCTAAAAGAATTAGGGTTTAACAAAGGCAAAACAAAAAAATTAAAAAAAGCGCACAATGGTTAACACAAAAAGCATGGTTACCAGGAAGAAGACAATAAAAACTCCAGCATCTATTGATAATTTATCAATAATGTTGCATTTCAATTGTAATAGAATTTTTTTCATTGTAAAAACTATTAATGAATATTTTTGAAGTTCCACAAGGGTTGTTTCAGAAAGTAGCCTCTTTTAATAATTTCGAGTGCTTTGTATCCATACTCCTCGGCAGTTTCGGGGTCCATGCTCGTATCGTAAATAGAATCGGTTACGCCAACTATACAATCGAGCCCTTTATAGTGAATGTTAAGCCTTGTAAATGAGAATATATGATAGCTGCCTCTTTTCTTTTTATCGTCAATCTTTATGGCAAAAGTGTCAATATCAACAATGTATTGAGCAAACATTTCAATGAAAGCGCTATTAAAAAAAAGAATATAAGTGCGGGGGCAAGTAAATACTGCATTAAAAATCTGAGTAGCAATTGATGCAATTGAGTCGTCCTTGCTGCTTGAAGTTGGGGAGCAACTTTCGTTGCGAAAAGGCACAATTAACGCTATACCAAACACATTGTCATCAACATTCGATATTTCAACTGAATTCTTATCAAATGATCCTGAATTTCGAAAAGATTTTAATAAACCAATTTCGCAATCATTATAAGCATACAAGGTTTTGGAATCAACAGGGTTTAACTGACGAATTGCAACCGTAGCAGAATTGGCATTGCCGTTATAGCAAACATTGCTACCCCTGAATTGGGTTATTCCCTCGTAATTAGCCATTGGAGCCCTTTTCGATTCAGAATAAACAACTGCTTTATGTTGTTTGGTAGTAATCACTAAATGCCTTCTTATCCGCTACAAAAATAGTTTTACTATACGGGCGAAATGCCAATAAAAAATGCCATTTTTTTTTGCTTGGCTATCAATAAACCCAAACAGTTCATTACATTTGTGAAAAGTCGCAATGGGGCTAGGCTAAAACGCATTCTAATTAATAAAATGCCATGTAATGTTCGATTTACTGAAGAATTTTATTGAAATAAAATTTGGGCAAAAAATCGAGCATCAAATCGATTGCAAAAACCTATCTATCAGAATACAAACCACAACTGGAAAGTCAGTAAGCACATCTACCCTTCGAAGACTTTTTGGGTTCCTTCCAACGAATTCTCAACCGAACCGAAACACTCTCGATGCACTTGCTGAATACTGCGGATTCGATAACTGGGAAAACTTTCAGTTGAAGGGTGTAGTTACAAGGTCGAATTCTGCATGGTTGGAATATTGGAACGGGGCACAGAAATTGGCAAAAGATCTATCGAAAGCGACATGCATAAGTTTTTATGAAAAAAATAGTATAATTCCTATTATCCATAGGCAATTTGCAGAGGATAGAATTAAAGCATTCCTATCGCAAAACCAAATGAATGCCACTGCTTTTATTGCTCCCGGAGGGTTTGGCAAGTCGGCCCTGCTTGTTAAGTGGTATGAAAAAGCAAATGAAAGCCGTTTGCACAATAAGGATATTATCCTTTTTATTCCAGCAATGGCCCTCGATCCCTGCATAAAGTTCGAAATAAAAATTGAAGTTTGGCTTTCCTCCATTTTAGGATTTTCACCCGATTTCTTCTCGAGTTTGGCAAAATCGAGCACATGGAAAATGGCTGCGGGAAGAATTGTTATAGTTATTGATGGTATTGATGAACTACAGGTACTTGGAAGCAAATCGATAGAACTGGGTATTGAACTTAAAAAATTCATCGAGGGCTTAACTGCTGTAAATAATATCAAATTCATATTATCATCGAGGCTGGCCGACTGGCATGAGATAATGGGAAACACTCCCGATTGGTACATGCTGAACACTGGCAATTTCTCAGAAATTGGTGCGAACATTCCTCCATTTAACGAACGTGAAATACAGGAAATTCTTGACCTAACTATAAATACCTCTGCTCCAAAAAAAATTTTAGTAGATTTCTTTCCAACCAATTTTCAAAAAGCAATCTCGTACCCATATTACCTTCAAATTCTGATTGAAACGTACGACCCCAGAAATTCTCTTCTCCTGCACGATAGGCTCGATTTACTAAACGAATTCCTGAAAAAGCAGATATTCAAATCGGAGTATTCAGATGAAAAAACTGACCTACTAAATAAAATTGTTGAACTAGCCGAGTTTGGAATCAACGGGGCATCTATTCGGAAAAATGATTTACGGGAGCATTACCCCATTCACCTTAAACTTGCTGGAAACTATTTTAATGCCTATAGTCAACTCCTTTCCTTTGGGATAATTAAAGAAGATTTGATTGAAAATCGATATGGTTCACACGTTAAAATGGTTTCCATTGCAAGCCAACCCATTTTTGAGTTGCTTGTGGTGCAGAAAAGAATTGAGCTACATGGGGGGGTATCCTTTCAACTATTTCAAGATATTGAGAAAGCCTACCAAAGCTCCAAATTTTTACCCGGCATTATAACGCTTCTTTTTGAGTTGGCTTATAAGGAGCGAAACATTGATGCCATTTCTAGGTTCTTTAATTTAAAAATTGAAACACTTGAAAGTGCTCTAAAACAAACTACAATTCAGAATTGCTTGCGTCACGATGAATTTATGAGACGCGAACTCCTGCCATTATATGCTTGTAACCCCAATGCTAGGCATTTACTCTTTGAACAGAATATCGATTTGAACTACATTACTACAAACTATTTGTATAGTATCGATTGCTACCGTTTCAGCAACAACAATGAGAAATCAGTGCTATTTAGTAAAACATTGCAATGCTTTTCGGGTTTTTTAACGCTCGAATTTGCTAAAGTTCACGATAATAGGAATCTATTTATACTCAATGAACCACTATACTCGTTACCCCTTGTAGCAGGTATTTGGTATAGCAACAAATTACTCGGTGCATTCTTCAACCTATTCGGTTCAACGAGTGAAATAATTGCTGATATTGATTACTACCATACCAACCAAATAGTACCCAATGGCTTAGTGGCCATTGAACAGTTTGAAATTGGACTTTCCTATGGACTTGTGCTCACAAAAAATTTTCAAACTCTTTCCAAGCGCTTACAGCAATTCAAATTAATCCCAACTGAAATTTCTTCCCCAATTCAAAAATTTCTTTACATACTAAAGACCTATGCCAATTGGATGTTAGATCGACCTACTAATCAATCTGATATAATTTTAATAGAAAATTTCTTAAACGATCTTCCCTACTGGTGCAGTTTTCAGCCTGTTATATTGGCTCAGGCAATGATAGCCACTAATTATTTACAAACTACCAATCCACAAAAAGCTTACGAAGCTTTTAAAACGGCATCGGAAATTAGCAACAAAGCAAACTATAAAATTTACGAAGTAAAATTGCTAAAGAATCTATCGTTAGTGCTTCAAAAGTTGGGAGAAGAAAGGAAAGCAATTGAATGTGATGAATTTGCTAAAAGCATGATTGATAGAACCCAAATAAACTACGAAATTCTTTAAGAATGATTCAAATGAAAATCCACTAGATTTTCAATTGGATACTGAATAACCCGTGATAAGTGGCCTCCAACCTCGGCCAATGCAGTTTTAAGTTCAATTTCGAATAAGGTGCCTATTGACCCAACAAATCCTATTTCAATGCTCCTGTAATCGGGAATTTTTGTTACATGCCTTTCGGCAAATTGTTTGAACGAACTCTTTAAGAAATCTTTTACAAATGAATGATTTCGGTTTTCATAGATGAAAGGCACCACTTCGGCAAGAAAACGAGCAGGCATTGGCATAGAATATACCGAGTGCAAAACCGATGCTAAAGAATAACTGTACTTACTTTGAAATTTCTGAGCTAATTCGGGTGGTAAGTCTCCATAGAGCCACATGCGAAAAAACTCTTTTCCTAGGTTAGCGCCACTCGCTTCGTCGCCTAAAATAAAACCCAACGACGGGCTATAGTGCAAAACCTCTAGTCCATTGTAGTACCCAACATTGGTCCCAGTACCCAAAATAGCTACAATTCCTTTTTGATGATAAAAAAGGGCTCTAGCAGCACCTAATATATCGGATTGTACAATAATATGAGCATTTGGAAAAAATTCTTGCAAACCTTTATAGGCTATTGAAGCCTTTTCGGTTGTTGCGCATCCTGCACCGTAAAAAAATACCTCTAACACATCGAGTCGAGAACAATGTGATGGAAAATTTCGGATAAGTCCTACAGAATACTGATGCTCAGTTACATGGTAGGGATTTAACCCGCTGGTAATGAAACAAACTATAGTTTTTGAATCACTAACCACTCGCCAATCGGTTTTGGTGGCTCCACTGTCGGCAATTACAATCATTAACTAAAATTTATTCGTTTCCATTCCATTCATCCATAAACTGTTCTACAAATTGCACCAAAAAGGCGTGCCTTTCCACACCTAATTTCATGGCAGTTTTTGTGTTCAACATACCGTTAAGCAGCAGCAATTTCTCGAAAAAATGATTAATCGTTGAACCCTTAGAGTTCTTATACTCATGAAATGTGCCATGAAGTTGAGGTTTTATTTCGGGGTCGTAAAGGGGTCGGTTCTTGCTACCTCCATAAGCAAAAGCCCTTGCAACCCCTATTGCCCCCATGGCGTCCAATCGATCGGCATCCTGTACAATGCAGGCTTCCAAACTTCTTGGGGTAGTGTTTACCAATGCTCCTTTGAAAGAAACTTCACCAATAATTTCGAGTACTCTATTTTGAATTTCGATCCTTAATCCATGCTCTTGCATAATCCTACATGCGTTTGGATATAGGACTTCGGTTGCATTAGCATTCGAACTCTTCCAGTCATCGGTATCGTGTAGAAGCGCAGCCAATTGCACTAATAAGTGGTTAGCGCCTTCCATTTCAGCAATTCTAAGTGCCATTCGCCAAACCCTGTAAACATGCCACCAATCGTGGCCAGTAGTATCGTATGCGTGAAAATTTCTGACACTCAGCATCACTTTACTTAATACATCTTTTTGTTGCATGTTTACAAAGTTTATTGCTTTTTAACCCACTTCAATACAAGAAGATTCATTGGGT
The DNA here is from genome assembly GCA_964479665.1 of uncultured Rikenellaceae bacterium. Lineage (GTDB taxonomy): Bacteria > Bacteroidota > Bacteroidia > Bacteroidales > Tenuifilaceae > UBA2287. The sequence continues at coordinate 67,393 of CAYZNN010000010.1, read as the reverse complement.
TTATACCAAGGCCGTTTACATTAATTCCAACAAATCTCACCACCTTATCATAAAATAGAGGAATTACCGGAATCTCCTCTATAATTACCGAATCCATGCTATTGTAGAGTGTATAACGCTGTTTATCGTTAGAAATGACCTGAGAAGATTCAAGCATCCTATCGAAATTGCTGCTTGTAAAATGGGTATAGTTCGGACCCGAAGGGCTTAAATTTGAACTATGAAATAGCGACAAGTAATTTTCAGCGTCCGCATAATCGGCTACCCAGCTTGCCCTAAAAAAAAGAAGTTTTGAATTGGCCATCAGTTCCCTGTATGCAGCTCCAGGCATTACATCGATTTTTATCACAATACCAATTTCACTTAACTGGTGCTGAATAAATTCGCAAATATCTAAGTAGTCGTCGGTGGTTGCAATTGTTACAGGTTGTAATCCTTTCCCATCGGGATAGCCTGCTTTTGCTAAGTAATGGCGAGCTAATGCCGGGTTGTATTGGTAACCCTTTAATTTGGCACTGAACGAAGGCATGCCATAGGGTATAAAACCTTGATTTGCGGGGTATGCTAGGTTGTTACGTAGATAAGTAATCATTTTTCCTTTATCTATCCCATGAGCAATTGCCTTACGGAAGTATGAATTTAGCAAAGGATGGGTATTGTCCGCATAAACGGTGGGATTTTGATGAATTCCTAAATACTCTGTATTAAGGTAAGGCCCCACCAGCATTTGAATTCTGTTGGAATACTTGGGATTTAGGTTGCCCGATCGGGTTAGCAACTCATCGCGCGAGGTGGCATGTACACCTGAAATAAAATCGATATTGCCTAGTAAAAACTCAAGAAACTCCGATTGTTTATCGGCAATAAAGCTAATATTCACTGCATCAATATATGGTAACCTAAAGCCTTCATTGTCATATTCAAAATAATTTTCATTCTTCAGAAAAATTAATTTCTCACCCTCGCGCCAAAATTTGAAATAAAATGGCCCTGTCCCTACCGGGTTTCTTCCAAACTCTTTTCCATATAAATCTATTGCTTCTTTGGGCACAACAAATGCGTAGGGCATACTTAGCAAACCTAGAAAAGGCGGAAATGGCTTAACCAAATGGATAGTCAAAACACTATCGTTAATAATCTCGAACGGATTATGCCCTTCTTTCCTCAGCGCGCTAAAAATCCAAGCTCCTGGCGAAGCGGTTTCGGAACTCATTATTCTTGAAAAACTATATACAAAATCCTTAGCAACTACACGACGACCCTTTCCGTTATGAAAAACGGGTGAATTGTGAAAAAAAACATCGGTTCTTAAATGGAATGTATAACTTAAACCATCGCCTGAAATACTCCACCTTTGGGCAATACATGGTTTTATATTAAGCGAATCGTCGAGTTGCACTAACCCATTAAAAAGTTGATTGGTTGGCCAAATAACTGGTAAACTTCTGGCAAATGCAGGGTCGAGTGAAGGTATTCCTTTGCTTTCGTTGTAACGAAAAACCGATTTTTGGATCGTTTTGTCACCAGGTTGGTTACACGTAACAAAAAGAAAAAGAAAAAGAAAAAGAAAAATAAATATTAAAGGGAATAAATATTTTAACATCCTATTTCAATTGGGCAATACAAAGAAACAAAACGTTGGGCTAATTGCAATACCCATTTAAGAATAGTATAAAATAGGAACGGGTTCGAATCGAACCCGTTCCCACACCCTAAAAATTAACCTAAAAAGCAACAAACCTGAAATACCAACTATAAAACCCTAAAAATGAAAAAGCAGGTTGCTTTCAATGTCATAAACGCTTTTTATGTAACTAAGTTTCGAATGAAATGATGATTTAAAACACCATCTTGTAATTGATTAACTGAATATTATAAAAACCCTGTCAGTATTAGAATTGAAGCATCGTTTCAATTTTTACTTTTTCAGAAATTTTATTTTGAGCAAAAATTTCTTTTAAAGCATCCATTGAAAAAATGGGTTGATTATTTAAAAACCAAAAAATACTATAAAGCGAACTATTTCTGGCCCCAACCCTTTCCCTAAAGGCTACGCGTATTACTTTAGCATTCGTTTTGGGGCTATCAACCATTTCATCAACTAATACAATCCCCTTTTGCATTTTGGCTGCAGTAGCTTTTGCATATCCCAAACCATCGGTTGAGGTTATTATTAGCACATCGGGAATTGGGCTACCCGAATATAAAATAGGCTTTGGAGAAATAATTACCTCCGATGCTGAAAAGCCTACACCAACGGTTACAGGGTAACTACCCTTTTTGGTTGCGTTTAACCCCGAAGATATTGCAGCCTTTGCCAGAAACTCTGCAGCCGATTGAACCCCCTCACCCGCAGAGCCCGCAAGCATTATGCTTATTGGATTATCTAAATTGTGATTAAAACGGGTTTCAACATGAAACTTTTGGGAAATTAACGATGTAGGCGATGTGTTAATTGGTGTTTGCCATACTCGCTCCTTGCTGTCTACGTAAACTTTAACCTGCAGACCACTCTCTTCAACTATTTTAGAAAGTTTCATCCCAGGGTTCGATTTCACACCGTAGCTGGGACAGATTTCCATTACTTCAACCAACGAAAACCCTTTTGTGGCAAATGCTTTTACCAAAGCATCGGAATAATCGCCTATTCCAATTACACGTTCCACATAGGAGGCTCCTGCTGAGGTCATTATTTCACATATATCGTAGCCTGCTTTACAACTTCCTTCGGGAAGGGTTGGAGTTTTAAAACCGCATGGAGTAAACTCCGAAGGTTGTCCGCCAGTCATTCCATACAACATGTTGTTGTGAATAACTACCGTTATATCGAATCCCATATGTGCCGCCCCAATTAAATGCTGCATACCAATGGTTGCGCCACCATCGCCTATAAAGGTGATAATTTTTTTATTGGGATTGTTTACACCGGCAGCCACACCACCAGCAAGAGCAACGGCTCTGCCATGAAGCCCGTGAACTGTATGCGACAAAAAGTTTTTGTCGATAATGCCGTGGCAACCTATGTCGGAAACAAGGATAACATCGAGTGGGTCGAGGTTCATTTTCTGTAAAGCCTTTTCGGTGTTTTGCGCTACGCCCGAGTGGCCACAACCCTTGCAGAATGGAAGTTCTGCTTCTGTTAAAAATGGTTTACTATTCATTTCGCAGTACCTCCTCTACAATTTCGTTAGGACTAATCATTTTGGCAATGGCGTTAACGCCTGTAACCCCTTTTCGACCAGCAAATCCGAATAGCATTTGGCGAAGCTGGCCTGTGAGATTCTCCTCTGCTACAACGACTCTGTTGTAACGATTGGCAATTTCGATGTACTCTTTAGGAATAGGTAAAAGCGTTTTTGTTACAAGAAGCGATACTTTTTGACCTGACTCCCTAAGCTTAACTATCGCTTCGCGTGCAGCCTGGGCTGTTATGTCGTACGAAATAATCAGCTTATTGGCACCCGCCTGTTCATCGAGGTCGAAATAGGTATACTCGTTAAGGTGAATGTCCTGTTTCGCCTGAAGGCGCTTGGTATTGTCGATGGCTTCGGGTAATACATTCTGAAGAATTCCCTTTGTATCGTGCGTTGAAGCTGTTATTCGTACCTGATGCTTAGTTTGCGTTACTGGAAGGAAATCGGGTATTAAATCGGCTTCTGCTTTGTATGGAAAATACGGTCCTTCGCCAGTAAACTCTTTCATTTTGCTGGGTTTAATTTCGGGTAGGTTCGACCAGTCGTAACTTAAAAGGGTCATAACCATCTCCTTCGATGTAAGCAACACAACGGGAGTACGTAACTTTGTAGCCGTTTCCACGGCTTTTGCCGACAGGCTCCAGCAATCGTCGAGATTGCTTATGCAAAAAGTTGGGATTGAGAAACCGCCCGAAAGGGTACCGTTAATTACCGATAAATCGCCTTGAGCCCCGCAAGTTGCTGTTCCGGTGGCTGGGCCCAGGCGCTGCACCAGAATAATAACCATGGGCAGCTCCATCATAAATGCCATATTAATGGATTCGACCATTAAAGCGTAGCCAGGGAATGAAGTTGCTGTTACAGGCACTTTACCTGCCGTGGCAAAGCCACTCATCCACTGAAGAGTTGTTATCTCATCGGGAGCGGCAAGCATTGTTGGGAAACGCTTGGTAGCATATAGGTACAGTGAGTTTGCGGGTGTAATGGGGTAACCAACGAACACTTCGGCACCAGCCAAAACACATGCTTCAGTTATTAACCTAGAGCCATCGATGAAGGCTTTGGGTCTAGCTGAGTTTGTTGTTTGCATATACTATTTGGTTATCGATTAAACTTTGTACGCTTGAATTAGAGTAACCTAGCATTTCTTTTAAAATTGCTATTGTATGCTCACCATAATGGGGAGGTGCTGCAATAGTCGATTCCTTTTCATCTCCGTTAAGGGTGAAAGCAACGGTTCGAAGGCCTTTTATTAGCTTACCCGATGTGGTTCTACCTTCAATTACAAGTTCTTGAACCTCAGGTTGTTCAAAAACCTCCTGCATGTTAAAAACACCACCAGCAGGAACGCTTTTTCTATCGAGTTCAGATAAAAGTTCATCTCTATTCTTTCTAGATATTAAGCCTTGAACAATTTGGGTTATCTCTTCCCTGTTTTTTACTCTACTAAAATTGTTGGCAAATTTAGGATTAGAAACAATATCGGGCTCCCCAAGGATGGAACATAAATCGGCAAATTGCTTATCGCTACCAATTGCTAGCACAATGGGTTTTTGATCGGCAGTAGTAAAAATTGTTCCGTAAGGAACTATATTCGGATGGTCGGATCCCATTCGTTTGGGAATTGAGTTTCCAACCAACCAATTGGTTGCCTGATTTGATAAAGCGGCTACACCGCTTTTAATTAAACTTGTTTCAATATACTGGCCCTTTCCGGTTCGCTCTCGTATTAATAGTGCAAGCAATATTGCTTCCTTAAGCTGGTGCCCTGCCAAAACATCCATTAATGCCACTGGCATTTTAACAGGCTGTCCATTGGGGTCGCCATTCATAAAGGTAAATCCACTTTCTGCTTGTATTATAGCATCGTAACCTGCACGCTTATTTTTTAAGCCATAGCCGGTTAAATGGGCATAAATTATTTTGGCATTGTAAGCGCTAAGGGTTTCGTAATCTACTTTCAGTTTCTGAGCGTCGCCCGGCTTATAGCTAACCAAAACAATGTCGCAAACCGATGCCAACTTGTAAACAATCTCAAGCCCCTCGGGCTTGCAGAGATCGAGGGCAATCGATTTTTTTCCCCAGTTTACGCAACTGAAATAGCCAGAAATATCGGTTTGTTCATCCTCTGTGGGTAATTTCCAAGTACGTGTAACATCGCCCCTTGTGAGTAAATTTTCTACCTTAACAACTGTTGCTCCAAGCTCGGCCAAAGCTACACCAACACTTGGCCCCGCCAGCACGTTGGCCAACTCTAAAACCTTTATTCCAAACAAAGGTCCGTTATTCATTTTTCGCATGAATAAATTTTCTTCTTATAAATCCGACAATAAGAGCCAGTATTGCAAAAATAACTGCTCCATAAGTTTTATCTATATTGAACCATCCCATTTTTGCGGCCAAAATGCAAAGGAAAACCGCTAAGGTACCGCCAATAAAGGCCAACTTAACGGCAAAGGCATCAATCCATCCCTTAAAATAAATTCCAGCAATGATGACTATTGCACCAATGGCTCTTATAGCATAACTTATGTATGCAGAATCGAGTATGCCACTTTGAAAGTAATAGGCCAAGGGAATTGTAATTAAACTTACAACAACAACAAGTCTGCGAGCAGTTTGAATAACCTTTTTTTCGTCGGCATTCGGATTAATAAATCCATGGTATATGTCTTTAGTAGCAATGGTAACAACAGCAAAATTTACAGGTCCCACTGTTGAAAGAATGGCAGCCAATATTCCGGCAAGAGCCAACCCTCCGAGTACTGGATGAATAAAATCTGGTGTAACCAGTAAATTGGTTAAGGCTAATTTGGGGTTATCTGTTCCAATATTATACCTACCGGTAGCTGCAATTAAACCAAGAATTGCTGTCATAATACCAAAGGGAGCAATGTAAGCACTTGAAAGAATAGAGGCTTTGCGGGCAACCATTGGGCTTCTTGCAGCGAATATAGGCTGAATGCTGGCCTGAGCTGCCATACCTCCCAGAACCCCCCCCAAAAGTAAGCTGAATGCCTCATTGAGACCAACTCCAAACGGATTATAGATACTTCCTGTTGCGCCTTTTGCTTCGAGTAGGGTTTGTAAATCGCCAAAACCACCAACGTTAATAATACCAATAACCATTGCAATTCCTAAACCCACAAACATTACAATAAGGTGAATAACCGAGGTAATTGCCAATGCATGCATTCCGCCAATGTAGGTATAAAGAGTAATTACACCAGCTGCAATGAGAACGGAAGTAAACCAGTCGATTTGAAAAATGGAACTCATAACGCTGGTTGCAGTTTGAAGCTGAACATAAGCCAAGGTTATGTATGCTATTAAAAAAGCAATTGCCGATATTTTTTTGGCTTCTTTGCCAAATAAATTCTCGAGCATCTCACTAACTGTATGTACATTATTCTTCCGGTAATGAATAGCCACGGTAAAGCCAATAATAATCATACCTATTGATGTGGCAACATTATAAAGAATAGGTTGAATCGATAGGGTTTTAAAAGCCTTTTCACTAACCCCAATGGTACTCATTCCGCCTAGCCACTCGGCTGCAACAACAACCGAGCAAAGAAGAATTCCTAAATTGCGGCCAGCAACAAGGTAGTCGGCAACCGAACGCGAGGCAACTTTTCGTGTTAAAAACGAAATACCAATAACTATTGCAAAATATGCTATTACTACCCAAAAATAGGTATTACTAAACAACTGATACATAATTTATTAATGAATTATTTGGATTGGTTATATGGGCACGCAAGTTAGCTAATTCTTAGAGTTGAATGAATATTGCAAACGTTTTTTTCAGGCGTTTCCTCAAAATTTCGAAAAAATTGAAATAATTGAAAGGGTTGCCATTCTGACAACCCTTTCAATTGAAAAAAATTAAACTACTGGTACTCTTTCAGTATATCCTGAACTCCGTCGGGCGAAACGCGACCATAAACTTTTTCGCCAACCAGTACCACTGGAGCAAGTCCACAGGCACCTACGCAACGTAGGCAGCTAAGTGAGAATTTACCATCGGGGCTTGTTTCGCCAACTTTAATGTTAAGTATGCGCTTAAACTCATCGACTACTTTCTCGGCTCCGCGAACGTAACATGCTGTACCGGTGCAAATGCTTATTGGGTGCTGCCCCTTTGGAATCATGGTAAAGAACGAGTAAAACGTTACTACACCATATACCTTAGCAACCGAAACATTAAGCTCTGCTGCAACTACCTCTTGCACTTCGGCAGGTAGGTACCCAAAGTGACCCTGGGCTTTGTGAAGCACGTTGATTAGTTCACCCGGATCGTTATTGAAGGATTTGCAAATCTCCATGAGCTTAGCAACATCCTCTTTTTTTAGCTCAACTTTAATATGTGACATTGACCAATCCTCCTAATTAAATGTAAATATCCTTCTTTCCTCTATCGAAGTAGTGCGTGTGCAGCAAGTGGTGTGCCTTCTCGCTCATGGGTTTACCCAAAAACTCTTCGTAAAGTTTTACAATATATGGATTCTCATGCGATTTACGCACTGGCTTATCCTTATCTTCGAGGTAAATGGCTGCGGTACGTGCCTTAAGAATTGCAGAGTCGCCATGGTGAAGTGGCTGGCCACCACCACCAATACAACCACCCGGACAAGCCATTACTTCAATAGCGTGGTAATTAACTTTTCCGTCGCGCACATCTTCAAGAAGTTTACGAGCATTACCCAACCCGTGAGCAATACCTATATTTATTGGTAAACCATTAAAATCGATGGTTGCCGAACGAATACCCTGCATTCCACGGAGCTCGGTAAAGTCAACCCTTTCTAACTTTTTGCCAGTGTGCACTTCGTAAGCGGTACGAACAGCGGCCTCAATAACACCACCCGTTGCACCAAAAATAACTGCTGCACCAGTCGATTCGCCCAACGGACGATCAAAGTCCATGTCGGGTAAATCGGTAAAGTTAATGTTGAACTCTTTAATTAGGTGAGCTAACTCGCGAGTCGAAATGGAGTAGTCAACATCGGGGTTGCCGTTAACTTTAAACTCGTCGCGTTGCGCTTCGTACTTTTTAGCCAAGCAAGGCATAACCGAAACTACAACCATATCTTCGCGCTTAACGCCCATTTTATCGGCAAAGTAAGTTTTAGCAATAGCTCCAAACATTTGCTGTGGCGATTTGGCTGTTGAAGGTACATCGAGCATGTCGTTAAAGTTATGCTCGAAGAAGTTTACCCAACCTGGGCAGCAACTTGTAAGAATAGGAAGTTTCACGTTCTTATCGCCTGCAAGGTGACGGCCTAAACGGTCGAGAAGCTCAGTTCCCTCTTCCATAATGGTAAGGTCGGCAGCAAAATCGGTATCGAAAATATAGTCGAAACCAATCTCTTTAAGGGCTGCAACCATTTTGCCAGTAACAATTGTACCTGGCTCCATGCCAAACTCTTCGCCTAAAGCAACACGAATTGCTGGTGCGGTTTGTACTATTACCTTTTTAGTAGGATCGGCTAGGGCACGAATAATTTTTGGGGTATGATCAACTTCGGTAAGTGCACCGGTAGGACAAACTGCTACGCACTGTCCGCAGTATGTACATGGCGACTTTTCGAGGTTTTGCTCAAACGCAGGGGCAACAACCGCCATAAACCCACGGTTTATGGCGTTTAGCGCGCCAACGGTTTGAACCGTATTACACATCATCTCGCAACGGCGGCACATGATACATTTGTCGAGGTCGCGAATAATTGAGGGCGAAGTATCGACCCTGTACGTGCTCATCTCGGCATACTCCTGACCCGGAATGTTACGAACACCAAGTTTCACAGCCATATCCTGCAATTCGCAATGACCGCTCTTGGCGCATGTTAAGCAATCCTTTGGGTGATCGCTCAGAATAAGTTCGAGAATAGTACGGCGAGCGTTAATAACCCTCATAGTATGGGTTTTCACCACCATTCCCTCGGTACAGTCGGTTGAGCACGAAGGAGCCATGTTACGGCGACCTTCAACCTCAACAACGCAAATACGACAGCCAGCAGGTTTATTCTCAATATTTAGGTCCTTTAGCTCCATGTAACAAAGCACAGGGATATCGATACCCAGCTGCTTTGCGGCTTTATAAATTGTTGTTCCTTTTGGAACCTCAATCGCCTTATTATCTATGGTTAATTTTACTGTTTCCATTTATTATACCCCCTAATTATTGAATGCTAATTGCACTGAATTTACACTTCTCGATACAAGCACCGCACTTGATACAAATTGATGTATCGATAACGTGAGGCTTTTTACGATCGCCACTAATTGCATTAACCGGACAAATGCGAGCGCAAGCGGTACAGCCAACGCATGCTTCGGCTTCTATTACATATTGCATTAGCGCTTTACACTGACCTGAGCGGCATTTTTTGTCGTTTACGTGCTCTAAATACTCATGGTAAAAATTATCGAGAGTAGAAAGAACAGGGTTTGGCGAGGTTTGACCTAGCCCGCAAAGCGATGCATCTTTAATAACATGGCTCAAGTTGCGAAGCCTGTCGAGGTCTTCCATTTGGCCTTTTCCTTCGGTTAAGCGCTGAAGCAATTCGTAAAGGCGCTTGTTACCAATACGGCAAGGTGCACATTTTCCGCAGCTCTCCTCAACGGTGAAGTCGAGATAGAATTTTGCAACCGACACCATGCAGTCGTCCTCGTCCATAACAATCATACCACCCGAACCCATCATTGAGCCCGCAGCAATAAGGTTATCGTAATCGATAGGCGTATCAAGGTGTTTCTCGGTTAAGCAACCACCCGAAGGACCACCGGTTTGAACTGCTTTAAATTTCTTGCCGTCCTTAATTCCTCCACCAATTTCGTAAATAACCTCACGAAGGGTAATACCCATTGGAACCTCTATAAGACCAACGTTATTAATTTTTCCGGCAAGGGCAAATACTTTAGTTCCCTTCGATTTTTCGGTACCAATCGATGCGAACCACTCGGCACCTTTTAGGTAAATAACTGGAATGTTGGCAAACGTTTCAACGTTATTAACGTTGGTGGGTTTTCCAAGGTAACCGCTCTCTGCGGGGAATGGTGGTTTAACGGTTGGCTCACCGCGCTCACCTTCCATTGAATGGATAAGAGCAGTTTCCTCGCCGCATACAAATGCACCAGCACCGTAACGAAGTTCGATATCGAAATCGAAACCGCTACCTAAAATATCTTTACCAAGCAAGCCGTACTCGCGTGCCTGATCCAAAGCAATTTTTAAACGCTCAATGGCAAGAGGGTACTCGGCACGGATGTATACCAAACCTTTGGTTGCACCAATACAGAAGCCGTTTATTGCCATAGCTTCTATTACTGAATGGGGGTCGCCTTCGAGAATCGAACGATCCATAAATGCTCCGGGGTCGCCCTCGTCGGCATTACAAACTACGTACTTCTGATCGGCGCGATTTTTCGAAGCAATTTCCCACTTAAGACCTGTTGGGAAACCACCACCTCCACGACCGCGAAGACCCGATTTTTTCATTTGCTCAATGGCCACCTGAGCACCCATATCGAATACTTTACCAAGCGCTTGGTAACCATCGCGAGCAATGTACTCCTCAATGTTCTCGGGGTTAATTACGCCGCAATTGCGCAAAGCAATACGAATTTGCTTTTGGTAAAAGCCCATGTGCTTCGAATCGCTAATGTGCTCCTTTTTGTCGGGATCGAGATATAAAAGACGATTAACCTTGCGCCCCTTAACTACGTGCTCGGCTATTAACTCAGCAGCGTCGCTTCCATTAACTTGTGTATAGAATGTGTTGTCGGGTAGTACCTTAACAATAGGACCCTTTTCGCAGAACCCGAAGCAACCGGTCATAATTACCTGCACTTCGTTTTCGAGCCCATTTTTTGCCAATTCGCTCTTTAAGCTTTCAACTATTGAATCGCTCTCAGAAGCACGGCAACCGGTACCACCGCAAACGAGAAGATGCATTCTGTATTTTGCCATTACTTTTCCTCCTTAGCGGTTATTTGTTGTCAATAGTATTATAATTCATCGGAATAATTCCGTTTACAAGTTCGCCGGTTTTAATGTACTTCTCAATAATTTCATCGGCTTTCTTTGAGTCTACGTAACCAAAAACAACAGGTTCTTGGTTTGGCAATGTAACCTCAATGGTTGGCTCGGCGTAGCAGTAGCCCATACATCCGGTTTGAGTAACCACTGCATCGATGCTGCGTTTCTCAAACTCATCGATAAAGAACTCCATAACGGTTTTAGCACCCGACGCAATTCCGCAAGTTGCCATTGCAACTTTAACTTGAACACGTCCTTCTGGGCTTTCACCTTTTACTCTCAAGTCGATCTTGCCTTGAAGCTGCTCCTTCATCATTTTCAGATCGGCTAACGATTTCACTTTATTCATACACTTCTCAGGTTTTATGTTAATTTATTAACAAACGATTTGTAAGTCTTGGACGGTAAAATTATTCAGATTGTAACACATTTTAGGTAAATTGCTTATGTTTTATAACCTAACTACGCTATTTGTATTTCGTCTAAATTTAAAGAAATCATCTCTTTCAACATTCTGTACACTTCTGGCTCGTTAATGGCAATGCCATCGAGCGCTTCTTTAACCTCGCGTGAATCAAAAACATACTCATTTCCATTTAGCGAATGCCGATAAATAAAATCGATTTGCGGATTCGCATTGATTAACAGCATAATAACTCCTGTTATATCGCCAAGTGGCTGCCTATCGATATGGCTGAATTTTAGCATGGCCTGTAAGTGGGTTCCTTTACCCACTTCCGAAGAAATTGAAAGTGAACCTCCTGTAAGTTCACAGGCATCCTTCAATAAAGGTAAACCCATTCCAACCCTTCGGGTTGTGCGCGTTGTGATGTATGGATCGGTAATTTTTTCGAGCATATCAGCGGGAATTCCCTTGCCATTGTCGATTACCGATATAATAAGAGTATCTGCATCTGCATTAGCATCAACAACCACCTCGATTAGCGTGGCATTGGCCACAATCGAATTCTGAACAATATCGAGTATGTGTAAGGCTTGCTCTTTCATTCCTGTATATATCGTCCGTTTACCCCCCAAAGTGCCATTTTAATTTCGGCAATGGTTGGCTCCTCAATATAAAACTGGGTGGTTTGGCGACCAATATCCTGTGGCAAATGAGCATCGGAGTTTCGAATAAACCTTCGGTTTTTTAAATACCCATTTCTTGCAATAAAATCGGCTGTTGAAGTGTTCTTCGAAAGTTCAAGCGCATCGAACTGCAAATCGGCAGGTATAAACCCAAGCTGACTGGTTAAGCTGTACCGAGGCCTATCGACATGAGCAGGAATAAACAGTCCGCCTAAACTATGTACTTCTTCGAAAATTTTATTTACTCCTACATTAAGTCCCGAAATTAATAGGTACTCTACTTCGCTTACAATTTCCTCGTTTTCGTTTACCACAACCTGATAGCCAAAGGTTTCGGGTTTATAAGGTATATGGGGTAAATTTTTATCGATAAAATTTTGAAATGCTTCGCGCTGCTCTTCCTCATCGAAAAGGCATAGCAAATGCGCCTCCTCCTTCGAAGTTACCTCGGCTCCAAAAAACACTTTAATCCCGCGTTCGTGCCCCAATTTTCGAACTAAAGGCCCGTGATGCGTTGCATTATGATCGGTTGCTGCAATAATATTTAGGTTAAGCGCAGCAGCCACTTCCACAATTCGCAAAGGACTCATATCTAAACCGCCGCAGGGCGACAGAACAGTGTGAATGTGCAAATCGGCTTTATAGCAGCGCATACCCTTTGCTTTGCAAATTAAGCGTTAAGCATTTTGTAAAGTTCTCCCGACATTTCGAATGCGCCCAGTGCAGTTCCTATAACCGGAATTCCTTCAATATTGGCCTGCTCGGCCATATCGGCTTCGGGTGTACCGTTGCTTATTATTACTACAGCGGCCAGCTCCTTAAGCGAAGCAATGGCCATAACATTTTTATGGCTTTGTAGCGTAATCCATACCCTGCCAGCATCGGCATTGCCCATAACATCGCTCAATAAATCGGATGTATATCCTCCTGTTACTTCCCTGTTAAGACCTTCGGCACCTGCCAATACGGTCAAATTCAATTTCTCTACTATATCTTTTACTATCATGGTGGATTATTTTGTTGTCGGTTGTCAGTTGTCTGTTATCGGTTATTGAGTTATTCAGTTATTGGATTGTTCTTGCGTTCAATTGTTCAAACAATAAAATACCCTTATCAAGTTTTTTAGCCGTTTCTTTTATTGCCATCTATTGAAAAGCGATCTTTTCCCCAAATGCGCTCCATTATTCGGTACGAGTGATCGGGGTGTAGCTTTCGGGTTTGCTCCATATTTTTCTGAATGAATACGCATTCCGAAATGGCTCCCCTACCCTGCACAATGTCCTCGGCTAAAGCCTGACACGTTGGAGCACCGCAAACGCCACAATCAATACCTGGCAAAAAACGCATTAAACGGCGAACCCGTTCCATTTTTTTCATAGCGCGAGCCATATCCTCGTCGAGTTTCACCATGCTTCGAGGTTTTACTGGAGCAATAGCCATTTTCTGAAGCAGGTATGGATAGTAATCCCACATATCGGCAGCAGGTGTATTTACAGGAGCTGCTTGAGTTGTTCCCATTTGCTTCGATCGTTTACGCATTCGCTCTACCGTTAGAAAACGGTTACCGTAGCAAAGTACACCACCTGCACAACCTTCGTCGCACGAGCGAATTTCGAGAAAATCGATATCCGACTCCTCTTCGTTTTCGAGCTTTTCGAGAAACTCAATTGCACTCGATATACCATCGATGGCCAGGCAGCGACCATTAATATGGCCCGATTCGCCATTGGTAAGGCTCCACATCATGCTTTTACCCTTAATGTATGGCTGCATTACGGGCTTCTGATTGTCGCTTCCCTTTTGCTTAATATTCTTAAGCACTAGGTTATACATGGTATCCATGTTAATTACTCCCGAAACCTCCGAGGCATCATCGCCAACCGGGCTCTTAATGGCGGCTATTTTGGCGGCACATGGAGTAATGTAAAAAATTCCAATCTCATTGGGGGTTGCACCCTGGTCGATAAATTTCTTCTTGTAGTAGTTTGCCGAAATATCTAGTGGGGGCTGAAGTAGCAGTATATTGTCGACCAAGGCAGGAAATTTAACCTGAATTAGTCGAATAATTGCAGGGCAAAACGATGAAATAATTGGCTTTGATACCCTTGGTGACGCTATGTAGCGGTTTATGGCATGACTTAAAATTTCGGCAGAATTTTCGAGTTCGAAAACATCGGTAAAGCCTATTTCGAGCATCGACTGCTGCACGGTGGCAGGGCTGACATTATCGGAAAATTGGCCGAAAAACACCGATGGGGTCAGCGCTACCCTGTATTTAAAGTTGAAAATCTGACGATAGTCGTCCTGCTCAATGTATATAGCTCGAACAGGGCAAACCTTAAAGCATTCACCACAATCGACGCATCGATTTTCGTAAAGCTGGGCTTTGCCATCTTTCACCCGAAGGGCTTCGGTAGGGCAAACCCTCATGCAGTGGGAGCATCCAATGCATATGTCTCGGTCAATTTTAAGTGCGTGATGAAAATCCCTACGTTCCATTGCAATTCGCTAATTTTACGAAAGATACACAACTATTTCGACAACAGTGCCCTCGTTAACAATGCTGTTAATCCTGAACTCGTCGGCATTGGCCTGAATGTTGGGTAGTCCCATTCCCGCTCCAAAGCCCATTTCGCGCACCTGCGGCGAAGCCGTAGAGTAACCCTTTTGCATTGCCAAAGGAATATCGGGAATACCGGGGCCCTGATCGGTTAGTACCATCGATATTTTTTCAGTCGATATTTCTACATCAATTGCTCCGTTCCATGCGTGGGCCACCACATTAACCTCGGCTTCGTACAAACAAACCACCACCCGCTTAACCAACTTTGGGTCGACATTAAGCTGCTTGAGCACCTTTTTAACTTGGCTCGACGCTAAACCGGCATTGGTAAAATCGGCTCCTTGTATTTCGTAGCGAAACTTCATTGCGTTAGGTTAAATTTAAAATACTGGCTTAAGGCCCTTTGCGTACAATTCGCCAGAGGCTCTGAACATAGTCCATTTGCACTCAATAAGCACAATGCCGCTTTCTATGGCAAGTTGAACCATTTCGTCGGTAACCTTTCTGTTTCGAACGAAAACTATACAACCAATATCCGACATTTCGGCGGTACGTATAGCCTGAACATTGGCTAATCCGGTCAATAGCAGCATTTTATCGATCTGGGTTGTTAAAACATCGCTCATTAAATCCGATGAGAAAGCGAAATCGACCTCCCTATACAAATGTTGCTCACAGCATAGAACCTTACCCTCAACAATGCCTAAAACCTCACTCAACTTCATTTTGAAAAGATTATGTTTATACTTCAAAAAGTAATGCAAAAGTACTATTGAATACGCTACAGAAAAATTATTGTTATATTTTTAACAACATATTTATCGGAATCTTTAAAATACTTTTTTAATTGAAATTGGTTAACTCAGACTAAGAAAGTGGGGCAATTCAATGTTGCATTATAAAGATAAATTGCTCAGTATGCAATTAAAAAAGGGGCAAAAAATGCCCCTTTCCAGAATAGAAGTAATTTTTTAGTATCTGTTACGCTTTGTGTAGTGCGTATGAAGCAAATGGTGCGACTTGTGACCAAGTGGCTTCTCGAGGTATTCTGCATAAATACGCTTAATTTCGGGAACCTCGTGCGACTTACGAATAGGCATCCCCTCGTCTTCGGCGTAAATTGCAGCAATACGCTTTTTGCGAACCTCATTGGTTGTAGGAATGGGCTGACCACCACCACCAATACATCCGCCAGGGCATGCCATAATTTCGATGAAATGGTAGGGCGACTTGCCATCCTTAATCTGATCCATTATAATGCGTGCGTTCTTTAATCCGTGGGCAATAGCCACTTTAACCTCAACACCCTCAAGGAAATTGAAAGAAGGAAGTACATTTTCAAGTTTTATTACAGCTTCTTTTATGCCCTCGAGACCACGAACAGGGGTAATTGCAAGGTTTTTGAATGGCACCTCGCGTCCAGTAACCACCTCATAAACAGTACGAAGAGCAGCCTCCATAACACCTCCGGTTGCACCAAAAATAACTGCTGCTCCCGATGATTCGCCCATGTAGCTGTCGTAAGCCGAATCGGGTAGATTAAAGAAATCGAGACCCGACTGCTTAATCATATGCCCAATTTCGCGAGTGGTTAAGCCAGCATCAACATCTTGGTATCCGCTCGATTTCATTTCGGGACGATTCGCTTCGAACTTTTTAGCTGCGCAAGGCATAGCTGCAACGCTCACAATTTTCGAAGGATCAACACCTAATTTCTCGGCATAAAAAGATTTGGCTAGCGCACCAAACATTTGCTGTGGCGACTTGCAGGTCGACAAATGATCGAGGTGCTCGGGGTACATATGCTCAATAAACTTAACCCATCCGGGCGAACACGAAGTAATCATAGGTAGAGCAACCTTTTCACCATGTTTCAGAGCCTTTGTAACCCTTTCGAGAAACTCGTTACCTTCTTCAATAATGGTTAAGTCGGCGGTAAAGTCGGTATCGAGAACAGAGTCGAAGCCAATCTTCTTTAGGGCAGTAACCATTTTGCCAGTAACACGAGTACCAACTGGGAACCCAAGCATTTCTCCAAGTGCAACGCGAACCGAAGGCGCAGTATTTATAATAACATGCTTATCGGGGTCGCCAATGGCATCCCAAATTTCGTGGTAGTATCGCCTTTCGGTAAGCGCACCGGTTGGACAGTGTGTAACACACTGTCCGCAGTTTACGCAAACCACATCGTTCATTGGTAAATCCATGAAAGTCGAAATTTTCATGTCTTTTCCTTTATGAGCAACGGTAATGGCATTTACGTGCTGTAGTTCGGCGCAGGTTCTAACGCAGCGCTGGCAACGTACGCATTTGCTATCGTCCTTTTCAATAGAATACGACGACTTATCGACCTTAATATTGGGTTTCAGTACGCTTAAGTACCTTTCCGAGTCGACATTATACTCGGATGCAAGCGATTGTAATTCGCAGTTGGTGCTGCGGTAGCAGATTGTGCATTGGGTATTGTGCTCCGAAACGAGTAACGAAATTATATCGGTGCGAGCCTTACGAACCTTAGGAGTTGTGGTTTTAACAACAATACCCTCTTCGGCAGGTACAGCGCATGATGCAACAAGAGTTCTGCGCCCTTCAACCTCTACTACGCAAACGCGGCAATTACCGGCTATACAAAGGTCTTCGTGATAACAAAGAGTTGGAATGCGAACATTCGCCTTTTTGGCGGCATCTAGAATTGAAATTCCCTTTTCAACTTCGAGTGCAATGCCATCTATTGTAACTTTTATTTTTTCAGCCATTTTCTTTAGTCTTTTTATTAATGAAGTGTCCTTCAGATTAGTAAATCATTTCCTCTCTGAAGTTTTCAACTATTGATGAAAAGGAGTTGGCAACCGACTGACCCAAACCACACTTTGCAGTAATTTTCATGGTTTCGGAAAGTTGAAGCAGCTGATTTAGATAATTCGATGGCTTTTCGCCTTTTTTCACCGCACGAATTCCTTTGAGAAGTTGCTGACAGCCAACTCGACAAGGGGTGCACTGACCACACGACTCCTCCTCGAAGAAATCGAGATAGTTATGAAGTACGTTGTACATTGACCTTGAACTGTTGAAAATCATCATTGAGCCCCCAGTGGGAACACCCTCGAAGCCAATAATAGTATCCTTAAACTTTTTACGTGGCACGCAAAAACCCGAAGCACCTCCAACCTGAACCGCTTTGGTATCGCCATCGCCAAATTCCTCAACAAACTGGGCAACTGTCATACCTAATTCAAGTTCGTAAATGCCAGCTTTTGGAGTATCACCCGATACGCTAAACACTTTCGAGCCGCGCGAGTCGGTAGTTCCTAGTTTTTTAAACTCCTCTGCACCGTACTTCATAATCATTACGGCATTCACAAAGGTTTCAACGTTATTAATAACGGTTGGTTTGCTAAACACACCCGACACGGTTGGATAAGGAGGCTTATTGCGAGGCTCGCCGCGTTTACCTTCAATCGATTCGAAAAGAGCAGACTCTTCGCCGCAAATGTAAGCTCCGTTACCCATGCGAATTTCGATAGTGAAATCTAAATTAAACTTTTTGGCATGCTCGTGGTAAATGTTGAGTTCGGCCATTAAATCGGAAAGCATATAACGGTATTCACCCCTTAAATACATAAAACCCTTTTTAGATCCAATAGCCTTTCCGCAAATAGCCATTCCGCTAAATACCTTACGTGGTACCCTGGTTAAAATTTCGCGATCCTTAAAGGTGCCAGGTTCGCCCTCATCGGCGTTGCAAACAACATACTTATCGGGATCCTTTTCGGCAGCAGTATATTTCCATTTCAAACCAGTTAAGAAACCAGCTCCACCACGCCCCTTTAGACCCGATACAATCATTTCGTTAATTATTTGTTCACTCGATTTTTTAAGGGTATCTTCGAGTACTTTATACTTTTCGGAAGTATACTCCCCGAATATTAAATCGACTCTTTTTACGTTTTCCATTGTTTTGCCTCCTTGTTATTTGCTCATGTACTCCATGATAATTTCAGTCACCTTGGTCTCATTCAAATCGGGGTAAGGGGTATCGTTTATAAGCATAACGGGCCCCTTATGGCACCAACCCAAGCAATTGGTTGTAAGAAGCGTAAACTTCTTGTCCTGCGTGGTTTCGCCAAGCTTAATTTTGAGCACATCCTCAATCTTTTCGATTATACGCTTTTTACCATGCATATCGCAGGTAATGGTTTTGCAAACCCTAATTACGTATTTTCCTCTTGGCTCAGTGTCCAGGAACGAATAGAAAGAAGCTGTACCGAATACCTCAGCTGATGCGATGTCGAGCTCGCGAGCAATTTCGGTCATAGCTACATCGGAAAGGTAACGGTTCTCCTCAACAACACCTTGTAAAATGGGCATGAGGCTATCCCTTCTTCTACCGTATTTATCGGCAAGTTTTTTAACCAACTCTTTAACTTCTGGCATGTTTTTCTTTTTTTGAAGGTTAAGTAAATTTTGTTAGTAAATTAACACTGTTATTTATTTAACGTATCTAATTTTCGCAACAAATTGATTGTCTGTGATAAATGTATTAATAATGAAAAAGCCCAAACATGACAATTATCATGTTTGGACCCTGAATGTTGCATGAAAAGGTCAATTTAGAATCATTCAAAAAAAACAAATTGTATAAAACAAGCCATTATAATACTAGAGTATTTAAGCATAATGTATTAGATGATTAATCGACCAACTTCATTTCATTGATAAGGTAACCTGCTCCTGCAAACTTATCAACTATGAAAAGCACATACCTAATGTCGAGAGAAATATTTCTACAATAGTTAGGGTCGAACATAATATCACTCATAGTTCCTTCCCAAACGCGGTCGAAGTTAACACCAATGAGCTGGCCTTTAGCATTTAATACCGGACTCCCAGAGTTTCCACCTGAAGTATGATTACTAGCAATAAAGGCAACGGGTACAGTTCCCTTATGTGCCCACCTTCCGTAATCTTTTTGAGCATGAATTTGCAACAATTTATCGGGCACAACATAATCGTACACATCCATTTTGGATTTCTGAATAATACCATCTAGAGTGGTTACAGGTAAATAGTCAACTGCATCGCGGGGCGAGTAGCCTCCCACCTTTCCGTAGGTAATTCGAAGCGTAGAGTTGGCATCGGGATAAAAAGTTTTGGATGGTTGCATTTCCATTAAACCCCTAACGTAGTTCCTATAGAGAGTATTCGTTTCACCCATTAGGGTTGAATACAATGGGTTTACTGATATAGAATAGATGCTATCGAACTGAAAATTTATTCGAAAAAGTGGGTCGTTAAATAAAGTTTGAGCATTGTATATTGAGAAGTTACGCAGGTTGGGTAAAAGAGTAGAACTATCGGCAAATACCGATTGCTTAAAAAGCAAATGAGAAACAGCCTTCCAATTTCCTTCTGATTCTTCGATGTATATCTTTAATATAGGTGGAGTTAGGTTTGATGGCAACTTTTCTTGCAGAACTTCCATCATAGTAACAAACACATTCTTATCGATTGGGAGATGATAATCCTTATAAAAACTTTTGGAAGTACTTAATAAGGATTTGGAGAGGCTGGCTATTCGAGTTGAATCAGGATTTGAACGATTCACTTCAGCGAATAATGTATTGAAATTTGAAACAAATCGAAATATTTCAATTGCTTTGAATGCCTCCCTTTCGAGGTCGCGTGCCAGCAATAATGGCTTCATTTCACTATTTAATTCTGCTAAACGGGGTAGAATATTTCCGTACTGCTGATTTAATATGGAGCTGGATGAAGCCCAAGCAATAAAGGCATTCTCCAAATCATGTTTCTTGTCAACTGCTTTAAGACGAATCAGTCCATTCTTCTCCCCAATCCACTTCTTCCAAGCGTTGGCAACACCTGCATACTTACTTGTATATTTAATTCGAACGGTATCGTCTTTTTGCATAAAACCCTCCATAATTTCAAGTCGCTTGCTGCGTAATCCAATTTTAAGAGGGTTAGAATTATTAATCAGGTAATTAACTTCGAAGGATGTAATATATTGTTGGGTAGTTCCTGGATAACCGTAAACTACTGTAAAATCGTTCTCCTTTACCCCTCCTGTAGATATTGGCAGATAATACTTTGGATTATAGGGTACATTATTGGGCGAGTATTCTGCAGGTTTATTATCTTTATTTGCATAAATGCGAAATAATGCAAAATCGCCAGTATGACGAGGCCACATCCAATTGTCGGTATCGCCACCGAAATTTCCAATAGATTTGGGAGGAGCTCCTACCAAGCGTACATCGCGAAATACCTCATTAATATAAAGCAAATACTGATTTCCGTAATACATGGGTGCTATACGAGCTGAATAGTGCGTACCATTTGTTGCCGAATCGGCAATGGCCCTAGAGTTTGCAGATATTATTCGATCGCGTTCACTATCGTTAATACCGGTAGCTATACCTTTTAAAACCCTACTAGTAACATCTTCAATTTTAACCAAGAAAGTTACAGTTAAGTTTGAATTTGGTAATTCTTCAGCTTGCGACATTGCCCAAAAACCATTGGAAATGTGGTCGTTTTCAATTGTTGAATGCCTTTGTATGCTACCCAAGCCACAATGGTGATTAGTTATTAGCAACCCATTTGGTGAAATGAGTTCTCCTGTGCATCCTCCCCCAAAGTGAACAATTGCATCCTTTATTGAGGGCTTATTAATGCTATAAAGGTCTTCGGCAGTAAGCTTGAAGCCTTGCTTTTTCATGTCGGCAATGTTGTACTTGCCAATTAAATGAGGGAGCCACATCCCTTCATCGGCAATTGAAGGAATAGCAATTAGCAAAAACAGGCTTAAGAAAGAAAGTAATCGTTTCATGTTATTGGTGTGATAATATGTTTTTATTATGTTGTTTAATAGAATCCACTTTAAAACCACAAAGCCTGCCTGCCGTCAGGCAGGAGCACAAAACTTAACACAAAGGCCACAAAGAAAAAATGCTGCAAAGTTCATTTCTCACCCCTTTATTTCATCCAAAAAATTATTTAGTTCAACGTAAAGCCGTTGAACTGGCAAACCCATAACATTGTAGTAGGATCCTTCAATTCTCTCAACTCCCACATAGCCAATCCACTCCTGAATTCCATAGGCACCAGCCTTATCGAATGGTTTAAACCGATCAACATAATAGTTAAGTTCATCATAAGTTAAGTTTCTAAAATACACATCGGTGTGAACTGAAAAGCTGTGTACCAATGCTTTTGATGTAAAGCAAACCCCTGTAATAACGGTATGCTTTTTACCCGAAAGGGTTTTGAGAATATCGAGTGCGTTATCCCTATCGACAGGTTTACCAATTACTTCATTGCAGCAAACCACAATTGTGTCGGAAGTAATTAAAATGTCATTTGTTTTGAGTTCATTTATGAACGGAATAGCTTTCTTTTTTGCTAAGAATTCGGGGACATCACTAATGGGTAGAGCTGAAGGATAGGTTTCATCTTCAACACCATAAATTTTCACTTC
Source organism: uncultured Rikenellaceae bacterium (assembly GCA_964479665.1). Lineage (GTDB taxonomy): Bacteria > Bacteroidota > Bacteroidia > Bacteroidales > Tenuifilaceae > UBA2287. The sequence continues at coordinate 45,005 of CAYZNN010000010.1, read as the reverse complement.
AAAATCGATACCCAATTCACGCATAAGAGCATGCCGACGAGGGGAGCGCGATGCAAGTACGACCTTATAAATCTTTATTTTATCGTGTAAAAGCATTGCTTAAATCATAAAAAACTTAAAAATAATTGCAAAAAGAATCCCAAGTAACATTACTATTTTAGTAAATGAACTAATGGATTTGAAATTTTCTTTTGTTTGTGCCATAAAAAGTTTTACCAGCAGAATAAAAACTGGAATGGCTATAGCAGTAAGGAGATAAAGGAGTGAAATGAAATTAAAACTGATAGTACCGGGAAAATAATTCATATGGGCACCAAAAACGTAACTAATAAGGAGTAAAACAACCATCAATATGGAAGAGGCAACAATTCGGGAGTTTTTAGTTCCAAGTACAACGGGTAATGTATTTCTTCCAAATTCCAAATCGCCCTCATAATCTTCAATATCCTTAACAATCTCACGGAAGAGGTTTAATAAAAAAGCAAAAATTGCAAAGCCACCAATCCAGTAAATAATAATATTAAAGGTATCTGGCTGAAGTAGAACAGTCTGCCAGTATTCTTCATACAATAGGGGCAATTCGAAAAGAATTGTCATTAAAGGTACTAAAGCTGTTAATAAAGCCACAATGATGTTCCCAACTAAAAACTGGCGTTTGTATGTAGTTGAATAGAACCAAAGGATTCCTGGGATAACAATAAAGCCTATAGAAAGAAAAGGACGATTGATATAAAAAGAAACCGCCAAGCCAAAAACAAAGCCTAAAGAATTTAGTACCAAGTGAGTAAATATGGCAGTTCTCCGCGACAACTGGCGGCCAATTAGAACTCTCTGGGGTCTGTTTACTAAATCGGTTTTAGTATCGAAATAATCATTTATAACGTATCCGGCAGCGGTAATAAAAACGGTGGAAAGAACCAGAAGCAGAAAAAACCATTCGCTCATTTGCAAAGTAAAGCCCTCCTGGGCTAGTAAAGGTTGAATTATACCAAATCGCATAAGGTACATGGTAAGAGCAACTATCAGTAAATTCTGATACCTGAACACTCGAAGAAATACTTTAATCATTTTTTTACTGCTTGAAGTTGTTATCGATAAACCATTGCCCTTTTAATCGCAATACCTGCTCAATTACATCGCGAACGCAGCCCTTTCCACCGGCAAAGGTTGAAATGTAAACCGAAATAGCTACTATTTCGGGAGCAGCATCGGCAGGACATGTTGGGAAACCAACCAGCTGCATTGCATTATAGTCGGGAAGATCATCGCCCATGTATAAAATTTCCGATAGTTCCAATCCGTATTTGAACCTAAAGTCGTTTAAAGCATCAACCTTATCGGTTGCGCCTATGTATATATCTGTAACACCCAACTCGGCAAAGCGCTGCTCAACCGATTGACTTTTGCCGCCAGTTATAATGGCAACCGGAAAGCCTAGTTTAACAGCCCTATGCACCGCAAAGCCGTCGCGGGTATTGGATGTTCGGAGAAGTTCACCTGAGGGATGAATTATTATTGTACCGTCGGTAAATACGCCATCCACATCAAAAGCGAATGCTTTAACACTACTGAGTTGTTCTTTAAAATTCTTCATATTACATTTCTTTATGCAATCGTTCAATGCTGGTACTTAACGAAATATATAAATCTCTTAATTCTTCATCTAATTGACCAAGCATTGCATAATGTCGCTTTAAAGTACCTGTATCGCCTCGAAGGGCAGGACCTGTTTGGCTTTCGAACGGATTGTCTTCGAGTGCCTTATTGACTGTTTCGAAAATGAGCGGTTTAAGTAAAGCGACGTCAATATCGTTTTCCTGGGCTAAAATGTACGAAACAGAGAGCATATGATTAACAAAGTTGCAAGCAAAAACACCCGACAAATGGAGCCATTTTCTAGTTTCCGAGTCCATACGAATGGGTTTTGCTCCAAGTGCAAAAGCAAAACTTCTTAGCAACTCAAAAGTGCTATTACTTTTTGCCTCTATACAAACAGGAATATCTGAATAATTCAAAGCTCTTGAGTAAGTAAATGTTTGGAAGGGATAAAAAACACCGCAATCGCTAGTGCAAATCTTTTCTAAAACCTCAACGGGGGTGCTTCCACTGGTATGAACAACAATACCCCTAACGTTAATAAGGTTTTGGGCAACGTTCGAAATTTCTATGTCGGGAACCGCCAAAATATACAAATCTGCATTGGTATTTACATTTGAAATATTTGGTATGAACTCGGTTTTGGTAAGGTTCGATAGTTCTAAACCCCTTTTGAAATTGGTAGAAACAATTTGTATAAGTTGATTTTGACTTTTACTAATGGCAATAGCCAAACTGTAGGCTAAATTCCCCGAACCCACTAATACAATCTTCAAAGTATTGGATTCAATTTCTGATGCCATAACTCGGATTTTAGCCAGCTAATATAGCGAAAAAACCATTGAAACTATAAGATCTATTACATTCATGGTTCGTAATAGTTTATTGGGTTACAACTCTTGTAACCTACTATGCGAGTTTATAAATCCGAATAAAATGCTATATGAATGTCCGGAAAGATGACTAAAAGATAATAGAAAGCTCAATATTAACAAGCCTTATCGAGCTATTTGAATGTGAAACAATAAATCATCGATACAACTGTACTTATGCAACATCCAGACTTTTCTAGTTACCTTTACGGACACTCATAAAATGCTAAATATTTTGCTCGGATTAATAATAGATGTATTACAAAGCTAAGCTTTTGTTTTATGCCATTTTTACTATATTTGTACCCTCCAAAACGATTAGTTTTGAATTATAGTTTTTAGGTATATATAGCTTTTCAGAATAGTAACTTAATATAACTAAACCGTTAACGAATGAAAATTTTAGTTTGTATCAGTAACGTACCCGACACAACTACAAAGGTGAAATTCACCGACAACAACACCAAATTCGATGCAAATGGTGTTCAATGGGTAATTAACCCCTGGGACGAACTCGCCCTTACCCGTGCGCTTGAACTAAAGGACAATGCCGCAACTGGCGTTAAGCTGGTTTCTGTTATCCACGTCGGAAACGCTGGCTCGGAGCCTACAATTCGCAAAGCCCTTGCCATTGGTGCCGACGATGCCTACCGTGTTAATGCCGAACCAACCGATGCATTCAACGTTGCTGGTCAAATTGCTGAAATTGTAAAAGCCGAAAAATTCGATATAGTGCTTTGCGGTATCGAATCGAGCGATTTTAACGGTTCAACCGTTGGCAGTATGATTGCCGAGCTACTCGACTACCCTTCGGTTTCTGCCGTTTCGGGGCTTAATATCGAGAATGGCGCAGCCATTATTAATCGCGAAATTGATGGTGGTAAAGAGGTTGTTTCGATTCCTACTCCATTTGTTGCAGTGGTTCAGAAAGGAATTGCCAAAGAACCCCGTATTGCTGCTATGCGCGGCATTATGCAGGCTCGTACAAAAGCCATTAAAGTTTCAGAGCCTGTTGCTATCGAATCGCTTACCGAAGTAGTAAGCTACGAAATGCCTCAACCCCGTGCAAAATGCAAAATGGTTGATGCCGAAAACCCAAAGCAACTCATCGAGCTACTGATGAACGAAGCAAAGGTTATCTAATTTCTATTATTAATCGATTAAAATACAACAACATATGTCAGTACTTGTATTCACCGAGAATTGGGACGGAAAATTTAAGAAGTCTTCGTTCGAGCTTGCTTCGTACGCTGCAAAAGTTGCCGAAATGCTTGGTACTACTGCCTCAGCCATTTCAATAGGAAATGTTGACGAAAACGAACTTAAGTCGTTAGGAAAATACGGAGTTAAAAAGGTGTTAAGCGTTAAAAACGATGCTCTAAACGTTCTCGATAGCCAAACTTACACTAAAGTAATTGCCGAGGCGGCTCAAAAAGAGGGCGCTAAGGTTATTGTTATTGCCAACAACAACATGGGCAAATCAATTGCTCCTCGCCTTTCGGTTCGGCTAAAAGCAGCAATTGGCTCCGGCGTGAATAAACTTCCGCTAGGCGTAAACCCATTTGTAGTGGTAAAACGCGCCTATTCCGGAAATGCCTACGCACACGTTGCCCTTAAATCGGATATTAAAATAATTACCCTAGCGCAGAACTCATTCGATTTAATCGAAACAGCTAACGAAGCAACTGTTGAAGCATTTGCTTCGAGCATCGATGCATCGATGGTAAAAACTCAGCTAAAGGACGTACAGAAACAATCGGGTAAAATTCTTATTACCGATGCCGAAATTGTTGTTTCGGGAGGAAGGGGAATGAAATCGGCCGATAACTGGGCTCCACTCTCTGAACTAGCCAATCTGCTGGGTGCTGCAACCGCTTGTTCGCGTCCAGTATCCGACGAAGGATGGCGTCCCCACGAGGAGCACACAGGCCAAACCGGAAAAATTATTGCTCCTAACCTCTATATTGCCGTTGGAATTTCGGGTGCAACTCAACACCTTGCAGGTGTTAGCTCGTCGAAGTACATTGTTGCCATTAATACCGATAAGGATGCTCCTATTTTCGAAGCTGCCCAGTATGGTATTGTTGGCGACGCAGCAAAAGTTCTTCCAAAACTTGTTGAGGCGGTTAAAGAACTGAAAAACAAGTAGTTATTATAAGCGTAATGCATTAAATGTAAAATGTAAAACGCTAAATTTTGAATGTAAATCGATATAGAGTAATGGATAGTTCAAGAAAATTCGATTTGGAGCAAAGATTAATAAACTTTGCTGTAAGAATGCTTGAAGTATCTGAATTACTTCCAAACACTAAAGCAGGAAGCCACATCTCGGGACAACTTGTGAGATGTGGTACTTCTCCTGCTTTTAATTATGGCGAAGCGCAAGCTGCTGAGTCGCATAAGGATTTTATTCACAAAATTGGCATAGTACTTAAAGAACTCAGAGAAACAGGTATATGCCTTAAAATAATAATTAATAAGCCTTTAGTTAAACATCCCGAACAAATTAATTCCGATTTAATCGAATGCAATGAGTTAATTGCAATTTTTACAAAAAGCTTAAAAACGGCTAAATCAACCATTAATCAAAAGGGTTAAAATTTGAATACCTGGGCTTTTATTATATTTTACATTCATCAATTTACATTTTACATTTTTTTTTATAAATGATTTAAATTTAACTATGATAAATCAACTAGTATTCGCTGCGGCACTTTCAATTACCCTTGGGGTGTTTGCTTTTACAGCCATCCGTTACTTTAAACTTTTTAAATTAATCAGGCCCGCTTTTCCTGTAAAGGACCTTGGCAAGCGTTTCATGCTTATGCTTAACGTGGCTATTGGTCAAACCAAAATGTTTCGTAAGCCTTTTACAGGAGGTATGCACGCCCTAGTTTTCTGGGGTTTTTGCGTTATTCTAATTGGCAGCATCGAAATGGTTATCGATGGTTTATGGGGAGTTAAGCGTTCGCTTAGGGTTTTTGGTAGCTTTTACGATTTCATCATGGCATCGGGCGATATTTTTGCGCTAGTAGTAGCAATTGCCATAGTTGTATTTTTGGGTCGTCGACTGTTTATTCACGTTAAGCGTTTCGAAGGAATTGAAATGAAGCACATTTCGCATATCGATGCAAAAATTGCTCTTTCAATCATTCTTCTTCTTATGCTTACGCTGCTTGGTATAAACACAAGTTATGTTGCCTATAATGCTCTAAATGGTCACGAAATATTTGGTGTTTACCCTGTTAGTCAGTTTTTTGCTCAGTATTTCTCGGGTTTCTCTGTCGACACATTACACATTCACCACGAAATAAATTGGTGGGCGCACAATCTGCTAATCTTCTTTTTTGCCAACCTGCTACCCTACTCCAAGCATTTCCACGTTTTCATGTCGGTTCCCAACGTTTTCCTTTCGCGCCTGGAGCCGCTCGGAAAACTACCCAACATGGACAATGTAACCCGCGAGGTGAAACTAATGATGGATCCCAATACGGCTTTTGCAGCCGCTCCGGCCGATGCACCTATAGAGCGCTTTGGAGTGAAAGATGCCGAGGATGCCAGCTGGAAAAACTACCTCGATTCGTTGGCCTGCACCGAGTGTGGCCGATGCACTTCGGTTTGCCCAGCAAATATAACCGGCAAAAAGCTATCGCCCCGAAAAATTGTGATGGATCTTCGTGCACGTATGAAAGAAAAATCGAAGGGACTTATAAAAGAAGGTAAAACATTCGACGATGGCCGTTCGCTAATTCGCGATTTTATTTCCGAAGAGGAACTATGGGCCTGCACCACTTGCAACGCTTGCGCCCAGGAGTGCCCAATAAACATTAATCACCCAACGCTTATTGTGGACATGCGCAGGTACTTGGTTATGGAAGAGGGCTCCGCTCCCGGCGAGCTTAAAGCAACCTTCAACAACATTGAGAATAACGGTGCACCCTGGCAGTACTCGCCCGAGGATCGACTGGTATGGGCTCAGGATTTGGAAATGAATAAAATATAACTGTATGGAAACTATAAAAATAAACGTACCCGTAATGGCCGACCTTATTGCGAAAGGCGAAAAACCCGAATACCTTTTTTGGGTTGGTTGCGCTGGTGCATACGACGATAGGTACAAAAAGGTGGTTCGTGCCTTTGCAAAAATTCTTACTCACCTAAATGTGAACTACGCTGTTTTGGGCAAGGAAGAAACCTGTACAGGCGATCCCGCTCGCAGGGCTGGCAACGAAATGCTTTACCAAATGCAAGCATTACAAAACATTGAGCTGTTTAAAGCGTACGAAATAAAAAAGGTAATTACGGTTTGTCCTCATTGCTACAACATTTTTAAAAACGACTACCCCGATTTAGGTGCCGAATTCGAAGTAGTAAATTACACCGATTTCATGCTCGAAATGATGAATAGCGGCAAACTAAAGGTTGATAAGAGCGTTTTTGCCGATTCGCGAATAACCTACCACGACCCATGCTACCTTGGTAGGGCAAATAGCAAGTACGATGAGCCCCGAAAGGTTATCAACTCGGTTACCAACAATCTGGTTGAAATGGAACGCAGCCGTAGTTTTGCCCTTTGCTGTGGCGCAGGAGGCGGACAAATGTTTAAAGAGGCGGAAAAGGGCGACAAGGAGGTTTTCCTCGAGCGCACTGAGGACGCTCTGAAAACCAATCCCAGCATTATTGCAACATCCTGTCCGTTTTGCATGACTATGATGACCGATGGTATTAAGTACAAAAACAAAGAGGAAGAGATTAAAAATTACGACATTGCCGAGCTTATTGTAATGTCGCTTGGAATTTAGAAACACAATAACCTACAAACTAATGGAAACAGTTAACCTTAAAAGTGGCGAATTTCTTGTAAAAGATGTTGATGTCAACAGCATTTTTATTCCCGAAGAGTTCAACGAGGAGCAACGAATGATTGCCCAAACCTGCAGAGATTTTCTTGAAACCGAAGTATTCCCAAACCTCGAAAAAATTGACAAAGGCGACAGGGTACTGATGAAAAGTATTCTTAAAAAAGCCGGCGAACTTGGCATGCTTGGAATAGCCGTTCCCGAGGAGTACAATGGTTTTGGACAAGATTTCGTGACCCAAATGCTAGTTGCCGAAACTACAGGTGCTGGCTACTCGTTCTCGGTTGCCTACATGTGCCACTGCGGAATTGGAACCATGCCCATTATGTACTATGGCAATGAGGAGCAACGCCAAAAATACGTTTCGCGCCTTGCAACCGGCGACCTAATTGGCGCATACTGCTTAACCGAACCAGGCGCAGGCAGCGATGCCAACTCGGGTAAAACCCAAGCCAAACTTAGCGAAGATGGCAAGCACTACATCCTGAACGGTCAAAAAATGTGGATTACCAATGGTGGCTTCTGCGACACTCAGGTGGTTTTTGCAAAAATCGATAACGACCGTATTCTCAGCGCTTTTATAGTTGAGAGCAACTGGCCTGGCGTGGTTATTGGCCCCGACGAGCATAAAATGGGCATTAAAGGATCGTCGACTACCCAAATATACTACAACGACGTAAAAGTTCCTGTTGAAAACCTAATTGGTGGTCGTGGCGAAGGTTTCCGTATTGCCCTAAGCATTCTGCACATGGGTCGTATGAAACTAGGAGCCAACGTAATTGGCGCAGCCAAACAAACCATTACCGATGCCGTTAGGTACTCGAACGAAAGGAAACAGTTCAACACCCAAATAGCCAACTTTGGCGCTATTAAGCACAAACTAGCCCAAATGGCCATTAAAACCTTTGCTCACGAATCAGCCATTTACCGCGTAAGTAAGGATGTTGACATTCTAATGGCTCAATACAAAGCCGAAGGCTGCGACCAGGGTCGTGCTACTATCGATGCCATTAGCCATTACGCCGTTGAAGATGCAATTCTTAAGGTTTGGGGTTCGGAAATGTTGGATTACGTAGTTGACGAAGGCGTTCAAATTCATGGTGGTATGGGCTACTCGGCCGAAATGAATATTGACCGTGGCTACCGCGATTCGCGCATCAACCGTATTTTCGAAGGAACCAACGAAATTAATCGCCTTTTGGTTGTTGAAAGCGCCACCAAGCGTGCCATGAAAGGTGAGTACGATTTAAATGGGCCTGCCGAAGAGTTGCTTAAAAATCTTGACTCCATTTCCGATGACACTGTAGTTGGCGAAAGTTACTTTGCCGAGAAGCTTCGCTACATGAAGAACTTCAAAAAGGCTGTTATGCTTGCTGTTAACAGCGCAACCAAAGCCTTAGGTAAGAAATTTATGAGCGAACAGGAAGTTGTAAACAACCTCTCGAACATGATTATGGAACTTTACGAAGCCGAATCGATGGCGCTTCGCGTTGCCAAAGTTGAAAATACACAAGGAGTAAACTCCATTTACAGAGATATGCTCGATGTTTTTGTTTACGACGCTGCCAACTTAATTCGTAAAAATGCCAAGGATGCCATTTACTCGAGCGTTGAAGGCGATGGGGCAGAAAAAATTATTAAAGCCATTAAAGTTTTAACTCGCGTTAAGGGAGTAAATGTTAAAGATGCCCGACGTCGTATTGCCGATAAAATGATTGAGAATAACGAGTATAAGTTCTAAGATTATAATCTTGAAATGGAAAAGGGCAGTTTATAACTGCCCTTTTCTTTTTCTCAATGCTAACGTGCTACGATTCGAGAGCCCTTCACTTTTAGGTTCATCCAAGCAATAATCAACCCTGCCGTTCCAAACATAATAAGGCTGTATATGGCTGGTGAAATGGTCATAGTTGGATTATGAAGTAAAGTTGCTGCTATAGCGATTCCCAAAGTGCCATTTTGTATTCCCGTTTCGATTGAGATAGTAATACTTTGTGTTACACTTAACTTGAAAATGCGCGAAGAATAGTAACCAATTAAAAGCATGGCCACATTCAGTGCCAAAGCCACAGGGCCTGCCTGAGCAAAGAAGTTAAAAAAGTTTTCTCTGTCGTTAAAAATTGCAGCTAGAATAATTACAACCAAAAGCAAACCCGACATAATTTTTACAGGTTTACTCATTTTACTCGAAAACTTTGGCGATCGAGCCCTAATAAGCATTCCAATGGCCACCGGTAATAAAGTAATAATAATAACTTTTATCATAGTGTCGAATACTGGTAAAGGAACATATTCGCCATGATTCAGAAAGTAACCCATAGAAAAGTTAACTACTAAAGGGATGGTAAAAACTACAACTAAACTCGAAATAGCAGTAAGCGAAATGGATAATGCAGTGTCGCCCCTCGAAATATGAGTAATCAGATTCGAAGTGGGTCCGCCCGGGCAAGCAGCAAGAATCATAATTCCAACGGCTAACTCAGCATTGCGTATTGGTATTAACAAGAGAAGTAAAAAACCTATTAAAGGCAATAAAACTATTTGATTTAGAATTCCAATAGCAGCAGCTTTTGGATATAAAGCAACCCTTTTGAAATCGTTGGGAACCAACGAGAGGCCCATTCCAAGCATTATAATTCCCAGAGAAACGGGTAGCAGAACATCGGTGATGAAGTTCGATTCCATTGAATTTAATTTTAGTTTATAATCTAAAACAAATATAAATAAAACATGCGTATAATTTAAAGATTCTATATGACTAAGAAATTTTTCGTTAATCAATTATTGCTTAAATATGCCAGGCATAGCAGAAAAGAAAGGCCATCGATTTTTCGATGGCCTTTCTTTAAAAACAAAAAAATTACTTTTTTAATAAATCTCTTATTTCGGTAAGAAGTTCTTCTTGCTTGGTGGGTTTTGGTGTAGTGGCTGGTTCTGTTTCCTGTTTTCTCTTGGCTGCATTCATTGCCTTAATTACCATAAAAATGGCAAAGGCTACAATAACAAAATCGAAGGTAACCTGAAGAAAGTTGCCGTAATTAAGGGTTACAGCTGGTCCGGTTTCAGTTGCAGCCTTCATAACAAACTTTAGGTCGGTAAAGTTAACGCCACCAATTAAAAGACCTAACGGAGGCATAATAATGTCGGTTACTACCGAGGTTACAATTTTCCCAAAAGCGGCACCAATGATTATACCCACTGCCATATCGGTAACATTACCTTTCATGGCAAAAGCTTTAAACTCGCTAATAAATTTCATGGTTGCAAAATTTAATGTTTAGAATTTAACTGATATTCCTGCTCCAAAAATCTCTTTGAACTGAATTTGGGGTGAGAATCTGTCAAGTGTTCCATCATTATTGGTATCCTTTCCAATCTTAACCTTGTCGTCGTATATTAAATGAGTATTTAGGTTTACGTTAATGTACTTATTAACTTTAAGTGCTATAAGAGTTTCCCAGTTAATTACTATATTTTGTGGGTTCTCGAGGTAGTTTGAAAAAAGGTCGAGTTTGGTTGTAAACGAAATATTTTTCAGTAACTCAGTTTTGAAATCGTTTTTAGTAAAAATCATTCTAATATAGCCTCCAAATTCGCTTTTTGTATTCTTTCCTGGTTCAACTCCAAATGCTCCAGCGTCGGATAGTGCTGTATCCGTAACAATAGTAATCTTGCCTGTAAGTGGAGCAGCAAAAACACTTAGGTATGCAGAGGGCTTATAATCGATACCAACTGCGGTAATAACATAAGCAGGTGCAAATGCGTCGGAAATTTTTACTTTTCCACCATCTGCAAGGTAGTTGTAACCAGCGGTCATTTGCGATTTGAAGTTGAATAGTACAGCGTAGTATAGGTTTTTGTATGCTTCGCGACCAAACTTGGATATGAAATCGACCTTATCATCGGTTTTTCTAAAATCGGTTTTTTCGCCTTTACTTAAAATGCCATAGCCTAAATCGAGAGAGTTGTCCCAAGCAATTTTGTCTTTTTTATAATTGGCAAAAAGGCTAAAGATCCCATTCACTGCAAAAGATTTTTCACCACCTGCAGCCCAGTTATAAAGTGCAGTTTGTGCTAAATTAAATCCAACAACACCTCCGGTTTTCCACCCCGATACCGAATCTGCAACATGTGTCTTCAACTTGCCCTCTGCTTCCGTAACTTGACTAAAAGCTGGGTAGGAAACAATAAAAATGGCATATAACAGTATAGAAATTGCTTTAATTTTTTTCATATTAAGTAGGGTTTTGGTTTCAGATTAAAGTTAATCGAAAAAATTCTAAAACTAAACCCATTTCTAAATAAAAAAAGCGGCTTAAAAACCGCTTTCAAATTCTTATGCTTGACCTGTACCGCCAAAGTTCATTGGGAAGGGTGGCATTCCCATATTCCCGCCCTCAGCTAATTTAATGTTTCCATGAACGGTCTCAAATTTAGCAATATTATCCTGCAAAGCCAGTAATAAACGCTTAGCGTGGTCGGGGGTTAATACAATCCTCGACTTAACTTGCGCTTTTGGAACACCTGGCATTACTCTAACGAAGTCAATAATAAATTCGGAGGCTGAGTGCGTTATAATAGCCAAGTTTGAGTATATTCCTTGAGCAACGTCGTCGGAAAGTTCAATGTTGATGGGATTGTTTTTCTTGTCAGACATTTTTTCAGGATTTATGGGTTAGAAAAACAAGGGGGCATTTGCCCCCTTTATTATAATTTTTACTTATTACTCTTCATTTACTTCAACCCCAACATTTTTATTGGCTTGGGTTAAGAGTTCATAATCATCCTTCGAGTAAACAACAATGTTATCGAATTCACGCAAACCAGTACCTGCGGGAATGAGATGCCCACAAATGACATTCTCCTTGAGGCCTTCCAAAGTATCTACCTTACCATAAATGGCGGCTTCATTAAGAACTTTTGTGGTTTCCTGGAAGGAAGCTGCCGACATGAAACTTTTTGTTTGAAGTGCAGCACGGGTAATTCCCTGAAGCACCTGGCTTGAAGTTGCTGGAACCGCATCGCGCCCAGAAATTAGTTTCATATCCTTACGTTTCAACATTGAATTTTCGTCGCGAAGTTTGCGGGCAGTAATAATCTGACCCGGACGCACAGCAGTAGAATCGCCAGCATCGATAACAATCTTTTTATCAAAAATCCAATCGTTTTCTTCCATGAATTCCCACTTGTCAACAATTTGTTTTTCGAGGAATCGGGTATCGCCTGGGTCCTCAATTTCAACCTTGCGCATCATTTGGCGAACGATTACCTCGAAATGCTTATCGTTGATTTTCACACCCTGCATACGGTATACCTCCTGAATCTCGTTCACAATATACTCCTGTACTTTTGTGGGACCCTTAATTGCAAGAATGTCGGAAGGTGTAATGGAACCGTCGGACAATGGCGTTCCTGCTCTAACGTAGTCGTTCTCCTGAACAAGAATTTGTTTCGACAGGGGTACCAAATACTTTTTCTCTTCGCCAGTTTTAGAGCGAATTGAAATTTCCCTGTTACCACGCTTCACCTTACCAAAAGAAACTTCACCATCAATTTCAGCAACAATAGCTGGGTTCGATGGATTACGAGCCTCGAAAAGTTCGGTTACTCGGGGTAAACCTCCTGTGATGTCACCAGCTTTTCCAACGGCACGGGGAATTTTAACAAGTATGTCACCCGCTTCAACTGATTTACCCTCTTCAACAACAATGTGCGAAGATACTGGAAGGTTGTATGAACGAAGCACCTCATTGCCCTCCACAATTTTAATCATGGGGTTTTTGGTTTTATCGCGACTTTCTATGATTACCTTTTCGCGGTATCCGGTTTGTTCATCAGATTCTTCGCGGAAAGTAACCTCTTTAATTACCGATTCGAAGGTAACTTTACCACTCATTTCAGAAATAACTACAGCATTCCATGGGTCCCAATCGCACAAATGCTGCCCCTTTTTAACATCGTCACCATTATTTATATACAGTTTCGATCCGTATGGAATTGAATGGGTTGACAGGGTAATGCCAGTGTTTTTATCAATAATACGCATTTCGGCCAAGCGACCAATTACAATATTATAGGAACTACCAGAATTGTCTTGTTTGAAAACAGCCTTAAGTTCTTCAATTTCGGCACGACCATCGAAACGAGCAACGATCTTCGAATCTGCAATAATGTTCGAAGCGGTACCCCCTACGTGGAAAGTACGAAGTGTAAGCTGAGTACCTGGTTCACCAATCGATTGGGCAGCAATAACTCCAACGGCTTCTCCCTTTTGTACCATACGGCCAGTAGCCAAACTTCTTCCGTAGCATTTTGAGCAAACCCCTTTACGCGATTCGCAAGTGAGAACCGAACGGATTTCAACCTGTTCAATTGGAGAATCGGTAATCTCCTGGGTTACTTCCTCGGTTAACTCCTCCCCTGCAGAAACTATAAGTTTGCCTGTAAGCGGATGATAAATATCGTGAACGGTTGTTCTTCCAATAATCCTTTCGTAAAGCGTTTCAACAACCTCTTCGTTCTTTTTAATTGCAGTTGCAACCAATCCGCGAAGCGTACCACAGTCGGGTTCAGTAATAATGACATCCTGCGAAACGTCCACCAAACGACGGGTAAGGTAACCAGCATCGGCAGTTTTAAGAGCAGTATCGGCCAAACCTTTTCGTGCACCGTGGGTTGAAATGAAGTACTCGAGTACCGATAGACCTTCTTTAAAGTTTGAAAGAATTGGGTTCTCGATAATTTCATTGCCCGTTGCGCCCGATTTTTGGGGTTTTGCCATAAGGCCCCTCATACCACAAAGCTGACGAATTTGCTCTTTCGATCCACGAGCTCCAGAGTCGAGCATCATGTAAACCGAATTGAAGCCCTGCTTATCGTCGGAAAGTTTTTTGAGAAGGGTAAGGGTTAGGTTGGCATTTGTATGTGTCCAAATATCTATAATTTGATTGTAACGCTCATTGTTGGTTATTAAACCAGCATTATAGTTGGCCATAATTTCGTCCACCTGCTCGTAGCCTTCGTTAACCAACTCCTCTTTTTCAGCAGGAATCATAACATCATCGAGGTTAAACGACAGCCCTCCCTTGAAGGCCATAAAGTAACCCAAGTCCTTTATATCGTCGAGGAATTGCGCAGTTCGTGCAATACCCGATTTCTTAAGAACGTTACCAATAATGTCGCGAAGCGATTTTTTGGTGAGTAACTCATTTATGAAACCCATTTCTCTGGGTACAGATTGATTGAAGATAACTCTACCAACCGTAGTTTCAATAATGCTATAACCAACTATATCGTCCCCTTGGTATTCAGGAATGCGAACTTTAATAATGGCGTGTAAGTCGGTTCGGCCTTCATTAAATGCAATTATTGCCTCCTCGGCAGAGTAAAAGCGCAAGCCATCCCCTTTAGCACCCGTTTTAGGCTTGGTTATGTAGTAAAGGCCTAAAACCATGTCCTGCGACGGTACCGTGATAGGTGCACCATTCGCTGGGTTCAGAATGTTATGTGAACCCAACATAAGCAATTGTGCTTCTAAAATGGCCTCATTTCCTAGTGGTAAGTGCACAGCCATTTGGTCACCGTCAAAGTCGGCGTTAAAAGCAGTACAGGAAAGCGGGTGAAGTTGAATTGCCTTTCCTTCAATCAGCTTAGGTTGAAAAGCTTGAATACCTAAACGGTGAAGAGTTGGGGCTCGGTTAAGCAGCACTGGGTGCCCCTTAAGAACGTTTTCGAGAATATCCCAAACAACAGGATCCTTGCGGTCAACAATTTTTTTAGCCGATTTTACTGTTTTTACAATACCTCGTTCGATCAATTTCCTGATTATAAATGGTTTGTAAAGTTCAGCGGCCATATCCTTGGGTAATCCACATTCGTGCATTTTAAGTTCAGGTCCCACTACAATTACCGAACGGGCCGAGTAATCGACACGTTTACCAAGTAAGTTCTGACGGAATCGTCCTTGCTTTCCCTTTAAACTATCGCTCAACGATTTCAAAGGTCTGTTAGCATCGGTTTTAACGGCATTGCTCTTGCGAGAATTGTCGAAAAGCGAATCGACTGCTTCCTGAAGCATACGCTTTTCGTTGCGTAGAATTACTTCGGGCGCTTTAATCTCGATAAGCCTTTTAAGACGGTTATTTCTAATAATAACCCTTCGGTAAAGATCGTTAAGATCCGATGTGGCAAAACGGCCACCATCGAGGGGTACAAGAGGACGAAGTTCGGGTGGAATAACGGGAATTACCTTAAGTATCATCCACTCGGGTTTGTTAATATTAACCGATTCGCGGAAGGCCTCAATAACCTGTAAGCGTTTGAGCGCTTCGTTTTTGCGTTGTTGAGAAGTTTCGTTATTGGCTTTATGGCGAAGATCGTAGCTCAAACCATCCAAATCGATTCGCGACAGGAGCATATGAAGCGCTTCTGCGCCCATAGCTGCAATAAATTTATTAGGATCGGTATCGTCAAGGTGTTGGTTTTCTTTAGGTAACGACTCGATTATATCCAAATACTCCTCCTCGGTTAAAAAATCCATGTAATTTATGCCCTCGGCAGCTTTAATTCCGGGGTTAATAACTACATAGCGCTCGTAATAGATAATTGAGTCGAGCTTTTTTGTAGGCAAGCCTAGCAAATAGCCAATTTTGTTTGGAAGCGAACGAAAGTACCATATATGAGCAACAGGTACTACCAAACTGATGTGCCCCATACGTTCGCGACGTACCTTCTTTTCGGTAACTTCAACTCCGCAACGGTCGCAAACAATTCCTTTGTATCGAATGCGCTTATACTTTCCGCAATGGCATTCATAATCCTTAACAGGACCAAAAATCCTTTCGCAGAAAAGACCGTCGCGTTCTGGCTTGTAGGTTCTATAATTTATGGTTTCGGGTTTAAGCACTTCACCGCTGGAACGCTCCAGAACTTCTTCGGGAGACGATAAACCAATAGTTATTTTTGAGAAGTTGCTTTTAACCTTATTTTCCCTTCTGAACGACATAATATGTTGGTTATTATGGTTAAAACTGCTTAAGAATTGTTAATCGAGATTAACGCTTAGACCTAATCCACGTAATTCGTGCAGAAGTACGTTGAGCGATTCGGGTATTCCGGGCTGTGGCATGGGTTCTCCCTTAACAATCGATTCGTATGCTTTGGCTCGGCCAATAACATCGTCCGATTTGATAGTTAGTATCTCCTGAAGAATATGGGAAGCACCAAATGCTTCGAGCGCCCAAACCTCCATTTCACCAAAACGCTGGCCTCCAAATTGAGCTTTACCTCCAAGTGGTTGCTGAGTAATAAGTGAGTATGGCCCAATAGAACGAGCATGCATTTTGTCGTCGACCATATGTCCTAATTTCAGCATATAAATCACACCTACGGTAGCCGGTTGGTCGAAACGTACACCCGTGCCCCCATCGTATAGGTAGGTTTTTCCGAAACGTGGTATTCCCGCTTGCTCAGTGTAATTGCTGATCTCTTCTAGTTTAGCTCCATCGAATATAGGAGTACTGAATTTAACTCCCAATTTTTGGCCAGCCCATCCCAGAACAGTCTCGTAAATCTGCCCAAGGTTCATACGCGAAGGTACACCAAGTGGGTTGAGTACAATGTCAACGGGAGTTCCATCCTCAAGGAATGGCATATCTTCATCGCGAACAATTTTGGCAACGATACCCTTGTTTCCGTGACGACCTGCCATTTTATCGCCTACTGTTACCTTACGTTTTTTTGCTATGTAAACCTTAGCCAACTGAACTATGCCTGCAGGCAACTCATCGCCTATTGTAATGTTGAATTTCTTGCGTTTGAATTCGGCATCGTATTCCTTATACTTCAGTATGTAGTTGTGAATAACGGCTTTAATCAGGTCGTTCTTCTTCTTATCGGTTGTCCACTTATTGGGGTCAACATTCAGATAATCGATATCGGCAAGCATTTTATGGGTAAACTTAACCCCTTTCGAAACGATTTCCTGACCAAATAAATCTTCAACGCCTTGCGAAGTTTTACCGTTTACTAATTCGAAGATTTTGTCGATAAGCATATCGCGAAGCTTTGCAGCTTGAGCGTTGAACTCATCGTCAATTTTGGCAAGAAGGTTCTTTTCAGAAATTTTTGCCTTCTTAGGATCTTTAATGGAACGGGAAAACAACTTTTTGTCGATTACGGTTCCATAAAGCGAAGGTGAAGCCTTTAGTGAAGCATCCTTAACATCGCCTGCTTTGTCGCCAAAAATTGCTCGTAAAAGTTTCTCTTCGGGTGTAGGATCCGACTCCCCTTTAGGAGTAATTTTACCTATCAGAATATCGCCAGGAACCACATTGGCACCAATGCGAATCATTCCGTTCTCATCCAAATCTTTAGTAGCTTCCTCGCTCACATTGGGAATATCCGAAGTGAGTTCTTCTAAGCCTCGCTTGGTATCGCGAACCTCAAGTATGTACTCATCAATATGCAGCGATGTGAAAACGTCTTCGCGTACCAACCTTTCGCTAATTACAATTGCATCCTCGAAGTTGTATCCCTTCCAAGGCATGAATGCTACCTTAAGGTTCCTGCCCAAAGCCAATTCACCACCAACCGTAGAATAACCTTCGGTTAGAATTTGACCCTTTTTAACCTCCTGTCCTTTGAAAACTATTGGTTTAAGAGTAATGCAGGTGTTTTGGTTGGTTTTATTGAATTTAGGTAAACGGTACTTCTTTATATCGGGTTCGAAACTAACGAAACGTTCCTCTTCGGTTTGATTATACTTTATAATAATTTCAGTAGCATCTACCTTCTCTACAATTCCATCAGCTTCTGCAACAATTTGAACCCGGCTATCGCGAACCACTGAACCTTCGAGACCCGTTCCAACTATGGGAGCTTCGGGACTCAATAAGGGTACAGCCTGCCTCATCATGTTCGAGCCCATAAGTGCGCGGTTAGCATCGTCGTGCTCTAGGAATGGTATAAGCGAAGCAGCAATTGATGCAATTTGATTAGGGGCAACGTCCATTTTATGAACAGTTTCCTTTTCAGCCAGAGGATAATCTGCTTCGTGACGAGCTTTTACTCTCGGATTAACGAACCATCCATTATCGTCAATTGGGGCATTTGCCTGAGCAATAATTATATCTTCTTCCTCTTCGGCGCTTAAGTAGGTTATACCCTCGTTGGTTAATTGAACTTGACCGTTTGTAACCTGCCTGTATGGAGTTTCAATAAATCCCAAATCGTTTACCCTAGCATAAACGCAGAGCGAAGATATAAGACCAATATTTGGCCCTTCGGGGGTTTCAATGGGACAAAGCCTTCCGTAGTGTGTATAGTGTACGTCGCGCACCTCAAAACCTGCACGTTCGCGAGAAAGACCTCCGGGTCCTAATGCCGACAAGCGTCGCTTGTGAGTCATTTCGGCTAACGGGTTGGTTTGGTCCATAAACTGCGAAAGCTGGTTAGTACCAAAAAACGAATTGATAACCGACGAGAGGGTTTTGGCATTAATCAGGTCAATTGGAGTAAATACCTCATTATCCCGAACATTCATTCGTTCACGAATGGTACGGGCCATACGAGCCAAACCTACACTGAACTGATTAGCAAGTTGTTCGCCCACGGTTCTAACCCTACGGTTACTCAAGTGGTCGATATCATCAACATCGGCTTTGGAATTGATTAACTCAATGAGATACTTAATAATCTCAATAATATCCTCCCTGGTAAGCACCTTGGTAGCAATGTCTTCTGAGAGATTAAGTTTCTTATTGATTCGATAACGTCCTACATCGCCAAGGTCGTAGCGTTTATCGGAAAAGAAAAGTTTATCGATAACATCGCGAGCAGTAGCCTCATCGGGTGGCTCCGAGTTTCGAAGTTGCCGATAAATATGAACAACGGCTTCCTTTTCAGAGTTACAGGGATCTTTCTGTAACGTGTTGTATATAATTGCAAAATCCGATATGTTCTGAGATTCTTTGTGCAGAAGGATGGTTTTAGCTCCCGACTCCACAATAAGGTCAATATGATCGCTTTCAATAATGGTTTCGCGATCGAGAACTACCTCATTCCGTTCAATTGAAACTACCTCTCCGGTATCCTCATCAACGAAATCTTCAACCCACGACTTAAGAACACGTGCAGCGAGCCTACGACCTTCATACTTCTTCAAACTAGCTTTCGATATCTTGATTTCATCAGCTAAATTGAAAATTTCGAGAATGTCTTTATCAGCTTCAAAGCCTATGGCCCTAAGAAGGGTTGTTACGGGCAATTTCTTTTTTCTGTCGATGTATGCATACATCACGTTATTAATGTCGGTAGCAAACTCAATCCACGAACCCTTAAATGGAATGATGCGGGCAGAATAGAGTTTGGTTCCATTGGCATGTACGCTCTGACCAAAGAACACGCCAGGTGAGCGATGCAGCTGAGAAACAACTACGCGCTCGGCTCCATTAATAACAAAGGTACCACGGGGTGTCATATAAGGAATGGTTCCCAGGTACACATCCTGAACCACTGTATCGAAATCCTCGTGTTCAGGATCGGTACAGTAAAGTTTCAGTTTGGCCTTTAGTGGAACACTAAAGGTTAAACCTCTCTCAAGGCACTCCTCAATGGAGTATCGGGGAGGATCAATAAAATAATCGATAAACTCGAGAACGAAATTATTCCGAGTATCGGAAATGGGAAAATTTTCGTTGAAAACTTTGTATAGGCCCTCCTTCTTGCGCTCTTCCATGGAAGAACCAAACCTAAAGAATTCAATAAACGATTTCAATTGAATATCAAGAAAGTCAGGATATTCAAGTTGATTTTTAGTTTTAGCGAAGGAGATTCTTGGGTTATTTGTTTCGAGAAACATTGGAGTTGGATTAGTTGAACCATTAAATATAACAATAAAAAGGCTTAGAATCTATTCTCATAGATTCTAAACCTCTAATCCCTAATAATATCAGGCTTTCCCTATTTAAGTTCAACTTCTGCTCCTGCCTCCTCAAGTTGTGCTTTAATGGATTCAGCCTCTTCTTTCGAAGCACCTTCTTTAACTGCTTTGGGTGCTGCGTCAACAAGATCCTTAGCTTCTTTTAAGCCTAAACCGGTAAGCTCTTTAACAAGTTTTACAACTTGCAATTTAGCTCCACCAGCCGATTTTAGAACCACGTCGAAAGTGTTCTTTTCAGCAACAGCTGCTCCACCGGCATCGCCACCAGCAGCGGGAGCAGCTACAGCAACAGCTGCAGCAGCAGGCTCAATTCCGTACTCATCCTTTAGTATTTGAGCAAGCTCGTTAACTTCCTTTACGGTTAGGTTAACCAATTCTTCTGCAAATTTCTTAAGATCTGCCATTTTAGTTAGTGTTTAAAAATTAATTCCAATGAAAATTCAAATTATTCTTAACGATCGCCGAGTGTTTTAACAACACCGGCTAAAATATTACGTCCCGACTGCAGCTGTGAAATAACAGTTTTAGCAGGGGATTGTAGCAGGGCAACCACATCGGCGATAAGTTCGTTCTTCGTTTTCAGAGAAACGAGCGCATCGATCTGGTTGTCGCCCACGTAAAACGATTCTTCAACAAAGGCAGCCTTTAAAATGGGTCTGTCGTTTGTTCTGCGGAAATCCTTGATTAGTTTAGCGGGAACATTGCCACTTTCGGTAAATAATACCGAAGTAACCCCTTTAAGACTTTCGAAAAGAGGAGAAAAATCTGCTTTTTCACTTCTTTCAAGTGCCTTTTTCAGAAGGGTGTTCTTTACCACAACCATCTTTATATTCTTTTCGAAGCACTTCCTACGCAAACTACTAGTAGCAGCAGCATTGAGGTTAGATGTATCGGTAATATAAAAATGTGGGTACTGCTCTATTTGTTCTGCTAAACTATCAATGATTGCGTTTTTATCTTCCCTTCTCATGATAATTGGGTCTATGCGTTATTAATTCGACTCGGAAACTGACTTGGGATCGATAGCCAGACCAGGGCTCATGGTACTGGAAAGGTAGATGCTTTTAATATATGTACCTTTTGCCGCAGTAGGTTTTAACTTCACAATGGTTTGGATAAATTCTTGAGCATTCTCGAGCAACTTTTGGGGTTCGAACGAAACCTTGCCAATCGATGTGTGAACAATTCCGAACTTATCTACCTTGAAGTCAATTTTACCTTGCTTAACCTCATTTACGGCTTTGTCAACATCCATGGTGACAGTTCCGCTTTTGGGGTTTGGCATAAGTCCTCTGGGACCCAAAATGCGACCTAGGGCGCCTATTTTGGCCATTACAGAGGGCATGGTTATAATTACATCTACATCAGTCCATCCGCCTTTTATTTTCTCGATATAATCATCGAGACCAACATGGTCGGCACCTGCAGCACGTGCAGCCTCCTCTTTATCGGGGGTGCAGAGCACAAGGACGCGAACAGTTTTACCTGTTCCGTGGGGAAGGGTTACCACGCCGCGAACCATTTGGTTAGCTTTGCGGGGGTCAACACCTAAACGAATGTCGATGTCAACTGAAGCATCGAACTTTGTGAAGGTGATTTCCTTTACCAATCGCGCCGCTTCGGTAAGCTTATATTGCTTTCCGGGCTCAATCTTTGTCAACGCAAGTTTCTGATTCTTGGTTAGTTTTGTCATCTCGGTAAAAGAGGTTAAAAGTTATTTACCTTGAAAATCTCCTGTAACAGAAATACCCATACTACGGGCAGTTCCTGCTACCATTTTCATTGCCGATTCCAAGGTAAAACAATTCAGATCGGGCATTTTATCCAGTGCAATTTCTTTAACCTGCTCCCAAGTAACCGAAGCCACTTTCTTTCGATTGGGCTCGGCAGAACCGCTTTTTTGCTTGCTTACTTCAAGCAACTGAACGGCAACTGGGGGGGTCTTCACAATAAAGTCGAACGACTTATCGGAATACACGGTTATAATTACAGGTAGGACTTTTCCGGCCTGGCCCTGGGTTCTGCTATTAAACTGCTTGCAGAACTCCATGATGTTTACCCCTTTCGAGCCGAGTGCGGGACCAACTGGGGGTGAAGGATTTGCTGCACCGCCTTTTATTTGTAACTTAATTAATCCGGCAACTTCTTTAGCCATAATGGTTAGCTCTTAACGGTTTCTACTCTTTTTCAACTTGCATAAAGCTGAGTTCCAACGGGGTTTTTCGGCCAAAAATTTTGACCATAACCTTCAGCTTCTTTTTTTCTTCGTTTACTTCTTCTATTACTCCGGAAAATGAGTTAAACGGACCATCGATAACTTTAACCGTTTCACCTACGAAAAAGGGTACATTCAGTTCCTCTTCGCTCACCGCCAATTCATCAACTTTACCCAAAATTCGATTCACTTCTGATTGCCTTAAGGGTATGGGTTCATTTGTTTTAGGATCGCCAAGAAAACCTATTACATTAGGAATATCCTTTATTACATGAGGAATTTCACCTACAAGAACTGCTTCAATAAGAACGTATCCAGGGTAAAAAATCCGTTCTTTGCTTACCTTTTTTCCATTACGAATTTGGTAAACCTTTTCGGTTGGTATTAGTACCTGGGTTACAAGATCGTTAGCCTTAAGGCGATTTATCTCGTTCTCAATGTATTCCTTTACCTTTTTTTCCTTCCCGGCAATGGCACGAACTACATACCATTTTTTTGCGTTCTCTTCCATGTGTGTTGCTTGCGTAAATGGATGTATTAAAACAGTTTGTAGATTTGTTCCATAATGTTTCTGAAGGAGAAATCCATGAAGAAAACTACTAGCGCAATCAATAGGGAAGCTATCATAACAATTAATGCGCTCGATTGAAGTTCTTTCCACGTTGGCCACGAAACTTTGTAAACAAGTTCCGTGTAAACTTCCTGAAGGTATAATTTAAGTCTCATAAATTCATTCTGGATTGTTGCACGGGAGGAGCGACTCGAACGCCCGACACTCGGTTTTGGAGACCGATGCTCTACCAACTGAGCTACACCCGTGTTCAAAGGAATTGCTCACCTATAATGGTGAGCGAATTCCTTTATTTTTTTCATTGTTACTATTCAACAATTTCAATAACCTGTCCGGCACCTACCGTTCTACCACCTTCACGGATAGCGAAACGGAGATTCTGGTTAATGGCTACTGGATAGATAAGTTTAACCGTAATGGTTACGTTATCGCCAGGCATTACCATCTCAACACCTTCGGGTAGTTGGATTTCGCCAGTTACGTCGAGGGTGCGAAGATAGAACTGAGGACGGTAGTTATTGTGGAACGGCGTATGACGTCCACCTTCTTCTTTCTTCAGCACGTAAATCTCTGCTTTGAATACTGTACCTGGTTTAATAGAACCTGGTTTAGCAAGTACTTGTCCACGTCTAATTTCTTTCTTATCAACGCCACGAAGAAGTAGACCAACGTTATCGCCAGCTTCTCCACGGTCAAGAATTTTACGGAACATTTCAACACCAGTACAAACGGTTTTGCGTTTCTCAGCTCCTAAACCAATAATTTCGAGTTCATCGCCTGTGTTCACAACACCTGTTTCAATTCTACCAGTTGCAACAGTACCACGACCAGTAATTGAGAATACGTCCTCAACAGGAAGTAGGAATGGTTTTTCGTTGTCGCGAGGAGGGATTGGAATGTAGGTATCAACTGCATTCATCAGTTCCATAATTTTTTCAACCCACTCTGGCTCTCCGTTTAGTCCGCCAAGAGCAGAACCACGAATAACAGGTGCATTGTCGCCATCGAATTGGTAGAACGATAGAAGTTCGCGAACCTCCATTTCAACCAGTTCCAGCATTTCCTCGTCCTGAACCATGTCGCATTTGTTAAGGAATACAACAAGTTTAGGTACGTTTACCTGACGAGCAAGTAGGATGTGCTCGCGGGTTTGAGGCATAGGACCATCAGTAGCAGCTACAACGATGATAGCACCGTCCATTTGAGCGGCACCCGTAACCATGTTCTTAACGTAGTCAGCGTGACCTGGGCAGTCTACGTGTGCATAGTGACGGTTTGCTGTTTGGTACTCAACGTGGGCAGTGTTGATAGTGATACCCCTTTCCTTTTCTTCGGGTGCATTGTCGATAGAGTCGAAGGAACGGAACTCGGAGAGACCCTTCTCGGCTAGTACCTTAGTAATAGCTGCAGTAAGAGTGGTTTTACCATGGTCAACGTGACCAATGGTACCGATATTAACGTGAGGTTTCGACCTATCAAATTTTTCTTTTGCCATAACTCCAGTTGTTTAAATTATTATAAAATTTGATTGTCCAGAAAAATTAGAGCCAATGATGGGAATTGAACCCATGACCTCTTCCTTACCAAGGAAGCGCTCTACCCCTGAGCTACATCGGCTTGTTAATTGAGCGGGAGACGAGACTCGAACCCGCGACCCTCAGCTTGGAAGGCTGATGCTCTACCGACTGAGCTACTCCCGCTTAAAAAATGTTGACAAAAATTTGCATGTCACGCTTTGTGGGGAGAGCAGGATTCGAACCTACGAAGGCGTGCGCCAGCAGATTTACAGTCTGCCCCAGTTGGCCACTTTGGTATCTCCCCATAACAAGCATTTCAATAAAAAAAGAACGGAGCCGATGGAGGGATTCGAACCCCCGACCAGCTGATTACAAATCAGCTGCTCTGGCCAACTGAGCTACATCGGCGTATGTGCTAGAACTTCGATTGTTTGGGCTAAAAATGCCTTCTGAAATCGGATGGCAAATGTATACATATTTTATTTACTCACCAAAAAAATATACTTTTTTTTCGAAAAAATAATCCCCCTCTACTTATTGCCCTTTTATGCATTAAACATTAGGTATGTAGAGGGGGAAGACTATAGCAAAGGGCATCTATGCGCCTCTCATTTTTTCTTTTTGTCTATTAATCTGTCGCTTCAGCACTTCTACGCACTCATCTAGGGCTTCTTCGAACCGCTTCGACTTGCGCTCAACAAACAAATCGTTACCCGGAATTAACAACTTTACTTCAACCACCTTATTGTCTGCTTCGGAGGTGTTGAGTAACTTCAAAAACACTTCTGCACCAATAATTCCATCAAAAAACTTGTTCACTTTACTCAATTTCGAATTGATGTAATCAATTAGCTTCTGATCAGCATCGAATTTAATTGACTGAATTTTTACGTTCATAATAGTATCCTCCTTGTTTGTTGGATTAGTTAATATATAGATATTATGCCCTAGGATGCGCCTGGGCATATGTTTTTTTAAGTTTTTCGAAACTTGTATGGGTGTAAATTTGAGTGGCCGACAAATTAGCATGGCCCAGGAGCTCTTTAATTGCGTTAATATCAGCTCCTTTGTTTAAGAGTTGGGTTGCAAAGGTATGCCGTAAAACGTGAGGACTCTTTGTATCGATTGTACTTACCATGGCTACATACCTTTTGACTATTCGATATAACAACTGTGGGTAAGTTTGGTTGCCACTATTGCTTACAATTAAATAGGGTGAGTGGTTTAATTCGGGAAACAATGAACGTTGGTTTAAATAATCTTCAATCAACGCTTTTAGTTCAGCGTGAATTGGTACTAGGCGTTCCTTTGAGCCCTTCCCCAATACCTTGAGTACTGAATTGCCAGTATCGATGTTGGCAATGGTTAAATTAACAAGTTCTGATACCCGAATTCCCGTAAAATAAAAAGCGGCAACTACTAACAAGTCGCGGAGGCCCCAGAAATCGTTGGAAAAGTAGTTACCATCGAGAAGTTGGTCGGTTTCTGTTGGCTTTAGAAACTCCGGAAGCCTTTTTGATGTTTGGGGTGCCACCACTTTATTCAGCGGATTCTTATCGATTACGCCCTGAACCCTGAGATACCAATAAAACTTTCGGAGAGATGAAAGTTTACGATTTACAGTTCGAGGGGTGCAATTGGTTTCGAGCAAATGCGATAACCATGCCCGTATAGTACGTGGGGGTATTTGTAAATCATTGGTGCTGTCGGGGTTCACCTGACAGTATGAAAAAAACTGCTTCAAATCGTCGCCATAGGAGCGAACGGTTTGAGCAGAATAATTTTTTTCTATTGTAAGATATTTAAGGAAGTTGGCAAGCATATTCTTTGGATGCAAAATAACATTTTTTGGGAAAAATTCCAAAAAAATCAGGCATTTTTGCCTGATGCATCCAGAAGAAAGTTACTCTTCCTTTTGCTGTAGGTTCTGAATGTAAATAGCCTTCTTAACTTCTTCGCGTCTTCTAACTGAAGGTTTAACAAAGGCCTGACGAGCACGGAGTTCCCTCATTGTGCCAGTTTTTTCAAATTTGCGCTTGAATTTTTTTAGCGCTCTTTCAATGTTCTCGCCTTCTTTTAATGGTACTATGATCATGT
This sequence comes from uncultured Rikenellaceae bacterium, assembly GCA_964479665.1. GTDB lineage: Bacteria > Bacteroidota > Bacteroidia > Bacteroidales > Tenuifilaceae > UBA2287. The sequence goes on along the minus strand of CAYZNN010000010.1, from coordinate 18,338 downwards.
TCACAATTTTTAAATGAGCTGCAAAATTATACTTATTCCTTTCTATTTCCAAAATATTGTTATTTTTTTTTACTTGGCTGGTTTAAGTTGAAGAATAAAACCATTATTAACTGTACTTTTCGCCTAAAAAGAAATGGCATAGCCTATATGAACTTTTGCATTATTGAATTCGAAATTTTCACCAAAACCCTTACCAAGTGCATACGACAAATTTATTATCCCCTCGCCCAAATTTAGAATTACACCAACTCCTAACCCAATTGGCTTTTCGTAGTAAAAACGATTGGGAGTATAAGTAGAAACCCAGCCATAGTCGACAAACCCATATATTGAGGCCAATTGCTTAACCAGTAAATGCATTTCAATAGTTCCAATTGAGAATTGTTTTGTTAAAATGCTTTCCTGATTAAATCCTCGTAGGGTCTTGCTTCCTCCAATGCGAAACAGCTCGTTGTTCGAAAAATATGTTGAAGCATCTGATTCAACCCATTTTGCAATACCCTCCGTTGTGTTGGCAATTTTTATTAGAAGTAAGTCGGCGTATACTGGTTGAACTAATGAAATTTCTCCTTGATATTGAAGCATATTGCTTAGCACGGTTGCTTTTTGTGTACCAATACCAACATTAGCATCAACAAAAAAACCTGTTTGTGGAAGTATGGTTAGGGAGTGCAGATAATTCTTTACAGAAACTTGGTATAGAACCAACTTGTAGTTATTAATGTTAGAAAGATTCTGATTGCTCGTTTGGTTCGAAATTTTTAAATTAACGCCTAAACCTATCAGCCAATTCCTACTATGAAATTTCAAGGCAAAACGAGGATTAAATGTGATGAAAGAAGTATCCTGCTTAAACATTTTAAGTTCTGTATCGATAGCAAAACTACTTCCGCCAATGTAAGGCCAAACCCCTGAAACATAAAGCCGCTGCGAACCCTCGCCTGGCGCGTTCCATCGCAAACTGAACTCCTCTCCATACGAAAAAGCATTGCGAAGCAATAGATTAACATCGCCTGTTAGCTGAACATCAGTCCACGAATCACCTTTAGAATTCATCCCTATTAAACCGGAGAAACGGCTTGCCTTAGCATTAGTTAGGTAAACATAAATATTGGCTTTATTGGGAAGAAACTCTAGTTCGGGGCTTCGGATTGGTAATACAAAAGGTAATCCTCTTAGACGTTTATTTATTGATTGAAAATAGGTGTATGAAAATGGTGCTTGGCTCGAAAAATTGAGATAACGACTCATAAAACGCTGGCTTAATTCTACTTTACCCTTAATATAAATACTATCCCATTTTACTTTGGGTCCCAATTCTACAATTGGAACAATGTGTACGATTGCTGAGTCGATACGATTGGATTTGGTAATTACTTTGGCAAATGGGAAACCAGTATTCTCAAGCTCTGAAATAAGATGCTTTGAAATTGTTTCCAACTGCATGGGCGAAACGGGCTTTCCATTGAGATGGTTAAACCGTCTGAAAATTTTGCTTTGACAATTTAGTGTATCTGAAATTCGCCAGTAGTATTTGGGCCCCTGTGTGGCAAATGCAGATTTTGAATACGTACTAAATACAATCGAGTCGACTCGAGCAGCAATATAGCCCTTTGCATGAAGTTGCCTTATGCAACTTTCAAGGGAACTCGTAACAGAAATTGAATCGATTGCAGTTAATGGGCATTTTAATTTTTTCTGATTGTCGGAAAATGATACCAGGGCCCATTTTGCCTGGGAAAACAGACTAACATGGGCTACAGTAAGTAGCAAAACAGTAATAAACCTAATGGAAACCATTGGTTCTTTTTAATTGGCTTACAATCAACCTATTAATAATAAAAAGGTGTAAAACAGGTAAAAGATTTAAGTACTACATATCGTTGTTCATGAAACCCTGATCGTGCAGAACCTTTAACAGCACTTTCGAAAACGCAACATTATCCTTTTTGGTATACCTGTTATCGGTAAAAATTTGTGCAAGTGTTTCCTTTTTGTTCTCAGCCAGAAGTTTTTCGGTTAATGGGCTCGCCTCTTTAGCAGCATAGGTTTGGTCGATATCGCCTTCGGAATAGTCCTGATATATTTCTTGATGAATTACAGCAGCAGTTGGAAGACGGTCGGTTAACCCAGGGTTCTCGTCGGGGTAACCTAAAACAACTGTAGTAACGGGCACAACACCTTTAGGAAGTTTCAATACATCAATTATTTTATCGGCTGTGTAAGTTGTAGTTCCTAAATAGCAAATACCTAAACCTTTATCTTCTGCGGCAATGCAAACATTTTGTGCAACAAGTAACGCATCGATAGCAGCCGTAAAGAAGGAGAGAAAATTATCGTATCCGGGTTGAGCTTTTCGCAGCATGCACCATTTGTTAAACCGATTAAAATCAGCGCAGAAAGTGATAATAACCGGTGCCTGAGTGACCATTGGCTGATTGAAATGGCAGGGAGCTAACTGTTCCTTTATTTTAGAATCGGTTGTAACTATAATACTATATACCTGCATATTACCAGTTGTAGACGCACGTGTTCCGGCAACAAGAATGTCGCTAAGAATCGATTCGTCGATGGGAGTGCTTTTGTACTTACGTATGGAGCGATGGTTAAAAATTGTATTCATATTAAAACAAGCATGTAAAGTAAATCGACAAGGTTAAGTAATAATTAAATATGGATTACAAAGGAAACCCTTTTATCACTATTTAATTTAGGAATGGGTTGTGTTTTAAAACACCAACAAGAATAAACACCTGTATTTCAATGATATATTAAAGTTTTCTATTCGTTTTTTCGGGATTTAATTCGCCCCCACAATGCTTACAAAACAATGTAGTGATCGCGTACCCTTTCGAGCATAACTGTAGCTAAACTAATAACTTCTGTATACAAAGGCACTAAATCGAAAAGCCTTCCGGCGGGAGTGCTTGTACCAAAAATTACTACGTAGAGGTTACGTCTTGGTTTTCTTTCTAGCAGCTTCATATGCAGCTTTAAAAGAATAAATAAAGATCGATGGTGAAATACTAGGATTTGCTGGTATCGCCATTGATTAAATAATTGTTTCTATCGGCTGAGCTGCGTGTAACCAGCTCGCCAATGAACCCGGCCATAAAAAGCTGGACACCCATAATTGCCATTACCAGTGCAATGTAGAAAAGAGGTTGGTCAGCTACAGCTCTGTATTTAAGCTGATGGGCTTGAGCCCACAGCTTATTGACAACCAGCCAAACTGCAATTCCTCCACCAGCCATAAACATTAAAGTACCTAGGGATCCGAAGAAGTGCATGGGTTTTTTTCCAAATTTGGCCACAAAAATTACCGAGAAAAGGTCGAGAAAACCGTTGATAAAACGCTCCCAGCCAAACTTTGTAACGCCATACTTGCGTTCCTGGTGCTGTACCACCTTTTCGCCAATATTCTTAAAACCGGCCTGCTTTGCCAATACAGGTATGTAGCGATGCATTTCCCCATAAACCTCGATGCTTTTAACAACCCTGCTTTTGTAGGCTTTCAGGCCGCAATTCATGTCGTGAAGTCGAATACCTGTAAATTGCCTAACGGTTGAGTTGTAAAGTTTGCTGGGTATTTTTTTCGTGAACAACGGATCGTGCCGTTTCTTTTTCCATCCCGAAACCAAATCGAACCCCTCATGGGTAATCATTCGGTATAGTTCGGGAATTTCATCGGGGCTATCCTGCAGGTCGGCATCCATGGTAATAACCACGTTTCCTTTGGAATTTTGGAAACCCACCTGCAAGGCAGCCGATTTACCATAGTTACGCTGAAATCGGATTCCCCTAACACTCGTATGCTGCGATGCCAAGCGAACTATAACATCCCAGCTGCTGTCGCTGCTGCCATCGTCCACCATTATCACTTCATAGCGAGTGCTTATGCTACTGCATACACGATGAATCCATTCAACTAATTCGGGTATCGACTCCTCTTCGTTGTATAGCGGAATAACTATGGTAAGATCCATGAACTATTGAAATAGGGGTTTATCTTTTTTAATAAAAATTGAGGTAATTAACGAGAAGATGGTGCCCATAAAAACGGAACCGAAGAAGCCAGATATAGTCATAATTGCTGGGTTCATAAACTTTTTGGTCATTGCTATACCAGCCTCAATTTGCTCCTCAGTCATTCCTTTGTTTAGCAACTCCTCCTCAGTTATTTCTAAAAGTTTGGAAATAAAATCGGGGTCGATAACGGTAATATAAAGAAGCATATAAAAAGTAGAAATTATGCTACCGAAAATGCAAATCAGAACGCTAAAACCAAGAGCATTACCGTAGGAAATGGACCCGCCAAGCACATTGTCTCTATATTGGGTTGTTCCATAAATAATGAACCCAATGAAAATAGCCCAGTTCAGCAAGGTAACCCAAAAAGGGGGCTTCACAACACCTGCTATATAGGTTATTAAACTTAGTGCAACAAGGGCAACGCCCATAATCAGACCATAGGTCATTGAATTTTTCACCATTGAATTACTTCGATTTTCCATTTTTTGGGTGTTTAGTTTTAATGCAAATATAGATTTTTTGTCAAAAAAAGGGGAACGAACATATAGTTATTATAAAGTTTAGCTACATTTGCATCGGGTAAGTCTTATACGACCAGCTCCTGCTGAACCCCCCCAGGACCGGAAGGTAGCAAGGGTAAGTGGTTGTAGCGGTGCGATATAAGTAGCTTACCCACTTTTTTTGTTTTTAGTTGAAGAATTTTCCTACCTTATTAATTGCCGAAGGTAAAGCAAACACTACTACCCTATCGTAAGCCTTAATTTCGGTATCGCCCATGGCAATGAAACTCGAGTCGCCCCGTACTACCCCTCCAATTATGGCATCTTTGGGGAAACTGATACTTTTAATTTTCCCTTTTGTTACAGGCGAATCGGGCTTAACAATAAACTCGAGCACTTCGGCATCGCTTCCAGTAAGGCACTTAATAGCTGAAACTTCGGTACTCATGGTGTATCGGAAAATGCGGCTAGCTGTAATCAACTTTTTATTTATAACCGTATCAATTCCCATCCCTTCGGCCAGCTGAATGTAATCGATGTTCTCGATTTCGGCAATAGTTTTTTTAACACCCATACGTTTGGCTACCAAACACGAGAGTATATTGGTTTCGGAATTGCCAGTTACGGCAACAAATGCATCCATATATTGCAGGCCTTCCTGTATAAGAAGTTCGGTATCGCGCCCATCGCCATTTATTACCAGAGCGTTCGAGAACATGGATGCCAAACGGCCACCCTTTGCCTTGTCGCGCTCAATAATTTTAATGTTTATTTCTTTTTCGAGTTCCTGGGCAATTTTAACCCCAATGCGGCTACCACCCAGAATCATGAGGTTGTGTACATCGAAATTGGTTTTCCCCGAGTACTCGAGCATGGATTTAAGTCCGCTTTGGTTGGTAATAACATAAACCAAATCGTTGTATTTAAACTCATCGTTCCCGCGAGGAATAATAGTTTCGCCCTCGCGAGCTATGGCAACTGCTCGAAATTCTAACTTTCTATTGTCGCGGGTTGTTTGCTTTAAGGTCATTTCGAGTACGGGCGCATCGTGCTCGAGGCGAAAAACTGCCAACGAAAGCTTACCACCCGAAAAATCGACAAATTCGGTGGAGCTGGTTTGCCCCAGAAGCCCAATTACTTCCTTAGCTGCTAATTTTTCGGGATAAATAAGGTAGTCGATACCCATATTCAGAAAAAGTTCCTTGCTGTTGGGTAGTAGGTACTCATTATTATCGATACGGGCAATAACTTTTTTAGCGCCCAATCGTTTAGCCAATGTGGCGCTAATTATGTTGGTTTCCTCTGAGTGTGCAACAGCAATAAAAAGATCGGTTTTCTTAATATTGGCTTCACGAAGCGCACTAATGGATGTGGCAGAACCCTCAACAACCAGTATATCGGAACTAGCCGATAGTTGTGCCAATTTTTCCGTGTCGGTATCAATTACAACTATGTCGTGATACTCGTTGGCCAACATTTTTGCCAAGTGTGTTCCAACCTCTCCGGCCCCGGCAATGATTATATTCATATACAGCACTAAAAAATAAACTGCAAAGTAAGCTCAAAACTAAATGAAGTGTACTAAAAAAACGAAATTAATTCAATCCTTAACACAAACGGTTACGGAACTGGCATAAAATACGCACCATTATCCATGGTTGAATGCAAAGGAATTCCACGAGCAATTATCTTTCGTTTCAAGTAATCGGTTTGCCAGAATGAAATCGACCCATCGATAATAATCTTTTTGGGTAATACAAAATTTAAAAGTGTTTCGACTGTGTAATTATTTCCTGCTGTAATAATTAAATAATCGACAGCAATTGGCTCCGAGGGTGGCAAAAACTTCTTTTTTCCTTTTGGTATAATGGCAATTTTCTCGTCGAAAAGAATCAACTTTCCCATGGGGTTGCTTTTAATACTCGTCCCGTTCTTATTGAGTATTTCAAGAGAATTCAAATCAAAACATTCTACTTTGTTGCTTACCCTATTTTCAATGAGGTACCCTTTTATTGCTTTCAAAGCTTTCGAATTATTATCCGATACCAATATAAACCTGCCAGAATTCATAAAACCAATGGCAGTATTTCCTTTCATATTAAAAAGTATCATTTCGTTTCTCGAAAAACTCTGCACCTTCGACATACTTGAAAGAGCCACAAATACTACGATACAGGAAAGAATTGCAAGGGTAAAAACTGTTTTGCGATAAATCAGAAAAAGGCCAAATACTATAATTGACCCATATAACAATAGTACTTGCAAAGGACTAATAACTACCCCGTTAAGTGTTGAGGCTGGCAATTGCTCCACCAAGTTTACCAAAAAAATTAATAAACTTATCGATTTGCTTAGCAACCACCCTACCCAAGCTGACAAAAAAGTAAAGGGCGAACATACAATTATCAATAGTATTAAGTACAATATTGCGGTAGCTAATGGAATAGCAAAAAGGTTAGTAAGCAGGAAGTAATTTGGGAACTGGTTAAAAAAGTATAAACCCAAAGGAAAGGTTCCTAGCTGAGCAGCCAACGAAACCGCAATTAACGCCCATACTTTGTCCAAAAAGCGGTTTCGAACATACAACCAAGAGTATATGTAAGGATAAAAGAAAATGATGGCAATTACTGCTGAGTAGGAAAGCAGAAAACCTAAGTCGGAAATTAGCATAGGATTTGAGACCAACAGAATGAATGCCGAAGCGCATAGTGTATTGTAAACATTCGTTGAACGTGAAAGGGCCTTACCCAGAACTACCAATGAAAACATGAGCGAGGCACGCATAACCGATGGCGAAAGACCTGTAAAAAGTGCAAATGCCCAAAGGGCAATAATTAAAATAATTGCCTTAAGATAGCGTCCATGCTTAATTCTGTCGAAAAAAAAGAGTGCGGAAGCCAATATAACAAACAGTATCCCTACATGCAAGCCCGAAACTGCAAGTATGTGCATAGCCCCCGAAGCCGAAAAGGCTTGCTGCGTTTCCTCGTCGAGAAGCGACTTGTAGCCCATTACCAGTGCCGAAGCAATGGCCAAATTCTGGTCGCGTACACCCGATTGGTATAAAAACTTGGTTAAACTATTTCGGAGTTTATAAGCCAAACTTTTAATCCCGTTTTGCTCCAAGGCAATAGGGCTCCAGCTATCAACTGAAACATATGCTGTTCGGAAAATGCCCCTTTTGGCCAGGTATGAAGCATAATCGAAATCGTTGGGATTCTTAGGTTTATCGATAGCATTTAAACGGGTTTTTACCGCCAGTACCGAACCATACTCGAGATTACGGGCGGCCGAATCGGATAAACTAAAATATAAAATTACCTTTTCGTCTGCTCTTACCCAATGCCTACCCATTTTAATCTGTTGCAACTGGGCAATGGCTCGCACCGACGACTTCCTTACCTCGGAGGGCTCATTTAACCGAATAATGCACTCAACAGGTTCGGAAACGTTAATGCTGCTTTCGGCTGGGAAAAAAGAGGTGAAGGTACCTCCCAGTAGTACTATTAAAATATTAAGAGCCAAACCTGAAACCCAACGGTAAGGCCAACCAGTAATAAAAAGCAGAACCAGAATGTATACAATGAAGGAAACGATGGAAAAAGCCAACCAAAACTCGAAACGAAACTGATTGATGGGAGAAAGAGCCAGCAATATTCCTACTACAAAGGGAAGCAGTAACCGAACAAAAGGAACCTGTCCAAAGCTGGGCATTTGCTGCATACCTTAATTATTATCTAATTGCTTTTTAAAGCTAAGAAAAGAACGGGAATTTTCCAATACGTTCAGCGGGAATTAGCAATATCCATTAGTTTAATTCTAAAACTGGCAAAGAATTGCAACAACTTTATTATAGCAAAACAAAAAAAGGGTGGCCTAGGCCACCCTTTGATTTAGCGTTATAACGAATTAGCGCTTTACCATTTTCCTTACCGATTTCTCACCGTTGGTGTTTTCGAGGGTAATTAGATAAATGCCCATTGGTAAGTTTTCAGTTGCAACTTCGAGGCGGCTATTTCCTCTGTTAACAATTGATACCAGCTGCTGACCAATTAAATTGGTAATGCTAATGGTCGAAACGGTTTCAATATTTTCAAGTGTAATTGAAGTGGTAAACGGATTGGGGTAAGCCGAAATAACCGATTTCCAATCGGTGCCCGAAATGGAGGTGTACAACGAAACATCGTCGGCAGAACGAGGAAGAATTTTTTGCTCGTTGAAGCTATAGTAAACTACACCGGTAATGTTGTAAGCTGTTCCCTGAGTAAAGGTGTGCTTATATATATCGTCGTCAATTTGAATTTGACCCGAACCATCGTTTACGGTAGCCATACCGAAACCTGCGCTAGCGTCGGTGCAGTTTGCATTTATTACGCGAACCAAAACACCCTCCCACTTCTCGGTGTTAGCATCGAGAGTTGTAGTTACCGAAGGAGCTGGTAATGTATTTCCGGTTGAAAGAATAACCGTTTCGGCAGTTACCGAGTTAATTTCGGTATTGTTGAACTGCTCCTTAACTGTTCCCTTAATACGAACCCTATCGCCTACGTTGGGGCGAGTGGTAGTGTTGGTGTTGTAAACACGGATTCCATTCCAGGGGCCATCGCCGTCCTGCATGAAATAACCCTTGTAAACCTGAACTGCAGGGCTACCTTCCCAAGCATAATGCCATGCGGTTACAATACCCGAAGTAAACACAACCTGCTCTTTGTAAGGGCTGTCGGCTGGCGAAGCGGTAGTGTACTGAATGTCGTATATTGAGGTTAATACGGGTTCGTTAACTGTTACGGTAACGGTCCAAACCTTGGGTGTTCCATCCTGTGCGGTTACAGTGTACTGAACCGGTGTCGAGAAGTTTTGCGAAGCTCCAGAAGCTGGTAGAATGCTGGCAAATGGCGAAACGGTAATGGTTGGTGCCAACGAGGTTAAACTGGTTCCGTACACCACCGAAATGCTAACGGTTGCCAATTCGGAGCTAATTACTGCAGGTGCAGCCTGGGCCGCAAGACTGAAAGTAACAATTTCGGCAGCGCTGCTGGCTGGAAGAACGGTTACGTTAACAGTCCACTCCTTTGTTGTTGTAGTATTCTCAGCGGTTACCGTGTATACCACAGGATCTGTAAAGTTTTGGGCAACTCCCGAAGCTGGATCGATGGTTGCACCGTTGGAAACAACAATGGTTGGAATAATGCTGGTTATATCAGTTCCGTAAAGAACCTCAACAGTTACGGTTCCTTCTTCAGAGTCGATAACGGCATCGGCAGCCATATTGGGAAGCGTGAAGCTGATAATTTCGGCCTCATCGCTAGCGTTGCTGCTTATGGTTACCTTGTAATGCTTAATGGTTTCACCATCTTCGGCAGTTACAGTAACTACAACAACATCATCGTGAGCAAAGGTTTGGCCTGCCAGGTTGGCCTCTTCAACAACGGTTCCGTTGAATTTAACCACGCGAGTGGCATAAGCATCGGTTGGTGTGGCAACAATGCCTTCAAAACCTTCGAGGTTTGGAACAAAAAGCGTGGCACCCGGGTCGGTTTCGGGGTTGTTCACCTCAACGTTTAACATATTAATGGTTTCAACACCACCCAATTTAAAGGTAGCAAGGGTTGCATCGGTTCCAACGAAAACAAAATCGGCCCAGTTGCGCGCAACCAAACGGTAACCCGCAGCGTTGTCGTAATTTACAAAAGCAACAAGATGCTTGAGCGTTTCGGTGGGAATAGGATCGCCAATATAGTCGGACTCCGAGAAGGTAGTACGGAATTTGGCAGCACCCGAGGGGTCGCTAATGTCGAAATCGGTGGCAATGCTAAAGTTGCCCGTTGCGTTGAACGTTAATTGGGGTACACGAATCAGTTTAGCTTGGTCGCCCTCTGTTAGCGAAGCTAATGTTTTTTCAACAACTACTATTTCATTTCCGGTAGAGGTGGGTGCTCCGGCATCCTGTACGGGTATAAATTGAAGCATTCCGTTGAAACTCGAAAGTTTTCCGGTAACACCGGTAATTCCGTCGCCAGCAACAATGGGAGTAGTAATCTTACCTTCATTATCGTCGATTAGGATTGAGGCAGTAGCATCCTGAATGTACTTTTGACCACGGGCAACTCGTGCGTAGGCAACAATGGCTTCTGAAGTTAAACGGTAAATGGTGATATTATCGGCATCGTAGCTGCGCAGCTCGGCAATTGACGAAGCTGTGAAATCGGGGTCGTTGAAGGTGTAAACGGCAGTAGCAATGGTGCTTGGATCGAGACCCGCCTTAAAGCCACGGGCCTTTAGCGTGGTAGTGCTCGAAATGGCAATAGGGCCCTCGTATAGCGTTGAACTCTCGGTGGGCTCGTCGCCATTAAGGGTATAGTAAATGGCTGCGCCATCGGTTCCCGAAGTTATAGTAACATTTGCTACATAAGGAGTATAAAAAGTATTGGAACCTGGAGTAATAACAGGTGTAAAAACCGAATTGGTTGCAGGCCAGGTACCCGTTACCGATTCAACCAGAACATTCAATAATGTTCTAACTTCAATTCTGTGAATGGGAACTCCATCGGGGATTTTTAAAGAAAAAGCACCGGTTGTAAGAGCGGTTGAAGTTGCGGCAATAAGAGTTCCTCCTTCAGCCTGATCGTAACCTAAAACAACATATTTTTCAGAAAAGGTGTTCCACGTTGTGAAATTTACATCGGCTTTGGTTATTGTAACCGGATTGGTAATTGCTGTTGCAGCGGGTAGAGCGAGGGTTTGGTAATTTGCAGTATATGCAGTACCCAACCTATCGCGGTAGCTGGCACTGGTTGTTAAATTGGTACCAATTTCAAAAGCAATCCAAAAAGTAGTAGAAGAAGAGGGTGTACCAGGTACCTGGGGACCACTTGCGTAGGAATTTGAAGTGACATAAGTGCTAGTTGCAGTATTCCAGCAGTTATACTGGTTTAAACCATTATATAATCTGTACCTAGCATCATCCTGAGGATAGCCTGATATGGTCATTAAAACGGCACTCTCGTTGGTAGCCGAAGAGATGTCGATGTGCGAAGGCCTAGAAGTAACAACTACAGTTTGCCCAAACCCATTATGGGAAAAAGCAAAAGCAGCTAGTAAAGTAAAAACTTTCAGTAAATTTCTGAGTCTCATAGTTTGTGTATTTAATTAGTAATGTGCAAATTAACTCACTTTTTATGTTTAAAAAATTGAGGAAAATGGGTTACAATATAGTTTAAAAAATGGGGAAGGGCAAGTTTTGGGGGGAAAATATGGTTGATTGTTCTCAGTTCTCTGTTATCTGTTCTCAGTTATCAGTTATGTGCCCTGAGGCTCCCGAAGGGTCGGTTGCTTGCCATGAGGCTCCCGAAGGGTCAGTTACTTGCCCTGAGGCTCCCGAAGGGTCGGTTATCAGTTCTAATGTTCTAATGTTCTAATGTTCTAATGTTCTAATGTTCTAATGTTCTAATGTTCTCGTTTCTCGGATCACGCAAACCTGCCAGCCGCAGGCGGGGGCGCAAAGACGCAAAGTAATAATCAAAAGGTAATAAAAAAGGCGGCCTTGCGGCCGCCCTAGTTGTGAGTAAAAACGATTTGGAATCGTTGGTTTACTTCTTTATCATTTTGCGAATGAGACGCTCGCCGCTGGCAGCTTCGAAGGTTACCAGATAAACACCAGCTGGTAAACTTGCGGTTTCAATGCTGCTGGCACCGTTGGTAGCCACATCCATTACACGCTGACCAATAATATTGGTTACCACAACCCTGCTAACTACTGAAGGATTGCTCAGGTTAATGGTGCTACTGAACGGATTGGGGTATGCGCTGAAGTTTGCAAACGTATTGGTATTAATGCTAACCAAATTGAGAGTTACCGGAACAGTAACATTCTCGCCGGTTACAGTAACCGAATTAGCAAAAGTTACAAAGCCATCCTTAGCTACGGAGTAGCTGTAAACACCGGGTTCAACATCGGTGAATGTGTACTCGCCAACCGCACCTTCAACCCCGTTGAAAGTAACAACCGCATCGGTTATTGGGTTGCTGTTGATATCAACCACATTAAAGGTAACCGTGTAGGTTGGGTTGGTACCAGCAACCATTGGAACGTTGATGAACAGATCCATACCAGCTACCTCGAAATTACCAGTAGCTGTTATGTATCCCTCGCGAGCTACAAAGTAGGTATACGAACCAACAGGTAGGGCAATGTAATAGTTACCCGCTTCGTACTGAACCCCGTTAATGGTAATTACGGCATCGCCAATAGTATGGGAGTTGGATTGATTGTAAACGTTGAAGCTTACATACTTAACCATTTCAAAGTTGGCATTAAGCACAACATCCTGAGCTGGCATTACGAATGTGTATTCTGGGTCGGTGCTCAGAACAACTCCCTGCTCATCGGTCCAGTTTACAAAACGGTATCCGGGGTTTGTGCCTACACCTAGTTCAACGGTTTCGCCTTCCTGATAGTCGTGAGCACCCCATACCCATCCTGCTTCTTGAGGATTAATATTTACAATCACATCGTAGTATGTTTCCACAATGGTCATAAATAAGTATGAGGGCGCACCAGCATCGAACGAAATGGTTACTAATGCATTCGTAATGTGGGTTGTCTCTTTCGAAGTTTTCATTTCCACCTCATCGAAGAAAATACGCAGGTTGGCAGTACCATCGCCATTGTCGGTTACATCGTAGAATGGCCACTCGAACTCCTCGAAACCAAAACCGAAGTTCAGCTTCACATTCAGTCCGGTAACGGCTGTTGCATCGTTCCAAGTAATGGTAATATCCTGATACTCGGGCATTACGTAATAGGTAACAGATGTAGGATCGATTGTTGCGTTCACCACACCGCTCTCAATGGCAGTAATGGTAAGTGTTGCAACATCTTCGGTATCGAATTCAACATCGATAACCACCACATCGTCAACCTCGGTTAGCGGGCTGCTTAGGTAGCTGTTATGTACAAATAAGAAGGTACCATCGATATGGTAATCTTCGCCCTCAAGCAGTTCAGTTCCACCTACCGAAACGGATGTTATGGCTTCAGCTTGGGCATACAATATATTGGTGAACACATCGCCGGGGTTGGTAAGGTCGTATGCAACTTCCGAGGGCATAAGCATTGGAGATGTTGAGTAAACAACAACTACATAAAAATACACCTCGGAACCCATTCCAAACCTGGCAACGAACTGCATATAGTCGCCAACTCCCTGATTGTTGTCCTCAATAAAGCTTTGGCTAATGGTAAGGGTATTGTCAACCAGAGTGTAATCAACACCTTCAACAAGAGGAACAATCACCTGCTCATCCTCCTCGGTCCAGTACGAGTAATCGATACCAGTTATTTCGCTTTCGCTTCCCCAAACAACCTCAAAATCTACATCGGCAGGATCCAGAATGCTGAAGAACTGCTCTTCGGGCTGGATTTCGGGGTATACAAACGGTTCGAATTCTACTGTTACGTGAATATCGCTTTGGAGGTTAGAATAAGTGTATTCTGGTAGAACATAACCATCAACAACGGTTCCGTTCACCTTCCACTCCTTCACCATGAATCCCCAGAAAGGAAATGCCTCAAAAAGCACATCGCTACCAGCATATACGTTCCAACCCGACCAAATTTCACTGCTGTTTACAAAAGCTCTAATTGTGCCGTTAATACCGTCAACTACCTCAAAAGTAACCATGAACTCGTTAGGTGTGCTGGGAGTAAGTTCAATGGTCATTGTACCATCGTTCTCAACATTTTCGAGGCTAAACATGTGGGTTTCGAAACCTGGAGCACTTACAGTTACAAAATAATCGCCACGAGCTGTAACTTCAAAGGTGGTAGGATTAATAACATTCCAAACCACACCTGGGTTTCCATTACCAGAATAGGGCTCAACTACAACGGTAGCTCCCTCAATGGGTTGCCAATCGGCATCAACAACTTCGAATATTCTTTCGAAGGTTTTCACCGTCAGCAGGGTTTCGCCCATGGCAGGTGCGCCCAAGTCGAATTCAACTCTCCAAGGAACCGATCCTATTACGTAATCTGCTTTAGCATTCTTAAGCATCTTATTGGGAGCTTGCGCAAGGTCAATACTCAGCGTTGCGGTAACACCGTTATCGTCAATCACTTCCCACATGGTGGTGGGTAAAGGAACCCACATTTCTTCTTCAACATCCCAGTACGACATTCCAGTAACCTCAGAGGCATCGCCCCAGGTAATAGTAGTAGTGAAAATACCATTATCCCAGTTATGGTAGAATGTTAGCTGGTTGGGATCGATAGAGCCATCTACAATCGCCCGGAAATTACCAATTAGCGTTAAATCGGTAGCAGGCATATTGAAAGTATAGGGATTATCGGTGCTTACCACATTCGAGCTGCCATCTGTCCAGTTTACGAAAAGGTATCCTTCTGCTGGGTATGCCGTAATATCGAGTTCGGTTTCAGCAGGGTAGTATCCCGATGAATTTGAAACCGTTCCGTTGGGTCCTGCAATTACAGTAAGCTGAGGATACTGCTCCATATCGGCCATGCTACGAGCCGATAGTTGCAGGTCAGCGTTAAACTGACCAACGAGCATAATCAGATCCATGGGTCGTTGCGGAATGGGCTGACCAATATAGTCGGCTTCGGCAAATTGGGTACGGTATATCATGCTGGCCTTTGAGGCATCGGTAATTGTGTAATTCTGACCGGCAGCAAAGTTTCCAGTATTAGAGAAGGTTACTCCGTTTACCAAAACCAGTTTGCCCTGATCGGCCGAAGAAATATTGGAAAGCGTTTTAACCTCGGGAACAATTTGGTTTCCGGTACTTACGGGTGCGCCTGGATCGGCTAAAGGAACAATTTGCACCAGCTGGTTAAATACTGACCTGCGGGCAACCAAGCCGCTAATACCATCGCCAATGGCGTAGGGAGTGGTAATAACGGTTGAAGCGTCGTGAATAAGCATTCCGGCGGTTTCGTCTACAATATACTTCTGGTTGTAGCCAGGTGCGCCGGCAGGACGGGTAAAGGTAACAATGGCAGTGCCATCGTAACGGAACTCGTCGTTTACCAAATAACCGCGAACGGTTTCCAAATCCAATGCAACAGCACGCACCATAATGGTACCCGTTTCGGAAACGGGGGTTTCAGCATCGGATGGTTTTACGCGCAGTTTGTATGCAGCGCTGTACTGTGCATCGGCAGGAATTGTAAACGTTGCGGTTCCAGCTGATCCATTTGCAGAAGCCATGGTAAGCCACATATTTTCGCTGGGTACCCAAGCCTGAACCAATACTGTTTCAATATTTGCCGAGGTCCAGGTTACGGTAACCTCATCGTTGGCATAGTAAGGTCCGGTGTGGGTGCTGGTTAGCGTAATTACAGGGGTTGTATTGGAAATGGTAGTGAACGATGCCGTTTGAAGTAACGTTGCATTATCGCTAGCATCTTCAACGGGAGCAACACTTACGGTGTACTCCACCTCATTTGCCAAATCAGCATCGGGGGTAATGGTAATTACCTTTTTGTCGCCGTCGATGGTGGCTGTAAAAGGAACAGCACCTTTTGATGGATCAGTTAATGTTAACAACGAAGCCACGTTGGCGTTGGTAATTTCGCTATTGTCGGTATTGCGAATGGCTTCGTTGAATGTAATGGTAGGCTGCACATCGATTGCCACATCGGTGGCACCGTTGGCAGGGTTAAAGGTGGGAACGGGGGGGGTAGTGTCGCCTCCGGCGGCTTTAACAGCCTCTTCCCAAGTGGTAGCTATGCGGATGCCGTCAACTACAACTCTTTGTGAAGTGTTGTACTGCCTTAATGCAATTGAGTTTGGATTAATATCAGTTATTGCTGCATCAGTTAATGGACCTACTGTGGGTGTAACAGGCTCAGAAGCTGGAACTCCTGAATCGAAAACGAACAAACTAACTTCGTCATTTGACGCATTAGTTACAATTGAATATTTTATAACAACCAAATAAGTTGTTCCAATCTCACTATTAGTTGCGGATAAAGTTGCAGTATTTGATCCTTTACTAAGTCCAAATTTAAAAGGGCCTGCACCATCTATAAAAAGTCTACAACGAAAATCGGTTCCAGAAGGAGTAGTAGGGCCAAGGTGAAGGAAATATCCATTAACCGGAGCATTAACTTTTACCAAAAAAGCAGCATAAACAACACCTTCAGTTTGTTGGGTAAAGGATTTATGAGAATCTTCACCACTGTTATTAACTCCAGCTGCAAGACCTACGCCAGATCCCATATATCCAGAATACACTAATCCTGGTGAGACAACTTGTATGGGCGCTGTACCTGCACCACTATGTGCTGTCCATCCATTTGCTGTAAGGTTAGTTCCTGCGGTATAATCAAAGTTTTCGACAAGCAGAGCCTGCCCCCACCCCACTGTTGTCCACAGCAGCAGGGTTGCAGCGGTTAGAGCCGCTGTTCGTAGTAAATTTTTCATTTTCATAAGCGATTGGTTATTAAGTTAAACATATCGGGTTTTGTGCTTCTTGCCAAAGGTAAATATATGGCAATTTGGCTTGCAAAAGCAAATGTTAAGTTATGTTTAAACAATTGAATTTGCGTTTTGGTCAAAAATTGTTCCGCTTTTTCTACCCCCCTTACAGGGTTCAAAACCACCCCTTACAGGGTTTTGAACCCTATCGGGGGGTGAAATGCTCTATAAAAGGGTAACCTTTATATCCGTTACAATGGTCATGGGTATGTTCATGGTTTGGCCACCAAGGCTGGCTGTAATGGAGCCGTTTATGTTCTGTTTAGCTAGCGAACTTTTGCTCATTCCGTTGCTTAAATCCACTTGGCTTGTGCCCTCCAGGGTACCAAACATGGCCACATCCATTTCGGTTCCCATTACGGTCATTTTCGAGCCCGGAGGGGTGGTTAGTGTTGCCGTGTGGGCAATGGTTGCTTCGCTGGCATTGGCCTCCTTAAGGGTGTAGCTGGTCATTACATTGAGGGTTACCATATTCTTAACCGATTCGCTGCTGCTCCAAGTATCGTTAATGGCTACAGCCTTTTCGGGGTAGTTGAACAAGCCAGCCTTTACCATTTGCTTCATGGCATCGGCACTAAAGTTATCGCCCATCATGGCTTTCATTTGCAGTTTCACCATTTCGTTACCGCCCGAAACGGAGTTTAGAATTTCCTCGAATAGTTGCTCAACGCCCTCAACGCTCACCACATCGCCCAGTGGGGAGTAGGTAGCCTTCATACTTTTACCTATCATGGCAGCAAACGCACCAAACTGGGGCATTTGCGAAGTTTTATCAATATCTGAATCGAACGAGAGTTCCTGACCAGCAGCAACAATTTTGGCTGCAAAGCGGGTATATACAATGTTGGTAACAAAATTACCAACTGCATCGCGGTCGAGCACTTCCATTTTGAACTCAACCAGCTGGTTCTGTTGGGTAACCTGCTGCATTCCCTGTACAGTTTGGGTAATGGTTTGGTTGGTTTCAGTACGGAAGTTGTATACCTGGCCGTTGCTAAGGTTTAAACGCAAGGTCAACGGATTGGCCATAACGCCCACCGATAGGGCTAGGAAAAGGATAAGATTTGCTGCTTTTTTCATTTTAAGTTGATTTTAGTTTTAAATTTTGTGACTACAAAAATGGGAATTTAAATCGATTGCAAAGGGTAAAATTGAAAAAGATTTGTTTTACGTATGGAATATCGCATTAGGAATTGCCGGCAGGGGCTGATGCAAGCAGGCAAAAGTGACTTGTTCTGATATAGGTTTACTCAAATAGCGTAAATATAGCACCGCACAAAGATGAAAATGGACAAGAAAAAAGAAA